>NZ_CM150785.1:4810000-4932416 GCF_056393585.1 Xanthomonas sp. NCPPB 3200 | reverse complement strand
CAAAGTATGATCATCTGTTGCTGGCTGCGGCGCGCAGAAAAGCGCCGTGCTCGCAGCCCGGTAGTGAAAAGAGGATGCGCCAGACTAGCACCGAGGACAGGGTTTTCCCAGACTTATTCACAGGTCCATCCACAGGCTTGACCGCCATCACCTCCGCTAACGTCTGCGGGGAGTTGACCCGGCCGCTGATGGCCCTATAGAATTGCCGGTTCTATTCGTCTCCATTCATGCAGAGGGCCCCATGGCCACCAAGCGTACTTTCCAACCCAGCAACCTCAAGCGAGCACGCGACCATGGCTTCCGCGCACGTATGGCAACTGCCGACGGCCGCAAGATCCTGGCTCGCCGCCGCGCCAAGGGCCGCAAGCGCCTGAGCGCTTGATTGCCGCGCCGCTCCCTGCGGCCGAGGCAGTCCCTAACGTGAACGCATCGAACCCGTGCAGGCGATTTCCTCGCTCTGCGCGGGTTCGTACGCGTGCGCAATATACGGTCGTTTTCGATACTGCACGTCGTACCTCGGACCCGTTGCTCAGCCTGCACTGGCGGACCGGCGATACGCCGCCGCGCCTGGGCATGGCGGTGTCGCGCAAGGTCGACACGCGTGCGGTGGGACGTAACCGGATCAAACGCGTATTGCGCGATGCCATGCGGCATCTGCTGCCCGAGCTTGCCGGCGGCGATTACGTGATTGTGGCGCGCTCCGCAGCCGCAAAAGCGACCAATCCACAGATTCGCGACGCTTTCCTGCGTCTGCTGCGCCGTGCCGGCGCATTGCCCCTGCCTGCTGCGCCCGGCACAATGCCGCCCGCCAGGACGATGCACCCATCCTCCCTTTCCCCGACAGAGCCGGAACCCAGTTCCGACTGAGCGAGTTGCTGCCCGATGAACCAGACCCGTGTTTTCCTGATTTTTGCCTGGCTGATGGTCGCGGCGCTGCTGTGGATGGAGTGGGGCAAGGACAAGGCCGCCGCCAATGCGCCGGTGGTTGCGGCGACGCAGTCGGTGCCGGCTGCGCGCGATCTTGACGCTGCGGCACCGTCGGCCAATGTGCCGGCGGCCCAGGCCATTCCGCAGGCGGGTGTGCCGGGCGCCGTACCGGCGACCAGCACGACTGCCGCGACGCCGGCTGCTGCCGGTGCTGCGCCGGTGATCACCCTGACCTCGGACGTGCTGCGCCTGAAGCTGGACGGCCGCAGCGTGCTCGATGCCGAACTGCTGCAGTTTCCGCAAACCAAGGACGGCACCGCGCCGGTCAGCCTGCTGACCGAAGATGCCGCGCACCCTTATAACGCCACCAGCGGCTGGGCCAGCGAGCATTCGCCGGTACCGGGCGTGGGTGGCTTCCGCGCCGAACAGCCGGGCACCGCGTTCGAACTGGCCAAGGGCCAGAACACCCTGGTGGTGCCGTTCGTGTGGAATGGCCCCAACGGCGTGTCGATTCGCCGCACCTTCACCCTGGAACGCGGTCGCTATGCGATCTCGATCAAGGACGAGGTGATCAACAAGAGTGGCGCGCCGTGGAACGGCTACGTGTTCCGCAAGCTGAGCCGGGTGCCGACCATCCTCAGCCGCGGCATGACCAACCCGGATTCCTTCAGCTTCAACGGGGCGACCTGGTACAGCCCGCAGGAAGGCTACGAGCGTCGCGCGTTCAAGGACTACATGGACGACGGTGGCCTCAATCGCCAGATCACCGGCGGCTGGGTGGCGCTGCTGCAGCACCACTTCTTTACCGCGTGGATTCCGCAGAAGGACCAGGCCTCGCTGTACGTGCTGAACCAGGACGGCCCGCGTGACGTGGCCGAACTGCGTGGACCGGCCTTCACCGTGGCGCCAGGCCAGACCGCGACCACCGAAGCGCGCCTGTGGGTGGGCCCGAAGCTGGTCAGCCTGATCGCCAAGGAAGACGTGAAGGGACTGGACCGGGTGGTCGACTACAGCCGCTTCTCGATCATGGCCATCATCGGCCAGGGCCTGTTCTGGGTGCTGAGCCATCTGCACAGCTTCCTGCACAACTGGGGCTGGTCCATCATCGGCCTGGTGGTGCTGCTGCGTCTGGCGCTGTATCCGCTGTCGGCTGCGCAGTACAAGTCCGGTGCCAAGATGCGCCGCTTCCAGCCGCGCCTGGCGCAGCTGAAGGAGCGTTACGGCGACGATCGCGTCAAGTACCAGCAGGCGACGATGGAGCTGTTCAAGAAGGAAAAGATCAACCCGATGGGCGGCTGCCTACCGCTGCTGATCCAGATGCCGATCTTCTTCGCGCTGTACTGGGTGCTGGTGGAATCGGTGGAACTGCGTCAGGCGCCGTGGCTGGGCTGGATCCAGGATCTGACCGCGCGCGATCCGTACTTCATCCTGCCGGTGCTCAACATCGCCATCATGTGGGCCACGCAGAAGCTGACCCCGACCCCGGGCATGGACCCGATGCAGGCCAAGATGATGCAGTTCATGCCGCTGGTGTTCGGCGTCATGATGGCCTTCATGCCGGCCGGCCTGGTGCTGTACTGGGTGGTCAACGGCGGCCTGGGTCTGCTGATCCAGTGGTGGATGATCCGCCAGCACGGCGAGAAGCCGAGCAAGATCATCCAGGCCAACGCCAAGTAAGCGCAGTTGCACAGAGCCCGCCGCAAGGCGGGCTTTCTGCATGTCGCCGCAGTTGTTGTCTGCCCTGTTGTCTTCATCGCCAAGGACGCCGTCGTGATGTCATCGCCGCTGTATCGCCTGTGGCTGTGCGCCGCTTTCGCAGGAATGCTGGCGATGGCCGGCTGCGGCAAGCAGACCGCCGGCGAGGCAGCGTCTGCCGCCAGCACCGCTACGCCTGCAGCCACTGGTGCGGCAGCCGAAACCGACAGCGACGACGCACGCGCACTGATCGCGCAGCTGCGCGAGCAACTGGACCGGCATCGCCGCATCATCGTGTTGCTGGCCGATGCGGATGCCCAGACGCCACGCGACCGCGCCACCTCCAGCAGCGTGGGGCAGCAGCTGTTCCATGAAAACCTCCAGCAGCGCGAGCGCATCGCTGCGCGATTCGAGACGGTGCTGACGTCGAACGCAGCGCGTCGCTTCGCAACGATCGCCACGGTGCTGGACGAGATCGAATCGGCACCGGATCTCTACGATGCCGACCGCCTGGCGTTTGCCGAAGTGTTGCGCGACCTGCACGCACGCATTGGCCGCGATTCGGCATTGCCGGCGGTGAAGCTGCATCAGCGCATCGGCGAGGATCTGGAAGCGCTGGACGAGATCGAGCGCAGCTACAACAAGGAACTGACGCAGATTTTCAGCCGCTTCGATCGCAGCCGCGCGATCGTGCCCAAGCGCGAGAAGTGGGACGACTACGTGGCGCATCTGCGCAGCCTGTACACGCGCGAAAAGATCCTGCGCGATCATGGCGTGGTGGAGCCGTACCCGTTCTCCGCACGCGATAGCGACAATGAGATCTTCGGCCGCGACCTGCCGCCCAAGACGGTGGTGCTGACCTTCGACGACGGCCCGCACAAGGCCTATACCGAGGAGATCGTGGCCATCCTCAAACGCTACGACGTGCCGGGCGTGTTCTTCGAAGTGGGCCGCAACTTGGGCAGCCTGGACGCGCAGGGCAAGCCGACACTCGCGCCGTTATCCAAGATCAGCCACACGCTGATGGAAGAAGGTTATGCGGTGGGCAACCACAGCCTGACCCATGCGCAGTTGTCCAAGACCACTGGCGATGCGTTGCGCAGCCAGGTGCTGGACACCGACACGTTGTTGCGGGCGGTGGACGACAAGCGTGCGCCGTTGTTCCGGTTTCCGTACGGGGCGCGCAATGCCGAAGGCTTGCAGCTGCTGGGCGAGGCAGGCCTGAAGTCGATCATGTGGAACATCGACTCGATGGACTGGGCCGACCCGGTACCCGAGTCGATCGTGCAGCGCGTGCTCGACCAGGTGAACAAGGAGCAGCGCGGCATCGTGTTGTTCCATGACATCCACGACCGTGCAGTGAAGGCGCTGCCGCAGATCCTGGATCGCCTGATCGCCGATGGCTACCAGTTCGCCGGCTGGAATGGCCGCGAGTTTTCGGTGGCGCGCGCGCCCGGCGCGGCGGCCGAGGCAACCGTGACCACCGGCTACGCCAACTCCTGGGCGATCGTGATCGGGATCGACGACTACGCGCACTGGCCCAAGCTCGAATATGCCGCCAACGACGCGCAGGCCATCGCCAGCACCTTGACCGGCCCGTTGGGGTTTCCGTCCTCGCAGGTGATCGTGCTCAAGAACGGGCAGGCCACGCGCAACAATATTCTTGCGGCATTCCACGATCGCCTCGGCGAGGGACGCGCGCAGACCAACGACCGCGTGTTCGTGTTCTTCGCCGGGCACGGCGCCACGCGCCGGCTGGCATCCGGGCGCGACCTGGGCTACATCATTCCGGTCGACTCGGATCCGCAGCAACTGGCCAGCGATGCGATCGCGATGAGCGACCTGCAGAACATCGCCGAAAGCCTGCAAGCCAAGCATGTGCTGTTCGTGATGGATGCCTGCTATAGCGGATTGGGGCTGACGCGCGGCGGGCCGACGTCCGGCGCCTACCTGCGCGAGAACGCACGACGCATCGCCCGCCAGATGCTCACTGCCGGCGGTGCCGATCAGCAGGTGGCCGATAGCGGCCCGAACGGGCATTCGGTGTTTACCTGGGTGCTGCTGCAGGCGCTGGCGGGCAAGGGCGACCTCAATGGCGATGGCCTGATCACCGGCACCGAACTGGCGGCCTATGTCGCACCGGCGGTGTCGGCAGTGTCGGCGCAGACCCCGGCATTCGGCAGCCTGCCCGGCTCGCAGGGCGGGGAGTTCGTGTTCCAGGTACCGAGCGGCGAAGAGTTCCTGACCGCCGGTACCGCGCAGTTGTCCGCCGATGCGATCGCACTCAACGGCCGCGTGGATGCGGCGCGTCCTGCCGCCACCACCAGCGGTGCTGCAACAGCTGCGGCGCCGGTGACGGTGAAGACGCTGCAAGGCGGCGAAGCCAGGCTGGTCTTGCCGACGGCGGTGAAGAGCAGCGACCGCCAACGTGCGCAGCTGGCCAACGAGCGCGGCCTGCAGTTGTACAAGGAAAAACGCTATGCCGAAGCGGCCGAGCAGTTTGCCGAAGCCTTGAAGCTGCGCCCGGATTTCGCCTTGGCCGCCAACAACCTGGGCTTTGTGTACTACCGCCAGGAACGCTTTGCCGAATCGGCGCGCTGGCTGGAAAATACCCTGAAAATCGATCCGTCGCGTGCGGTGGCCTATCTCAATCTCGGCGATGCCTACACAAAAGCCGGCGATCGCGACAAGGCACGCAAGGCCTACGCCACCTATCTGGAACTGCAGCCGCAAGGCAGCGGCGCCGAGCAGGCACGCACGCAACTGCAACGTCTCTGATCCGCGCAACCTGTCTGACTATGTCTTCTTCGCCATCGACCATTGTTGCCATCGCCAGCGCCGCCGGAACCGGAGGCATCGGCATCGTGCGCCTGTCCGGGCCGCAGGCGGCGCAGATCGCCGCCGAGCTGGGTGTCCCGAATCTGCAGCCACGGCAGGCACGCTACGCGCGCTTTCGCGATGCGCAGGGCGAGGTGATCGACGATGGCATTGCCTTGTGGTTTCCGGCGCCGCACAGCTTCACCGGCGAGGCGGTGGTGGAACTGCAGGGACACGGCAGCCCGGTGCTGTTGCGGCAGCTGGTGGCGCGTTGCATTGCGCTGGGCGCGCGGCAGGCACGCGCGGGCGAGTTCAGCGAGCGCGCCTTTCTCAATGGCAAACTCGATCTGGCGCAGGCCGAAGCCATCGCCGATCTGATTGCCGCCGGCGATCTGCGCGCGGCACGCGCTGCGCGCAGATCCTTGGACGGTGTGTTTTCGCAACGGGCCGATGCGCTCAGCGACAGCCTCACCCGGCTACGCATCCATGTGGAAGCGGCGATCGACTTTGCCGACGAGCCGCTCGACACCCTGGGCGGAGCGCAGGTGCGCGACGGGCTACAGCAGGCGCGCGCATTGCTGGCGCAACTGCTGCGCGATGCCGAGCGCGGGCGCAAGCTGCGCGACGGCCTGCACGCGGTGCTGATCGGTCCGCCCAATGCCGGCAAGAGTTCGTTGCTCAATGCATTGGCCGGTAGCGAGCGCGCCATCGTCACCGATGTGGCCGGCACCACGCGCGATACCTTGCAGGAAGCCATCCAGCTCGATGGTTTCGAACTCGTGTTGGTCGACACCGCCGGCCTGCGCGAAGGTGGTGATGCGATCGAGCGCGAGGGCATGCGGCGCGCGCGTGCCGAACTGCAGCGCGCCGATCTGGCGCTGGTGGTACTGGATGCACGCGACCCGCAAGCCGCGCGCGATGCGATCGGCGATGCCATCGATACGGTGCCGCGTCAGCTGTGGATCCACAACAAATGCGATCTGCTGGCCGAAGCCACAGCGCTCGATCGCGACGCGGTCGCGGTCTCGGCGGTGACCGGGCAGGGACTGGAGCAGTTGCACGCCCGGTTGCGCGAGCTTGCGCTGGGCGACGGAGCGGACAGCGTGGAAGGCGAATTCTCCGCACGCACGCGGCATGTCGAGGCATTGCGCCGCGCCGAACAGCATGCAGACGCAGCGGATCTGGAGCTGGGCTTCGAACAGCTCGAACTGGCCGCCGAAGAATTGCGCCTGGCACAGGAAGCACTCGGCGAGATCACCGGCAAGCTGAGCGCCGACGAATTGCTGGGCAAGATCTTTTCGAGTTTTTGTATCGGCAAGTAGACCGCTTACCTGCCGCGACGCATGACGAGCCGATGCAGACGCTGGCTGTTGGTGTTCTGCATCAAGGAAAGGATCAAGGATCAGGGACGGCGACAAGCGCAACGCTTGTACAGCGGGTCACATGCCGATACCGAAACTCGAAGCGAGCGCCCGCAACTGCGCTGCAAAACGCGTCACATCACACCCGGCAGCACCGTCTGCAATGCCGCGTTCTCGGCATCGCATGCTGGCGATGCAGTGGCGGTGGCAGGTTGCTTTGCATGCGCCTTGTCGATCTCGCGGCGCGCAGCGGCCAGATCCTTCTGGAACTCGGGGTTGTCGTGCAGCGCGGCGACGGTGGCGGCGCCCATGATGCGGCCCTGCAGGACATCGCTCTGCCAGTGCACGTTGCAGACCAGGCGGCTGTCGCCGAAGGCGCGGCCGCGGGCGAGCAGGGCGTCGCGCTGGGCGGGGGCCAGCTCGGCCAGGATCAGGCTCCAGCTCCAGCCGATGGCGGTGTGGCCGGAAGGGTAGGAGCCGTTCTTGCGCAGCGCCGCGTCGTCGTCGGGCGTGCACATCGGCTGGTCGTTGCGCATGAACGGGCGTGGCCGCTGATAGCGTGCCTTCGCCGCGCTGGTGCTGGTGCTGGCGTCGCGCATGCTGCGTTCGAGCAGACGCAGCAGGTGCGGCGTGTGTGCCTGGTCGATCTGGATGCCGAGCGCGCAACTGAAGTGATTGGCGGCCGCCGGGAACGTCAGCGCAGCGTCCTGCGTGGCCAGGTCCCAGCGCGGTGTGCCGCGCAGGGCAAGCATGGATGTGGCGATGGCCTGATCGTTGGCGAGCGCGGCGCTGCCGTCCTGCGGCGGTGGCGGTACCAGGCGCAGGCTGTCGGGCACCTGTGCTTTTTCCAGGTAGCCGTGTGCATCGGTGGCGATCACCGAGCCCGCCGGAGCCGCCTTGTCGCGGGCGCTCGCACTGCCGCATCCCCACGCCAACACCGCGATGGCGACGCTGGTCAGCGTCCGGGAACAAGCGCGAGCAATGCGATCGGACATGCAGCAACCCTCGGACAACACAGATGGATGAGTGCGCAGATTACGACGCGCAGATGACATCTGCATGCCAGCGCAACGCAGATGCGGCGCGCAATGCGCAGCTGCTGTCGCAGCACTGTCATGTCCCGGTCGCATCGACGCAAGACAGCTGTCGCACGCTTGCCGTCATCTTTTGACTCGTCCCCCTGCCGCTCATGCCCAAGACCCATCTGTTAAGTGCCGCCGTCCTTACCGCGCTCGTGCTGTCGCCGGCCGCCTATGCCGCCGATCCCGAGGTGACTGCCGATACCGGCACGACCGTGCAGCAACTCGACGCGGTCTCGGTGATCGGCCAGGGCGAAACGCGTCAGGTGCAGCGCATCACCCAGCAGGACATTCCGGTGTTGCCGCCGGGCACCAGCATCCAGAAACTGCTCAACCGCATGCCGGGCGTCAACGTGCAATCCAACGATGCCTTCGGTGCCAACGAGGAGTCGCAGACGATCAGCCTGCGCGGCTTCAACGGCACGCGCCTGGGCTATACGCTCGACGGCCTGCCGCTGGGCGACAACGCCTACGGCAACTACAACGGCCTCAATATCAGCCGCGCCCTGATTGCGGAAAACTTCGGCGGCGTGGAGCTGGCCTCGGGCATCGGCGCACTGGGCACCGCGTCCACCAGCAACCTGGGCGGCACCATCCAGTACTACTCGGCCGATCCGTCCAGCGTGTTCGGCGGGCAGCTGTCGCAGACGGTGGGCTCCGATGCCAACCGGCGCACCTTCCTGCGCGTGGACACCGGCGACTACAACGGGTTTTCGGCGTATCTGTCCGGCATCAATGCCGAAGCCGACATGTGGGCGCGCCCGGAGTCGCCGACCACCACGCGGCAGTTCAATGCCAAGGGCGTGTACCAGTTCGACGGCGGTAAGCTGACCGCGTTCGCCGACACCTCGCGGACCTCGCAGGCCGATTATTCGTACCTGTCCAAGAGCGGCATGGCGCGTGGCCTGGGCTGGGACTGGAACCTGTACGCACCGGACTGGAACCGGGCGTTGGCCGCGGCGTACTGCGCACCGGCCACGCGCAATGCGGCGCGCTGCGGCTTCAGCGGCGGCGTGGACAACATCGACGATGCGTACTACCAGAGTCGCGCGTTGCGCGACGACGATCTGTTCTATGTGGCCGGCGACTTCCAGCCCAACGATGCGATCAGCCTGCACACCCAGGTCTACCACCACGAAAACAAGGGTCAGGGTCACTGGTGGTCGCCGGGCCAGGCGTCCAACCCGGGCACGCCGCAGGCATTGCCGATCTCCATCCGCAGCACCAATTACTGGATCAACCGCACCGGCGGCATCGCCTCGCTCGGCTGGAACCTGGGCCCGCATCATCTCGAAGCCGGGCTGTGGTACGAGCGCAATCACCACGATGTGGAGCGCAATTTCTACTGGATCGACGGGCCGGTCAGCGACGACAAGTTCCTGCAGGATCCCGACCGCCGGCTGTTCTCGCAGAACTACATCATCACCACGCGGCAGTTCTATGTGCAGGGCAACTTCAAGTTCCTCGACGAGCGCCTGAGCGTGGATCTGGGCATCAAGAGCCCGAGCACCGAAATGACCGCGCGCGAAACGCCGGGGCTGGCGGTGGAAGCGCCGGTGGCGACCGGTTCGATCAAGGCCAGCGAGTCGGTGCTGCCGCAGGTCGGTCTGGGCTATCGGATCGCAGACGGGCAGGAAGTGTTCGCCTCGTACGCGGAAAACATCGCCGCGTTCCAGGGCGGTGGCGCCGGTGGTCCGTTGCTGGTGACGCAGGCCTCCTTCGATGCCAGCGTCGGCGCACTGGAGCCGGAGAAGTCGCGCACCGTGGAAGCCGGTTATCGCTTCGTGCGTGACCGCTTCGAAGCCTCGCTGGTGGGTTACGACGTGACCTTCGACAACCGCCTGCTCTCGCTCAATCCCTGCGCCAGCATCCAGCAGGGCACCACGCCGGCCTGCACCACGCGCTTCTTCAACGTGGGCTCGGTGAGCAGCCGCGGCGGCGAACTGACCGTGATCTGGAAGCCGACCAGCTACCTGCAGTGGTACAACTCGGCTTCGATCAACCGTTCGACCTACGACGACAACTACGTGCAGAACGGCGTGATCATTCCGACTGCCGGCAAGACCACGGTGGATACGCCCAAGCGCATGTTCGCCAGCGAAATCGCCTTCAACTACGCCAACTGGAACATCAACCTGCGCGGCAAGTACACCGGCCAGCGCTACTACACCTACACCAACGACCAGGGCTTCGGCGGTTACACCTCGTTCGATGCGGGCGCCGGGTACGACTTTGGCCAGGCCGGCGTGCTGCAGGGGCTCAAGCTCTCGCTCAACGTGACCAACCTCACCGACAAGCGCTATGCGTCCAACCTCACCGCGTTCGCCAACAGCGATCCGAATGGCCGTCAGCTGGCATTCCACGCCAGTGCGCCGCGGCAGGTGTTTTTGACTTTGGATGCCAAGTTCTGAGTTAGGGATTGGGGAGTCGGGATTGGGGATTGGTAACAGCGGGTCTTATGGCTGCTGACTGACTTCCGGTGGTGATCGACGTGGATGGTTTTAGAGTGGCTGGCAAGACCTGCCGAGTGATTGTCGGGCGGATGCGACGATGCGGAGGTGCGGGATGCAAGGTCGTGCATCCCGCCTCGCTCATCGGCCGCGCTCGTCTGGCGGTCGTGCCGTGGTGTTGATGGCTGCTTTTTTGTTGGAGAAAGGCATGATGCAGTTCCACCGTGCGTTGGTGTTGGGAGCGATGATGGTCGGCATGAGCGGGCCCGCGTTGGCAGAGGCGCCGTTGGCGAAGACGGTGCAGATCTTTGCGCACCGTGGCGCCAGCGCATTGCGCCCGGAACACACCCTGGCCTCGTATGCCAAGGCGATTGTCGATGGCGCCGATTTTGTCGAGCCGGACCTGGTGTCCACCAAGGATGGTGTGCTGGTGGCGCGTCATGAGAACGAGATCGGCGGCACCACCGACGTGGCCACCCACCCGGAGTTCGCCGCGCGCAAAACCCGCAAGACCATCGATGGCCAGGCGATGGAAGGCTGGTTCACCGAAGACTTCACTCTTGCCGAATTGAAGACCTTGCGCGCGCGCGAGCGGTTGCCGCAGTTGCGCGGCACGCGTTGGGACGGGCAGTTTCAGATTGTCACCTTCGATGAGATCATCGATTTCGTCGCAGCCGAATCGGCAGCGACCGGGCGCACGATCGGGCTGATTCCGGAGATCAAGCACCCGAGCTATTTCAGTGCGCTGAATCTGGCGATGGAAGACAAGGTGCTGGCGAGCCTGCGTGCGCATGCCTACACGCAGACCGCGCCGGTGGTGATCCAGTCGTTCGAGACCGGCAACCTGCGTTACTTGCGCGGCAAGATCGGGCGCAACAGCACTATTCGCTTGCTGCAGCTGCTGGGCGGCGCGCAGATGGCGCTGCCCGATGCGGGCGTGGGCAACGCGCCACGCACCTACGCGCAGATGATCACGCCCGAGGGACTGAAGCAGGTTGCCGGCTATGCCGATGCGATCGGCCCGGACATCCGCAGCATCATTCCGCTGGATGCGCAGCAGCGCCTGGGCACGCCGACCAGCCTGGTGCACGACGCGCATGCGGCAGGACTGCAGGTGCAGCCGTATACCTTCCGCCCGGAGAATTATTTCCTGGCCGCCAACAACCGCAGCAGTGCTGCGGTGACCGAGCGCAACGAGGCCGGCGCATTGGCCGAGTTGAAGGTGTATCTGGATGCCGGTATCGATGCGTTCTTTGCCGACGATCCGGGCCTGGCGCGGCGTGCGTTGAGCGAGCGTGCAACGCGTTAAACGTTGGACGCATATGAGCGCGCTGGCGCGCGATGAAGCGTTCCCGATAACGCTCCATCGCGCGCCAGCGCGCTCCTACGTCCCAGGTGGCCGTTCGCGTGGCGGGAAGTGCAGCACCACGTTCTGCGAGCCGTCTTCCTGGCGCTGCCACAGCACTGGCACCTGGCGTGGCGGCGGCGGTTCCAGCACGTCGCGTTCGGCGTTGCTGATCTCCCAGGCAGCGTCCTCGTCCTCGTCTTCCCAGCTGTAGCGCGGCCTGGCCTGTTGCGGGTCGCGCAGGCGCAGCAGCAGCGCGGCGATCAGGCCGGCCACCGCGCCGCCCAGATGCGATTGCCAGGACACGCCGGCCTCGTGCGGCAGGATGGTCAGCAACATGCCGCCGTAGAACAGGAAGGCGATCATGCTGGTGGCAATCGCCGGGCGGTCGCGGCGCAGCAGTCCCAGCACGAACACCAGGAACATCAGCCCGTGGGTGACGCCGCTGGCGCCCAGATGCCGGCTGCCGGGCTCTCCCAGCAACCACGCGCCCAGCCCCGAACCCAGCCACAGCAACGGCAGCGCCAGGGCGGTGGCGCGCGGATACACGCTGCCGGCCAGTGTGCCCAGGATCAACAAGGCGGCGGCGTTGGCGCCCAGATGCGCGAGCGAGCCGTGCAGCAGCGGTGCGGTGAGGATGCCGAGCAGGCCGTCGGCCTGCAGCGGTGCCACCGCCCAGGCGCGCCAGTCGAACATGCCCTGGGCGGTGAACACCGCCACCAGCAGCAGCACGGCAGCCAGGCTGAAGTTGAAGGCACGCAAGACCCGGGAACGATCCAGGCGATCTTGCGAGGTGGCGTCGGCGGCAACAGGATGCGGTGTCATGCCTTCACGGATGGCGTCGCGCGGATGTTTTACAAGCCTGTCCGGCGCGGGATAAGCAGGCCCGACGACGGGATAATCCAGTTCCGCCACCGGTGATTGGCGCAGCGGCTCGCGTGGCATCACGCAGGTCGCCGAAGCGCGACACCCATTGGCTGCGGGCCCTTGCCCGCCCACCGTCGCGGGACACGCCGCAAGTACGTCCGTGTAGGCTCTTACGCGGCATCCATGCCGCGTAAGGTCCCGCGACGGCGAGCAGGCAACGACCCCTCGAGTTGGTCAGTGCGTAAATGCGAGCAACGCACGCGGCGCTGCCGTTCCCTAATCCCTAATCCCGAATCCCGAATCCCGGCCGGTCAGTGCCGAGCCGGCTTGGGCGGCCGCAGCAGGCTCAGCACGATGGTGAAGACCAGGATCACGATCACCACCGCCAGCGAGACCAGCACCGGGATCTTGTACAGATCGATGATCATCATCTTGGTGCCGATGAACACCAGGATCACCGCCAGCCCGTACGGCAGCAGGTGGAAGCGGTCGGCCATGCCGGCCAGCAGGAAGAACATCGCGCGCAGGCCCAGCACCGCGAACACATTGGAGGTCAGCACGATGAACGGGTCGGTGGTGATCGCGAAGATCGCCGGGATGCTGTCCACCGCGAAGATCACATCGATCACCGCAATCAGGATCAGCACCACGAACAACGGGGTGAACCAGCGCTTGCCGTCCTTGATCACGCTCAGCGCATGGCCGTGGTATTGCGGGCTCAGGCGCAGATGGCCGCGCATCCAGCGCAGCACCGGGTTGGCTTCCAGATCCGGCTCCTTGCCGGCGGAGAACCACATCTTGATGCCGGTCAGCAGCAGGAAGGCGCCGAATACGTACAGCAGCCAATGGAACTTGGTCAGCAGCACCGAACCGGCGAAGATCATGATCGCGCGCAGCACGATCGCGCCCAGCACGCCGATGATCAGCACGCGCTGGCGCTGCTCCTCGGGCACGCCGAAGTAGGTCATCACCATCAGGAACACGAAGATGTTGTCGACCGCCAGCGATTTCTCGACCAGGTAGCCGGTCAGGAACTCCAGCCCGATGCGGTCGGCCGCCGCATCGCCCATGCTGCCCTGCAGGTACCACCACAGCCCGGCGTTGAAGGCCAGCGCCAGCAGCACCCAGCCGATGCTCCACCAGGTGGCTTCCTTGAAGGTGACCTTGTGGGCACCGCCGTGGCGCATCAGCACCAGATCGACCAACAGCGCCACGATCACCACGATCGCGAAGCCACCCCATAACCAGACATTGCCAATGGTTTGCATACAAGAATCCCGAAAGTGAAACGACCTGGACAGCCGGTGGGCTGAGGCCTTGTGACACGGAAATCGTGGATTCCGGGTGACGGACCTTCGCCTGCGCGGCGAAGGTCTCGCTCACAACCGGCCGGGCCGGTTGCCGTTGCACCGGAGCGCCTGATGGCAGGGCTCGTCATGACGGCGACAACGCTGGGAGCTACTCCCCTTCTGCGCCCGATTCTGCGTGCCCGGGGCAGGCACGTCAATCCAGCCGGATACAATGGGCGGATGAATACTCCTGTCCCCGTCGTCCGACTCAAGAATGCGTGGCGCTCCAGCCACCCGTGGATCTTCCAGAAGCTGGTGGAAAAGCCCGCCGCCAAGCCCAAACCCGGCACCATCGTCGATGTGGTCGGCGTGGACGGGGAGTGGGTCGGCCGCGGCTTCTACAACGGACACTCGCGCATCGCCGTGCGCATCCTGGAGACCGACCAGGCGGTGCCGGTGGATGCGGGCTGGTTCTCGCGCAAGATCGCCGCGGCAGTGAGCCTGCGCCGCGACTGGCTCAAACTCGACGCGGTGTCCGATGCCTGGCGCGTGGTGCACAGCGAAGGCGACGGCCTGTCCGGCCTGGTGGTGGACCGTTATGGCGACCTGGTGGTGGTGGAGTTCTTCGCCGCCGGCATGTTCCGCCACCGCGAATGGATCTACGAGGCGCTGCGCGAGCAGTTCCCGGGCTGCCGCTTCCACAGCTTTGCCGACGAACACGTGCAGAAGCAGGAAAGCTTCGATTTCCACGGCACCACCACCGAAGCGTCGGTGATCACCGAGTACGGCATCAAGTTCCGTGCCGACCCGGCCGGTGCGCACAAGACCGGCTTCTTTGCCGACCAGCGCGAGAACCGCCAGTGGCTGAGCGAGCAGGTCGAAGGCAAGAGCGTGCTGGACCTGTGCTGCAACACCGGCGGCTTTGCGGTGTATGCGGCTGCGCGCGGCGCGTCCGAGGTGCTGGGCGTGGACATCGACGAGGACGTGATCGCCATCGCCAAGGGCAACGCCAAGCTCAACAACGTGCGGCCGAAGTTCGTGCAGGCCGACATCTTCCCCTGGCTGCGCGATGCCTCCAACCGCGGCGAGCAGTTCGATGTGGTGATCCTGGACCCGGCCAAGATGACCCGCGACCGCGAGCAGGTGATTCCGGCGCTGAAGAAGTACCTGGACATGAACAAGCTGGCGCTGGGCGTGGTCAAGCCCGGTGGCCTGTTCGCCACCTTCTCGTGCACCGGGTTGGTGGCCGAACAGGAATTCCTGGACATGCTGCGGCGCGCCTCGTATTTCTCCGGGCGCACCATCCAGATCCTGAAGGTGGCCGGTGCCGGTCCGGACCACCCGTTCATGGCGCACGTGCAGGAATCGCGCTATCTGAAGGCTGTTTTCTGCCGCGTGATCTAGCGCGGCGATCAACCCCTGGAGCGGCCAGTCGATGACAGCGGACGATGAGGAACGCAAGGCGCTGAGCCGGTTGCTGCGCGAGATCGAGCGGCCCCATGCCAGTCTGCTGGCCAGCAACTGGCCGGTGTTCGGGGTGTGGCTGCTGTTCGCCAGCGCCTTCATGTACCTGTTCCAGACCGGCAACGGTTCGCCATTGCATCCGTTGCTGCTGGCGCTGGGCTCGACCTGCCTGGGCGTGCTCGGTGCCTGGATCGTGTTGCGCTCGGTATGGGCGCGGCAGTGGCTGCACGTGCGCGAGCACGTCGATGTCGAGAGCGTGCGCGCGCGCCTGGCCGAACTGGGCGATTGAACCCACACCTGGCCCCGCACGCCATCGCCAGGCGAGCGGTCACGGTGGGCGACGCATGGATCCCTGCGTGCGGCTGCAAGCTAGGCGCGGCGTACAGACGTTGGCACTGCGCGCAATGTGGTTCCGTGTGTATTTTTTCAGAGCCGCAATGTGCGCATCGCCTGCGCCGTGGCGCTTGCAGTACGCGTGTCGCAAGCCGTTATGATCCGGTGACCCCCACCTGGCTGTGAGATCGCATGCACCTGCACACGCTGTCTCTGTCTGTCTCGCTGTTGCTCGCCACCGCGCTGCCTGCCCACGCGCTGGAGTTTTCCAAGGCCGAGCTGGCGCGCGCCACGGCGCTGCAACAGCGCCTGGTCACGCTGGATTCGCATCTGGACACGCCGGCCAACCTGGAGCGCCCCGACTTCGACGTGTTGCAGGCGCATGCCGGCAACCGGCTGTCGCAGGTGGATTACCCGCGCATGGTCGAAGGCGCGCTGGATGGCGGCTTCTGGGCGGTCTACACCGCGCAGGGCAATCGCAGTGCGGCCGCGCATCTGGACGATCGCGATGCCGGTCTGCAGCGGTTGTTGAAGATCCACACGCTGCTGGCCGCGCAACCACAGCGCTTCGCCTTCGCCACCACGCCCGCCGATGCCGCGCGCATCAAGGCCGATCGCAAGCGCGTGGTGTACATCAGCATGGAAAACGCCAGCCCGCTGGTGGCCGACCCCACGCTGCTGCGCTTCTATTACGCGCAGGGCCTGCGCCTGATGAGCACCGTGCATTTTCTCAACAACGAGTTCGCCGACTCGGCCACCGACCCCAAGGGGCCGGAGTGGAAGGGCCTGAGCCCGGCCGGCAGGCAACTGGTGCAGCAGGCGCAGGCGCTGGGCATCGTGATCGACCAATCGCATGCCTCCGATGCGGTGTTCGACCAGTTGATCGCACTGTCGCCGGTGCCGATCGTGCTCTCGCACAGCGGCGCGCGTGCGGTGTTTAACCATCCGCGCAATATCGACGACGCGCGGCTGAAAGTGCTGGCCGAGCACGGCGGGGTGATCCAGGTGAATTCCTACGGTGGCTATCTGGTCGACAGCGGCGCCAGCCCCGAGCGCAAGGCCGCCGAGAAGGCGCTGACCGAGCAATACGGCGGCTGGGAGCACATCAAGATCGCCGACGGCACGGCCCTGAGCGCCGCGCTCAAGGAGCTGGATGCGCGCTACCCGATCAAGCGCGCCACCGAGGAGGACTTCTTCGCCCATCTGGAGCATGTGCTCAAGGTGGTCGGGCCCGAGCACGTGGGCATCGGCATGGACTGGGACGGCGGCGGTGGCGTGGTCGGCCTGGAAGACGTCTCCGACCTGCCGCGCATCACCGCCTGGCTGCTGCGCAAGGGCTACACCGAGCAGCAGATCGCCGGCATCTGGGGCGGCAACCTGCTGCGGGTGATGGGGCAGGCGCAGGCGTATGCGGTGGGGAATGGGGAATCGGGAGTGGGGAATCGGTAGAGCGCGGGAGTTGGGATTGGGGATTCGGGATTCGCAAAGCCGAGGCGGTCTGTCGTGCGGGGCTGGGTGCTGTGTCGGGCTTGGCGGTGGCCGCCGGCTTGGTTGTAAGTGCAGGGCTGGGGTGGAGGCGCGTTGCTGCTGCTGGCTTCTTCGCCGGATGGGCTGAATGGGGCGCGCGCGGAGTGCGCCGGCGCTGGTTGTCCGCCAAGTGGCTGGGTGGCGGGTCGCAGTCGCTGCATCGGGGTCGCCAGCCTTGCACCAACAGCATGGTTGCTGTCGCGTTCCGAGCCCGGCACACGCCGGGTGTGGTTGTGGCTGATTTGGGCATTTGCACAAAAACCCGCGTCTGCTTGTCCGCAGACAGGCAGCAGGCTGACGATGCTTCCGGGAAAAAGCTCCAACTAGAATGCGCCGACCCCTGTGTGGTGCCGGTGCCAGCACTGCGCGCCGATGGGCCCACCGACTGCTGGAGCGTGCGATGACCCAAGCCACCCGGCCACTGCCGCCCCCCGATGACATGGCCCCGACCTACCGCAAGATCCTGTGGCGGCTGATCCCGTTCCTGTTCGTCTGCTACCTGTTCAACTACCTGGACCGGGTCAACGTGGGCTTCGCCAAGCTGCAGATGCTCGGCGATCTGGGCATGAGCGAGACCGTGTACGGGCTGGGTGCGGGCATCTTCTTCATCGGCTACCTGGCCTGCGGGGTGCCGAGCAATCTGATCCTGCAGCGCATCGGTGCGCGCCGCTGGGTGGCGATCATGATGGTCAGCTGGGGCCTGCTGTCGACCTGCCTGATGTTCGTGCGCACGCCGGCCGGCTTCTACACCCTGCGCCTGCTCACTGGCGCGGCCGAGGCCGGCTTCTTCCCCGGCATCGTGCTGTACCTGACGCGCTGGTTTCCGCGCGCCCAGCATGGCCGGGTCATGACCGTCTTCATGTCGGCCATCCCGATCTCCGGCGTGCTGGGCGGGCCGTTGTCGGGCTGGATCCTCGGCCATTTCTCGGCCGGGCAGAGCGGTCTGGCCGGCTGGCAGTGGATGTTCCTGCTGCAGGGCCTGCCGACCGTGCTGCTGGGCATCGGGGTGTGGTTCCTGCTCAGCGATGGCGTGCAGCAGGCCACCTGGCTGGACCCGCAGGAGAAGCAGGCACTGACCCGCGCGCTGGCCGCCGACGAAGCCGGCAAGCCGGCCGGCGCCTCCAGCTCGCTGGGCGCGGTGCTGCGCAGCCCGGCGGTATGGATGCTGGGCACGGTGTACTTCTGCATCCAGAGCGGGGTGTATGCGATCAACTTCTGGCTGCCTTCGATCATCCAGGGCAGCGGCGTCACCGACCCAACCCGGATCGGCCTGATGAGCGCCATTCCGTACCTGGCCGCGGCGGTGTTCATGCTGCTGATGGGGCGCTCGGCCGACCGCCGCCGCGAGCGCCGCTGGCATCTGGTACTCCCGTTGCTGATGGGGGCGGCCGGGCTGTGCATCGCCGCCAGCGTCACCGACAACCTGGCTCTGGCCCTGTTCGGCATGACCCTGGCCACGATGGGCGCGGTCAGTGGGCTGCCGTTGTTCTGGCCGCTGACCAACGGATTTCTCACCGCCGCCGCCGCGGCCGGTGGGCTGGCGCTGATCAACTCCACCGGCCAGGTCGCCGGCTTCGTCAGCCCGTACCTGGTGGGCTGGATCAAGGACGCCACCCACAGCACCGAGCTGGCGCTGTACGTGCTGGCCGGTGCCATGCTGCTGGGCGCCGCGCTGGTGCTGCGAGTGCCGGCACGCGCGGTGAACCAGTGATGCGTCCGTCTCAGCGAGTGTGCCTATGAAGATCGTCATCGCCCCCGATTCCTACAAGGAAAGCCTGTCCGCACTGGAGGTGGCCACCCAGATCGAGGCCGGCTTCCGCGAGGTGTTCCCCGACTGGCAGTACCGCAAGGTGCCGGTCGCCGATGGCGGCGAAGGCACGGTCGATGCGCTGGTGGCCGCCACCGGCGGGCGGGTGATCGACCGCACGGTCAGCGGCCCGCTCGGCACCCCGGTACAGGCGTTCTTCGGCCTGACCGGCGACGGCCGCACCGCGGTGATCGAAATGGCCGCCGCCAGCGGCCTGGCACTGGTGCCGCCGACCGAGCGCGCGCCGCTGCGCACCAGTACCGCGGGCGTGGGCGAGTTGATCCTGGCCGCGCTGGATGCCGGCGCGCGGCGCTTCATCATCGGCATCGGCGGCAGCGCCACCAACGACGGCGGCGCCGGCCTGGCGCAGGCGCTGGGCGTGCGGCTGCTGGATGCGCAGGGCGAGGCGATCGGCCCCGGTGGCGGCGCGCTGGCGACGCTGGCGCGGATCGATACCCAGGACCTGGACCGGCGGCTGCAGGACTGCCAGTTCGAAGTGGCCTGCGATGTGGACAACCCGCTGATCGGCCCGACCGGCGCTTCGGCGGTATTCGGCCCGCAGAAGGGTGCCACCCCCAGCATGGTGCGCCAGCTCGACAGCAACCTGCAGCGCTACGCCGATGTGCTGCAAAGCGACCTGGGACTGCGCCTGCACGACCTGCCCGGCGGCGGTGCGGCCGGCGGCCTGGGCGCGGCGCTGGTGGCGTATCTGGGCGCGCAGTTGCGGCCCGGCGTGGAGATCGTCGCGCAGGCGCTCGGGCTGGATGCCCTGGTCGCCCAGGCCGATCTGGTCATCACCGGCGAAGGCCGCCTGGACAGCCAGAGCCTGCACGGCAAGACCCCGGTGGGCGTGGCGCGGCTGGCGCAGCGCCACGGCAAGCCGGTGATCGCCATCGCCGGTTGCCTGGGCAACGGCGCCGCGCTGCTGCATGGGCACGGCATCGACGCGATGTTTGCGGTGGTGCATCGCGCCTGCACGGTGGAGCAGGCGCTGGCCGAAGCGGCCAGCAACGTGCGCATCGCCGCCCACAATGTGGCCGCCGCGCTGCAGCTGGGCCGGGCCTTGGCGCAGTTGCCTGCGCGTGCAGCCACGCGCTGACGGTAGCGCGCGGGATGCCGTGCGCAGGCTGTGCCACGCGGTCGCCACATGATCCACTGGCGCTGCCTGCCTGATGCATGAGCGCATAGGACGGGGCACCGCCATGCAGCACCGAACATGCCACCGTGTCCTCCCCGATCGCGCCAACAGACCCCACGCCCATGCTCACGCTCGACCGCACCCTGGCGCAGTCCATCGTCGACCGCGCGATGACCATCATCGACGGCAACGTCAATGTGATGGACCACACCGGCGTCATCATCGCCAGCGGCGAGCCGGCGCGCATCGGTCAGCTGCACGAGGGCGCGCTGCTGGTGCTGTCCAGGCAAGGCCGGGTGGAGATCGATGCGGCGCTGGCGCAGCAGCTGGATGCGGTTCGCCCGGGCGTCAACCTGCCGCTGATCGCCGATGGCCGCATCGTCGGCTGCGTCGGGTTGACCGGCGACCCGCAGCGGATCGGGCAACAGGCCGAACTGGTGCGCATGGCCGCCGAAGCGATGCTGGAACAGGCCGGCCTGCTGCGCCTGCTGGCCCGCGATGCGCGCCTGCGCGAGGAAGTCACGCTCGGCCTGATCCGCGCCGACGGGCCGACCCCGGCACTGGCCGGCTGGGCCGAACGGCTCGGCATCGCGCTCGACCTGCCGCGCGTGGCGGCGGTGATCGAAGTGGAAAGCGACACCCTCGACCTGGACGCCATGCTGGTGGAACTGCAGCGCCTGCACACACTGCTGTCCACGCCCGAACGCGGCAACCTGATCGCCGCCACCGCGCTCAACGAACTGGTGGTGCTCAAGCCCGCACTGGACCGCCGCGGCCACTGGGATGTGGACGAACAACGCCGCCGCGCGCACACCTTGCTCGAGCGCATGCGCGCCAGCAGCCCGCTGCGGATCCGCCTCGCGCTGGGGCAGTACTTCCCGCAGCCCGGCGGGCTGGCGCTGTCGCACCAGATCGCGCGCACCACCATGCGCATCGGCAAGGCGCGCGCGCCGCAGGCCGATGCGTTCTTCTACGACGACCATCGCCTGCCGGTGCTGGTGGACGACCTGCGCCAGGCCTGGCAGGCCGAGGAACTGCGCAAGCCGCTGCAGGCGCTGCTGGCCCAGGACCGCCGCGGCGACCTGGTGCAGACGCTGTCGGTGTGGTTCGGCGCCGGCATGCGCATGGCGCCCACCGCCAAGGTACTGGCCATCCACCGCAATACGCTGGATTACCGCATGCAGCGCATCGCGGAACTCTGCGGCGTGGACCTGCGCAATACCGACGACTGCGTGCGCCTGTATCTGGCCTTGCAGATGCGCGACGACAGCGCGGCAAGCGGGACCGAGCCCATCCAGTGACGGAGCGTGTGGGCTGCGCACAAGGCATCTTCTGTGCGATGGCGCACGCAACGCTGCGTTAGCAGGTATGTTCGGTCCGCTAGACTGAGCGGATTGCCCGGGGGACCAAGCGAGCATTTCATTGAGCCACTGCGACGCCGTCGTGTCATCCACCTCCCGCGAGGCCGAGCGGCTGTCGCGTCTGGCGCTGTTGCAGGTCGTCGATACCGATGCCGAGCCGTTCTTCGATGCGCTGGCCGCCGCCGCGCAGGCGATCGCCGGCACGCCGATCGCGCTGGTGTCGCTGGTGGACGAACATCGCCAATGGTGGAAGGCCAATATCGGCCTGCCCGACGCCAGCGAAACCCCACGCGAACTCGCGTTCTGCGCCTACACCATCCAGGACGATGCGGTGATGGAAGTACGCGATGCGCCGGCCGATCCGCGCTTTCGCGACAATACGCTGGTCACCGATGCGCCGGGGATCCGTTACTACGCCGGTGCGCCGATCGTGTTGTCCGACGGCTTGCGCATGGGCACGGTGTGCGTGATCGACCAGCGCCCGCGCGCGCTGGAACCGGCGCAACTGGCCGCCTTGCAGCAGCTGGCCCGGGTTGCCGCCGAAGGCCTGGAGCAGCGCCGGCTGATGCTGGAACGCCAGGCCGCCAACGAACAGCTGCAGCAACGCCTGCGCGAGAGCGAGGCGTTCCTGGAGCGTACCGGCCGGGTTGCCGGCGTCGGCGGCTGGGAAGTGGACGTGGCCAGCGGCACCCTGACCTGGTCGGACCAGACCTGCCGGCTGCACGATCTGCCGGCCGGCTACCGGCCGACCCTGGCCGAGGGAATCGGCTTCTACCCGCTCGATGCGCGCGCGGTGATCACCGAGGCGGTCGAGGCCTGCGTGCGCGATGGCACGCCCTGGGATCTGGAACTGCCGCTGGTCAGCGCCACCGGCCGGCAGCTGTGGGTGCACAGCACCGGCTCGATGGAGCATGTGGACGGACGCACCCGTCTGATCGGCGCGATCCAGGACGTCACCGACCGCCATCGCGCGGTGGATGCGCTGGCCGCCAGCGAGCGCAAGTTCCGCAACATGTTCCAGTACAGCCTGGGCCTGATCTGCACTCACGACATGGATGGCCGCCTGATCAGCGTCAATCCGGCCGCCGCGCGCTCGCTGGGCCGCAGCGTGGAGGGCATGGAAGGCCGCTCGTTGCTGGAATTCGTCCGCCCCGAGCTGCATGCCGCCCTGCACGGCTATCTGTCGCGGATGGTGCTCGACGGCCAGGACGCCGGCGTGATCGAGCTGGTCGCCAGCGATGGCAGCCTGCGCCACTGGCAGTACCGCAACGTGCTGGACGTGGAGGCCGACGCCACCATCGTGCTGGCGCACGCCCAGGACATCACCAACCAGTACCAGCAGGAGAAGCAGCTGCTGGAATGGTCGTTCACCGACCCGCTCACCAACTGCTACAACCGCCGCTTCCTGGACGAGCTCGACAAGCGCGACCCTAGCGTGCGCTGGGGCTGCATCGTGGTGGATCTGGACAAGTTCAAGCTGGTCAACGACACCCATGGCCACCAGCGCGGCGACGAGGTGCTGGTGCAGATGGCCTGGTTCCTCAACCAGCCGCTGCGCACCCAGGACCGTCTGGTCCGCCTGGGCGGCGACGAGTTCCTGGTGCTGCTGCATCAACCCACCCAGCCGCAGCTGGCGGCCCTGGTGCGCGACTACATGGCCGCCATCGACGAGGCGCCAATCCGGTTCACCCTGGGCACTGCCCTGCGCAACGACGGCGAGGCGCTGGCGGCAGTGGTCGACCGCGCCGACCACTCGCTGTACGCGCTACGCCGGGCGCGCCGCGGCACCGGCCTCAGCGACCAGCGTGAATAACGCGCGCTGCACCGCTGCAAGCGGCCACTGCCGAAGCTGATCGGCGGCTGACCCCGTCTTCTGTCCGGCGCCCGCAAACGTGTCCGGTGAATACGCGATCGCCTATCATGTAACCGTTTTCAACTACATGGTTTGGAATGGACACCTTCGATCGCACCCAGCTCAGTCCCAAGTGGCAGTTCCGTTTCGATTTCTTCGACCGGCACGGTGGCCCCAAGGACCCCAGTTACAAGAACGCACTGAAGACCTTGAGCTTTGGTGAGAAGGTCAAGGTCGGCATGAACTTCTATGCCTTCTTCTTCGGCGTCATCTACTTCTTCATCATCGGCCTGTGGCGCAAGGCGTTGAGCCTGATCGGCATCAGCGTCGTGGTGAGCATCGTGGCCTCGTTCCTGCCGGCCGCGTTTCAGAATGTGCTGTGGCTGCCGCTGTCGTTGTTGACCGGCATGATCGCCAACTACGCCTATTACCTGGAGAAGGTGAAGGGCAGCACCAGCTGGAACCCGTTCGAAGGCATGCGCTGGATCTGAGCAACTGCGTCACCGGCGCGTCGGCCCCTCCCGCCGCCACGCCAGCGTCGCCAAGCCCGGTCACTGACCGGGCTTTTTTTATGGGCCAACCACACCCCAGGAACCAAGCCCCTCTCCCCGGGGGCGATAAGGCACAGCTTGCGCGCCACCGGCGCGCGTGCCTGGGAGCGCCCGCGTTGCCAGCGCGGGCCGGGGCGCGGAGTGGGGTTGGGTGAGGGTTCGGCCCCCCTATGTGCGACACGCCCAAGCGCACCTCACTCAACCAACCTCTCGCAACGCAGCCAAATCACCGCAAGCCAGCTCATCCGTCAGCGCAACTGACACGCTTCAAAACTGCAGCACTCGGCCACGCGCAGCCTGATTCAAAACGCCTAAAACACCGAAAAACTGCCAGAGCCCGCACACTTTGCTGCGCCGCGGTGTGCAGCCGCGGGTCGAGAATGCTTAATGAGGGTTGGCAGGGAATCGTTACGAACACGGCCAGATCTTCGATAACCGATTGATGGATCGGTGAATTCTACCCTCGGCCGCACTTCCAGGGGCGGCCCTCCCCAGGGAGCTGTGGCACCATTCAACCATGACCACCACGTACTACTTCTTGGACACCGAGTGGGCCGATGTGACGGGCAGCGAGCTGGTGAGTCTGGCGCTGGTGAACGAAGGTGGAGACCGCCTTTTCTACGCTGAGCGAGCCAGCCTGCCCGAGGCTCCCACCGACTTCGTTCGTCAAAGCGTCTACCCGCTGCTAGACCGCGGCGACGCAGCCCTGGCTGATGCTGTCTTGACTACCGAGCTGCGCGCCTTCCTCAGCGAGGTCGACGCGCCGGCAGTGATGGCGGATTTCCCGAACGATCTCCAGCTGCTGCGGTACGCCCTTGATGGGTTTGAGTTACCCGATGACCAGGTTGCCGCGTGCGGGCCCCGGCCGGCGCCGGTCATGACACGCATGTCGAAGGAAGGTCTTCCGGGATTGCTGGTGGAAGATTGGTTCGCGGCCCATCCGGAACATAGGGCCAGGCGCCACCATGCCTTGGTGGACGCGCAGGCCTTGCGGATGGCTTGGCTGGTGGCGACCGACCGCATCCCTGCTCCGGCGTGGGCCCACTCCTACCGCCGCGCCCGGGGATAGCGGCATGGCGTCCATCCCCGGTATGCTTGCCCCATGAACCGCCTGAGCCAGCTCGACCTTCGAATACCGGCGTGATCGCATCGATCGATCACGCCCCTGTTGCTCATGATGGTCAGAGCGCCGGCCTTATACCCCGGTGAGAGCACGCGCCAGATAAGCGCGTACACGTTGGTTCGATTCCGACCAGGGGCACCACCGTCAACGACGGAAGAATGCTTCTACTTGCGTCCCATGACAGCGCTTGTACTTGCTGCCGCTGCCGCACAGGCACGGTGCATGCTCGCGCAATCCCGCACCGAGTGACTGGCCCAAGAAATCCCTCGCCTGTAGCAGGGGCTGGATTTCATCGGCGGGCACGCTGACCTCGCCATACTGGGATGATCGCTCGCCGCGGTTCATCACCCGGACGATCGCTTCGGACATCTGGATGAAGTGCTTGATCAGCAGGTCATCGCGTAATGGCATGCGGACGTTGTCGATGGCCAGGCCCTCGTAGCGTCTGCGCGGGTCCGGCACGAAGAGAATGCGCTTCTCGCCTTCGGGCTTTGGCGTGATGTCGATCATTTCCCCTTCAGGGCTGACCCACACCGCATGGAATTCTGCCTCGACCAGCACGTGCGGCCATTCCCACAGCTGCCACCCGCACAGCATCTGACCACCGTCGCGCGCGACCTTGGCCTGCACGTTGGGAAAGCACTCGCGCACGATCGCGTCGGCTTCCGGCCGTACATCGAGATAGACCGGTTCTGCGCCGCGTACGACCGAATCGGTTAAGCGCCGCACCGCACGGGTGATTTCCGGGGGTGTGGTGGTGACTACGCTCATGGTGAAGCTCCTTGCGATCGTGGCGCCTGATGTTCTCTTCCTAGGCTATGACCCCGGCGTCTCTTCCGATGAGATCCGCTTGGTGCCTTTGCCGCCGGCTCTGGCCGGCTGCAGCTGGGCCAACAGCGGCTCCAGAGTGCTCAGGCGCACTGTGGCGCGCAGGGTTTCCGCTTCGGCCTGCTCGCGTCGTTCGCGCTCCTGGGCCAGCTCGGTTCTGGCTTGTGCGAGGTCCTGCCGAGCGGCGTCCAAACTCTGAGCGTCTTGGCCCCAGCGCACCTGCAGCGCCTGGTGTTCGACCGCCGTCAGGCGCAGCGTATCGAGGTCGCCCTGTTGCGTCTGGATGGTCTGGCGCAGCTGCGCCACCTCCTTTTCCAATCGAGTGTGACGCTCCAGCCACTGGCCGTTCTCCCGGTTGAGCTGCACCAGGTCGTGGTTCTTGGCGGTCAATGCTTCGTTGGCCTGGCGCAGAGTGACCTGCAATTCCTGCACCTGGTGCTCGTGCCGGCGTTGCTCCTGCTCGCGTTGGTCTTTAACCGAGGTGCGGTAGTGCTCAAGGGCTTCCCTGGCATGCTCGTGCTTCTGCTCCAGGGAGCGCGCGTGACTTTCGTGCTCTGCCAGCCGCGCAGTGAGGCCCACAATGCGTTCCTGCAGTTTTGCCAGCTCGGTGGTGCGGCTGGCCACCTCGCCCCTGGCGGCTTCGCTCGCCTCGCGTTCTGTCTGCAGAGCTGTCTCGGTGCGCTGAAGCTGCACACTGAGGTTCCCGGCCTCTTGCCGGGCCTGTTCCAAGGCTTGGGTGCGCTCGTGCAGCTCGGCCTGGAACCGTTCCTGTGCCTGCGCGACCATCGTTTCGGCGTCGACATGCAGCCGTTCGGCCAGACGACCGACCAAGTCCTGCAGGGCGTCGCTGATCGCGATTTTGGCGCCTGGGCCTTGCCCTTCCTCCACTTCCAGCTCCTTCAGGTAGCGGTGGATGGTGGTTTTAGACCCCGTGTTGCCCAGCGCTACGCGGACGGCGTCTACCGAGGGGTTCTTGCCTTCGGCCCGGAGGGTGTCCCGGGCACGCTGCACATCGCTTTTGTACAAGCCAGACCGAGCCATGCGTCCACTCCGGTTATTTCGTAATTGATTACATACCATGTAATTACGTACTATTCAACGTCAATGAGGGCCGAGCCTGCGGCCTAAACATCAAGCGGGATAATATTGAATTATCCCGCGTAACCGGCGTTTCGGCCATTTCAAGTCGTCAAAACGGTACGAAACCGCCCAAGGCCGGCGATCGCTGGGTAGTATGGCCCAGAGCGGAAAGGAGGCCAGCCGGGGTGCAAGCAGGCGCCGCCACCGAACTCGTTGGCCATCAAAGGACTGTGCATGCCGATCGAACGTATCGTCATCGACAACTTCAAGTCGTTTCGCCATCTGGACCTGCCGCTCAACGCCCACATGAACTTGGTGGTGGGCGATAACGAGGTCGGCAAGTCCACTCTGCTGGAGGCCATCCACGCGGTGGTCACCGGCCAGCTGCATGGGCGCAATCTCGCCTACGAGCTCACGCCCTACCTGTTCCATCAGCCGACGGTGCGGGAGTACTTCGCGGCGCTTGCAGCAGGCACGCCGGCCTCGCCGCCACGGATCTCCATCGAAGCCTATCTGGGCGGCGATGCCGCGCTGGCGTCGTTACGCGGCACCAACAACTCCCTGCGCCTAGATACCGCCGGCATCCGGCTGCTGGTCGAGCTCAACGACGACTACCGCGAGGAGTTCAACGCCTACCTGCAGCAGCACCAGGGTGCGGTCAGCCTGCCGGTGGAGTACTACACGGTGCGATGGTATTCCTTCGCCAACAATGGCGTCACCGCCCGCAGTATTCCGTTCGACTCGACCATCATCGACACGCACGGCATCAAGACCTTGTCCGGTGCCGATCGCTATATTGCCGGCATCATCGAGCAGGCACTGACGCCTGCGCAGCGCGTCTCGCTGTCGCTGAGCTTCCGTCGCATGCGGCAGAGTTTCTCCGAAGAAGCCGATGTGGCGGCCATCAATGCCTACCTGACCGAGCACACCGGGGACATCAGCCACCGAGCGCTGACGGTGGGGGTGGATACATCGCCGCGCTCAACATGGGAAACCAGCCTGTCTCCGTACCTGGATGAGCTCCCCTTCACCCAGGCCGGCAAGGGGGAACAGAGCGCGGTGAAGATGAAGCTGGCCATGCACGCGGCAGGGGCGGCCCACGTGCTGCTGATCGAGGAGCCGGAGAACCATCTGTCCTTCTCCAGCATGACCCAACTGATCGACAAGATTGCGACCCTCTCCACCGCGCAGCAGGTGATCATCGCCACCCACAGCAGCTTCGTGTTGAACAAGCTGGGCGTGGACAACGTGATCCTGTTCAGCGCGCAGGGCCAGATGAAGCTGGACCAGCTGCCGAGCGATACACACGACTATTTCATGAAGCTGCCAGGCCACGACACGCTGCGGCTGATCCTGGCCAAGCAGGCAATCCTGGTGGAGGGCCCTTCTGATGAGCTGATCGTGCAGCGTGCCTACAGCGACCACCACGGCGTGGCGCCGATGGCTCATGGCGTAGACATCATTTCGGTCAAGTCGCTGGCATTCAAGCGCTTCTTGCAGATTGCAGATCGGCTGAGAATTCAAGCCAAGGTGATCACCGACAACGATGGCGATATCGCCGTTGTGCAGGAACGCTACGCCGACTATCCCAACGCCATCTACTACGATTCCGACGAAAGCGCCCCGTCGCTGGAAGAGCAACTGATAAAAGCCAATTCTGTGTCCGAGCTCAACACCGTGCTGGACAAGTCATTCGCCGATGAGGTGGCGTTGCTCAAGTACATGAAAGGTCACAAGACCGATACGGCCCTGGCGATCTTCAACAGCCGGCACTCGATCAGGTTCCCGGACTATGTCCAGCGTGCCATCACCTAACCGGGTCCTGCTCTCAGCGGCCGGCTCGGGCAAGACCACGTTGCTGGTTCGGCAGGCCTTGGAGCGGCCTGGGCGCCGCATCGCGATTGTTACCTACACGCTGGAGAACCTTGAAGAGATCCGGCGCTCGTTTGAGGTTCACGCCGGCGCAGTCCCCGCGCATGTCACCTTGCACAGCTGGTATGGCTTTCTGCTGCGCGAGTGCATCCGCCCGTACCAAGCTGCGCTTTGCGCCGAGCCTCGGGTAGAGACGATCCTGTTCGTGGAAGGTCTCACCAACAATCGGGCCCCACGCACCCAAGCCGCGCGACACTATCTGGCGGGCAACCGGATGTATTCCGATCGGGCGGCCGACTTTGCTGTGCGATGCGATGAACTGACCCAAGGTCAAGTGATGGCGCGCCTGGCGGCCATGTACGACGAGCTCTACATCGACGAGGTCCAGGACCTGGCCGGCTACGATCTGGATCTGGTCGAGCGGCTGTTGAAGAGCGATATCGCCATTACGTTGGTAGGTGATACGCGGCAGGCGACGTATGCCACCAACTATGCGCAAAGGCATAGTCAATATCGCGGGCCGAACCTGGCAGCGTTGTTCCGGATTTGGGAAGCGGATGGATTATGCCAGCTCGATCACCGCCTCATCAGCTTGCGCTGTGTCCAGACGCTCTGCGACTTGGCCGACGCGCTCTACCCGCAGATGCCACGGACCGAGTCAGGCAATGGCGAGGTCACCGGGCACGATGGCATCTACCTCATCGCTCCCGAGCATGTGGCTGCGTACATGCAGGAATTCGCTCCCACCGTGCTTCGGTACGACCGGCGGCAAGCGTGTGATGGGTTGCCGGCCGTGAACTTCGGCCAGTGCAAGGGCCGGACCTATGGGCGTGTACTGATCTTCCCCAACGGGCCATTGACGCTGTACCTGCGCACGGCCGATGCATCCCGCGTCACCGCGCCACCGAAATACTATGTGGCCTTCACCCGAGCACGCCAGAGCGTGGCATTCGTGTATGCCGGCGCGTGTGCGCTGCCGGGTCATCAGCTCTATGCGCCTGCCAGCGCAGACGCATAGAGCCACGGGCAGCGATCACATCTTCTCTAACGGCGCGCCGGTGGGCGGCGGCGGTACCGGGCCCGGGTCGTTGAAGCACAGCATGACTTGATCAATGTCGAATTGATCGGCAAGCACCTTGGCAATCACGGCGTGCACCAGATTCAGATCGACCGAGGGCGCAGCGACAGTGATGGTGGCCGTGATCGCACGGCCATGTTCTTTCCCGGGGACCAGGCGTAGATCGTCCACCGCCTTCACACCGGGGTCGGTAAACATCGCCGCACGAACTTGTTCGATGTTCATCTCGTTCATAGTGTCGAGGACTCCAAGGCAGTGCAACAGACGCGGCTGGTAGGCCGCAACGCATCCACTCTAGAGCGCGGGAGCTCTGACAGGATATGAAAATGCAGCCCCATGCTTCGTGCCTCGGCAGTTCCTGACGGCCTCTTCATGATTTTGTACAACCTGCGAACACATCTTTGCGAGGGTCGTAGACCTTTGATCCAACTTGCATTAGACCCAGAACCGAATGAAAAAGATTATCGTGCGAGGCAGGTTCCCGAGCACGCCGCTCAAGACAAGGACGATTCAACCCGCGCCATCGGGCCATGCCTTCGGATAGCCACGTCAACATCGGAACTTTCATTTGGGTATCAGGCGCGATCGCATACGGCAGGCCATGCAGATACAAATTGCGTTCGCCTAGAGATTCACCGTGATCTGATAGATAAATCAACGCACTGTCGTGTGTGGTGACGCCCTTCAGTAGATCAATGGCAGCAGCTACCATCTCGTCAGTAGCCAGGATGGCATTGTCGTAAGCGTTAACGACCTCCTCGACGGTACATTCTCCTATGTCCGGGCTTCGACAATCCGGCGTGAACTTGCGGAGCCGCTGCGGATACCGCTGGTAGTAGCTAGGCCCGTGATTTCCTAATTGGTGGAGCACGATCACAACATCACCGGGCGAGCTAGCGATACGTTCTTGTAGGCCTTTAAGCAGTATCTGATCCATGCAGCCTTCGCTACTGCACAAGGCGGGGTCTTGCTGATCACGGAACGACTCAAACGGCAAGCCATCGCATACGCCCTTGCAGCCGCCTTGGTTGTCTCGCCAACTGACATCGGCGCCAGCTCGCGCCAGGATGTGAAGCAGCGACTCTGATCGTTCAATCTTCTGCTCATCGTAATTGCTGCGGCCAAACGCTGAGAACATGCACGGCAATGAGACCGCTGTACTCGATCCACAGGCCCGAACATTACGAAAGTTTGTAACGTCTTCTGTCACAAGCCTGGGGGTCGTCTGCCGTGAATACCCATTCAGGCCCCAGTTTTGAGCCCTGACTGTCTCACCTATAACGATGATCAGGGCATGAGGCCGCTGAGACGTGCTGTGTCCAGGTGTCAGGATCGCATCGGGCGCGAGCACAGTCCGAGGGCCCCGATATGGCCCCAAGCCATCCTTTGCAGCGACACGGACAAATGAGACCAGCAAGTTTTCGGGAGCAATTAGATGTCGCATTTCCCGATTGTTGTGCATTAGCGGCGAGATATCCTTAAATCCGGCGATTGCCGCGCCCACCAACACGACCAATGCGATGGCGACCGTACCCAATGCCCGCAGCAGCGAAGCGAGCGGCGGTCTCCAGGTCACCTGAACAAAGAGCAGCACAAGGATAGGGAAGCTAGCAGACCACGCCACACCCATAACTAGGTTGCGGGTCAATAGTTGGTTAGATTCGGATGCGTCTGTTGCCAGGATATTTCGCGCCATACCTACGTCGAAGTGCACGCCATACTGGAGCGAGAAATAGGACAGCACTGCAGTGATCAAAGTAAAACTGATCAGCACTGGCTTGATTGTCCAGCGTGTACATAGAAGTCGTACCACAATGACATTCAGAGCCACCATAACGAGCGCAATACAGACTCGGGATGTTGCGCCTGTGAAACCGTTCAAGGCCTCTGAGGCAGTGACTGCCCGCCAAAACGCGGGATTCAGCATCAGCGCCGCATAGACTGCGACGCTCCAGACTAAAAGTTCGGGACTGATAAGCGGTCGCTTCAGTAGCGCACGAGCGCGCTCATGAATGCCCATGCGCATTGCCCTCATCAGCGCATGACACTTGTTCAATCTGTAGGGTGATCTCCTCGATCCCAAATAGCTCATCCACAGTCGCGCTGAGTTCGCTCCGGACCTCATCTAAAGGAGCGCTCTCTTTCTGCAACACTACATGCGCGGTCAAGACCGGACGTTTGCTGGACAGTGACCATACGTGCAGGTCATGCACCTCGCTTACGTTGCGATTGCGTATCAGTGCAGCGCGCACGTCTTCGACTGCAACTCCAGATGGAGCACCCTGCATCAATACATGTGAGGCTGCTTTCAGCAAGGTCCACGTGCGCGGGAGCACCCACAGGCCAATCGCGACAGCAATGATGGGATCGATTAGCGTCCAGCCCGTGAATCGGATAATGACTGCGCCCACGATCACGCCAATGGAGCCCAGCATGTCGCTCCACACTTCCAGGTATGCACCTCTAACATTGAGCGAATCCCCACTACCTGCTTTCAATAGGCGCATCGAGATCAGATTGACGACCAGCCCAAGTACCGCCACTACAAACATGCCAGTTGAAGCAACCTCTGGAGGCTGCCGAAAGCGGCCCACTGCCTCCCACAGGATGTAGAAAGCCACAAGGAACAACAGGCCCCCATTGATCAATGCCCCCAGTGCCTCCATGCGAGCATAGCCATAAGTATTGCTGAGATCTGCAGGCCGCTTGGCCATGCGAACAGCGAACAAGGAGACACCGAGCGCGATGACGTCGGTCATCATGTGCGCAGCATCGGACAGCAAAGCGAGGCTATTAGTGATCAGCCCGCCGATGACTTCCGCGACCAGAAACGTGGCCGTCAGGACGAGCGCCCACCATAGTGGCTTCTCGAATTTGACCTCGGAAACACCGTGATCGTGGTTTCCACTCATTTGAGTTCTCCCATGGACCAGAGTTGAAGCTGGGCCCAGCCGATGGCCCCGGCCGTGACTTCACGGCAGGGGCAATACTGATTGACTTAGGACGCCGTGCTTGCGCGATTCGCAAACCTGCTATGTACCCAGCGATAAAGCACCGGCAGCACGACCAGTGTCAGCAAAGTTGATGAAATGATTCCACCGATCACTACCGTCGCCAACGGGCGCTGCACCTCCGAGCCAGCCCCCACATTCAAGGCCATGGGTACAAAGCCAAGTGACGCTACCAGGGCGGTCATCAAAACTGGTCGCAGTCGGCTTAGCGCGCCCTCGCGCACAGCATCCGCCAAGCTTGTGCCAGTTTCGCGCAAAGACTTGATGAAGCTGATCAACACAAGACCGTTAAGCACTGCCACGCCGGACAGCGCAATGAAACCGATTCCTGCCGAGATGGACAAGGGGATGCCACGCACGGTCAGCGCCAGGATGCCACCAGTCAGTGCCAGCGGTACTCCACTGAAAACGATTGCCGCATCCTTGATCGAGCCAAAAGCCATAAAAAGCAAAGCGAAGATCAACACCAGCGTCACCGGCACAACAATAGCCAACCGCTCGCTCGCTGAAATCAGCTGCTCGAAGCTGCCACCGTATTCCAACCAGTAACCACTCGGCACCTGCACCTTACTGCCCACTTGGCTTTGCAGTTCGGCCACAAAGCCACCCAGGTCGCGATCCCGCACGTTTGCAGTGACAGCGATGCGACGTTTGCCGTTGTAGCGATTGATCTGGTTAGCCCCTTCGCTTGCGATCACCTTGGCTACCTCACTTAACGGCACTGTCCGGGCAACACTGCCGGCTGCAGCACTAGCATCGGCGGGCAGAGGAATCGGCAGGCTCTCTATCGCAGCAGGATTCTGTCGTAATGATTCGGGCAGCCGGACTACCAGATCAAATCGACGGTCACCTTCAAATAGCTGTCCGGCTACTTCACCGCCCACGGCTGTGGAAACCGTACGTTGCACATCATCCGCACTGAGGCCATAGATCGCTAAGGCTCGCCGATCAGGTTCAATTGTCAGCAACGGAAGTCCGCTGGCCTGTTCGACCCTGACATCTGCCGCGCCGGCGACGTTCTTCGCAACTTGTTCAACCTTCTGTCCGATCTGCAGCAACGTCGCCAGGTCGTCGCCGTATACATTGATGGCCACGTCCGCTCGCACGCCCGAGATGAGCTCGTTCGTTCTCATCTGGATCGGCTGACTGAACTCATAGTTGTTCCCCGGAATTGTCTCTAAGCTTTTTTCCACCTCCGAGACCAGATCGGCTTTTAGTTTTTTGGGGTTGGGCCACTGATCGCGCGGCTTGATCATCACGAATGTATCGGCCACAGAAGGTGGCATGGGGTCAGAGGCTACTTCAGATGTTCCAATCTTTGAGAACACCCGTTCAACCTCGGGCATTTTCGCCAAGCGCTCCTCAAGGACTCGCTGCATCCCGATCGATTGCGTCAGGCTTGTGCCGGGTATACGCATCGCCTGCAGTGCAATGTCGCCTTCATCCAGGCTGGGTACAAATTCGCTGCCTAGCCGCGATGCCATTAATACGCTGATGCCAAGTAACACCACAGCCGCAATGCCGACCAGCGCACCACGTCGTAGACTGAAGTTCAACAGTGGCTCGTAACCTCGCCGCATCCAGGCCATGATGCGATTTTCCTTCTCATCGACCTTCCCACTGAGCGCAAGGGCAATTGCGGCCGGCACAAAGGTCAACGACAAGATCATGGCACCCGTCAGCGCCAGCACTACAGTGATGGCCATCGGGTGGAACATCTTCCCCTCCACCCCTGTAAGCGCGAAGATCGGCAAATAAACCGCAGTAATAATGCCCAGGCCAAACAGACTAGGACGGATCACCTCGGCGGTCGCAGCTGCCGTTTCTTCGAAACGTTCAGCCAAGTCCATCTGACGGCCAAGATGGTGCTGGCGTTCGCCGAAGCGCCGTAAGCAGTTCTCGATGATGATGACTGCGCCATCAACAATCAGGCCGAAGTCCAGCGCACCCAGGCTCATCAGGTTGGCTGAAACCCCGCCACGGGCCATGCCAGTTAGCGTGAATAGCATGGCCAGCGGGATCACCAAAGCAGTGATCAAGGCCGCACGGAAGTTTCCTAGTAGCAGGAAAAGGATAACAATGACGAGTAATGCGCCTTCGATCAGATTTTTCGCCACCGTGCTGATCGTGCGATCCACCAGCACAGTGCGGTCATAGACCGGTGTTGCAGTGACACCCTTCGGCAAGCTCTTTTCTGCTTCTTTCAAGCGCGCCGCAGCGGCCTGTGCCACGTCACGACTGTTCGAGCCAACCAACATCACAACCGTACCCAGAACAACTTCGTGTCCGTTCTGCGTAGCTGCACCAGTGCGCAATTCTGCACCGTCCGCCACCTGCGCGATGTCTTGCACACGAATGACGGCCCCACCGCGGTTGGCCACGACGATCTGTTCGATTTGCGGGATGTCCGCCACTTGCGCTGGCATCCGCACCAAAAATTGTTGACCATTGCGCTCGATGTAGCCGGCGCCTACGTTTTGGTTATTTTTCTGTAGCGCTTCGACTAAACTCTCCAGAGTCAAGTCCAGTGAACGCAGGCGAGCCGGATCAGGCGTGATGTGCACTTCACGTTTGTAACCGCCGAGCGTGTTCACCTCAGTGACACCAGGCACGTTGCGCAATTGAGGGCGAATTACCCAGTCCTGCAGAGTTCGTAGATCTGTTGCAGTAAAAGGCGTGCCATCAGCTTTTCGTGCTTTTGGATCGGCATCGATCGTGTAGGAGAAGATTTCCCCCATGCCCGTGGCGATTGGTCCCAAGGTTGGCTCGATGCCGACAGGAATTTGCGACTTGACCTGTTGCAGGCGTTCGGCCACTTGCTGGCGAGCGAAGTAGATATCGGTGCCATCTTTGAAGACCACCGTAATCTGCGACAGTCCGTATCTAGAAATCGATCTGAAGTAATCCATTCTCGGCAAGCCGGCCATCGCCGTTTCGACCGCATAGGTGATGCGTTGCTCTGCTTCTAGCGGCGAATAGCCAGGCGCTGCCGTGTTGACCTGCACTTGGACGTTGGTGATGTCTGGGGTGACGTCAATGGGCAGCTGTTTGAAGCTCCACACACCAACCGCAATCAGCACAACAGTAAGTGCCATCATCAACCATCTGTGGCTGACGGAGATCCTAATAATTTTTTCTAGCATGTCGGTCTCCTTAGTGCTCGTGCGAGGCGCCAGACTTTTCGATGTCTGCCTTGATCAGGTAGCTCTGCTCAATGACAACCTCTTCGCCAGCTTTTAGGCCATCCAGCACCTCGACGACTCGCGCATCCTTCTCGCCCAATTTCACGGCGCGAGAGGAGTAGAGTTCTCCGGTGCGAACAAACACTGCTTCATGACCATCCATTGTCTGGATAGCTTGAAGTGGGACGACTACAGCGGCGTCGCGCGCGCGAGTCGCAATCTTGCCAGTCACTGCAATACCTGGGCGCCATTGGTCCTTAGCGTTATCCAATGTCAATCGCGCTACTGTGCTCTGTGATGCGCTGGCCGTGCCCGGCAGCACGCTGTCGATCGTAGTGGTGATCTGTTGTCCACCATATAGACTCTCTAACGTGACTTGCTGTCCGGGCCGCACGTCGCTGATTTGGCGCCCAAAGACAGTCAGGTCAGCCCACACTCGGCTGAAGTTAGCGATCTCAAACAAGGTCTGCCCCTCGGCCGCTCCGCCGCCTGTCTGCGCTTGACGACTTAGCACCACTCCCGAGATTGGCGAGACAACGCCATATGTGCTGAGGCTCAGATTGCTCTCAATACTGGCGAGATTCTGTCCTGCCGTGACTTTGTCGCCCACATTGACGCGAAGCGCCGCCACACGCCCTGGATAGCGTGCGCTGACGTGAGCCACGCTCCCATCGATGACCCGGATTACGCCTTGCACATCGATTTCATTGGCCACCTTGCCGCTGCCAACGACAGCGACTTTGACGCCGTTTGCCTCCGCATCCGCAGCTGAGATCGTGGTCGATTCAACCGCTTCTTCTGCATGCCCGCCTGGCTCATCTCCCTGCGTGTTCGCAGGACCCGCACCGGGTTCGGTTTCTGTCGGCTGCTTCGAGCCTCCGCAGCCTGCAAGGGCAAGCACGAGAAACCACACCAACACGTTCATGGGGTTGGAGATTTTCATTTCGAAGGGGTATCCGTATTCGAGGCGCCTTGCGCCTTAACGATGGGTTGTCCCAGCAATCGCTGGATTTCGATGAGCGCAGCCTGTGCCGAGAGCGCCGCGTTGAGCTGACGCCGCCGCGCTTGGATGCGCTGGTCTTGTAACAACGCCCACTCCATGTAGCTGATGGCTCCTGCGCGCCAGGCCCGGTCGGCCGCAGTCTCGGCCTTTGCCAGTCGAGGCAAAACATCGCTCTGCAGTCGCTGCACTTCCAGCTGTGCAGTGCTGTAATCACCATAAGCCGTAGCAAGAGCTGAGTTCATTCCGACCAGCAATGCCTCGCGCTCCACGTTTGTTAGTGCCAGTTCTGCTTCCGCCGCACGTATACCTGGCTGTGCGCGACGCGACGCGCCTAGTGGAATGGTGAAGCCCGCCAAGATGCCGACGTCATTGCCACTGCGAAAGGCCCGGCCACCGACCTGCCATTGGATGTCAGGTGTGGCATCACTTCGGGCCAAGCGCAGCTGCGCCTCCCGAATGCGCCCTTCGCCGGCGAGCTGTGCTAGCTCTGGCGTACGCGCCAGAAAGCCACTCAACAGAGCGAAGTCCTCCAGGTTGGGCAACACCATGGGATCGCCAGACACCGCACCAGCGGCGGGGCTTAGGCTGTTCCAGAGCGATGAAAGCGATTGTCGCGCAGCCTTCTCAGCCTGATTAGCGCGATCGCGATCCAGCTCTGCCTCAGCCAATGCAGCTAGTGCCGTGAGCACCACCGACTCAGGAGATGCACCTGCCGCAAATCGGCGCTTGGCAGCGTCGACCGTACGGCGGCGCTGCTCGATGTCCAGCTCGGCAATCTCGCGTTGGCGTATAGCCGCAGCGACAGCCAAGTAGCGGCGTGCGGTCTCAGCCAATAGATCAAGTCGCGTTACTTCGCGCTGTGGCGCCAACTTGTCGATATTTGCTTGAGCCAAGGCTTTGCGCGCGTCAAGCTTGCCACCGCGTTCCAGCGTGCCGGCGAGCGTTACGGTGACTTCTGCCTGGTCGAATGCGCGATAGGCGCCAGATCCCAGGGCATTTTCGACCATTGCACCAATGGTCAGGGCAGGCTTGAAGCTTGCCGAGTCATAGTTGGCCTGCAGCACAGCACGCTGGCCGTCTACCAAGCGAAGATCGGGATGGGTCTGGGCGACATGTTCGATCGCCTGTTGAAGAGTTAACGTTTGACTAGGCACTTGCTCTTGCGCATAAAGCGCAGGCGCAAAGGCACAGGCGACCAGTGTCGCCAATCGCAACCACATGGGAATTCTCCGGAAAAGGTCAAAACAGTGATCGCCCGCAAGAGCGATAGACCATTACAGACCGATCGGAGGACGGATATCGAAACGAATGCGCACCGAACGTGCTTGCCACTGTCCGGACTCAGGCGCGCTGGCCGCCACTGCCAGTGGAAGACTTAATGCAAATGCAGATGGAATTGCACTTAGATGGCCACAGCAGTGAGAGGCGTGCATTAGAGCGTGAAAGAAGTCGCCGCCCTGACCATCTTCGTCATGAGCTGCATCCTGAGTGAGAACCTGCTCGTCACGATCGTGCAGGTGCTCAGCTAGGCCTCGCGCAGCTTCGTGCGTGTCACCTATGGCAGCGAAGATCGGGTTTATCTGCACCGCGAGCAGCAGCAACACCAGCGCCGGAAGGCGCAGGTAGCGGCGGAGTCGTGATGCGACAATAGACATTTGTAGGATAGTACTCAAAGCTCTGAGCGTTAGACAATTTCGTTTGAGCCCCTGATTACTCCAATACGTCAACGTCCACGCACTGAGCGCGGACACCCCAGCAGTAGCTGACGCGTGCTTTCCAGGCTTTAACAGATGCGATCGCCCAGCGGACCCCGGCTCAGCCGATATTGGGCAGCTGCGGACGTGGTATTTGCCGGTACTGACAAGGCCGAGTGACGCTCTCTGTTTCCAAAGGTGCGTGACGCAGCTTGCCCTCAAGTCCCAAGGGTTGGCGAGACATGTTGAGGTCCACCGTCAGGTGTGCCACCTGTAGCCCGCGTAGGCATTGCTTAGCCGGCCAAGTGCTGTCACGCGGGTAAGTTGCGCGCGTCGGCTCGAGCCCGGCGCGCGTCGCCCAAGATTTCGAAGGCTTCCTTGATCACGTATAGGCCGATTAGGGCGCCGATCACAAAATCCGGGTACGGGCTGGCCAGCCACCACACCAACAGGCCGGCCAGAATCACCCCAACGTTGGCCACCACATCGGCTCGGGTGAACAGCCAGGTCGCTCGCAGATGAACTTCGCCGGACTTCAATGGGGCGAGCATACGGAGCACTTTCAGATTCACCGCCAGCGAGACCAGAGCGGTACCTATCATCCAACCGCTGACCGGCTCGGCGCCGTACATCACCCGGCGGCCGACTTCGACCAGCACGCCTACGCCCAGCACCAGCAGCACGCTGCCACTGACCCACGCGGCGTTGGCCTTGAACCGCGCCGTGCGCCCGATAGCGACCAGGCCAATGGCATAGGCGGTGGCGTCAGACAGCATGTCCAGCGCGTCGGCCAGCAGCCCGGTGGAATGGGCAATCCAGCCGGCAATGCCGCCGATCACGGCCATCGCTGCATTCAGCACCAAGGCGATCCAGAGGATGCGCCGCTCCTCCTTGTTCTTGGCCTCGTGGTGGCACCCGCAATCACTCATGTCCTGGTCCTCTGCTGTGTTGTTTCATTGCTCGTTTGCGCCTGGCTGTCTACGCACACCGGAACGAGCATTGGCGAGGAACCCCACGATGGCGGCGGTGCCTACCAATACCTGCGCCAGCAGCGACTGCCAGGTGGGATACAGGCCGATCCATTCGATGCGCGGCAACGCGAGCGGTGTTTGAGAGATCCAGCCGGCTTCCTGCAACGCGGCCACGCCTTTACCGATCAGGATGACCGCCATCACCGCGATGAGAATCGAGCTGATCGAAAAGAACCGGCTAATCGGCAGTCGCCTGCTCATGCGCAGCATCGAGTACGCCACCGCGGCCAACACCGCGATTCCCGCCACCAGGCCTGCGAGGATGGCGGTGGACGCCTGGTCGCTCCACATCGCGATGTAGAACAAGATCGTCTCAAACACCTCGCGGTACACCGCGACAAAGGCCAGCATGAACAGAAAAACAGCCGAGCGCCGTGTCAGCGCGGTCGTCAGCTTGGCGTGCAGGTACTCCTGCCACCGTCCTGCAAGGCTCTTTTGGTGCATCCAGATGCCTACGCTGAGCAGGACAGCGGCAGCGAACAATGCCGAGACGCCCTCAGTGACTTCCCGGTTCGCACCGCTGATATCAACAAAGTAAGTGGCCACTGCCCAGGTAGCTGCACCTGCCAACAACGCGCAAATCCAACCCGCATGCACATACGGCAACACATCAGACCGCTCGGCTTTACGCAAGAACGCCACGATGCCAATCACGATCAACAGCGCCTCCAGTCCTTCGCGTACCAGGATGGTAAAGCTGCCCAGAAATGCGGTGCTGGCGCCTATTCGGGTGTCCTGCAGCGCCAAGTCCGCCCGATCAAACAGCTGGGCAATTTGCGCTGCCTGCCCGGCAACGTCAGCCGCGGGCGCATGCTGGTCCAGCTGCGCGCGGTAGCCTGCCATGGCCGTTTCGATCTCTCGCAGCAATGACGGATTGCGCGTGGCCAGCGTGGGCTCAAGCGGCTCTACTCCATCCAGATAGGACGAGAGCGCAAGCTTTTTGGCTTGAGCCAGGTCCTCAACAGCGTAAGCGCGCTGGCTGGCGGCCAGTTGCTGCCGCGCCACCGCAAAGCGATCGGCTCCTGGTACCGCTTCGTTGACAGCCTGTGGCTGCGAACGCAGGTAGGCGATGATCGCGTTTGCCTGATCAGCGGGCATCGTGGTGGCAAGATCGGCTTCCCGCGTGCGCGTCAGCGATTCGAGGGTGGGAATGCGTGCATGGGCCTCCGTACTGGTGCGCCATAACGCCTCACCTTGAGCCTTGGCTTGCGAGGAGTACCCCAAGCTGCCCACATAGAATGCCAACGCCCAGCGATCACTTTCTGACAGCCCAGAGAAGCTGACCATGCCGGTACCCGGCACACCCTGGGAAATGACCTCGTACAACGACAGCGGGGTGCGCTGCGCGGCGCGAGTGGCATCGGTGAACGCGATCGGCGGCGGACTTAACGCTTGCGCGGCGGGGCCATCACCGTGACCTGTGGGGCCGTGACAGGCCGCGCACTGCTGGCTGTAGATGGACGCGGCCTGGGAGGTTTTCGGCGGGCTCGCCGGAACCGCGCCGATCGGGTAGTGGGCCAACAGCGCCGTGCCGAGCCCGCGCGCCAACGTTGCTACCTGCGCAGGGTCGGCCTTCTCTGCCACCGCCTGGACTAGGCGGTCGGCCTGGGCCGTCAGCTCCTGCTGGTTCGGGCCACCGGGCAATGCCGCCAGCTGACTGCGGACGGCGCCAGCAAACTCGCTCATTTCGGCGTATTCGCTGGGGGCAATAACGCGGCCGGCCTGGACCGCGCCGGGGTAGTCGACCGCGATGTAATCGAGCATCTGCCACGTTTGGCGCAGGTCTGCTGTGGGAGGCTCCGCCTGAGCGGAAGCGGGCAGAACCCAGCCGATCAGCAAGGCAATCAGGCAGTAGCGAATCAAGGAGATGGGCAGTGGCATGGTCGTCACACGCAGCGGCGCGGCCGGAGTGGCGGCGAATACGAGCTCAGCGTAAAGTCCGTAGCTACTACGGAGTCAAGTGTACTACGAATGAAAATCAGTGAGGCTGCCGACGCCAGTGGATGCCACCTGGAGACGATCCGCTATTACGAGCGGATCGGCCTGCTGCCGCGCCCGGGGCGCTCGGGCAATGGCTACCGGGTCTATGGCCCGGCCGACATCGAGCGGCTGCGCTTCATTGCGCGCGGCCGGGACCTAGGCTTCAGCCTGGAGGAGGTCCGCAGCCTGCTGCAGCTGGCCGGCGATGAGGAGCTTTCGTGCGGCGACGTGGATCGGCTGGCACGCAGCCATCTGACGGACGTGCGGGCGCGCATGGCCGACCTGCAGCGCATGGCCAGCGAGTTGGAACGGGTGATTGCCAGTTGCCACGGCGGGCAGCGGGCGGAATGCACCATTCTGTCGACCCTGCGGCAGCCGGTCGCTGTGGAGGCCACGCGCCAGTGACCGAACTGGACCGCTACCTCGATGCGGCCACGCGCCAGAACACGGTGCGCAGCTATGCGTCGGCGCTGCGGCACTTTGAAGTCGAGTGGCAAGGCCACCTCCCAGCGACACCTGACAGCGTGGCCCGATACCTGGCCGCGTATGCGCAGACCCTGGCCACCAGCACCCTTCGCCAGCGCCTGGCCGCCATCGCCTCTTGGCACCGCGACCACGGATTTGTCGATCCCACCCGGTCGCCGCTGGTGCGCAAGGTGCTCAAAGGCATCCAGACCCTGCACCCCGGGCAGGTCAAGCAAGCCGCGCCGCTCCAGATTCGGCGGCTGGTCGAGCTCGATGACTGGTTGGCTGCAGCGATTGCTGCGGCGCATGCCCGCGGCGACGGAGCGGCGGCGCTGCGCCATCAACGCGACCGAGCGCTGGTGCTGCTCGGATTCTGGCGAGGTTTCCGTGGCGATGAACTGCTGCGTCTGGAAGTGGCCCACCTCACGCTAGTGCCGGGACAGGGGATGACCTGCTTCCTGCCGCGCAGCAAGGGCGATCGGCAGGCGGCCGGCGTCACCTATAAGGTGCCGGCGTTATCGCGGCTGTGTCCGGTGGAGGCGACCCAAGCGTGGCTGCAGGCGGCTGACTTGCAAGAAGGGCCGGTGTTTCGGGCGGTCAACCAATGGGGCCAGGTCAGCGCTGAAGGGCTCCATCCCAACAGTTTGGTGCGCCTGCTGCGCGAGTTGCTGGCCAGTGCCGGTTTTGCCGATGCGGGGCTCCACAGTAGCCATTCGCTGCGTCGAGGCTTTGCCAGCTGGGCCAACGACCAAGGCTGGGACATGAAGGCGTTGATGGAGTACGTGGGCTGGCGCGATGTGCAGTCGGCCATGCGCTACCTGAATGGGCGTGACCCGTTTGCCCGGGACCGCATTGAAGCGAGCCTACCCAGTCCAACCGCGCCGGTACCGGCGATGGCACTGCCGGCACCCGAGAGTAAATCTGCGCTGCAGCTCCGTCTGCGCATGGTGCTGACCCCGTTTGCCCGCGCGGGCCGCGGCGCGGCCAAGGCCCGGGGCCGGATTGAAGATATCTGCTTGGCTCCGTTCCAGGCTGTGCGTCTGAACACCGCCAGCAGCGAGTACCGGTTAGCTGTTCCCACCGATCCCGATCGGGATCTGGATGAAATCCTGGCCACGTTGCTCGATGACATGCACCGCATGGCCGATACGCACCAGTGTTTCCTGGAAGCGTCTCTCAATACAGACGACGGCCGGCATTGGGATTGATCCCCTCATAACCTTCGGATCCAATGGCTACCCTTCACGAGACCGCCTACCCGCGACTGAAGCCTGATCCCACCGCCAAGGAACTGGAGGAGATCTATACCCCCACCGCCGCTGAGATTGCATTCGCCAAGCAGCTGACCACCCAGCCGGGTCCGCAACTGGCGGTGCTGATCCATCTCAAGCTCTTCCAGCGCTTGGGTTACTTCACAGTGTTGGCCGAAGTGCCCGAGCGGATCCGGAAGCACATCGCCAAGGCCGCCCGACTCGGGCGCGTATTGGACACCGACCAGCTCGAACGCTATGACGCCTCCGGCAGCCAGCGCCGGCATATGCCGCAGCTGCGGCAGTTCATTGGGGTGCGTCCCTTGGACAAAGCTGGGTTGTCTTGGCTGGACACAGTGGCCACCGGAGCAGCACAGACCAAACACACTATCCCGGACATCGTGAACGTCCTGCTCGAAGAGCTGGTGCACCACCGCTACGAACTGCCAGGCTTCCGCACCCTGGAGCTGGCCGCCATTGGCGCACGCGAGCGGGTCAATTTGGGGTACTACCGCAGCATCAGTCACGCACTGACGCCTGCCACGCGCGCGCTCATTGACGAATTGCTGCGCGCACCGGAAGGCTCCAGATTTACTGGCTGGCAATCGCTCAAGCGCGAGCCTGGCCGGCCGACCAACAAGGAAGTTCGTTTTTATCTGCAGCACATCCGCATGCTGCAGCAGTTGGCTGACCAACTGCCTCCTATCGATGTGCCGGTGCCCAAGCTCAAGCAATTCCGTGCAATGGCTCGGGCCTATGACGCCAGCGAACTGGCCGAATTGGCTGAGGACAAGCGCTATGCGCTGGCCACCATCTTCATTCGCGCCCAGCACGCCAAGACGCTGGATGATGCCGCCGAGTTGTTCATCAAGCAGGTGCGCGGGCTGGAGAACACGGCCCAGCAGAAGCTGCTGGCATACCAGCTCGAACATGCCAAGCGGGCCGACTTCCTCATCGGCCAGCTCAAGGAGATCCTGCAGGCCTATCAGCTCGACGGCAGCGATAGTCAGCGCGTGGATGCCATCGACAACAGCCTGGAAGCGGAAGTGTCGACCTTGCTGGCCGAATGCGAAGAACATATGGCCTACGCCGGCAAGAACTACCTGCCTTTCATGCTGCAGCCCTATGGCGTGGTCAGGCCGCTGCTGTTCAATGGGCTGGAGCTGATGAACTTGCGGGCGACCAGCCACGATGCCGGCATGGAGCCGTTGATCGCAGCCGTGCTCTCGCTGCGCAACCAGCGTCGTGAGCTGATCGAGGTCGCTTCCCTCGGTTTGGACCCAGAAAAGGACTTCGACTGGATGTCCAAGCTCTGGCGTCAGCACGTGTTCGGCAAGCGGGCCAGCGCGGCCGGCGCCGGCTGGATGCACCGGAAGTACTTTGAGCTGGCCGTGCTGGTGCAGGTCAAAGACGAGCTGAAATCCGGAGATCTCTTCATTCCCAGCAGCGAGCGCTTTGATGATTACCGCGAGCAGCTGGTCGATGAGGCCACCTTGGCGCAGGAACTGGAAGCCTATGGCCAGGTGTCAGGCCTGCCCACCGACGCCGAGTCTTTCGCGGCGGGGTTGCGCGCACAATTGACCGCCTTGGCCGATGAGGTCGACGCGCGTTTCCCGGAGAACGTGCATGCGGACATCCTGGATGGGCGCTTGGTGCTGCGGAAGGGGCAACGCGCCGAAGTCTCCAGCGCGATTACCACCGTGGATCGCCTCATCGCCGAACGGCTTCCAGAGTCCAGCATCGTCGATGTGCTGATCGATGCCAGCCAATGGTTGGATCTGCACCGTTTTTTCCACCCGATCGCCGGCACCGGGAGCCAAGTCGAAGATCTGCCCCGACGTGTGATCACCACACTATTTTGCTATGGCTGCAACTTGGGTCCGACGCAGACGGCGCGGTCGATCAAGGGCTTCAGCCGGCGCCAGGTTGCTTGGCTGAACCTGAAATACGTGACCGAGGATGTGCTTGAGAAGGCCATCGTGGAGGTCATCAATACCTACAACAAATTCGACCTGCCGGGCTATTGGGGCAGCGGGAAAAGCGCCTCAGCAGATGGCACCAAATGGAGCGTCTACGAGGACAACCTGTTGTCGGAGTACCACATCCGCTATGGCGGCTACGGCGGCATCGGCTACTACCATGTGTCCGACAAATATGTGGCGCTGTTCAGCCACTTCATTCCCTGTGGCGTGCACGAGGGCATCTACATCCTCGATGGCCTGCTGGCCAACACGTCCGACATCCAGCCTGAGATCGTCCATGGCGACACGCAGGCACAGAGCTACCCGGTCTTCGGTTTGGCCCACATGCTGGGCATCCAGCTGATGCCCAGGATACGAAACATCAAGGATCTGACTTTCTTTCGGCCCGAACCTGGCAGGACCTATAAGAACATCCAGGCACTGTTCGGAGACAGCATCGACTGGCAACTGATCGCGACCCATCTCCACGACATGCTGCGGGTGGTGATCTCAATCCGATTGGGGAAAATCACCGCGTCCTCGATCCTGCGCCGGCTGGGCACCTACAGCCGGAAGAACAAGCTGTACTTCGCCTTCCGGGAACTTGGCAAGGCCGTCCGAACGCTGTTCTTGCTGCGCTACATCGATGACAACGAGATTCGGAAAACGATCCATGCTGCGACCAACAAGAGCGAGGAGTACAACGGCTTCGTAAAATGGGTGTTCTTTGGCAGCCAGGGGATCATTGCTGAGAACGTCCAACACGAGCAGCGCAAGATCATCAAGTACAGCCAGCTGGTCGCGAACATGATCATCCTCCACAACGTGGAGGGCATGAGCCGGACCTTGGCTGAGATGCGGAAGGAGGGGATTGAACTGACGCCCGAGATCCTGGCCGGCCTGTCGCCGTATCGGACCAGCCACATCAATCGTTTCGGCGACTACCATCTCGACCTTGATAGGGAAGTGGCGCCGCTGAGCTATACAGCGAAAGTCCTTGAACAGGCCCCATAGACGGGGAGATCCGCTATCGGGACAAAGCCTTTATCATTGTGTTTCAATCGCTTAGGTGGTTTTTGGCCCTGTACGTAACGATTCCCTGCCGACCCTCTTAATCTTTGCCAACCGATGACACAAAGCGGCACAGGATTTAGATCGATCCAATTACGCCAATCCCCCGCAAGTGTTTGAAAAAAGACGATGTCTTTCCGTCGTACCACCGCCCCGACGAGACGCTTGAATGACCGATTACCGCCGTTGTCGCCCGCAGCTGCTGTCCCGTGCCGTGCTGCTCGCATTGCTGTCGCCCCTGTCCGCCCTGGCCCAGCAGGCCAGCGCCCCGCAACAACTCGATGCCGTCACCGTGACTGGTTCGCGCATCAAGCGCGTCCAGGCCGAAGGGCCGGCGCCGGTGCAGATCATCGGGTCCGAGGAGATCCGCAGCCGCTTGTTCAGCCCGGTCGGGCGCGAGATCGCGGCAGAATACGTGTTCGATTTCTGAGCCGCTGCCCACCTGTCGCAAGCCGCCGTCAGGCGGGTATCGACCGGTCGCCGCGTCTGGGGCGTCGGCACGCGTCATCCACCTGCGGCCTCGGCCGCTCTCTCCCCCGAGGTGTCCTGCATGCCCTTCGCCGTTGCATCCGATCGCTCTTCGTCGCATCTCCCATCAATGCCGCGGTGGCGCCGCGCCGCCGCCGGCCTGTGCCTGCTCGGCATGGCGGTGTGCGCGCCGCTGGCCGCGCAGGACCCGGCGCAGGTCAACACCTTCATCGGCAGCAAGGACGACGGCAACACCTTCCCCGGTGCCTCGGCGCCGTTCGGCCTGGTCCAGGTCAGCCCGATCGGCGCGCACTACGCCGGCTGGCGCTACGACGACCCCAGCATCCGCGGCTTCGGCCACTCGTTCCTGTCCGGGGCCGGCTGCTGGGAGCAGGGCGGGCAGGTCTCGGTGCTGCCGGTCACCGGCCGCATCGGCCCGGGCGGCGACTTCGACACCGGCGACGCCAAGGCCTTCGACCAGAAGCGCTATGCCGCCCGCTACACCCATGACGGCGAAGTCGGCCAGGCCGGCTACTACAAGGTGCGGCTGACCGACTACGGCGGCATCGACGCCGAAGCCACTGCGCTCACCCGCGCCGCCGCCGAGCGCTACACCTTTGCCCCCGGCGCCGACACCGGGCATGTGCTGGTCAACCTGGGCCAGGCCAACGACCGCCACGTGGTGATCGGCAGCCAGCTGCAGGTGGTCGGCGACCGCGTGGTCGAAGGCAAACTGACCACGCAAAGTTTCTGCGGCGGCCATGAATACACCACCTGGTTCCGGCTGGAATTCGACCGCCCGTTCACCGCACACGGCGTCTGGGGCGAAGACGGCGGCGTGCCCGACGCGCGCCACGGCATGGGCGGCGAACTCAAGCCCAATGGTGCCTGGCTCAGTTTCCCGCTGGGCAACAACAAGAACGCGCGCGCAGTGACCGTGGTCAGCGCCATCTCGCACGTGGATGCCGAAGGTGCACGCAACAACCTGCGCGCCGACGGCATGCTCGGCGGCAAGCTGCTGGGCCTGGAGCAGATGCGCCAGCGCGCGCAACAGGCCTGGCGCAAGCAGCTTGCCAGCCTGCAGCTGGATGGCGCCAGCAAAGACGATCGCAGCGTGGCCTACACCGCGCTGTATCACGCCCTGCTGCAGCCGCTGACCGGCAGCGATGCCGATGGCCGCTATCGCGGCTTCGACGATGCGATCCACCGCGCCGATGGCTGGACCTACTACGAGTATTTCTCGCTGTGGGACACCTATCGTTCGCAGAACCAGCTGCTCGCCTTGCTGCAGCCGGCGCGCGCGCGCGACATCGGCCGCTCGCTGCTGGCGATCCATCAGCAAGGCGGCTGGCTGCCGCGCTGGGGCTATGCCAACTTCGATACCAACATCATGACCGGCGACCCGGTGACCCCGTTCCTGGTCGACCTGTGGCGCTTCGGCGCGCTGCAGGACAACCAGGCGCAGGCGTACGCAGCGCTGCGCCAGAACGCCTTCGAACAACCGCCAATCAACTCGCGCCACGCCGGCCGCTCCGGCAACGCCAGCTACCTGTCCAACGGCTTCGTGCAGTACGACCGCGCGTTTCCGTCCAAGGGCATGGACGTGGACCCGCACCACGGCGGCTCGGCCACGCTGGAATACGCGCTGGCCGACTGCGCGCTGGCACAGATGGCGCAGGCACTCGGCCACCCCGACGACAGCGCGCTGCTGCGCAAACGCGGCGGCAACTGGCACAACGTCTGGGACGCCGGCGTGCGCGATGCCGACACCGGCTTCAGCGGCTTTCCACGGCCGCGGCTGGAAGACGGCAGCTGGTACGCCCCCTCGGACGATCGCTACAGCCCGCGTTCGCAGCACGGCTTCCACGAAGGCACCGCCTGGCAATACCAGTGGCTGGTGCAGCAGGACATCCCCGGCATGCTGCAGGCCATGCACGGCAGCGAGCAGGCCGGCCAACGCCTGGATGCCTTCTTCGCCTACGACGACCTGCTGAAGGACCCGCTCAACGCCGCGCGCACGCACTGGGTGGTCGGCCCGTACAGCTACTACAACCAGTACCGCTACAACCCCAACAACGAGCCGGACCTGCACGCCCCGTGGATGTACACGTTGATCGGCCAGCCGTGGAAGACCGCCACCGTGGTGCGCGCCGCCCAGCAGCTGTTCACCAATGCGCCCAACGGCGTCACCGGCAACGACGACCTCGGCACGATGTCGGCCTGGTACCTGTTCAGTGCCCTGGGCCTGTATCCGGCGGTGCCGGGCAGCGGGCAGTTCCTGCTGCATGCCCCACGCTTCAAGCGGGCCACGCTGGACCTGGGCAACGGCAAGCGCCTGCGCATCGACGCCCCCGGCGCCGACGGCCGCGCGCTGCAATACGTGGACAGCGTGCGTTTCAACGGCACACCGCAGCGGCAGGTGTTCCTGGACTGGGCCCAGCTGCAGCAGGGCGGCACGCTGTCGTTCGCGCTGACCAGGCAGCCCCCGACCCAGGGCTGGGGCACGCAGGCAGATGCACTCCCAACCTCGTTCTGCGCCACGCCTGCAGCCACGCCTTGAGCCAACGCTTCTCCGCGGGTTGCGGGGAGTGCGAGGGAAAGCCCTGACGTTGCCGGCGCATGAGCTAAAGCCCCTCTCCTGCGGGGCGATAAGGCACAGCTTGCGCGCCACTGGCGCGCGTGCCTGGGAGCGCCCGTGCCTCATGCGCGGGCCGGGGCGCGGAGCGGCGGTTGGGGTGAGGGTAGGGGAGCGAAGCCCCTGACCAAGTTGGATAACACGAGGTTTCGTCCGTCCCCTCATCCAGCCCTTCGGGCCACCTTCTCCCGATGGGAGATGGAACTACCCAACCTTCGCCAAGCGGCTATTCCGCCGCCCATAGGCCACATACACCACCACGCCCAATACGTTCCAGACCAGGAACCAGCCCTGCGTGGTGCTGGGCAGGCTCCAGAACAGGTACAGGCAGCCCAGGATCGCCACCGGTCCCACCACCCATGCCAGCGGTGTACGGAAGGCCCGCACACGCGTCGGCTCGCGCACGCGCAGCACCAGCAGGCACGCCGCCACTGCGGTGAACGCGGCCAGGGTGCCGGCGTTGGCCAATGCGGCAATTTCATCCAGGCGTGCCACACCGGCCAACGCGGCCACCAGCACCGCCGTGAACAAGGTGATCGCCACCGGTGTGCCGGTGCGCGCGTTGACCTTGGACAGGCCGCGCGGCAACAGGCCATCGCGCGACATCACGAAGAAGATGCGGCTCTGCCCGTACAGAAACGCCAGCAACACCGTCGGCAGCGCGATGATCGCCACCGCGCCGATCACCAACGCCGCCTTGCCGTGGCCGAGTTCGCGCATGATCAGCGCCAAGGGCTCGGGGCTCTTGCCGAACACGGTGAAGCTCATCGCGCCCACCGCCGACAACGCCACCAGCACATAGATCAGCGTGCAGCCGATCATCGAACCGACGATGCCGATCGACAGATCGCGGCCCGGGTTCTTGGTTTCCTCGGCCGCGGTGGAAATCGCATCGAAGCCATAGAACGCGAAGAAGATGATCGCCGCCGCCGCCATCACCCCGCGCTCCACGCCATCCGGGCCCGCGGTCTTGGGGAAGCCATACGGCATGAACGGCTGCAGGTTGGCACTGTCGAAGGCCGGCAACGCGATCGCCACGAACACACCCAGCGCCACGATCTTCAGCACCACCAGCACCGCATTGAGCGTGGCGCTTTCCTTGGTGCCGGCCATCAGCATGCCGGCCACCAGGAAGGTGATCACCACCGCCGGCAGATTGACGATGCCGCCGGCGTGCGGCCCGGCCACCAGGGCATGCGGCAGGTTGACCCCCAACCACTGCAGGAAGCCGACGAAATAGCCCGACCAGCCCACCGCCACCGTACTCACCACCAGCGAGTACTCCAGCACCAGGCTCCAGCCCACCACCCAGGCGATGCTCTCGCCGAGCGCGGTGTAGCTGTAGGTGTAGGCGCTGCCGGCGGCCGGCATCATCGTGGCCATCTCCGCATACGCCAGTGCCGCGCAGGCGCACACGATGCCGGCGGCCACAAACGACAGCAGCACCGCCGGGCCGGCCTTGTCCGCGCCCACCCCGATCAACGTGTAGATGCCGGTGCCGACAATCGCGCCGATACCCAGCGCGATCAGATGCGGCCAACTCAGGCTGCGGACCAGTTGCCGACCGGCCTCGTGCACGGTGACCTGATCGATGGATTTGCGCCTGAGCCAAGACGACATGCGGACCTCGCGGGAATCAAAGAATTCCCGAGTGTCGCCCAACGCGCTGCAGCAAAGCTATCGGTCCGAGGTCATGCGTCGGTGCGGGCAGGGCAGCGCAGGCACGCCCACCGCCTGCTGTGAGCGCGCGCCACACCTCGCCGTTCCCTGGTCAAACGCGACCGCCCCGCACAATCCCGCTCACTCAACCGACGGGCGATGCGGTGGACGCACATGGCGATAGACCAACTGCACCGCCCACGCGCCCACCAGACCCACCGCACCGGCGGCAAAGTGGGTCCAGTCGAGCAGGCGTGGCGCCGCCCCGTTGGCATCATGCCCCCAGAAGTTGAACCACAGCAGCACCAATGCGGTAACCCCGATCCCGATCCAGAACCACAGCCGCGTGCCGCCGATCGCATAGAACCCGAACGGCAACGCCGCACCGATCAAAAAGTGCACCGGGAAGAAATACGCCGTGCCATACGGCCGCATCAGGTACCACACGATTGCCGCAAAGCTGCCGAGAAACGCGAACAGGCCCAGCGCGAACAGACGGGTTTGGTTGGTGGCAGTGGTCATCAGCTGGCCTGGCAGGAACGAAGCCCCACCCTAGCCATGCGCAGGTCACGTTGAGGTCAATGCGCTGCGAGTAGCCTGCAACTCCATCACCGTGGCGGTGTCTGGCCCGCTTCGCGCAGCGGTTGCAGGCATCTGCGCGAAGTGGCCCCGACGTGCTGCGTTGGCGCAGTGCGCGCGCCCCCAACTGCGCCCTGCAGCCGCCGCCGGCCGGCAAGCCACTGACGCAGCCCCTGCGACCGGCCCGGCTACACTGCGCACATGTCATCCGAATCCCTGATCCTTCTCGGACTGCTCGTCGCAGTCCTGGTGTTGCAGCTGATCGCGCTGCTGCGACGTCCTTCCACCAGCGGCCTGGAGCTGGCGCTGCGCGCCGAGCAGCGCGACGGCCGCGGCGAATTGCGCGAGCAACTCGAAGGCCTGGCGCGGCAGCAGGACAGCCGCCTGGAAACCTTCGCGCGCAATCTCACCGAACTGTCCACGCGCACCGACCAGCGCCTGGACCTGTTGCGCGATGCGCTCGGCGAAGACGCCCGCAAGGCCCGCGAAGAAAGCGCCCTGGCGCAACAACGCACCGGCGAATTGCTGACGCTGCGGCTGACCGAATTGCGCACCCAGCTCGACGGCTTCGGCCAGCAGCAGGAAACCCGCATCCAGGTGTTCGGCCAGCAACTGACCGAGCTGATCGCACGCACCGACACCCACATGGCCGCCCTGCGCGATGCGCTGGCCGAAGATTCCCGCAAGGGCCGGCAAGAGGCCGGCGAGTCGCAGCAGCGCTTCACCGAGGCCTTGGGCCAACGTCTGACCGAACTCACCCAGCGCAACGAACTGCGCATCGGCGAAATGCGCGCCACGCTGGAACAACAGCTGGCCAACCTGCAGAACGACAACGCCAGCAAGCTCGAACTGATGCGCGCCACCGTCGACGAAAAACTGCAGACCACGCTCAACACGCGCCTGGATGCCTCCTTCAAGCTCGTCTCCGAACGCCTGGAGCAGGTGCAGCGCGGTCTGGGCGAAATGCAGCAGCTGGCCACCGGGGTGGGCGATCTCAAGCGCGTGCTGACCAACGTCAAGGACCGCGGCGGCTGGGGCGAGGTGCAGCTGGAGAACATCCTCGAGCAGACGCTGACGATGGAGCAGTACGCGCGCAGCGTGCGGGTCAAGCCCGACAGCGCCGAAGCCGTGGATTTTGCGATCCGCCTGCCGGGGCGTGGCGACGACACCGTGGTGTGGCTGCCGGTCGATGCCAAGTTCCCGCGCGAGGACTACGAACGCCTGATCGATGCGCAGGAAAAGGGCGACCTGGACGCGATCAAGAATTCGACCGCGCAGCTGGAACGCGCCATCCGCATCCAGGCCAAGTCGATCAGCGACAAGTACGTCTGCCCGCCGCAGACCACCGACTTCGCAGTGATGTTCCTGCCGACCGAGGGCCTGTACGCCGAAGTGATCCGCCGCGCCGGCCTGGTCGACCTGCTGCAGCGCGAACATCGCGTGGTGCTGGCCGGCCCGACCACGTTCACCGCCCTGCTCAACAGCCTGCAGATGGGCTTCCGCACGCTGGCGATCGAGAAGCGTTCCAGCGAGGTCTGGCTGGTGCTGGGCGCGGTGAAGAGCGAGTTCGGCAAGTTCGCCGGCATTCTCGAAAAGGCCGAGCGGCAGATCAGCACGGTCGGCAAGAGCCTGGGCGAAGCCAGCCGCAAGACCCGCACCATCGAACGCCGCCTGCGTGGCGTGGAAACCCTGGCCAGCGAACAGTCCCAGGCGTTGCTGGACGATGCCGGCAGCGACGACACCGGAAGCAGCAGCGAAGACGACAGCAACGACGAGCAGGAGTGATCCATTGCGTAAGGCGATGCCACACGCCATGACGTAGGAGCGCACCCGGGCGCGACCAGGCATTACCGATAACGCCTCATCGCGCCCGGGTGCGCTCCTACCAACGCAGGCCTCCGGCGAGTCCTCCTGCGCCGATAGCGAGCACGCCGCGCAGACATCGCCACCGCGATGCTGGTACCCACCTGGTTCAAGACGAGAGTTTCAACATGGCAACCCGATGGATCCACGCAGTGCTCTGCGCGCTGCTGTTGACCGCATGCAGCAATACCCCGGCGGCCAGGCCGGACGCTGCGGCGGACGCCCCGCAGCCTCCGCGCGCCGTTTCTGCCGACGCTGCCGACTGCACGGCAAAGGGCGGGCAGCTGCGTCCGGTCGGCCGCATGCAGACGGTGCGTTGCGTGGTGCCGTACGCCGATGCCGGCAAGACCTGCAGTGACAACTCCGACTGCAGCGGCGATTGCCTGGCCACCAGCATCGTGCCGACCGGCACCGCGACCTCCGGCACCTGTCAGCGCGACAGCGACCGCTTCGGTTGCCGCCAGGAAGTGATTGGCGGCATGGGCCAGGCCGCGTTGTGCATCGATTGATGGCTGCGAACAGGGTCAAGCGCGCGCACGAGCCGATCAGTCGATCGGCCTGTGCGCGTCGCGTCAGATAGCTGCAAGTGCCATGAGCCAGCGGCATCGCTCGCTCCACCCTGGCGGTTTATGCTCTCGGCTCTACCTGTCCAGGACGCACCGATGAGCCAGACGCTGTACGACATCCCTGTGGCCCGCATCGACGGTGAGCCCGCCACGCTGGCCGACTATCGCGGCAAGGTGTTGCTGGTGGTCAACGTCGCCTCCAAGTGCGGGCTGACCCCGCAGTACGAAGGCCTGCAGGCGCTGTATCGCGACAAGCAGGCACAGGGGCTGGAGGTGCTGGGCTTTCCGGCCAACGACTTCAACGGACAGGAGCCCGGCAGCGAGGCGGAGATTGCGCAGTTCTGCCAGCTCACCTACGACGTGAGCTTTCCGATGTTTTCCAAGATCGCCGTCACCGGCGCCGAAACCCATCCGCTGTATCAGGCATTGACCAATGCCCGCCCGCAGGCCACCGGCGATGGCCCGATGCGCGAAAAGCTGGCCGGCTACGGCATCGCACCCAACCCGGCACCGGGCGTGTTGTGGAACTTCGAGAAATTCCTGATCGGCCGCGACGGCCAGGTCATCGATCGCTTCGCCCCCGACGTGCCGGCAGACGATGCGCGCCTGCGTGCAGCAGTGGATGCGGCGCTGGCGGCGTAGCACCTGGCGCGGTGGCGAACTGATTTGATCCGCGTCGCTGCGATCGCTGTTTATATTGCCGGTGATCCGCGCCATCTAAGGGGAAGGCCTTGCCGGCGGAGTTCCCTCCACGCGCGATCGCGGCCGGACGGTGCTCCAGCTACCCCAGCCGCCACCGTCAGCCGGAAGGCCGTAAAAGACCAACGCACAAAAAAAGCCCGGGATCGCTCCCGGGCTTTGTATTCATCCAAACCGCAAGCTCAACACATCAACGGATCCACTGCGGGATCGGCATCGCATCCACCGGCACGGTGCTGTCCTTGTCCTCGCGCAGGTAGTCGGGCAACTCGTTGTCCTTCTCGCGATGGCTGCGCAGATCGCGCACGATCTGGTAGTTGCGGCGCTGCATCCACGCATCGCGGGTCAGCGCGTACTCGTCCGGTGCCTGGTCGCGCAGCGAATCCAACGACATCAGTTGCGAGCGCGTATCCACCAGCTGCAAACCCTGCAAGGCGAAGCGCGCACCGCTGTCGTCGACCTGGCGCAACGGCGACAGCGGAATGTCGCCGCCCAGGCCGAAGGTATCGCGCACGGTGCGCGGGCCGAACAGCGGCAACTCGAAGTAGCGCGAATTGCGCCAGCCCCACACGCCCAGGGTCTGGCCGAAGTCCTCGCTGCGGCGCGGGATGCCCGCCGCGGAGGCCGGGTCGAACAGGCCAGCCACGCCCAGCGTGGAATTCATCACGAAGCGGCCCAGCGACTGCGCCGCATACACCGGGTGGCCCTGCAGCAGCTGATTGACCATGGTCAGCGGCGTGCCGAGATTGTCGAAGAAGTTGGTCACGCCCAGGCGGGCCGGACGCGGCACCACCTTGGTGTAGCCGGTGGCCAAGGGACGCGCCACGCCGCGGTCCACCGCCAGGTTGAAGCGGTGCATGCCGCGGTTGTAGCGCTCCCACGGATCGTAGGACGGCGCGTCACCGGGCTGTGCCGGTGCACCGTTGGCGCCGGCCTGCGGGGTGGTGGCGCCGTAGAGCGCCGCGAAGTCGTCCTCGGCCGAGGTAGGGGCACCGGCCGTGCCGGCATCGGCGCTGGTCTGCTCGGCAGGCGCCGCCGCGGTGGCCGGCAGGGCGTCGGGGGCGGCAAAGCCGGCGGCGGCCGGCTGCGCGGTCACACCGGCATCGTCGCGTGCCGGCGCGGGCGTCGCATCCGGGGCGGGCGCGGCAGCGGCCGCAGGCGGTGCGGGCTTTGGAGCATGGCTGGCACAGGCGCCAAGCAGCAGGCAGGCCAACAGGGAAAGGGGGCGAAGCTGGGTCATGGGGTGGCGCTCAGGCCTGGAAATCGAAAGTAGGGGACAAACGGTAGGCGGCACGCAATTCGTCCAGACCGGACGCTTCACCCACCACCGCGACAGGACCGGCACCGCTGCTGCGCACACGCGCAGCCAGTTCGGCCAGCATCGCCACGCCGGCACTGTCCAGGCGTTGTACACCCAACAGGTCCAGCGTGCGAATGCCGTCCAGCTGCGCGATCGCCTGCGGCCAGGCCGCAGTGACCGCGTCGCGGTCGAACACGCCGGTGAGTACCAGCGTGTCGCCATTGCGTTGCACGGAGCTGTTACTTGCCATTGGCCGGTGCCGGACCGACCTGCAGATTGCCGCTACGCAGCTCTGCGGCGACCTTGGCGATGCCCTTCTCGCGCAGCGGGCCGTCGAACTGGGTCTTGAAGGTCTGCACGTAGGAGATGCCTTCGATCATCACATCGAAGATCTTCCACTGGCCACCGACGTTACGCATCATGTAATCGACCGGGGTCGGGTCGTTGCCGGCGCGCAGCAGGTCGGTAGACACCTTGACGCCGCGGTTGCCCGGCAGCGCGCTTTCGGACTTGGCACGGAAGGTCGGCTTGCCTTCGAAGTTCAGCAGCGCGGTGCCGTAACGCTGCATCAGGTTGTCGGCCAGCGCATCGGCGAACAGCTTGACGTCCGCATCGGAGGCGCCACGGCCGTTGACGCCCAGCACCAGGCGGGCCGAGTAGTCGCGGTCGAAGGCCTTGTTCAATTCGCCATTGATGTACTGGCGCAGGGCGGCCGGGTTGCTGCGGAACTCGGCGCGGCGCTGATCCAGCGTGCTCAGGATGCGGGTGCTGCTGTCGATGACGGTCTTGGTCGCCGCGCCCTGCGCAGGCGCGCTGGCGGCAGCTGGCTGCGCCAGCACGGTGGCCGGTGCGCACACCAGCAGGGTCGAGGCCAGGATGGCGGAAAGCAGGGTGGTCTTCATTGGTGTGGTTCCGTAGAGGGAGAAGCGGTCTGGGCAGGCGCTGGGACCTGGCCATCGGTGGCGGCCGGGGCATTGCTGCCACCACCGCCACCACTGAACATGTACTTGCCGACCAGCTGCAGCAGATCCACCGCCGGCTGGGTGAAGCCGATTTCTTCGCCCGGCTTGAGCGTCTCCGGGTCGCCGCCCGGCTGCAGCCCGATATAGCTCTCGCCCAGCAAACCGCTGGTGAAGATGCCGGCCGAGGTGTCGGCGGGCAGATCCTTGTATTTGTTGTCCAGCGACAGGGTGACCACCGAGTCGAACTTGGTCGGGTCCAGGCTGATGTCGGACACCTTGCCGATGGTCACGCCGCCGATCTTCACCGGCGCCTGCGCCCGCAGCTGGCCGATCTGGCTGAAGCGCGCGGTCAGCGTGTACTGGCTGGAGCCGAAGCCCCAGCGCTGGTTGGTCGAGGCCACCGCCAGCACCAGCAGCGAGGCCAGGGTCAGCAGCAGAAAGGCGCCGACGGCGAATTCGAGTCGTGGTCCACGCATGGCCATAGTTATTCCACTCACCTAAACAACATTGCAGAAAGGACGAAGTTGAACATCAGCACCAGCAGCGAGGCGTTCACCACCGCGCGGGTGGTGGCGATCGAGGTGCCTTCGATGGTCGGCTCGGCGTGGAAGCCCACGTAGGCGGCGACCAATGCGGCCGTGCCGCCGAAGATCGCCGACTTGAGCATCGCCACGCCGAAGTCGTCCCAGAAGTCCACGCTGTTGCTCAACCCCGACCAGAATGTGCCGTTGTCGATGCCCAACACGTGTACGGCCTCGAAGTAGCCGCCGGTGATGGCCAGCGAGCAGAACACGCCGGTGAGCAACGGCACCGTCAGCACCGCCGCCCAGAAGCGCGGTGCCACCGCCTTGGCCACCGGATCGATGGCCATCAGCTCCAGCGCCTTGATCTGGTCGGTGGCGCGCATCAGGCCAAGCTCGGCCGCGATCGAACTGCCGGCCCGGCCGATGAACAACAGCGCGGTCAGCACCGGTGCCAGCTCGCGGTACAGCGACAGCCCCAGCAAGGTGGACAGCGCATCCGACGCACCATAGGTGGTCAGCGTGCGGTAGCCCTGCAGGGTCAGCACCAGGCCGACGAAGGCGCCGCCGACGGCGATGATCGGCAGCGAGCGCGCACCGACCTTGTAGATCTCGCGCACCAGCTCGGCGATGAAATCGCGCGTGGGTACCGAGCCGCGCAGCACGGTCAGCGAGAACAGCCCGGCACGGCCGAAGGCGCGGATCGAGTCGACCATGGCCATCAGGCAGCACTCCGGTCGCGCCGCGGCGCGGCATCGAAGGCGATCGGGCCATCCGGCTGGCCATGCAGGAACTGCTGCACCAGCGGGTCGGTGCTGTCCTGCAATTGCTCGGGCGTGCCGGCGAACACGATGCCGCCATTGGCGATGACCACCGCCTGGTCGCTGATCGGCAGGGTTTCGTGCACGTGGTGACTGACGATGATGCTGGTCAGGCCAAGGCTGTCGTTGAGGCGCTGGATCAGGCTCATGATCACGCCAGACGCGATTGGGTCCAGCCCGGTCAGCGGTTCGTCGTAGATCATCAGCGGCGGGTCCAGTGCCAGCGCCCGCGCCAACGCCACACGCCGCGCCATGCCGCCGGACAGTTCGCGCGGCCAGGCATCGGCGGCGGCCAGCAGGCCCACCGCATGCAGCTTCATCTGCACCAGGCGCTGCAGCACCGGCGCCGGCAGGCGAGTGTGGGTGCGCAGCGGCAGCGCGACGTTGTCGGCCACGCTCAGGTCGGTCAGCAGGCCATTGCCCTGCAGCAGCACGCCGACATTGCGACGCATCTCCAGCAGTGCACGGTTGCCGTGCGGGATCGCGCTGCCGAACAGGGTGACCGAGCCGGCGACCGGACGCAGCTCACCGGTCAGTGCGGCCAGCAAGGTGGACTTGCCGCTACCGGAAGGACCGAGCACGGCCGTGATGCTGCCGCGCGGCACATCGAGCGAGACGTCGCGCAGGATCGTGCGACCGCCGCGATCGATGCGGACACCGGACAACTGCACGACAGGGGATGCGGACGCCGTCATCGAAGCCTTTAACAGAATTCCAACGCGATAGAGTAACCGTCACACGGCTGAACATAACCGAACCGGCGCGTGCAGTATTGTCGCATGACGCCTGTACTGCAGCAGACGCGTCACCGCCGGTACGTATGCAACAGGCCGTCTCATGCATGACGCAACGCAATCTTCGAATGCGCAGGTGTTGTGGCAGGTATGCCCCTATGTGGATGATCGGATTCCCAGCCGACCATGAGCACAAGATGGACTTACTGACCCTGGAGCACTTTGCAGGCAGCGTCAACGACACGTTCTCTGCCGCATTGAACGAAGGCGAGGTTCCATTCGTGCTGGTGGAGGCACGGCCGTTGCTCACCAAGCACGCAGTCCATCGCGCGCCATTCTCGCTGCTGTTTCGCAACAGCTCGGCATTCCTGTTTCCGCAGCAGACCTATCGGTTACGTCACACGCGGCTGGGCGAGATCGGCATCTTCCTGGTGCCGGTGGCACGCGAGCGCGACGGGTTCCTGTATCAGGCGATCTTCAACTGAGCTGCGTGACCGCGTCTGCTTCGGCGCCGCGCCAATGCATTGCCAGATGCGTATCGCCGGAATCGCCGGCGACAAACCCCAGACGCGCATAGAGACGTTGGGCAGCTGGATTGGCATGCAGAACGTGCAGCGATACCTCGCATCCCGCTGCACATGCGCCTGTTTGCGCCTGCACAATCAACGCAGTGCCGATGCCTTTACCGCGCCATGCCGGCATCAGGCTGATATCGATCACTGCGTGTTGCGACGGTGCGCGCTGCAGATACAGCCGGCCGATGCGTTCGTGCTGCCACTGCACGACCATAAAGTCCGCATCGGGAAAATGGCGCAGATAATGCGCGCGCTGCAGGGCAAACTGCTGATCCAGAAACGCGCGCTTGGTTGCGTCCGGCCAGGGCACCTGCGCCAGCTCTTCGCTGCGCGTGCTCGCGTAGAGATCCTGCAGCCAGGGTAGATCGGCATCCTGCTCGGCCCGCAATGCGATGGCATGCGCATCCGGTACAGCGGCCTGGCCTGCGCCCAATGATGCTGTCATCACCTTGCTGGAAAGCAGGCGTGCCATGACCTCAACCGAAGTCTGGGTAGTCGCCGTACAACGCAATGCAGAAGTTCACTGCCAGATAGGGCTGCTGGTTCTCGTGCGCTACGCCATTGCCGGTTGGCAGCAGCGCGGTCGGCGAGAACTGCGTATCAGGCTGCGTCACCGTCACGAATGGACGTGCGGTACTGCTGCTCATCGTCGACAGTGCCGCACCATTGGCGGGTGTGCCGGTCTTTTTGGTCGAGTCTGCTTGTGAAAATGCGTTGATGCCGTGTTGGTGCGGCGGAATTTGATTGCTCAGCAGGCTCACCCCGGCTGTGCCGAACGTGTCACCACGCTGCCGGTTGCTCAGTCCGCCGCCCTGGCCTTGCTGGCAGCCGGCGCGTGCGCAGAAGTTGGGCAACTGGAACGTACTGGAGCCGTTGCCGCCGTAGGCGACACCCAGCAGCGAGTACAGCGCAGTGTTCTGAACGATCGGCAATGTGGCGCCATTGCACAGCGCCCAGCCGACGGGATTGAAATCGAAGCCAAACAGCTGGATTTCGCCGGTATAAGGTTCGGTCATGAACGCATTCCTCCGATGTAACGGGTGGGCGTCGCGATGAGCGCGGTGCGCCGAATCGATCAGCTCTGCTGTGGAAAAATGCCGGCGGTGGAGATGCAGTACTGCACCGTCAAGGTCGGCATAGTGTTGTCGTGCGCCTGTCCGCCGCCGGCGATCGTCGTCGATTGCGTCGCCATCGGCGCTGCCGTGGCACCGGTCGTATCGGTCGCGTAGAACACGTCGCCGGTCACTGTGCCGGGCAGCAATCCCGCAGGCGCGGTCGCGGTGGCGGCAGTAGGTGTAGCGACCAGCGTGTGCGTGTGCGCCGGCATCTGCAGGCTGTTGAGCGTCACCGTTTCGGTGCCAGAGGTGTGGGCAATGACGTAGTTGCTCAGACCAGGGCCCTGGCCCTGGTGCAGCGGCACGCGTCCGCGCAGGTCCGGTACCGCAAAGGTGTTCTGCCCGTCACCGCCATAGAGCGTGCCTATCAGCACGAACAGGGTCTCGTACTCGGAGATCGACAGCAGGCTGCCGTCGCAGGCCTGCCAGCCCTGCGGGGTGCGGCCGAAGCCGAACATGCGGATCTCGCCGATGAATGGAGTGGCCATGGTGTCCTTCCTGGTCTGTGATGCCGCGCCGTCATCGGCACGCAGCGTGTAGAAGTGCCGGCGAACTAGCTACGCGAGGGAAAGATGCCGGACAGCGCAATGCAGAAATTGATCGTGGTGTAAGGCTGCATGTTTGGATGCGGTTGGCTGCCGCCGGCAGGGCCTACCGACTTCGGGTCCAAGGACACCAGCGTCCCCGGTGCCGCATAGAGCGCAGTGGCCGGACCGGTGGTGCTGGCATTGTTGCCGAAGTTGCGGCCAGAAGGACTGCGGTTATTGCCCGTAGTGCTGGTGGATTCCAGCAGGTGGGTATGTGCGGGCAAATTGCTTGGCAGCAGCGTCACGTTCTCGCTGCCAGCCATCTGGCCCAGTGGCGGTACCGGCGGTTGCCAGCTCGGATCCGTTGACGGTGCGAAGCCGATGGGCGTGCGCCCGCGCATGTCCGGCAAGCCAAAGGTAGTGCGGCCGTCGCCACCGAAACGCGTACCAAGCAAGCTGAAGAGTGCCTGGTTTTGATTGACCGGCAGCAGTTGGCCATTGCACTGCGCGAAATACTTGGGCGCAAACGCAAAGCCGGTCATCATGATCTGACCCAAGAAGAACTCACTCATGCGGACTTCCTTCCCGTAAGTGCAACGCCGACTGCGTGTCGGAGTAATTTGCACAGATACATGTCATGTTTGAATAGAGCAAGCCTCAACTATTCAGAATTGGAATGAAGTATTAAGTTTTTGTTCTTTATTCGTTAGTCAGTTCCTGTTCAAATACGCTCGCAATGTCGAAGGGAGCAATCCCACTAGGGCGACGTTGTCTTCAGGCACGAGGATCGTTGCCGGCGCCGGGGATGGCGCGCTCCAGGGGTGTGGACAGTGAATAAGCAACGTAGGTTTCCAGCGGACGCCACCGGCGGCCGCGCACGTCTGGCCGTGATGTTTGTCCTGTTCGCGATGATGCTCTTGGCGCCAGGCTGGGCGATGGCGCAAGCCTCGACCTACTGCCCGACGCTGAATGCCACCGTGGTGCAGGGCGGTTCGGTACAGATCGACGTGACGACCTGCGATGGCACGGGAGCAGACGATATCGGCATCGGCTGGAACGGCGTGCAACCCCCGCACGGCACGCTCGTGGTGCCCAATCCGAGTGGTGCGCAGGGCACGCAGATCGTCACCTACACCCACAACGGTGACAGCGCCACCAGCGATACGTTCCCGCTGGAAGATGGCCGGGGCGACACCATCACCGTCAACATCACCATCACTCCTAACCAGCCGACGCTGTCGATCAACAACGTGTCGGTGAACGAGGGCAATGCCGGCACCACAAATGCCACCTTCACCGTCTCGCTCAGCCAGCCGGCGGGCACCGGCGGCGTCAGCTTCGATATCGCCACCGCCGACGGCACCGCCACTGCCGGCGTGGACTACGTTGCCTCCAGCCTGACCGGGCAGACCATTCCCGCCGGCAGCAGCAGCGCCACCTTCACCGTGCTGGTCAACGGCGACACGCTCAGCGAGCCGAACGAGACCTTCTTCGTCAACGTCAGCAACGTCACCGGGGCGAGCGTGGGCGATGGCCAGGGCCAGGGCACCATCGTCAACGACGATGCGCTGCCCGCACTGTCGATCGACGACGTCAGCGTCAATGAAGGCAACAGCGGCACCACCACGGCCACCTTCACGGTGAGCCTGAGTGCGGCCAGCGGCCAGACCGTGTCGGTCAATTACATCACCGCCGATGGCACCGCCACCGCCGGCAGCGACTACGCCGCCCGCTCCGGCACGCTGACCTTCGCGCCGGGCGTTACCGCGCAGGGCGTGGCGATCACCGTCAATGGCGACACCGCGGTCGAACCCAACGAGACCTTCAGCGTCGGCCTGTCCGGCGCCAGCAACGCGAGCATCGCCCGCGCCACCGGTACCGGCACCATCGTCAACGACGACGTGGTGGTGGTGGTCGGGCCGGCATCGCTGCCGGCGGCGACCGCGGGCAGCGCCTATAGCCAGACCCTGAGCGCCAGCGGCGGCACCGCGCCGCACACTTTCGCCATCACGGCCGGTGCGTTGCCGGCCGGGTTGAGCCTGAGCGCTGGCGGCGTGCTGTCCGGCACGCCCACCGCCAGCGGCGGCTTCAACTTCACCGCGACCGCGACCGACAGCGGCGGCAGCCCCACCAGCGGCGCCCGTGCTTACACGCTGACCGTGGCCGTGGCCACGACCACCTTCCCGGCGACCAGTCTGCCGGCCGGCACCGCCGGCCAGGCCTATTCGAGTGCGCTCAATCCGGCGACCGGCGGCGTTGCGCCGTACACCTACGCCGTCACCGCCGGTGCCTTGCCGGCGGGCATCACGCTCAACGGCAGCAGCGGCGCCCTGACCGGCACCCCCGGCAGCGTGGGCAGCTTCAGCTTCAGCGTAACCGCCACCGACAGCACCACAGGCACGCCGTCGCAGGCCACACGTGGCTACACCTTGACCATCGCCGCGCCGCCGATCGTGGTCGCGCCGTCCACGCTGCCGGCTGCCACCCGCGGCACCGCCTACAGCCAGACCCTGAGCGCCAGCGGCGGTACCGCGCCGTATACCTACGCGCTCGCCAGTGGCACGTTGCCGGCAGGCATCACCCTGGCCAGCAACGGCACGCTGTCGGGTACCGCCACGGTGGAAGGCAGCTTCAACTTCACCGTGACCGCGACCGATGCGGGCAGCTTCACCGGCAACCAGGCCTACACCCTGACCGTGGCTGGCCCGAATCTGGTCTTGCCGGCCAGCACCTTGCCGGCAGGCACGGCCGGGCAGGCGTACTCCGCGGCGATCACCCCGGCCACCGGCGGCACGGCGCCTTACACCTATGCATTGACCGGCGGTGTTCTGCCGGCGGGTGTGGTGGTGGACGCGGCCACCGGCACGCTCAGCGGCACGCCGACCGTGGCAGGCACGTTCAACTTCACCCTGACCGTGTCCGACAGCACGCCCAGCCCGGCGGCGCAGGCCAGCCGCAGCTACACGCTGACCATCGCGGCACCTGTGGTCGTGATCGCGCCCACCACGCTGCCGGCCGCCACCCGCGGTACCGCCTACAGCCAGACCCTGAGCGCCAGCGGCGGCACCGCGCCATACACCTATGCAGTCAGCGCGGGCAGCCTGCCTGCCGGCATCACGCTGGCCAGCAACGGCACGTTGTCGGGTACCGCCACGGTGGAAGGCAGCTTCAACGTCACCGTGACCGCGACCGACGCGAACACCTTCACCGCCACGCAGGCCTATGCATTGACCGTGGCCGGCCCGAACCTGGCGTTGCCGGCGAGCACCTTGCCTGCAGGCACGGCCGGGCAGGCGTATGCGGCGACGATCGCCTCGGCCACCGGCGGTACGGCGCCTTACAGCTATGCATTGACCGGCGGTGTCCTGCCGGCAGGTGTGGTGGTGGACGCGGCCACCGGCACGCTCAGCGGCACGCCGACCTTGTCCGGCACGTTCAACTTCACCCTGACCGTGTCCGACAGCACGCCCAGCCCGGCGGCGCAGGCCAGCCGCAGCTACACGCTGACCATCGCGGCACCTGTGGTCGTGATCGCGCCCACCACGCTGCCGGCCGCCACCCGCGGTACCGCCTACAGCCAGACCCTGAGCGCCAGCGGCGGCACCGCGCCATACACCTATGCAGTCAGCGCGGGCAGCCTGCCTGCCGGCATCACGCTGGCCAGCAACGGCACGTTGTCGGGCACCGCCACGGTGGAAGGCAGCTTCAACGTCACCGTGACCGCGACCGACGCGAACACCTTCACCGCCACTCAGGCCTATGCATTGACCGTGGCCGGCCCGAACCTGGCGTTGCCGGCCAGCACCTTGCCGGCAGGCACGGCCGGGCAGGCGTACTCCGCGGCGATCACGCCGGCCACCGGCGGCACGGCGCCTTACCGCTATGCACTGACTGCGGGCGCATTGCCCAATGGCGTGATTGTCGATGCAGCGACCGGCGCGCTCAGTGGTACGCCGACCTTGTCCGGCACCTTCAACTTCACCCTGACCGCCACCGACAGCACCCCGAGCCCGGCTGTGCAGGCCAGCCAGAACTACTCGGTCACCATCGCGGCGGCAACGCTGGTGCTGGCGCAACCGACCCTGCCACCGGCGGTGCGCGGCAGCGCGTACAACCAGGTGCTCACGGCCAGCGGCGGCGTTGCGCCCTATCGCTACAGCATCGCCAGCGGCACGTTGCCGACCGGCCTGACGCTGGCCAACGACGGCACGCTGTCGGGCACGCCGACGACGCAGGGCACCTCGTCCTTCACCATCGCGGTGGCCGATGCCGGCAATGCCAGCGCCACCCAGGCCTACAGCTTCACGGTGAGCGATGCGGCGCCGGTGGCGGTAGCGGATGTGGCGGCCACCATGTCCGATGCTGCGGTGACGGTGGCGGTGACCGCCAACGACACCGGCAACATCACCACGATCGCCATTGCCGCTGCGCCGACCAACGGCACCGCCGTGGTCAACGGGCTGGAGCTGGTCTACACGCCGGCTGCCGGTTTCGTCGGCACCGATGTGGTGAGCTACACGGTCACCGGCAGCGGCGGCACCTCGGCGGCGGCCACCGTGACCATTGCGGTCAATGCGCGGCCGGTTGCGGTGTCGGTGACTGCGGCGGCAGTGCCGGGCGAGGCGCAGCAGGTCGACCTGACCCGCAATGCCACCGGCGGGCCGTTCGTGGCGGCGGCCGTGGTCGCGGTGCTGCCTGCGTCGGCCGGTACCGCCACCATCACCCAGGTTGGTGGTCTCGCCACCGCGGCGGCGGCGCGCGCATCGGGCCCGTCGCCGGCGGCGGCTGCAATGGCCGAGACGCCCACCTTCATGCTGACCTTCACCCCGAACCCGGCCTTCGTCGGCCAGGCCACGGTGCAGTTCACCTTGTCCAACGCGTTCGCCACCTCGGTGCCGGCCAACGTGGTGTTCACCATCGCGCCGCGCCGCGACCCCAGCGTGGATGCGGAAGTGCGTGGCCTGATCGATGCGCAGTCCGAGTCCACGCGGCGTTTTGCGCGGGCGCAGATCGACAACTTCCAGCGCCGTCTGGAAGCCACCCATCGCGGCGGCAGCACCTTCAGCAACGCGGTGAGCTTCCAGCCGACCTCGCATTGCCGCCAGGCCGACCGCGGCATCAGTGCGCAGCCGTGCAGCCCGGACACGCAGGAGGCCGACAACGACTTCCGCGATGCGCCGGCAGTGGCCAGCAGCGGCACCAGCACTGCGCAGGGCCAGGGCGATCTGGGGCTGTGGGTGGGCGGTGCGATCCGCTCTGGCAGCCTGGACAAGCAGTCCAACAGCAACGGCGTCGATTTCCAGACCGACGGCCTGAGCGTGGGTGCCGATTACCGGGTGGCGCAGTCGCTGGCGATCGGTGCGGGCCTGGGTTGGGGCCGCGACGACAGCGATGTGGGCAGGAACGGCAGCCACTCCAAGGCCACCGCCTACACCATGGCGTTGTATGCCAGCTTCCATCCGGGCAAGGCGTTCTTCTTCGACACCCTGGTCGGCTACCAGCTGCTGTCCTACGACCTGCGCCGCTATGTCACCGACGACGCCTCGATGGCCGAAGGCAACCGCGACGGCAAGCAGTGGATCGCCTCGCTGTCCACCGGTGCGGACCTGCAACGCGGCGAGCTGCAGATCACCCCGTATGCGCGTGTGGATGTGGCGCGCGCCACGCTGGATGGCTATGTCGAAGATGGCGTGGCGCCGTTCGCGCTGCGCTATGACGACATGGACGTGGCCACCACCACCGGCAACCTGGGCCTGCGCCTGGAATGGCGCCGCGAAGTGGCCTGGGGCCGGCTGACCCCGCAGTTGCGCGTGGAATATCAGCGCGACTTCCAGGGCCGCGGCGATGCCACGCTGAGCTACGCCGATCTGAACGGTGGGCCGTTCTACCGCGCGGGCCAGAGCGCGTTCGATCGCAACCGCCTGATGGTGGGCATCGGCGCGGCGTTGCTGACCGAGCAGGGCCTGTCGACGCGGCTGGAATACCGCGGCATCACCGATGGCGACAGCAACAACGATCAGACCTGGATGATCAACCTGGAAAAGAAATACTGATCGCCTCCAGCGTCATGCTCCAAGCCAACGCGATGGGCCGGGCGAAGACCCCGGCCCATCGCTTTTTGTGATGCCGCCGCAGGGGTATTGCATGGCGGTGCCGGCGCCTGGAGGCGCGTTGGTCGACGACGGCTTGCAGCGATACCGCCGAGCGCCGCGGCCGCACGGCATCGCAGGCAATCCGCAATCCGCTCGTGCCTGCTGCATTCGGGTGCAGTAGCTCCAGCGTGTCGGCCGTCATCGCCAAGGTCGGCCCCGCGTCTACCCATTGCCAGGACGGCCCGAACAGCGGCGCCACTCGCTGCGCACCGGCCCTGGGCCAACAGCGCAGTACGGCCGCATCCGGCACAATGCGCGTACGCATGCACGCCACTTCCGCGCCCGATTTCCGCCTCTATCCCTCAAATGCGCTGGATACGCTGGCTGCCTTGCTCGCACAGGAGCTGCGCCGGCCGGTGCCGGAGCAGCCGTTGCTGCAGCCGGAGGTGGTGCTGATCCCGCAGGTGGCGATGCGGCGCTGGCTGCAGTCCACGCTGGCGGCCGAGCACGGCGTGGCGGCGAATCTGGAATTCCTCACCCCCGGCGAATTCGTCGCGCGCGCGCTGGAATGCAATCTCGGCCCGGCCGACGACGACCTGGACATGGCGACCACGCAGTGGCGCCTCTATACCGCCTTGCAGGCCGATCTGGGCAGCGACGCGGCGTTGGCGCCGCTGGCCGGTTATCTGTCCGATGGCGATGCGCTCAAGCCCTGGGCGCTGGCCGGCGAGCTGGGCAATGTGTTCGAGAAGTACCAAGCCTGGCGACGCGACTGGTTGCTGCGCTGGGAAGGCGGCGCCGACCCCGATGATCCGCAGGCGCGGCTGTGGCGCAGCATTGCCACCGGCCGGCAATACCGCGCGCGCCGCATCGGCCAGTATCTGGATCGCTACGCGCGCCCGGACGGCCCGCTGCCGCAGGGCTTGCCCGGGCGCCTGTTCGCCTTCGCCATCTTGAATATCTCGCCCGACGTGCTGCGCGTGCTGGCCACGCAGGCGCGCGTGGGCACGCTGCATTTCTACCTGCCCACGCCCACGCAAGGTTACTGGGGCGACCTGCAAACCCCGTGGCAGCGCCGTCGCGAAGACGGTGCGGTGCAGCTGTTTGCCGAGCAGGTGCAGGAAAACCCGCTGCTGCAGACCTGGGGCGCGGCCGGGCGCGACTTCATGGCATTGGTCGGCGACTACGAGGTGGTGCACCCGCTGGCCGAGATCGCCGCCTACGCCGACCCATTGGAGTCCGGCCGCCGCGCACTGGCCGACGGCGGCCTGGGCGACAGCCTGCTGCGGCGCATGCAGAGCGACCTGTTCCATCGCCGCGCGCCCAGCGTGCCTGCCGCGTTGCCGGCGGTGAATCTGCACGACCCCAGCCTGCAGGTGCACGCCTGCCACACCCGTCTGCGCGAGCTGCAGGTGCTGCACGACCAGCTGCGCGCCTTGCTCGACGATGCGCGCTTCGACCCGCCGCTGCAGCCGCGCGAGATCGCGGTGCTGTCGCCAAATATCGACCCGTACGTGCCGTATCTGGATGCGGTGTTCGGCAGCCATGGCAACGACGATGCCTTGCCGTACGCGCTGGCCGACGCCAGCCCGTTGGCCAGCGAGCCGCTGGCCGAAGTGTTCCTGAGCTTGCTCGGCCTGCCGATCGCACGCTTCGGCCTGCACGAGATCCTCGACCTGCTCGCCAGTGCGCCGATCGCCGAGGCCGCCGGCCTGGACGAAGCCGGGCTGGAACGTCTGCGCGGCTGGCTGCATGCGGCCGGCGCGCGCTGGGGGCTGGATGCGGCGCACCGGCGCCAGCATCAGGCACCGAGCGACGACGCCTACACCTGGCGCTTCGCGCTGGACCGGCTGCTGCTCGGCCATGCCAGCGGCGCCGACGACGATATCGAGGGCGTGGCGCCATGGCCGCAGCTGGAAGGCAGCGCGCTGGCCGCACTGGATATCTTGTTGAAGCTGCTGCGCGTGCTCGAACGCCACCAGTCCGTGTTGGCCGAGGCGATGACGCCGGTCGAGTGGCGCGAGCGGCTGCTCGGCCTGCTGGAGGCGCTGATGCCAAAAGCGCCCTCGGCACCGCGTGCGCAGCGCGCGCTGGATCGGCTGCGCAGCTTGATCGACCAATTCGCCCGTGATGCAGTGCGCGCCGAGTACGCAGGCAGCGTGCCGGCCGAAGTGGTGCGCGCGCATTTTGCTGCAGTGCTGGGCGAGTCGGACACGCGTGCGCCGCTGCTCACCGGCGGCATCAGTTTCGGCCGCATGGTGCCGATGCGCTTGCTGCCATTCCGCGCGATCTGCCTGCTCGGCATGAACGATGGCGACTTCCCGCGCCGCGACCCGGCCGCCGGGCTCAATCGCCTCACCGCAGAATTGGGCACCGAGCGTCGCCGGCACGGCGACCGTTCGACCCGCGAGGACGACAGGTTCCTGTTCCTGCAGTTGTTCGCCTCCGCGCAGGAAGTGTTCTACCTGAGCTATCTCGGTGCCGATGCGCGCGACGGCAGCGCGCGCGAACCGTCGGTGCTGGTCAGCGAGCTGCTGGGCAGCGCCGCGCAGTACCACGCCGACCCGGCGGCAATCGACACGCTGGTGGTGCACCACCCGTTGCAGCCGTTTGCCGCCGCCGCCTTCGGTGCGCCGGGCGATCACGGCGCCGACCCGCGCCGTTTCAGCTATCGCCGGCAGTGGCGCCCCGCGGTGGACAGCCTTACCGGCCAGCGCCAGCCGCTGGCGCCCTGGGTGGCCGGTGCGTTGCCGGCCGATGACATCGCAGTGCCGACGAATGTGTCGATCGACGAACTGCGCCGCCTGTTCGCCGACCCGGCCGGGCAGTTCCTGCGCCACCGCCTGGGGATGCGTTTGCCGGATCCGGCCGGCGAAGACAGCGATCTGGAGCCGCTGCTCGCGCCCACACGCGGGCTGGAGCAATACGGCCTGCAGCAGCATGTGTTCGACGCCGCGCTGGCCGGCGACACCGAGCGGCTCTACGAGCGTCTGCGCGCGCGCGCGTTGCTGCCGTCCGGGCCGCTGGGCCGCCGCCAGCTCGATGAGCGCGTGGCGCAACTGCGCCCGTATGCCGAGGCATTCCGGCACTGGCGTGGCGAAGCGCCGGCGCAATCGCGCCGGTTGCAGGTGCAGATCGGCCAGACCGAGGTGCACGGCCGTGTGCCCGGCTGGTATGCGAGCGGGGTGGGGCGGGTCCAGGTGGGCGCGCTCAGCGGCCGCAGCGCGATCCGCCACGGCCTGGAATGGCTGCTGCTGCGCGCCGCCGGCGAGCACGCGCCCTACGTGCGCTTCTTCGAAGACGAAGACGGTTTGGGCCCGCATCCCATCGATGCCGAACCGCTGTCGCAGACCCAGGCGCAGGGCGCGTTGGCTGCGCTGCTGCAGGTGTACCGGCAGGGCTTGCAGATGCCGCTGGCGTTCGCGCCCTATAGCAGCTGGAAATACCACCAGGCCGCGCGTAGCGACGACCTGGACAAGGCCATTAAGGAGGCCGCCGGGCAGTGGCAGTCCAGCTTCGGCTGGAGCGAATCGCACAGCCCGGAACTGCGACTGGTCAACCGCGGCCGCGACCCGTTCGCCGACGCGCAGCGCTTTGCCGATTTCGCCATCACCAGCCATCGCGTGTACGACCTGCTCGAGCGCGGCAACGCCGATGCCACGCTGGATCCGGAGCGTCTGATCGAGAGCTGGCGCCACTGGCATGGCGCGCAGGAAGAGGCCGAATGAGCGCCAGCCCGGTTACCGACCCGTATCTGCACCTGCCGCTGCATGGCGTACGCCTGATCGAGGCCAGCGCCGGCACCGGCAAGACCTTCACCCTGGCCACGCTGTTCACCCGGCTGGTGGTCGAGCGTGGCCTGCGCATCGGCCAGATCCTCGCCGTTACCTTCACCGAGGCCGCCACCCAGGAACTGCGCCGCCGCATCCGCGAGCGCCTGGTGCTGGCCGCAACCCTGGTCCCCGACGCCCCCGTAGGAGCGGCCCGGGCCGCGACCGACCTCGCCGACGACCCGTCGCGGCCAGGTCCGCTCCTACACGAAGCGCCCGACGCCTTTGTCGCCACGCACCTGGCCACTGACACCGAAACACCCACCGCCCCCGTAGGAGCGGCCCGGACCGCGACCGAGCTCGCCGACGACCCGTCGCGGCCAGGTCCGCTCCTACACGAAGCGCCCGACGCCTTTGTCGCCACGCACCTGGCCACTGACACCGAAACACCCAGCGCCCTCGTAGGAGCGGCCCCGGCCGCGACCGACCTCGCCGACCACCCGTCGCGGCCAGGTCCGCTCCTACACGAAGCGCCCGACGCCTTTGTCGCCACGCACCTGGCCCCTGGCACCGAAACACCCAGCGCCCCCGTAGGAGCGGCCCCGGCCGCGACTGACTTCGCCAACGACCCGTCGCGGCCAGGTCCGCTCCTACAGGACGCGCCCGATGTGCTGCTTACGCGCGCCATCCTCGCCACGCACCTGGCCACCGGCACCGAAACACCCGCGGCCCTGCGCCGCCGCCTGCAACAGGCGGTGGAAGAAATCGACCTGGCCGCCGTGTTCACCATCCACGGCTTCTGCGCGCGCGTGCTGCGCGAGCATGCGCTGGAAAGCGGCCAGGCCTTCGCCGCACCGGAACTGCTCGCCAACGACCGCGAACTGCTGGGCGAAGTCGCCGCCGATCTCTGGCGCCAGCGCGCCGCCGATGCGGCAATGGCCGAAGACCTGATCGCGCTGTGGTCGGGCGGCCCCGATGCATTGGCCAGCGATCTGCGCGCCTTGGTGCGCCACCCAACGCTGCTGCCGGCAGCCGCCACGACAAACGACGATTCGGCTGCGCTGCTGCAAGCGGTGCAGGACGCCAGTACTGCACTGGCCGCGGCATTCCAGGCGCACGGCAGCGCGTTTTTCGACACCATCATGGCCGCCATCGACGGCGGCATCCTGAGCAAGGTCAGCTACAAGCCCGAGTGGCTAACAGCGTTGTGGCATTGGTTCGACAGCTTCGCCGCCGCGCCATCGATGCACGCAACGCCGCACGCCAAGCTGATCAAACTCACCGCCGCGGAACTGGCCGCCGGCACCAACAAGAAGTTCGTCGATCGCACCCCGGCCTCGCCGCTGAGCCACGAGATCGACGGCTATCTCACCGCGCTGGCCGGTGTCGAAGCATGGCGCAGCCGTCGCCGCATCCGCCTGCTGCACGCCCTGCGCGAGGATGCCATTGCGCGGCTGACATTGCTCAAGCGCCAGCGCCGCGTGCAGACCTACGACGACCTGGTCGATGGCGTTGCGCACGCGCTCGAAGGCGCGCAGGCCCAGGCGCTGGTCACGCGGCTGCGCGCGCAATACGCCATCGCGCTGGTGGACGAATTCCAGGACACCGACGACCGCCAGTGGGCGATCTTCTCCAACGTGTTCGGCGAAGGCCCGCTCGCACGCGCGGCCGGCCTGGAGCCGGCGCTGTTTCTGATCGGCGACCCCAAGCAGGCCATCTACGGCTTCCGCGGCGGCGACGTGCGCACCTATCTGGCCGCCGCGGTCACTGCCGAACTCGCCCCGCCGCTGAGCCACAACTTCCGCTCGCGCCCCGGCGTGCTGGCGGCCATCGACGCGCTGTACGCACAGGCCGGCTACACCGACGCCTTCCTCACCGATGGCATCGCCTTCCACCCGGTGCGGCCCGGCACCAAGCGGGTGGATGCCGACCTGCAACGCGATGGCGGCCCCGCCCCGGCGCTGACGCTGTGGCGCGCCCCGGACCCGCCGCCGCCACCTGCCGCGGCAGCGGCAAAAACCAAGCAAGCAGGAAAGCCCAAACCCTGGAGCGCCAACCGCGCCCGCGAGCTGGCCACCGCCGCCTGCGTGGCGGCGATCCGTGGCTGGCTGGCCGGCGGCCGCGACGGCACTGCCAGCGTCAATGGCCGCCCGGTGCAGGCCGGCGATATCGCCGTGCTGGTGCGCAGCCACGGCGAGGCCACGCGCATGCAGCAGGCGCTGGGCGCCGTGGGCATCCCCGCCGTGGCGGCCGGCAAGCAGAGCCTGTTCGCCACCGACGAGGCGCTGGAGCTACTGGCCCTGTTGCAGGCCTTGCTCGACCCGGGCGACGACAGCCGCCTGCGCGCCGCGCTGGCCACCGTACTGATCGGCGCGGACGCCGCCGCCATTGCCGCGCTCGCGCACGACGGCGAGCGTCACCGCCGCTGGCAGCAGCAGGCGCTGGACTGGCGCGAGCGCTGGCAGCGCGGCGGCCCGCTTGCCCTGATCGGCGACCTGGGCGCCGCGCACGGGCAACGCCTGCTCGCCCTGGTCGATGGCGAGCGCCGCCTCACCAACTACCTGCAGCTGGCTGAGCTGTTGCAGGAAGCCGACGCCCGCGCACTCGGCCCGCACGGCCTGGTCGACTGGCTGTCGCGCCGCATCGCCAATGCCGACGACAACGACGAAGCCCAGCAGCTGCGGCTGGAATCGGACGCGCGCCGCGTGCAGATCGTCACCCTGCACAAGAGCAAGGGCCTGGAATATCCGCTGGTGTTCCTGCCGTACATCGGCATCGGCCGCAGCGACAAGGGTGCTGGTCGCCATTGCGTGGTGCATGCGCCGGAGCTCGGCCGCCAGCTGCACTGGAAGACAGACAAGGACGACCCAACCTGGAGCGCCGCCGAAGCGGCCTGGAAGCAGGAACAACGCGCCGAAGACGCACGCCTGCTCTACGTCGGCCTGACCCGTGCCGAGCACGCGCTGTGGATCGCCAGCGGCCCGTTCCACCAGCACGAGCGCACCGCACTGTCCGGCATGCTGCGCGCGCTGGACGCACTGCAGGGCGCGGCCGGCGAGGGTGCAGTGGTGGTGGACACGTCCACGCCGCCCACCAACCTGCCGCGCCTGCCGCCGCCGGTCGAGGCGCAGGTGCCGCCCGCGCGCGCCCCGCAGCGGCATATCGCCCCGGACTGGTGGGTCTACAGCTTCACCCAGCTGGCCAATGCCGATGCCGGCGCCGCCGCCGACCCGATGGCCAGCGCCACCGTGGTCGGCAGTGGCGGCAGCGACGAGCCGTCCGGCAGCGAGGCCGTTGCGGTGGCCGCCGAGGTCGACGCCTTCGACCCGCGCTTTGCCGGCAACCGCTTCGGCGTGGTGATGCACGACGTATTCGAGCGCTGCGACTTCGCCGCCTGGCAGGCCTGGCGCCCCGGCCTGCCCGCACCCGAGGGCCAGGCTGCCGCCATCCTCGAGGCGCTGCAGCGCGGCGGCTACGTCGAGAAGGAATGGGACGACGGCCTGGCCATGCTCACCGCGCTGATCGGCCACACCCTCACCGTGGCCCTGCCCGAAGGCACCACCCTGGCCGCCGTGCCCGCGCCGCAGCGCCGCAACGAGATGGAATTCCATTTCGCCATGCGGCCCACCCGCGTCGATGCGCTGCTCGCGTTGCTGCACCGGTTTGGCGTGGTCGGCGACCGCCAGGCCTTCGGCGCGCGCCAGCGTCTGGAAGGCCTGATGACCGGCCTGATCGACCTCACCTACACCGTGGATGGGCGCTGGTACGTGCTCGACTACAAGTCCAACCGCCTGCCCAGCTACGGCGCCGACGCCCTGGCCCGCGCCATGGCGCACAGCGAGTACGAATTGCAGGCGCTGATCTACACCGTCGCCTTGCACCGCTGGCTGCGTTTCCGCCTGGGCGATGGCTACGACTACGCGCGCGACTTCGGCGGCGTGCGCTACCTGTTCTGCCGCGGCCTGGACGCCACCCGCAACCCCGCATCCGACTCCAGCTCCATCCCCGGTTCCGGTTCTGACTCCGGTTTCGACTCCGGCTCCGGCTTCGTCAATGGCGCCAGCGCCGCCTCCGATTCCGACCCCGTCAATGGCGCCAGCTCCATCTCCGATTCGGGTTTCGACTCCGACGCCGACTCCGACGCCGTCAACCGCGCCACGCCCGCACCCGGCATCCACGCCTGGCGCTTCGACCCGGCGCTGGTCCAAGCCCTGGACGCCCTGTTCGCCGGCAGCATCCCGGAGCCGACATCCAGCAACCCAGGCACGCCCGATGCCCGCTAGCGCACAGACCCTTACCGCTGACGCACCAAAGCCCCGCTCTCCCCGGGGCAATAAGGCACTGGCTGCGCGCCACCGGCGCGCGTGCCTTGGAGCGCCCGCGCCGCTGGCGCGGGCTGGGGCGCGGAGCGGGGGGTGGGGTGAGGTACCGTCCGCCGCCGAAGCATCCAAGCCATGACCCAACAGACCGCACGCCCGATCAGCGCTGTGCGCACGCCCCGCTCCCCTCGGGGCGGGCAGACACCGCTTGCGCGCACTGGCGCGCGTGCCTGGCAGTGTCTGCGCCACGCCGCGCGGGCCGGGGTGCGCAGCGGAGGTTGGGGTGAGGGCGCCTGCGCCCGGGAGGCGTCCACCGCATGAACCACCCAACCCTCTTCAACGCCCTGATCAAGGCCGACGCGCTGCGCCCGCTGGATCTGGCCTTCGCCCAAAGCCTGCAACGCCTGGCCCCGGACACCGACCCCCAGGTGTTGGCCGGCGCCGCACTCGCCTCGCTGGCCGTCACCAGCGGCCACGCAGGGCTGGACCCCAGCCGCGCCGGCATGCTGCTGGACACGCGCGAGGGCCCAGCGCCCGCACTCCCGGACCCCACCGATTGGCAACGCACCCTGGCCGCCTCGCGCTGGGTCGACCAACCGAATCCGCAAGACCCCGCCGCCGCCGACTGCCCGCTGGTGCTGGAACGCGGCCTGCTCTACCTGCGCCGCTACCGCGAGTACGAGTGCCGCCTGGCGCTGGGCCTGCAACGCATCGCCGCCCAGTCGCCGCCGCCCTTCGACGCCGCCACGCTGGCACCGCTGTTCGCGCAGCTATTCCCCCAGGCTTCCCCTCTCCCCCCGGGAGAGGCGGGTGAGGGCACGGGCCTGCCCGAGCCATCCGTCGACCAGGAAGGTACGGCCCCGCCCGAGCCATCCCACCACCCAGACCGCCAGGCCCAGGCCGCCGCGCTGGCGCTGCGCCGCACCCTGCTGCTGGTCACCGGCGGCCCCGGCACCGGCAAGACCACCACCATCGCCCGCCTGCTGCTGCTGCGCATCGCCCAGGCACACGCCTCCAACACCCCGGCCCCGCGCATCGCCCTGGCTGCGCCCACCGGCCGCGCCGCCGAGCGCATGGCCGAAAGCCTGCGCCTTGCGGTCACGCGCGCCATCGCTGGCGGCATCGACCCGGCCCTGGCCGATGCCCTGCCCAGCGGCGCCAGCACCCTGCATCGCCTGCTCGGTGTCATCCCGGATTCCCCGCACTTCCGCCATCACGCCGACAACCCGCTGCCGTTGGACCTGATCGTCGTCGACGAAGCCTCCATGGTCGACCTGCCGTTGATGTGCAAGCTGGTCGAAGCCGTGGCCGATGGCACCCAGCTGATCCTGCTCGGCGACGCCGACCAGCTGCCCTCGGTGGAAGCCGGCGACGTGCTCGCCGCCATCCTGCAGGCCGCCGGCCCCGGCGATGCCCTGCAGCCGCAGGACGCACAGGCGCTGCAAGCGCTGCTCGGCAACGCGCCCGGCGACACCACGCCCGCCGCCAGCCACGACGGCGGCCTGGCCGGCCACCGCGTGCACCTGCTGCGCGGCTACCGGCAGGCGCACGACTTTGCACTGGCCCCGTTGGCCGACGCCGTGCGCGCCGGCGACGCCGACACCGCCCTGGCCCTGCTGCGCAGCGGCGAGCTGGCCGGCGTGCACTTCCACGAAGACGGCGAAGACCCGCTCACCCTGGGCCGCGACGCACTGCTCGCGCACTGGCGCGCGCTGGCCGACGCGCAAGACCCGGCCGCCGCTCTGCGCGATGCCGCGCGCCTGCGCCTGCTCACCGCCGTGCGCGCCGGCCCGCAGGGCGCGCGCGGCCTCAACGCCCGTATCGAACAACTGCTGGCCGAAACCGGCTCCGGCGCGCGCCGCCTCGGCGCCGCCTCGCCCTGGTTCCAGGGCCGCCTGCTGCTGATCACCGAAAACAGCTACCGCCACGGCCTGTTCAACGGCGACGTCGGCATCTGCCTGCGAAGCGAAGCGAGTCCCTCTTCGGGGCGCAGCGACGAAGGCGCCTCTTCAGGGCCAGGCCAGTCCGGCGGCACCGACAGCCGTGCCCAAGGCCCGTTGGTCGCTTGGTTCGAAGGCGACGGCGACGGCCAGGTGCGCGGCTTCCACCCCGCCGCATTGCCCGCGCACGAAAGCGCCTTCGCCATGACCGTGCACAAGGCCCAGGGCAGCGAATTCGACACCGTCTGGCTGCAACTGCCCACCCGCGACGCCCGCGTGCTCAGCCGCGAACTGCTCTACACCGGCATCACCCGCGCCCGCCGCGCCCTGCACCTGGCCGGCAGCGAAGCGGTCATCCGCAGCGCACTGGCCCGGCACGCCGCGCGCATCTCGGGTCTCGCGTGGCGGTTGGGTGCGCAGCAGCAGGCGGCACCCGCCAAGCCAGCAACAGAACCAGCTACTGCGTTGCCCGTGCAGGGTTCGTTGTTCTGATGGACGCGAGCCGGCGCAATGGCAACATCACTTACGGCAGAACGGCACGTTCGCCTATCACCATCACCGGGCATGCCCGGATAGCATCATGGACGAAGAAAAACTGGTTGTGCGGTATCGCCAGCATGGGAGGCATCAATGGCGAAAAAGCATGAAATTTCGCTCGTCCGCTCGTCGGCGGCCGAATACCTGACCTTCGTGGCCGCCGCAGGCGGGGGCGGCGTGCAGGCGGCGTATGCCGACGAAAACGTCTGGCTGACGCAGAAGATGCTGGCCCAGCTCTACGATGTCGAAACCCACACCATCAACTACCACCTGAAAAAGGTGTTCGCTGACAACGAGTTACAGCCAGATGCAGTTATTCGAAATTTTCGAATAACTGCCGCCGACAGCAAGAGCTACGACACCAAGCACTACAACCTCGCGGCCATCATTGCCGTGGGCTACAAGGTCAATTCCGAGCGCGCGGTGCAGTTCCGCAAGTGGGCCACCACCATCATCGAGTCCTTCACGATCAAGGGCTTCGCGATGGACGATGAGCGCCTGAAGAATGACGGCACGGTGCTCGGCAAGCGCTACTTCGAAGAGCAGTTGCAGCGCATCCGCGAGATCCGTCTCTCCGAGCGCAAGTTCTACCAGAAGATCACCGACATCTACGCCACCGCCCTGGACTACGATGCCACCGCGCAGGCAACTCAGCGGTTCTTCGCCACAGTGCAGAACAAGCTGCACTGGGCCATCCACGGGCAAACCGCAGCAGAAGTCGTCTACCACCGAGCCGATGCCGGCAAGCAGCACATGGGCCTGACCACCTGGGCCGATGCACCGCGCGGGAAGATCCAGAAGTTCGACGTGGCGGTTGCCAAGAACTACCTGACCACCGGCGAGATGGCGCAGTTGCAACGCCTCGTATCGGCCTATCTGGACCTGGCCGAGGACATGGCACTGCGGCAGATTCCGATGACCATGCAGGATTGGGAAACACGTCTGAATCGTTTCATCGAAGCAACCGACCGGCAGGTGTTGCAGGACGCAGGGCGCGTCACCGCCGAGATCGCCAAAGCGCATGCGGAAAGCGAGTTCGAAAAGTACCGCATCGTGCAGGACCAGCTGTTCGTGAGCGATTTCGATCGCGTGTTGCAGCAGCTTGATGCAGGAGACCGGGTGGACGGTGCCGACGAGGACTTGCGCTAGACGGTGATGTGGGAAGCGCCAAAGCGTCAGGTCCCCAACCGCGCGCGATAGTGCACGTTGGATTGAAAGATCGCTCCGAGGATGAATCGCGACTAGCGTCTGCCCAGGAGTCGCCCGCCACGGTGGTTCCGCCCGTCCAGGGCTCGTACCCCAAGCCGGAGAGATGGCATGAGAACTGACGACAAAGAAGCGCTTGCGCGTAAGAGGTGAATGATGAAGGCGATATGGGTTCTTGGGATTCTCGCGCTGTCAGCCTGCTCCAGCGCGACTGTGGCTGGGAGGCTGGAGATCAGACTCCAAAACAGACAGGCAGCGCATACAGCGACAGCTGGAGCATCCGTCTCAGTCACGATGGCCAACGCAGGTGACCAGCCCATCGAGCTACCTGCCTCGTATGTTCCAGACGTAGACAAAGGCGGGGTGTTGCAGACCAATCTGTTCAAGGTCCTGCAAGAGGACGGCAGCCCCGTCGACTATCGCGGCATCTATGTGCACAACGTCCGAGGTTCCACGCCATCTCTTGTCCTGAAGCCGGGGCAGTCAATCGTCAGGACGATCAATCTGTCATTGAGTTACCAGATCATGCCTGGGCGCAATTACTCGGTCGGGGTACACCCACTTATACGTTATCGGGAGCAGCAGGAATCAAAGAGTAAAACCACCTCAGCCGATATGACGTCGCTGAAGACTGCTACATCCAACATCATCGAGATCACGCCTCGATAGGTCTGCGATGTATCGGCGAACCTGCGCCTGGCCCCAGCGTGCCGAGGTGTAGCGGATGATCCCGCGCAGATCGGCTTCGGCTTCGGCTGCGTCGGTGAGGACTTAGCCGTGCATCAACCGCGACGGCCCTCGGCCAATTCTTCATACAGGATGGTGCTGATGCTCCTGGTAGACACGTTGCCGGCAAGGCCTTCCTCGACACGTCCCCCAAGGAGGGTATTCAACTCCTGCCATGCCTGATCGGCGTTTAGGTCGCCAGGGAACAGGCGTTCAAGCGCGTATTGCTTGATGGTCTTGCCCTGCAGAGCCGCCAGCGCCTTCAGGCTCTGATGCTGCTGATCGCTTAGATCAATGGTCAAACGGCTCATGACGCGCTCCTAAATCCATACAAACCCACATTAGCGCATCTGGGCTGGTTGACCGATTGCAGAGCTTTGGGACCCCAGCTCGGGTGACGCCGTGCAGTGTTTTGACGGAAACTGCGCTCCCGAAACAGGACCGCACCGATGGACCGACGTCGCCGCAAACGGATGGAGCGCTATTGGGCGCGGGCAGAAGCCAAGGCGCGTGCAGCGGTTGACCGGTTGGATCCGGAAAGCTGGTTCGACCTGTGGCATACGCATGTGGACTGGAATGGCCGCGGCCACTGCTGTGTTGAGCATCGGCAGACGGTCAACGCGGTGGCAGTGCATGTGTTGTGCTACCTGGAAGCACATCTGGCGCAACGTGGGGCAGCGGTGCAACTGTGGGCAGACCCTCAGTGAGGACACGATGGATACGGGCATCTACGCGCACTCTGCCAATCCGAACGGCACGAGCTTCCCGGCCGCCTTTCCCAACCTGGATTGGCAACTGGCTCTGCCTGACAAGGTCGCAGCGATCCTGCCCGCCACGCATCGGGCCGGCACCGCGTCATACGCTGGCAGTACTTGGTATGTCGTGCAGCGTCAGCCAGCCATGGTCGGCCCGGAGGCACGTCAATGAGTTCCGCCGACAAAGCCCATCGCACCGCATTGCGTTATGCGGTCGGTGCTCGTCAGCCGCGTGTGGCCAAGGCGCCCGTCACCGGCGCCGCCTATCGGCTAGCGCACGCCTGCTTCGGTTGCCGCAGAAGTTTCAAGATCGCTCCGCGCGAGCAGGTGGCCCCCTGTCCTGGCTGCGGTAACGCGCTGTGCGTGATGGGGCGTTCGTTCAAGGCACCCCCGGCCCGCAACCAGGCGCAATGGCGCAAGGTCGAGCGGTTGTATCGTGCTGGCTTTCGGTTCTTCAGTTACCGCAGCCACCCGTGCGTTGCTCTCCCAGCCAAGCTGTCGGAGGTCGATCGCTTCATCCGTGATAACCCTGAGCACCCATTACGCCTGGGGGGCATTGAGGTTGGCACGGCGTCACACGGCGAGGCCAGGCCTGCGCCTGACCTCGTCTGCCGTCCGGCAGGCCGGGCGGCTTACTTGCCCTTCTTTTCCTGCTTGGCCGCGCGCTTTTCCTTCAGCGTCTTGGTCGGCTCTTTCTTCTGGCTCTTCTTCTGGTCCATCCCCTTGCTCATGACACCCTCGTAGTTGCTGGATTGATCGGTCGGGCAGCGCCATGACCCTGGCGTGCCTGCGCACTGTAAGGCTTGCGTGGGGTGGAATGGCAGCGGCAGCGCAAGGCCGGGCGACGGGCGGCGCGTCCGGCCCGGCGTCTGCGCGAGGCAGCATGCACTAGTAGCCCTTCGGCGTAGCCGGCTAGGCCACAAACGCAAGCGCCCGCGTGCGACCGGCAAGGTCCACACGCGGGCGCTGGCGACAGCGGTGGGCTTACTTGGCCGGCACGCGCTGGTACTGCTCGCCACCGGTGTTGAGGTGGCCGTTGGCCGCGTCGATGGCGAAGTTCACCGTCTCGCCATCGTTGGTGACCTGCAGCGCCCCGTCCTTGTAGACACCCGGATAGCTCTCGGTCTTGGGCTTGCGGCTGAAGAACTTCGGCGTGGTGCTGCGGACCATGAAGGTCTCGCCATTGCGCTCGATGTCCATCGTCTCTTCCTGCGTCTGCACGTTGACCCAGTGGCCGACGAACTTCTCGCCCTCCTCCTTGGCGCAACCGCTCACCAGCAGTGCCGCGGCCAGCGCGGTGCCCATCCACTTCATCATCGTGTGTCCTCCAGTTGAGTCTGGAGCGAGGATGGCGGGTTGGGGATGTACGGGAGGTCAAGGGTGCCGGTGCAACGGTGCTCGAATGTGGGCGAGGTTCACGCATCGCAAAACTCAATTAGACCTCTGTTCCGTGACGATCCGGCGCACGATCAATAGGATCCGTGGGGGGGGGTATCCGATAACTTACCTGCGCATGCGTATGGCGGTGCAATGCCGTTACGTTCTACCATCGACCCGCTACTTTCTACGTCCGAATTCGTGCGCAGGCAGTTAATCCACCGAGGGCCGCATCGCGGCGAATGTAAAACAGTGTCATCTGGTGTGCGTAAGTTAATTTTTCTCCCCGTGCTAGCTGCCTTGACGGCAAGCTGCGCCCATTTCGTCTCTTCCAAGCACGGCGTCATGACGTTCACGGAGTCGGTGGATGGTCGGAAAGTGCGGACCCTTGAAGTCGGCTTAACAGACCTCCCAGCCGACACCTGTCTCTCTGGAGACTGGAAGGTTGCCAAGGTGTTGAAGGACTCCGCGAGGGGAACCGACAATCCTGCCTATATTCGCCGTGGCGATACCCTGGAGCTTCTATTGTTTACTGGCATCTGCGACAGCTATGAAGCATATGTCGGGAAGCTCGAGGAAACATCTTTTCACGGCGAGCATGTGAATCATGGGCTTTTCCACAACAAGGCGTTGGGCGTCGTGTCGGGCACGTATGCGCGCCCTTAGGTCACATCCGTGGTGCGCGAAAAAGTGTCGCCCTCTGGAACTACCCGGATGCTGAGCATTGCAGCAAGGGCATATAACGCGTGAACTGGTATCGCATTGCACGCATCAGCTTGCTCTTGATGCTACTCGCGGCGCTAGTGTTATTGGCGACAAAGCCGGTGACTTCGAATCTCGTGGGAGTGACCGAGCAGCCTGCGCCACGGCAGCAGGCTGCAGCTCCATCGCCGCAGGACCTGATCCTTATCTGGACAGCGATCGCAGATCAGCCATATCCCGGCTTACCGTTCCTGCCGAAGGATGGAGACGCCCATGCGGCTACAAAACGTAAATCGATAGTACTGCTCGATAGATCCACGCAGACGTGTACAGGCGCCAGAGCGAAGCAGATGTGCGCTTCAAGTCTGGACCAAGAGATGCTCTCAGGTTCTGCTATCGATGCATTTGTATCGAAGCAGGCGCGAGAAGCCCTGATCCTAGCGAATGCTAGCCAAGTGACGGTAAGGCTACCTGACAGCGACTACGTGCGAGGAGCGCCAACCGCCACCGTCGACGCCCTGCTGGTAGGCGTTAACTGGGCGGCTTTCTACAAGGCGTTCCCAGGGACGGCAGGGTACTTACAACTAAGTGTGCCAGTCCTCATCGATGGAGGATCCCATGCTTTGGTGTATGCCGAACAACGATGCGATGGGCTATGCGGCACGGGCACGCTATATCTTCTGAGCCGTGCAGGAAATAGATGGAAGATCACTAATGGGCTTGTACTGTGGGTCAGCTGAGGTAGCCTCGTCGTCATTGCAGTGTTGGATGAAGCTTCATACCAGAGCAAGTACCCCGAAGTTAACCTGACCTCCGTTTTACACAATTGGGCGAACATCCGGTCCAACACACCCGCCTTGGCCAAATGGTTCATGCGTGTGTACACCGTGTGCCAGTTGCCAAAGCCCTTGGGTAGGCTGCGCCATTTTCAGCCATGCTCGGCAACGTAAAGGACGGCGTTGACCACTTGCAGGTTGGTCATGCTGACACAGCCGTGCTGTGCCGGCAGGCAGTGTTCGATTAGGGAAATTGCTGTGGTGTGATCTCCATTCCGATAGTTTAATCGCTTGGCCATTAGTGATAACAGGCCCTAATTGCCTTAGGCCCGTTCTTTCCACTTTATCCCCTTTTTTGCTCTATCTATTAAGCCATTGGCAGCCCAATAGCGCTAATTTATCAGCAAAAACTGAAAAAGACGGGCTTTTTCTCAACTCTGAGGCTTTGGATTGAGCTAGTAACGTTGAGCCTGTAGTGGTCTTATGATAAACGCCTAACGATTTTTTCATGAGATTTGCTCCATTCTCACCGTCACAGCACCTTGCAGTCTGACCAACGCAAGCGGGATCGCAGTATATCCAGTTTTCAATCATCCTATCTGGAATGCCGATTACTACAGGCTCGCTAACCTTTAACTTTACAAGTTCATTTGCGATTTCCGTTGCGAATTTGTCATGACTAAGCTTTCGATCCTCAAGATCTGCGATCAATACAAAGGGAAAGCATTTCCCCTTGAGGAGATCAATATGAGTTTTGGCCCTTTTTGCTATTGCAGCCGCAGAAACGGTATTACCATTTAAACCAAGAATTCTTATTGGGCGCCCGGGACAGATCAGTTGAATGGCAAGTTTTTCGGTTTGTCCGTCAACTAAAAAAGCAGGTTTAGTCATCTTGCTAAATTCCTTTAAGGTACTTCATCCGAATTGTCTTCAAGAGCGCCGCTTACATAATAAAATCCCAATCCAAAGCCAGTCTTTCTAATCTCTCGAAGCAATTGTTTAGAATTTGTCACCCGTTTGGCTGTAGTCCTGCCGCCACGAAACTCAACTACGACGACTTCATCTGGTTTAGCCGAATTAAGAAGGGTCTCACTGTGCGTGGAGATAAAAACGAAATTATCTGGGCCACATTCCTCCCTAAATATCCTGATTATTTCCATCTGTACTAGCGGGTGCAGGTAATTTTCAGGTTCTTCAATAGATATTAGTTTGGATTTAGTATATATCGCAGTGGCTAAAACAAGCCATTTGACAGTGCCGTCAGACATGGCGGAAATCGGGAGTTCTGATTTGGTCTCGTCGGTCATGACAATCGACCCCTTCAATTTATTGTCGAAAGGGTCGTTTTGAATTCTAATATCGCTTATAGACGAGTTCGCAAACTTTGTGGCATCCAATATTTTTGAGAAAGAATTTTTAGGAAAATCACTTTCAAAATAGCGATATCTCGAAAAGCGAAAATTTAACCTACGGGGTTGGGGTAATTGCTCTGCCTTAAACGCAGCACGAAGCGTCGAGTATAGACCTGAACCGTCAGGCTGAATTCTAGCAGGTGCAGTGCTATCTTCAGCCTGCTTCGCTTTAGATGGAATTACATTGAGAGATAAGCCGCCAGCAATGTCAAAAAGAATGTTCCACAATTGGCTTGTAATTCTTGGAGTCAGTTGAAGTAGAGAATGATCAGCATCATGTAGGGTGGCAAGGACCTTATTTATCTCTGCTTTAGGTAGTTGCGTTTCAAACTTTTCGTCAATCTCGCAGCTAATTCTTACTTTTCCGTCTGTGCCGAGCAGTGCTGAAACATCGATTTCGTGGATAATTTTTGATTCTTTAAGCTTGGCTTTTGTGCAGCGCTCAGCAATTAGTTGTTGTCTAGAATAAACGACGCTGTCGCGGTCGCTGCTCAACTCAATTTCAACATCGAACTTGAACTTAAAATATAATCGAGCAGACGCTTTTGAATAGCCATGTATGGATATCTGAACCCTATCTTCATATCCCGTGTCTCCTATCTTGCGAAAGATGGCACCCGCTCCCCCAAGAGCGCTGACTGCTTCTGTGAGTGGCAGTTCTGACAACTTGCCGATAAAGTCCAGTAAGCTAATTATATTGGTTTTTCCTGAGCCGTTTGGTCCGAGCAGGAGGTTTATTCCAGGCTTTATATCAATGGAGAAGTTGGATAAAGATCTAAAGCCGTTGCATGAAATTTTTGTGAGCATAAATTTTGCTGCCTGTTTGGATAACTAAGAATTGCTGCACAGTCGCTGAAAATAGAGGGGGCAGGTTCACTTACGAAGTTCCTCTGCATTTCGGGAATTGGATACAACCTAGGAAGTTCTCGCCGGTGCGCCGATTTGTTCTCTGCACAAGCGCGCTGCCGCAGCGCGGGCAGCTTGGGATGGCAACGGTCGCGGAGGCAGTGGAATCAGGTGAAGCAAGGACAGGCTCGATACGCCCGGATGTGACCGTCGGCTGCGCTGCGGCTTGTTGTTGCACCGCTCCTATCATGTCCAGTAACTGTTCGCCCCCAATCAGCTCAATCGGCTTGCCTTGTGCGAAGCGCTCTGCGTCCTTCGTGTAGGTGCCGATACAGACGATCTTCACCGCATGGGCCTGGTGATGGGCGAGCAGGCCGTACATTTCGCGCACGACGTTGACGCCGACTTGCTGGCGCTTCCACTGTTTGCATTGCACCAGCGTGCGGCGGCCCTCCTTGCGCAGGATCAGGTCGATGCCGCCGTCTGCGCCACCCAGGCCGGTTTCTTCGACGCTGTAGCCCTGGCGGCGAAATGCTTCGCCCACCAATAGTTCGAACTGGCGCCAGCCGCCGGCGGCCAGGCTCTCCAGGCTTGTGCGTGTTTCTAGAAAGCGCCGCCGGTTGCGTGTGCCCATATAGGAGAACAGCGCAGCAAGCCAGCAGACGCCGAGCAGCGTCCACGCCAATGGCGCGAACATTCCACTCGATTGCTGGGCGAAGCCTTGCGACAACATTCCGCCCTGGTGAGAGAACCACCAGCCGATGCCGTAGCGCACCACCAGATACGCAGCGATTCCCATAACGAAGCCAACCGGCCACGGCAATGCGGCCAATGCATCGAATCCACCCTGTTTCTTTCTGCGTCCCATGCCAGAACCCCCGTTCCCGGCTTGAACATAGCCGTTGAAACGGGTTTTGTCAGCAGACCACGCGCGCCGTTGCGATCAATGCCTCGTCAACACTCGGCACGACGCGTGCGCAGGCAAACAGGTGTGTTCTTTACGCTAAAGCTTGAGTTCGCTTGCGCGTTGTTGAGCGTAACCGCATGCCAATCAACGCGATGAAGCGGGCTGCGGTAGTGGTCGCTGTGTGCGCTCTCCAGTAATGCATGCAATGCGCAGCGCTCAAAATTCTCTTCCTCGTATTGAGAGCCGCTACATCACTGCGCAGAGAATTGACGCGACAAGGTACGATCAAAGCCAGTCTGCTTGAGTACGCTTTTGCTGTCGCCATGTCTGCTCCTCGCCCGACCCTCGATGGCACCCCTGCCAGCCAGTTCCAGCTTCCGTCCGGCCCGTGGCACACGGTGTGGGAGGCGCTGTGTGCGTGCTTTCCGGTGGTTGGTGCTGACACGTGGCATGATCGCTTCGCGCGTGGGCGCGTACTGGATGCGCAGCAGCAGCCATTGGATATCGCTGCGCCGTATCGGCTTGGTGCGGAGATCTATTACTTCCGCGAAGTCGCGGATGAGCCGATCATCACGGCAACGGAAACGGTGTTGCATGCCGACACGCATATTGTCGTGGCCTGCAAGCCGCATTTCCTGCCCGTGGTGCCAGCCGGTGCCTACGTGCAGCAGACGTTGTTGACCCGCTTGGCGCGGCGTTTCGATAACCCCGCGTTGGTGCCGCTGCACCGCATTGATCGCGACACTGCGGGACTGGTGTTGTTCTCGGCCAACCCGGCCACACGCGGGATCTACCAGGCGCTGTTTCGCGAGCGACGCATTCGCAAGCATTACTTGGCAGTCGCACCGCCGCTGCCGGGGCTGAGGTTTCCGTATGTGCATCGCAGCCGGCTGGAGCCGGGCGAGCCGTTCTTCCGTATGCGCGAGGGCGTGGGTGAGCCGAACAGCGAGACGGTGATCGATGTGGTCGCGCGCGGCGTAGACACGTGGACGTACCGGCTGGAACCGGTCACCGGTCGTAAGCACCAGTTGCGCGTGCATATGGCCGCGCTGGGCGCGCCGATCCTGCATGACCGCTTCTATCCAGAGCTGGAAGATCAGCGGCCCGATGATCCGGAGCGGCCACTGCAGTTGTTCGCGCACACGTTGGCATTCGATGACCCGATCACCGGCGAGCCGCGGAGTTTTACAGCGCCAGTCGGACCGAACAATTAGGAACGAAGCACCACGCATTGCCCCGTGGACTACTTCAGTTCCTTCTCAAACTCGGTAACGAACTTGGTCAGTGAAGTTCCGCAGGCATTGCAGAAGTCCCGCAACTGGAGAAGATCCATCCGGCGACTGCCACGCTCAACGTCACTTACATATGACTGCGGGCGCTCCAGCGCAGTGCTCAGGGCCGCCTGCGTCAGTCCGGCGGAGAGGCGAAGTTCGCGCAATTGCTGCAGCAGGACGTCGTAATGGTCTTTGTGGATCGACTTGATTGGCATGGCGGCAACGTTGAAAGGCCGCACTGAAGCTATATCCCCTTTTCAAATATCTGAAAAAGGGATAAATTCGAGTGGCGGATATCTCGTCCGCTCATGTCGAGGATGGATGCCATGACGACTTTGAAAACCCGCAATATGGCCACGGTGCAGACGCACGCAGAGTCCTTCACCTTCGGCGTCACCCTGCAGCAGATCGACCAGTTCCATACGCTGCTGCGCACGATCACTGCGCAGAGCGACATGGTGGCGGTGTGCAGCGGCAAGCCGCTGGATGCCAGCAGTCTGTCGGTTCTGGGCGAGAGCATCTTCAATGCCGCCCGCGCGGTACGCGGCGTGGTCGACGAGATCTACGAGCAGCGGCTCGGTGGCGATGGCCCGGCCGATGCGGCCGAAGCGAGCGGGCAGCGCGGCGCCAGGGTCTGACCGGGCGCCGCGTGCAATCGCGTCAGCCTCAACGCACCTTGTACAAAACCGCCGCACCCGGCTTGGGCTCGAACATCGGCACGGTCTGCTGCTTGAGCGCGGTGCCCTTGGCGTCCCACACCAGCGTCTCGGCGGGGTATTCCTCGTTGCGGGTCATGGTATCGATCTGCTTGACGATCACCGTCTTGCCGGCGGGCACTTCCGGGTTCCAGGCGAACACGCCCAGGCGGCCGTAGAACACCGCCGGTGCAGCGGCATCCAGGCGGCGGTCCGGGCACATGACCAGGCCGCGTTCCAGCATCACCCGCAGCGCGCCCACGGGCACGGCCTTGACGGTGGGCGCGGTGCGGTCGGTGCTGTGGCCGGGGCAGACATTGGCCGAGCGGGTGAGCATGTCCTCGACCACCTGGCGGTCGGACTGGGCCAGCGCCGGCAGCGCGGCGGTGGACAGGGCAAGCACGGCGAGGGCGGATTTCCAGGGCATCTGACAACTCCTCATGAGATGACACTCCAATACGGCAGCCCTGCAGGCGGGCTGCTGCCAGTGACGCGCCCGGATGCTAGCAATCCCCGCGTTAAGCGCTGCCAATGGTTGGCGCCGCTTCCAGGCGGGCGCGCAAGCGGGAATCGGCCACCGAAGCCACCGCCGGCCCGCCAACCCCGCACGGGCCGGCCGGCGCGTAATGCAACGGCCGCTGACGCCCATCGCCGCTGTCAGGAGACTCCTGATTGAGCGGCGGCGGCGACGCGGATAGCGTGCGCGCTATCACACCGTTGGACTGCTTTATGGAACGCGCCGACCTCATTGCATCACTGCTCACCGGCATGCGGCGTGCCGAAGACTTCCGCGCGCACGGGGCGGCCTACAACACCGCGCACAGCCAGCAGATGGCGGTCGACCACGGCAAGGCCGCCGATGCCGAGCTGGTGCTGTCGCTGTTCGCCTTCACGCCGGAGCACCTCAAGCTGCTGGGCAGCACCGGCATCGAGAACCTGGGCGAGATCGTCTGCCACGCCTGGGCCTTGAATGGCGGCAACAACGAGGCGCTGATCGGCTGGTTCCGCAAGCCCATGAACGCGCTGGACGGGCAGACGCCGGCCGCCCTGGTTCGCAGCGGCAGCCTGAAAGTGCTGCTGCTGGTGCTCAGGCAGCAGCTGGAGTGGGAATTGCCCAAGCGCTCGGCCTGAGCAGCGGGGCCGGTGACGCCGCGCCCTGGCGTGCCGGTGGCCGGCACGCCGATCGGCAGCGCCGGCCGTGCATCGGCGCGCTACTGCTTGGGCCGCGCCACGGCGTACATCTCCCATGCAATCTTCTTCATCAAGGCGTTGCTGTCCTCGCCCTCCTTGTACAGGTCGAAGTGGGTGCGGCCTTCCAGGTAGCGGAAGTCGCTCCTGGCGCCCAGGCCGTCCAGCACCGCCTGGAACTTGCGCGCCGCCCCATCCAGGTAGAACGTGTCGGCGGTGCCGACGATCAGGTGGATCTTGCCGTCCAGATCCGGCTTGAGCGTGGGCCACTGCGCGGCCACGCGCGCGGCGATGTCGTAGTGCGTGCGCCAGTAGGCCACCACGGCAGGGTCCACCTTGCCGGTGTCGCGGTCGAACATCGGCACCGGGCGGCCGTCGGGCCCGCGCGGCGAGAACACCCAGTCGAACGAGGCCATCTGCCCGCCGTAGGGGCCTAACACGCGTTCGAGCTTGGCGAAGGTTTCCAGGTCGGCCACCACCTTGCCCTGGTCGCGGATCAGCGGGAACTGGCTGCCGTCCGGGCGCCGGTAGACGTTGGCATTGGGCGCGTACAGATCCGGCCCGGTGAAGTCGTGGAAGTCGCTCGAATCGGGCGAGGTGGACCAGGTACCGCCGAACAGCTTGGGGTAGCGCGTCTGCAGCCACAGCGTGGCCCAGCCGCCGGACGAATGCCCGTTGAGGAACCGGCCCTTGGCGTTGCCGTCCATCTTGTACTGCCGTTCGAGCGCGGGGATCAGCTCTTCGGTCAGCGCGGTGCCCCAGGGGCCGTTGTTGACCGAATCGGCGAACTCGTGGGTGCCGGTGGGCGTGGACTGGTCCAGGAACACCCAGATCATCGGCGGCATCTGCTTGGCCGCCATCGCGCTCCAGGTGGCGGCGATGCTGCCGGCAAAGCGGTTGTAGTTGCCGCCGAAGCCGTGGGTGACATACACGGTGGGGTAGCGGGTGGAGGCCTTGGCGTCGTAGCCGGGTGGGGTGAGCACGCGGGCGCGCAGCGACACCGGCCGGCCCCAGAACGCGCTCAGCGACGGGCTGACCAGCGAGGCGTCCGCGCTGTGCAGCCTGGCCTCCGGGATGGCGTCGCGGATCGCCTGCGGCGCCCGCGGCGACACCTGCCACGGGTCGTCCGACGCGGGCACCTGCTTGCTGAGCGTCAGCGTGGGCAACGGCTTGCCCTTGCCCTGCGTCACCGCGGTGACCTCGCTCAACAGGTCGCCGCCATCGCGGCCGGCATAGCTGTAACTGTGGTCCGGATCCAGCACGGCCTGGAACAGGTACTCGCCGGCCGGCAGCGCAGAAAAGCCGCTGGGGAAGGCGATGTTGTCCAGGTCGATCTGGACGCTGGCACCGGGGGCGAGCGCGGTCACCTCCTGCGCCGCCACCGCCACCGCGGTTGGGCGGAACGGGTTCACGCTCACCTCCTCCACCTTGCCGGCTTTGCCGTCCTTGCCATCCTTGGCCGCGGCCTGGGCGTCCTTGGCCAGGGTGGCGAAGACCAGCAGGCGCCCGGACACGGGCTGGTCGCTCGCCCCGTCCAGCGTGACGCGCAGCAGGCGATGGGCCGCTGCCGGTGCGGCGGCGTGCGCGCAGCAGGCGCACAACAGGCCAACGGCCAGACCCAGGCGGGGGGCAAGACGATGCAGAGACATGCAGATCCTTGGGAACGCAGGTGGATGGAGCGGGCGCACACGGCCCTGTGCAGACTGTAGCCAGTTCCCGGCCGGCCGTGCGCCACCAACGCGAGGTCTGGTCACCGTATCCGATCTGCCCGCTCCAGCGCTCACATCATCAACCGGACGCGACACCGACTCCGGCCGGCATCGCGAGCGGTAGCGTAAAGCTGGGCCAGCCCCAAGTAACCAAAAACGAAAGCCAGCGTCAGTTTCAATTCGGCAAATGTCTGACAGACATCCAATCTATTGTGTTTGGTCCATTGACGGACGCGTTGAAAGCGGTCGAAGCGTTGCGTTGAAGACGGTCGCCATCGGGTCTTACGTCAGCTCTTGTCCATGCCGTGCTTGGTTGGCTTACTGATTTTTGATGTAGACAGCATCGACGTGTGTCACTTTGCCGCTGGAATCCAGAGAAAAAGTCATCACGATGGAGCGTGCATCGGGGTTCAGTATCGCCTGCCCCTTGTTGTCCCTGACGACCAGCTTGCCTGCGGTTTCTTCAACAACCTTTGACGTTGGAGAACTGCCGAACATCTCCAGCACCCTTGCTTTTGCTGTAGCCAGCGGTATGTATTTGCTGACGATGCTGCTCACGTCGATCTGTTGGAGTCGAAGGGGTTTTTGGGACGCATAAATTTCGTCGAGCATGGGTTTGGCTTCTGATTTCAGGATGTCATCCTGCTTCGAAGCGGTGCGTGCCGTCTCTGCATTGGTGCAGGACGAAAGTGAGAGCACTGCGATTCCTATGAGTGCGAAGGTTGCAGCCCAACGGCTTGGCGTGACGTGTGGCAAGGCGATCTCCTGATGCAGCTGAGAACATGGATCAGATGTCCGAATCATTCCAGGTAACCGTTCCATCTTGACGGATGTCCGTTGCGAGCAACGGAGCGCGGTGTTCGCTTCCGAATTCCAAACTGCATCACGCAACGACGTCGTTGAGACGATTTGCCGGGTTTGCGAGGCCTTGGTCTTCAACGATGAACCCACCAGCGGCGTGGCCAGCTGGGTGGCGTAGGTGTGGTGCTTCCGCACAGACGCATGTCGTCATCGTACGCAATCGATCATCTGCCGCTTGGCGTTATGCACAGGTGCCGTTGCGAATGTCCATTCAAGGCGCAAGCGGCAGCCGCTGCCGACACCTTGCATCACACACCAGGGAACGATCGAAATGAAACGTAAAACCAGCTATCGCGGTGCGCTTGCGGCCTGTGGCCTCTCACTCGTCGTGGCCGCGTTGTGCATGGACGCTGCCGTTGCCGCACCGGTCACCGGGACGGACACGGTCACGCTGAGCTATGTCTTTGCCACGCTGCAGACGGGCCAGCAGGATCAGAAGCCCGAAGACATCGCGGCCTGTCGCAAGCAGGTTTCCGCCCCGGGTTCCAAGTACCTGGGCTCGGCGGTCACCACCAAGTACTCCATCGACGTGCAGTCCAAGATGATGTCTGCGTCCTCGTCGCTGCCATCGCCTGGGGGCACGCAGCCGATGACGGTGACGATACCGCTGTCACCGTTGGGCTTGTCCGGGGAGTATGCCTTCGGTGCATTTCGGCCGAGCGCGCTGCCCAACACCTATGTGCTGTTCTCGGTCGGGCTGGACTTCAAGGGGCCGCAGTCGTCCGTGCTGGTTCTCAACAGCGACAAGACCTACAACTGCCTGGTGACCAGCAATCCGGCGCCGTTCAAGGGAGCACTGGGTACCAAGCTAGGCAAAGACCAGGGGCGCTGATGTCTGCAACCGCCGGGTAATCGACGAACGCGCCGAAGGCAGCTTCGGCTCGTTCGCCTCGGTGCTGCGGCCGTGCAGTGCAGCCCTCGCGCGGATCGCGCGATGCACGTCGTCGGGGATATTGCGGACGGTGAATGAAGGCATGTCGCCCTCGCGCAGGAATCAGGATGCTTGCACTTCAGGAAAGTGCAGGCACTCAAACAACGTCACCCGGTATCGAAGCAGTCATCCCCGCACCAGCAAGAAGTGAAACCGGGGCCAACCTGGCCCCACCACTCACCGATACGGCCCGGGCCCGCGCCATACCGGCTCGCCTTGCTTGTAGACCTCCATCATGTTGATGACCTCGCGGGCATCGCCGATGTCTTTGAGCTCCGGCGAGTCCGGCGGCAGCAGGCGGCATTTGCTGGAGCCGCGCTTGAGCGCGACTTCCAGCGGGCAGACCATGCGGTACTGGGTGCCGGGCAGGATGATGGCCACTTCCTTCATGCCCTGGTCGCGCCAGTTGCGCAGCTGGGTTTCGCTACGCACTTCGTAATAGACCTGGTAGCCGCCCACATCCATGCTGGGTTGGGCGTTGTTGCGGTCGCGGCGGCGGCCTTCGCTGATGGTGGGTGTGTTGGACATGCCGTCTTCGGCGGCATCGGCTTGTTCTTCGAGCATGCCGGGTGGGCGGCCGGTCCAGGTTTCGGGGCGGCGCTGCGGCGGCGACGAGGGCTCTGCCGGCGGTTGTGGCGGGGTGGGGCGCTGCACCGGTTGCGTCTGGCGCTGCTCGACCAGGCCGCCGCGGCGGGTGTTGCCTGCCGGCGGGATCGGGTTCTTGGCGGTCTTGACCAGGGTGGACTGCACCGGCGAAGCGGCCGGCGGCGGTTGCACGGGCGCGGGCGTTTGCGACGGCGGAGTCGGTGTCGGCGAGGGCGTGGGTTGCTCGGGCGTGGAGGTGTCGCCGACAAAATCCACCTTGGTGCGGCCGCCGCTGGCCGAGCCCTGTGGCGGGGTCATGGTGGGCGTGGAGGCCGACAGCAGGATCAGCAGCATCAGCACATGCAGCAGGGCGCTGATCAGCGCGGCGATCCAGGGCTCGATGCGTTCGATCAGCGGCTCGGTGCGCGGCAGCCAGTCCTGCGTCTCCAGGCGGACGTGCAGCAGCTGCAGCGCGTCGTCGCGCACGCGGTAGACCAGCACGTAGGGCGTTTGCTTGACCACCCATTCGCGGGTGCCGGCGACCCGGCCGGCGCGGCCGCGGCCGGGTTGCTCGGCCAGGGTGCGGGTGGCTTCCAGCACCCGCCGCGCCATCGCGGCGGCGGCGGTCGGGTTGAGCGCGTGGTAGTGATCCTGGGCGTGTGCGAGTTGCCTGGCGGCCGGGACGGTCCAGTCACGCCGCAACATCAACGCCCCATCTGGCGAACAGTGCGCTCACCTGTGCCGGCGCGGCAAAGGCGCCCTGATCCGCTGCGGCCATGCCGTCCAGCACGGCGGCCTCGAAGCTGGCGGTGTCCACGACGCGAACCACGTCGTCCCATCCTGCCGTCTCGGGCAGCGTGTCGATCAGCGTGCGGGCTTCTTGCTTGATGGCGGACATGGCACTGCGGTGGGGGAACTCTGCCGGCAAGTCTACCCGTGCGGCTCCGCTTCGCGTGTGGCAATGGCTGGCGCGCGGCTGGGGCGTTCATCGGTGGTGGCCGGCAGGCCGGTCCTGCGCGAAGGTCGGTCGCCTGCCGCGATTGCCGCGCGCGGCGGCGGCCATCCGGGCAATCCGCCTGTGTGCGCAGAAAGTGACACTTGGCACCTTGTTCGCTGCGGGGGGCGGTTTCATTCTGCGTCGGTCACCTCACCCCGCAAAGGAATCGCCATGCCCGCTGCTGCCATCGCACCGCTGACGCCGTATCTGTCGATGGCGGCCATCGCCTTGCTCTACTACCGGCGCATCCGGCGCAGCTTCGGCCGCCAGCCGTGGAAGCCGGTGAGCACGGCGGTGCGTACCGTGGTGCTGGTCATTGCGGCGGCAGCGTTGGCGTTTGCGGTGTATGGCTTGCCGCAGGTTCGGCTGGGGATCGCCGCCGGAACGCTGGTCGGCATCGGGCTGGGCGCGCTGTCGCTGCGCTACACCCATGCCGAATGGGTGGAAGGGCGCGGCTGGTATACGCCCAATCCGTGGATCGGCGGCGGCCTGACGCTGGTGCTGCTCGGGCGCCTGGCCTGGCGCTGGGCCGATGGCGCCTTCAGCGCGGGCGCGGCGGCGGCCGGCTCGCAGGCCAGCCCATTGACGCTGGGCATTGCCGCAGCGCTGGTGCTGTACTCGCTGGTGCACGTTGGCGGGCTGTGGTGGCGGCTGCGCCAGCTGCGGCTGCAGGCTGTGCAGCGCTGAGCGCGGGTGCGCTCACTGCCAGGTGGGGGAAGGCCGTTGCCTACACCTGCGAGCGGAACGGGACCACCAGCTTCTCGCCCAGCTTCTGCCGCAGCGGCCGCGTGCGCCAGCGCTCCAGCGTGTACAGCTCGGCCCGTTGCAGGTCGCGCTCGAACACCTCGGTCATCTGCGCGGCCAGGTCACGGTCGTAGACATTCAGGCTGGCCTCGTCGTTGAGGCGGAACGAGCGGATGTCGAAGTTGGTCGAGCCCACCGAGACCAGCAGGCCGTCGATGATCAGCAGCTTGGTGTGCAGCATGGTGGGCAGGAATTCGTGGATGGCGATGCCGGCCTGCAGCAGCGGCTCCCAGCTGGCCTTGGAGGCCAGCCGCACCGAGACCGCATCGATATGCTTGCCCGGCAGCAGCACGCGGATGCGCACGCCGCGCGCACGCGCTTCCAGCAGCGAGCGGGTGATCAGTGCATCCGGCACGAAGTAGGCGGCGGCCAGGTCGATGGAGCTGCGCGCCGCGGCGATGGCGATGAGATACATCAGGTGCATGCTCTCGCTGCCGCCGGCCGGCGAGGCCACGAACAGCTGCGCGTCGCTGTCGCCGGCCGGTGCCAGCTCGGGGTAGTACTCGGCGCCGTTGAGCACGCGGCCGGTGCTCTTGATCCAGTTGTCGTTGAAGGCGGCCTGCACCTGCGCCACCACCGGGCCTTCGATGCGGTAATGCGAGTCGCGCCAGTGCTCCGGGTCCTGCGCATCGCCCATCCACTGGTCGGCCACGCCAACGCCGCCGGTGAAGCCGATGCGGCCATCGATCACCAGCAGCTTGCGATGGGTGCGGTTATTGACGCGGTGCAGGTTGTACCAGGTCAGCGGGCGGTAGCGATGCACCTCCACCCCGGCGTCGGTCATGTCCTGCACCAGCGAGGCATCCATCTTCAGGCTGCCGCCCCAGTCGATGGTGACGCGCACCTTGACCCCGGCACGCGCGCGCTCGGACAGCGCCTGGCTGAACTCGCGGCCGATCTCGCCAGACCAGTAGATATAGGTTTCGAAGGTGATGGTGCGTTGCGCGCTGCGGATGGCGGCCAGCATCGCCGGAAAGATCTCGCTGCCGTTGTGCAGCACCTGGATCTTGTTGCCGGGCAGGATCGCCGGACCCAGCAACACCGACATCTCGCGTTTGAACTGCGGGTCGGCGACGTCGTAGCAATGGCTGGGGATGTGCTCGAGCTTTTTCTCGGGCGTGGCGAAGTTGAGCAGCAGCAGCCCCACCACCAGCGTGGTGACGACCGTGGCCACGATGATCCATGTCATGCATCCAACTCCGGTTCCCCTGCCATCGACAGCCCCAAGCGGCCGGCATTCTGGCAAGGCGGGCGGCATGGGGGCCGTGAAGGGGGATGCGTCCGGCGTCTGCGCGTGTCCATGCCGGCCCAGGTGCTGGCCGGCACCGCGCACCGATGCCGGTGGCAGGCCTGCTGTGCCTCAGCTCAGCGCGGGCAGGTCAGGAACGCTGCCGGAACCTGCGCGGTGAGCCAGACGCCGTTGTCGGCCTGGAAGAACCGCAGGCCATCGCGGTGCATGCGCCCGGCGTCGACCTGCAACACCACCGGCTCGCCGTAGCGCTGCCCCACCGATGCGGCGGTCTGCGGGTTGTCGGACAGATGCACATGGTGGCGCTGGCCGGGGCGCAAGCCCTCGGCCATGATCGCTTCGAGAAAACGCGTGGCGGTGCCGTGATACAGCACCTCGGGCGGCACCCTGGCTTCGAGCTGCAAGGCCACGGTTGGGGTGGAATGCCCCTGCACTGCGCGGATCCGCTGCCCATCGGCAGACAGCGCAAAGCGTTTCTTGTCGCTGCCGGCGACCACCGCCTGGATCAGCTCCAGATCGAGCGCGGTGCCGTGGGCCCGGGCGCCGGCAATCAACGCGTCCAGCTCGGCCCAGCCCTCCGGGTCGAGCGTGAGTCCGATCGCCTGCGGCTCGTGGCGCAGCACGAAACTGAGGAACTTGCTGATGTCGGTATGGTGCTTGCTCATGCGGCGGCGCCCGAAGCGTCCTTGCGGCCAGTGATGCCGGCAATGTTGACGCATCCAGGTGGCCAGCGCGCGTGCGCGAGCGATGGTGTCCGGTGGTGCCGGGACTGACTGTATGACCCGGGGCATCGGCAGATTGCCCCCGGGCTGCGTGCATTCATCGAGACGCTCAGGCAGGTGCTGCGGTAACGAGTGCCGGGCGTCACTGGCAGAAACCAGCAGGTGCGCGGTTGCCCGCAGCCGCAAGCGACACACCGATGACCGTCGGAAGCGGGCTGAAGCGCGCGCCGCTGCCGGCCGTTGCCAGGCCTGTATATGCGCCGAAATGCTTACATGCGTCACACAAGCACGCACCTATACTTCCGGGGTGTCCCACCCACAAGGTTCTGACTGCATGAGCGCACCCCCAACGTCTCCGATCGCCGCCGGTTCTGGCGCAGCCCCCGGTAGCCTTCGCCGTTCGGTGTCCAACACGCTCAAGGGATCGGCCGGCAATCTGGTCGAGTGGTACGACGTCTACGTCTACTCGGTGTTTGCCACCTACTTCGAATCGCAGTTCTTCTCCAAGGAAGACAAGAACGCCACGATGTTCGTGTGGGCGATCTTTGCGATGACCTTTTTGATGCGCCCGATCGGTGCGTGGTACTTCGGCCGCTTCGCCGACCGCTACGGCCGCCGGCTGGCGTTGACCATCTCGGTGTCGATGATGGCGCTGTGCTCGTTCGTCATCGCGGTGACGCCGACGGTGGCCACGATCGGCATCGCCGCGCCGATCATCCTGCTGCTGGCGCGCCTGCTGCAGGGCTTTGCCACCGGCGGCGAGTACGGCACCAGCGCCACCTACATGTCCGAGGCGGCGATTCCCGGCCGGCGCGGGTTCCTGTCCTCGTTCCATTACGTCACGCTGGTCGGCGGGCACGTGCTGGCGCAGACCACCTTGCTGGTGATGCTGCATTTCTTCGATGCGCCGCAGGTGTCCGAGTGGGGCTGGCGCGTGGCGTTCGGCCTGGGCGGCATCGGTGCGTTGGTGGTGTTCTGGCTGCGCCAGACTATGGACGAGTCGCTGAGCTCCGAATCCATCGCCGATTCGCGCACCGGCAAGGCCAAGGCGTCGGGCTCGATGCGCGAGCTGTTCGTCAACCAGTGGCGCCCGCTGCTGCTGTGCTTCCTGATCACCGCCGGCGGCACGATCGCGTTCTACACCTATTCGGTCACCGGGCCGAAGATGATCCAGACCGCGTTCGCCGGTGGCGACGTGATGGCCGGTACCATCATCAACCTGGTCGCGCTGACGGTGCTGATGCTGATGCAGCCGGTTGGCGGCTGGTTGTCGGACATCGTCGGGCGCAAGAGCCTGCTGGTGTTCTTCGGCATCGGCGGGGTGCTCTACACCTGGTTCCTGGTGATGGAGCTGCCCAAGCAGACCGACTGGCTGACCGCGTTCGCCATCCTCACCGTGGGCTTTGTGATCCTGACCGGCTACACCTCGATCAATGCGGTGGTGAAGGCGGAACTGTTCCCCACCCATGTGCGTGCGCTGGGCGTGGGCCTGGGCTATGCGCTGGCGAACTCCGCCTTTGGCGGCACCGCGCCGCTGCTGTACCAGGCCTCGTTGAAGACCGGCCATGTCAGTGAGTTCGTGATCTACGCCACGGCAGTGATCGCGGTGTCGTTGGTGGTCTACATGTTCTTCCTGACCAACAAGGGCAGCAACTGGCTGGACGACGAAGCGGCGATGCATCAGCGCAAGCGCTGATCTGCTTTGCCCTTCTCCCGTCGGGAGAAGGGCGCCGAAGGGGCGGATGCGGGGCACCTCCGGTGACTGGCACGCCGACCGTGGTGAGCGCGTCGCCACGCGGTGCCAAGGTGAAGCATCGATCCTGCGGTCGTGGATTGGTACACGACCCCTCACCCCAACCCCCGCCAGCAGCGCGGGCGCTCCAGGGCACGCGCGCCAGTGGCGCGCAGGCAGTGCCTTATCGCCGCGCAGGGAGATGGGCTAAGGACGACTCAGCACCGGCGTTTGCCTGGGTATGCGGCGCCGTCTGCGCAAACACGCTGTAACGCAAGCCGATCAACCCCAGCAGCGCTTCATCGCGATGCGCACCCGCCGGCACCTTGCCGACGCGCGCCAGCGACGTATCCAGCCGCGCACGCAGCGCATCCGGCGCAGGCAGCGGGCGCTTGTGCGCGATCTGTTGCCGGTAGTGCGCGGCAACATCGGCCAGGATCGCGTTCACCGCCTCAACGCTCGGCTGCGGCAAACCATGCCGCGCGCTGCGCAGTTGCAGGATGTTCAAGCCCACGCGCACTTCGTTGAGCATATCCACCGAGGCCAGCTCGCTGCCTTCCGGGGTCAATGCCAGCCGGGGCGCGAGCAGGCCAAGCAGGTCCAGCATGCGGGCGGCGAAGTGCTGCCGGTCCTGCGCGCCGCGGCCCTCGGCGGCATCGGCCAGCGTGCGCCAGCCCTGGCGCACCAGCCGGCGTGCGCTCCATTCGGCGCCCACCGAGCGGAACAAGCGCGTCAGAACCACGGCAAATCCAATCCCCAGCACCATCGCCACCGCCGCGTTGACGAAGCTCTGGATATTGGCGTTGTAGGTGTTCTGCAGGCTCAGCAGCGCGGTGAGGTTCACCACCAGCGGCAGCGCGATCAGCATGGTCTTGGGGCGATGCAGCAACGCGCCGATCGGCAGGAATACCGCCGCCAGCACCAACACCAGCATCGGGAAATCGTGGATGGCCGGGAAGATGCCGAACAGATAGATGCCGGCGACCACGCTGGCCACCACCGCCCAGGTCAGGAACGACAGCATGCTCGGCGCCGGGTCGTCCTGCGCGGCGAAGAATGCGGCAGTCACCGCCGCCATCATCGCGCCGTTGCCGCCGCCTTCCCAGCCGATGCCGATCCACAGCACGCAGTACGCCATCAACGCAAAGCCCGCGCTGAGGGCGGAAAACGCGGCCATGCCGAAATCGATATGGCGGGTGGTGCTGGCAGCTGCCGGCGCATCGGTTGCGTCGCGCGGTGACCAGGTCAGCCGCTGCAGCAACGAGGATTGCGTGCGCGAACGCACAGCAGGTTCGCTGTGTTCAGTGTCAGCCCGTTCGGATGATTCGGCCGTTGCAGCTTGTCTCGCCGCCGCCGGCATCGCGCGCAGCACCGGCGTCGCCGTGCCGTGCACCACCGCCTGCTGCAGCGCGCGGCAGTCCTGCCACAGGTCGAGCAGCTCTTCCAGCCGCAGCAGCAGGCTGGCCAGCAGCAGATGCTCGATGTCCTGATCCACCACCGGGCGCAGTGCGGCGATGCGTGCGCGCAAGGCGTCGACGTCCGCATCGCTGGGTGCGTCCTCGCCCTGGTCCACCCAGGCTGCGACGTCCTCCAGCAGCGCGGCGGTGGCGAGCGGCAATGCAGACCCATCGCGCTGCAACGCATCCAGCCGATCGGCCATCGACGACAGCACCGGCAGCAGCATCAGCATGCGTGCGCGCAGCTGCTCCAGCGTGGGGACCGCACCGGCGTGGCGTGGGTCGTCGTGGCGGACGAAGGCGATCAAGGCCTCGAACTGCACCAGATCGGCGGCCAGACGATTGCGCGGTGCCTGCGACGGGCGGCGCTGCAGCACCTGTCGGCACCATTGCGCGGCGTCCTGCATCCAGTTGCCGATGCGCGCGGTGAGCATCGGCTTGACCGAGGCGGGGAAGACCAGCGCGGCAAACAGCACCGCCATCACCGTGCCCAGGATGATCTCCTCGCTGCGCGCCACCACGGTGTCGAAGATGCCCTCCGGCGCGGTCACCGCCGGGAAGCCGATGAAGGCGGTGGTGTAGCCGGCCAGCAAAAACGCATAGCCGCGCGGGCCGCGATTGAGCAGCGCCAGGAACAGGCAGGCCGATAGCCACAACGCCATCGCCGCACTGAGCAGCAGCGGCGTTTCCACCAGGTTCGGCAGCATCACCAGGGTGGCCGCGCCGGCCAGCAAGGTGCCGAGCACGCGGTACACGCCCTTGGCGCGGGTGGGGCCGAGCAGCGGCTGGGAGACGATATAGACCGTGGCCATCGCCCAGTACGGCCGCGACAGATTGCCGGCCAGCCCCACGTACAACGCCGCGATCGAGGCGGCGAAGGTCTTGGCCGAAAACAGCCAGGCCTGGCGATCGCGCAGCAGCGCACTCATCGCGCGGCAGTCGGGTCGGTGCGGCCGGCGGCTGCTTCCCAGCCGCCGCCCAGCGCCAGGAACAGCTGCAGTTGATCCTGCGAGACCTGCGCCTGCGCATTGGCCAGCGTCATGTCGGCGGTGGCCAGCGTGCGCTCGGCATCCAGGCTGGACAGATACGGCGTACGCCCGCCCTGGTACAAACGCCGGTTCTGCGCCGACGCCAGGTCGGCCTGTTGCTGCGCCTGTTCCAGCAGGTGCAGGCGGTCCAGATCCTGCGCGTAACGCGACAAGGCAGTCTGCACCTCGCGCAGCGCCTGCAGCACGGTGTTGTCGAACTGCGCCAGCGCCGCGTCCGCGCCGGCTTCGGTGGCGCGCACGCGCGCACGCGCACCGCCGGATGGCAGCGTCCACGAGATCAGCGGGCCGAACGACCAGGCATGCGTGGCCGGCTCACCGAAGTCGGCCAGCAGGCCGGTGGCACCGATCGAGCCGCCCAGACGGATATCCGGATACAGCTCGGCGGTGGCCACGCCGATGCGCGCGGTGGCTGCCGCCAGCCGGCGTTCGGCCTGGCGCACATCCGGGCGACGCGCCAGCAGCGCGCGGCCGTCGCCGATCGGGATCGGGCGCTGCAGGGCCGGCGCGTGCGCACAGTCGTCCACGCCGGCCGGCACCTCGCCGGGCGTCTTGCCGAGCAGCGCGGCCAGTTGGTAACCGGCGGCCTGGCGGCGCGCGCGCAGCGGCGGCAGCGCCGCTTCCAGCATCGCCACCTGCGCGGTGGCGCGGGCCAGATCGGGCGGGGTGCCGCGGCCGGCAGCGATCAGGCGCTGGGTGATGTCGCGGCTGCGCTGCTGCAACTGCAGCGAATGCTCGGCCACGTGCAGCTCGTGGTTGGCGTGGCAGATCTCCACGTAGCTGCCGGCCACCTGCGCGGCCACGTTGACCCGCGCGAGGTCGATCGCGGCCTGGGCGACCTGCGTGTCGGCCTGCGCGGCCTCGGCGCCGCGTTGCAGCTTGCCGAACAGATCGAACTGATACGACACCCCGAACTTGCCGTCGGCCAGGTTGAACACCGGCAGCTTTTCCTGCTGCAGGAAGGCCTCGGCCGAGACCTGCGCGCGGCTGACGCCGGCCTCCACCTCGTAATCGAAACCGCCCGCGTCCAGCGCCTGTTCGTACACCGCCGCGGCGCGGCGCAGGTTGGCACCGGCCACCTTCAGCTCGACGTTGTCGCGCAAGGCCTGTTCGATCAGGCCATCCAGCATCGGGTCTTGGTACAGCGCCCACCAACGTGCCGGCAGCGGTGCGCCGGCCTGCACCTGGTCGTTGCCGGTGTCGCCAAACGCGGCATTGGCGGCCGGGCGCTGGTAGGCCGACTCCGCCGGCACCGCGTAGTTCGGGCCAACCGTGGTGCAGGCGCTCAATGTGGCCAGCAGCGTGGCCAGTCCCAGGGGACGCAATACGGTGCGGTTCATGGCGCGGCCTTGGCCGGCACGCGGGCAGGCGCGCTGGCGGCGTCGCGCACGGCGTCCGGCAGGATGGTCACGGTGGCGGTGCGCCCGGCGATCAGCTGCACATGCGCCGGCACCCGATCCAGCACGATGCGCACCGGGATGCGCTGCGCCAGCCGCACCCAGTCGAATGCCGGCGTGACGTTGGGCAAGGCGCCGGCGCTGCCGCTGCGGTAACGGTCCTCGATACCGGCGGCAATGCTCTGTACATGCCCGTGCAAGGTGGCCGGCTCGCCCATCAGGTGCACGTCCACGCGCTGGCCGGCATGCACGCCCTGCAGGCGGGTCTCTTCGAAATAGCCATCGACGCGGAACGAGCCGGTATCCAGCACCGCCACCACCGGGCGCCCGGCGCTGACGTAATCGCCCACGCGCACGGTGCGGTCGCTGACATGGCCGTCGGCCGGGCTGCGCACCTGCGTGCGGTCCAGGTTGAGCTGGGCCAGATCCACCGCCGATTGCGCGGTGGCCACCGCAGCCTGCGCCTTCTGCACATTGGAGCGGCGTACCTCGGCATCTTCGGCGGCGACCAGGTCCTGCAGGCTGCGGTCGCGCGCGATCTCACGGCGCAACTGGCTCAAGGTGGCCTGGCGCTCGGCCAGCGCGGCGCGCGCCTGCTCCAGCGCGATCGCATAGCGCGCACGGTCCACCACGAACAGCAACTGCCCGCGCCGCACCGCCTGGTTGTCGGCCACCGCCACTTTCTCCACCAGTCCGGACACATCCGGCGCCACCTGCACCACATCGGCGCCCACGTGCGCATCGCGCGTCCACGGCGCTTCCATGTAATAGCGCCACAGGTGCTGCAGCACCACGGCTGCCACCACCACCATTGCCAGGGTCAACAGCGCCGGCCCCGCGTTCTTGATCAGCTTTTTCACGATTGCATCCAACGGGTAAGGGAAAACAGGCCGCCCAGCAGCGCGATGTACAGCGCCAGGTTGAACAGCGCCGGGTGCCAGATATGCCGGTACGCGCCGGCCCGGGTCAGCAGCGCGCCGATGGCGCTGTTGAGCAGGTAGGCCAGCGTCATCAACGCAAGCAAGGTGGGAACGAACACACCGTAGAGACTGAATTCGCCGTACATCGGGCACATCCTGGGAAATGGGGAACAACCACGTCCGGCGCCGTACGCAATGCGCACCGGGCCATCCGGAACGTCACAACCGGCGTCGCAGCGCGACGCCCGACAGCGGGCTCAGTCGGGCTGACTCAGCCGCGCGTGCGCCTGCGCGATCTGCTCCCACAAGGTCAGCACCACCTGCACCTGCGCCTCGCTGAGCGCGCCGAACACTTCCGCGCGCAGCGCATCCAGGCGGATCTCGATGCGCCCGACCAGCGCCTGGCCTGCGTCGGTGAGCCACAGCTGGTTGGCGCGGCGGTCGCTGCTGTCGGCCTCGCGGCGCACCAGCGCCTGCGCGCACAGCTTGTCCAGCAGCCGCACCAGGGAAGGGCCTTCCATGCCCAGTTGCTGGGCCAGCGCCACCTGGCGGATGCCGCCGCCGGAGCGGCCGATCATCAACAACGGCCCGGTGCAGGCGCTGGACAGCCCGAATTCGGCAAATGCCTGGTCGGCCAGCCGCTGCCACTGGCGGGCGGCGACCAGCAGGCCGGAGCTGAGCTGGGCGCGGGGAGAGAGAACGCTGTTCGTCATAATAGATAGGATGCTATCAATTCAACAATGAATCAATAGTCACTGAACCCCGGCAAGCCGGCGCAACCGCCACTGGGGCCGCCGGCCCGTCCTCGGGTACCATGCTCGCCCCCTTTGGGTGCACCCTGCGCATGAGCCAGTCCGACCAGCCCGATTCCCCCGTCACCCAGGCCCAGGCCGAAGATGCCGTGCGCACCCTGCTGCGCTGGGCCGGCGAAGACCCGGCCCGCGAAGGCCTGCTGGACACCCCGCGCCGGGTCGCCGAAGCCTATGGCGACTGGTTCAGCGGGTACCGCGAGGAACCGCGCGAATACCTGGAACGCACCTTCGAGGAAGTGGCCGGCTACGACGAGCTGATCGTGCTGCGCGACATCTCCTACGAAAGCCACTGCGAGCACCACATGGCGCCGATCATCGGCAAGGTGCACGTGGGCTATCTGCCGCGCGGCAAGGTGGTCGGCATCAGCAAGCTGGCGCGCGTGGTGGAAAGCTATGCGCGGCGCTTCCAGGTGCAGGAAAAGATGACCGCGCAGATCGCCCAGTGCATCCAGGATGTGCTGCAGCCGCGCGGCGTCGGCGTGGTGGTGGAAGGCTCGCACGAATGCATGACCACCCGCGGCATCCACAAGCGCGGCGTCAGCATGGTGACTTCCAAGATGCTGGGCAGCTTCCGCGAGGACGCGCGCACCCGCGCCGAGTTCCTGCAGTTCATCGAAGTGGGCGGCAAGCGTTGAGGCAGCCGTTGCCGTCGCCATGAAGCACCAGGCACGTATCGCCGGCTATCGCCAATTGCGCGAGCAGCCGGTGTGGAAACTGCTGGCCGCCGACCACGCGCCGGAGCTGATCGGCCTGCTGCAGACGGTGTTGCTGGACGGCGAACGCCGCCTGCCCTCGGCCGTGCTGCACGAGCGCCTGCAGCGCCAGCTCGACGCGCTGCGCGCCGACGAACTCTCGCGCGAGTTGCCGCGTACCGCGCAGGCCTATCTGGCGCATTGGCTGGCACAGGGCTGGCTGGAACGTCGCCTGCCCGAGGGTGCGGCCGAAGAAGAATACGAGTTGTCGCGCGCGGCCACCCAGGCCATCCGCTTCATCGTCGGCCTGCGCGAGAGCAGCAGCAGCGCCACCGAAAGCCGCCTGTCGCTGGTGATCCAGCAGCTGGTGCAGCTGGCGGGCCAGACCGAAGCCGACCCGGAGCTGCGTCTGGCCGCCCTGCGCGAAGAACGCGCGCGCATCGATGCCGAGATCGAGCGCGTGGCCTCCGGCCGCGTGGCCGCGCTGGATGGCAAGCGCGCGCTGGAGCGCGCCCGCGACCTGATCCATCTCTCCGACGAGCTGGCCGAAGATTTCCATCGCGTGCGCGACGATTTCGAACAGCTCAACCGCCAGTTCCGCGAACGCATCATCGACGACGAGGGCGCACGCGGCGACGTGCTGGAGCAGCTGTTCAACGGCGTGGACGTGATCGCCGACAGCGAGGCCGGGCGCACCTTCGAAGCGTTCTGGAGCCTGCTCAACGACACCCAGCAAAGCAGCCAGCTCGATCAGGCGCTGGATGCGCTGCTGGCACGCGGTTTCGCGCGCAAGCTGGACCGGCGCGAGCGCGCCTTCCTGCGCGGGTTGACCGGCACGCTGCTGGAGCGCGGCGGCGAGGTGCACACGGTGATGCAGCACTTCGCCCGCAGCCTGCGCGGTTTCGTGCAGAGCCGCGGCTATCTGGAGCAGCGCCGGCTCAATCAATTGCTCAAGCAGGCGCAGGGCGAAGCCTTGCAGCTGCGCGACAGCCTGCACGCCACCGCCGCCACCGGTTACACCCAGGCGTTGAGCGCGGCCCGCCTGCGTTCGCTGTCGCAATGGCGCCTGCACGACCCGCGCCTGACCCAGGTCGATGGCCGCGTGCAGGCTGCCGATGCGGCAGACATCTCGCTCGACAGCGTGGGCGATCTGGTCGCGCAATCGGAGATCGACGTGCGCAGCCTGCGCCGCGACCTGCACGAGCTGCTCGGCCAGCGCCCGCGCCTGACCATCGGCGATGCGCTGCAGCAGCGCCCGGCCGCGCAGGGCCTGGGCAGCGTGATCGGTTACCTGTCGCTGGGCACGCGCCACGGCGTGGTGATCGACGGACAGATGGAAACGGTGCAATGGGAAGGCGGCGACGGCGCCCTGCGGCGCGCACGCATTCCGCTGGTGTGGTTCACCCGGGAGAAACGCAATGAACTGGACTGAGGACACGCGCCTGGACGCGGACGAGGACAGCGGCGCGTCGGTCGATGCCGGCCGCACGCCGCTGACGGAGACATCGCCTGCACAGCCGCGCGGCGAACTGTTCCTAGGCGACACCGGCACGCTGCCGTTCGACGCGCGGCGCGCGCTGTGCCAATTGCTGGCCGGCCCCAGCATCGATGCGCAACGCCACGGTGCGTTGTGGCCTGCGCTGCTGCGCAACGAGGCGGCGATCCGCCAGGTGTTGTGCGAGCTGTTCCTGGAGCTGGTGCTGGACCGCGAGGGCGGGGTGGCCTTTACCCGGCAGGCCGACACCGCCGAGCTGGAATCGCCGACCCTGCTGCGCAGTGCGCCGCTGACCTTTATCGAGTCGGTGCTGCTGCTGTTCCTGCGCCAGCAACTGGCCGAAGCCGATACGCGCGGCGAGCGTGCGGTGGTGGACGAGGCGCAGTTGGTGGAGGCCTTGTCGGTCTACGAGAAGAACGTGTCCACCGACCGCGCCGGATTCGCGCGACGGGTGCTGACGGCGATCGGCAAGATGCGCGAGAACCAGTTGCTGTCGCGGCTGCGCGGCAGCGAGGAGCGCTACGAGGTCTCGCCGGTGCTGAAGTTGCTGTTCTCGGCCGAAGACGTGCAGGCCCTGGTGGTGGCGTATCGCGGCTTGCGCGAGGGGGACGTTGCGCTCGACTAAGTGCCTTCCCCCATCGGGAGAAGGTGCCCGAAGCGCGGATGAGCGGACGGCCGATCGCGATGCCCGATGTATGACGCCCGGGATGCGTGGAGTTTGTGTAGTCGTGCGTTGTGCGATGGATGTCGGCTCTCACGCCCGATCAAACGCGATCACTTTTCCACGGGCTGCAGCAGGGCATCCAGCTTCCTTATCGGCCGCCGCCGCCCCACGTCAACGCAGACCACCGCCCCCGTAGGAGCGGCCCAGGCCGCGAAGGGACGTACCGAATCACTCCCAGACCACAGCACCGCCACCAGCCCAGCAGCACGCAACACCCCGCTACAAACAGTCCTGATGTAAGTCGTCTTCAGCGTTACCCGTCATCCCGTTTTGGTGAGTGAGCCATGAATTCCCAGTCCAACCTGTCGCCGGCGCAGCCGGGCGCGTCCCTGTTCACTGATTCGCTTGCCGAGCAGCGCGCGCAGCAGTTCCGCATGCGGCGCTTGCAGGTGCACAACTGGGGCACGTTCAACGGCTTGACCGAGGTGCCGATCGCCGAGAAGGGCTTCCTGTTCGTCGGGCGCTCCGGGTCGGGCAAGTCGACCCTGCTGGATGCGATGTCGGCATTGCTGACCCCGCCCAGCATCGTCGACTTCAACGCCGCCGCACGCGAGGCCGAGCGCAGCGGGCGCGATCGCAGCCTGGTGTCGTATGTGCGCGGTGCCTGGGCCGATCAGCAGGACAGCGCCTCGGGCGAGATCGCCACCCAATACCTGCGCAAGGGCGCCACCTGGTCGGCGCTGGTGCTGGAATACCGCAACGCGCACGGCGAGACGGTCAGCCTGATTCGCCTGTTCTGGATCGCCGGCAGCGGCAATGCCGCGGCCGATGTGCGCCGCCATTACATGGTCGCGCCGCGCAGCTTCGATGTGGCCAGCGAGCTGGATGGCTTCGATCTGGATCTGCGCAGGCTCAAGGCGCGTCTTGGCGAGGAGGTCGCGCATTTCGACGGTTTCGCCGGCTACGCAGAGCGCTTTCGGCATGCGCTGGGCATCGGCAACGAGATGGCGTTGCGGTTGCTGCACAAGACCCAGTCGGCCAAGAACCTGGGCGATCTCAATGTGTTCCTGCGCGGCTTCATGCTGGACGAGCCGCGCACGTTCGAGGCGGCCGACCGGCTGGTGGAAGACTTCGCCGAACTCGACGGCGCACACCATGCGGTGGTCACCGCACGCCGGCAGGTGGAAACGCTCAGCCCGGCACGCGAGCACCATGCGGCGCTGATGGCCTTGCGCCACAGCGTCGGCGAGTTGCGCGAGCTGCAGCTGGGCGTGGACAGCTACCGCGAACAGCAGCGTCTGGCCTTGCTGGAGACGCGCCTGCACGAACTCGACAGCCAGGACCGCGGGCTGGCCGGCGAAGAAGGCCAGCGGCGTGAGTCGCTGGACAATCACGAACAGAAGCTCGCCGGGCTGGAACGCGAACAACGCGCCGCCGGTGGCGAGCAGATCGAGGAACTCGAACGCGAGCGCGCCCGGGTCGAGCGCGAGCGCGACGAGCGCCTGCGGCGTCGCGTGCAGATCGAACAGGCCTGCCGCCAGCTCGGCACCGCCCTGGCCGCAGGCGCCAGCGGCTTTGCCGAGCAGATCGCGTACGCGCAGACCGTGCTCGAGAACGGCAAGCACGACGCCAGCGCGCTGGACGAGGCGATCGCCGAGCGCATGGGTGTGCGCCGCGACGATGAGCGGCGCTTTGCCGAGATCCGCGCCGAACTGGATGCGTTGAAGCGCGCCCCGTCCAGCATGCCGGCACCGATGCAGGCCTTGCGCGCGCGCCTGTGCGAGGACACCGGCATTGCCGAAGCGGCGCTGCCGTTCGTCGGCGAACTGGTGCAGGTGCGCGAGGATCAATCTGCCTGGCGCGGCGCGATCGAGCGCGTGCTGAGCGGTTTTGCGCAGTCGCTGCTGGTGGACGACCGCCATTACGCGCAGGTCAGCGAGTGGGTCAACCGCACCCAGCTCGGCACGCGGCTGGTGTATTTCCGGGTACGCCGCAACGATGCGCTGCATGCGCGCACGCCGGATGCGCGTGCATTGCCGGGCAAGCTGCAGCTGCGCGAGCACGCCTTCACCGAGTGGCTGCGCAACGAGTTGATGCGCCGCTTCGACTACGAATGCGTCGATAACGCCGCCGCGCTGCGCAATGCCGACCGCGCCATCACCCGCGAAGGGCAGGTCAAGCATCCCGGCGACCGTTACGAAAAGGACGACCGCCATGCGGTCAACGACCGCAAACGCTGGTTGCTGGGCCACGACAACCGCGACAAGCTCAAGGTGTTCGAGCGCGAATCGCAGACGCTTGCCCAGCGCATCGCCGGTTGCGATGCCGACGTGGCCGCGCTGCGCAAGCAACGCGAGCAGGACCAGGAACGGCAGCTGGCCGCGCACACGCTGGTGGAGCGCGACTGGGACGAGATCGATGTCGGCCCCAAGCTGCAGCGCCTGAGCGATATCGACGAACAGCTGCAGCAGCTGCGCGAAGGCAACAGCGGCCTGCGCGCGCTCGGCCAGGCGATCGAGACCGCACGCACCTTGCGCGACCAGGCCAAGCGCACCTACGAGGACGTGCGGCTGGAGCGCGCGCAGCTGGCACGCGAGCGGGTCCGGCTGGAACAGCAGCACGCTGCCTGTGCCAGCCGTGCCGGCACCGCCGCGCTCACGCCCACCCAGCTGCAGGGCCTGCGCGAACGCCTGGCGACGCTGGCACCGCTGTCGCTGGACAATCTGGAGGCGCATTTCCGCGTGGTCGAGCGTGGCCTGGCCGAGCAACTGGCCGAGAGCCAGGGCCGCGACAGCCGGCTCAGCGCGCAGCTGCTCGACTGCTTCCGCAAGTACTGCCAGCAATGGCCGGAAGACAGCGGCGATTTCACCGTGAGCCTGGCCAGTGCCGACGATTTTCTCGCGCGCCTGGATCGCCTGGAGAGCGATGGCCTGCCGCGCCACGAGCACCGCTTCTTCGATCTGCTGCAGACCCAGAGCAAGAACAACCTGCTGGCCCTGCAGCGCCACACCGCCGAGGCCCACAAGGGCATCAAGCAGCGCATGGACGAGGTCAACGCCAGTCTGGAGCAGGTGCCGTTCAATCGCGGCACGCTGCTGACCATCGAGGTCAGCGACCGTCGCCTGGGCGAGGTGCAGGAATTCCAGCAACAGCTGCGCGCGGTGCTGTCGCATCAACAGACCGAAGACCGCGCATTGGCCGAAGCGCAGTTTTCCACCCTGCGCGCGTTGGTGGCACGCCTGGGCGCGCAGGAACCGGACGCACGCCGTTGGCGCGAGCAGGTGCTGGACGTGCGCCAGCATGTGGAATTCATCGGCGTGGAGCTGGATGCGCAGACCCGCGCGCAGGTGGAGATCTACCGCAGCGGCGCCGGCAAATCCGGCGGTCAGCGCCAGAAGCTGGCAACCACCTGCCTGGCCGCCGCGTTGCGCTACCAGCTCGGTGGCGAAGACGGCGAACTGCCGCGCTACTGCGCGGTGGTGCTGGACGAAGCCTTCGACAAGGCCGACAACGAATTCACCGCGCTGGCGATGAACATCTTCGAGAACTTCGGTTTCCAGATGGTGGTGGCCACGCCGCTGAAATCGGTGATGACGCTGGAGCCGTTCATCGGCGGTGCCTGCTTTGTGGAAATCAGCGGCCGGCACAACTCCGGCGTGCTGCTGATCGAATACGACGAGCAGGCGCAGCGACTCCAGTTGCCCGAGCGCTCGCGTGGGGACGAGGCCGCTGCAGCGGTGACGGAACAGGCGGTGAGCGCTGCGCAGCGCGAGGATGCACCGCGTTCGACGCAGGGTGAAACGCGGATGGACAGCACCGCTGCCGTCTCTGCCGCTGAGGGCGCGGCACTTCACGACGTCCCTGCACAGGACGACGTGGCGGCCAAGGCGGGCAAGCGAGCCAGCAAGGTCGCGCCGGCATCGACGCCGGCCGTTCAAGCCGCGCCGAAGCCCGCGAAGACAGCCGCTTCCAGCGCACGTGCGGGATCAGGCACGTCGGCAGCGGCGAAGGCTGCAGCGGGCAAGGCCGTGTCCGCCAAACCTGCATCAGCCAGGCGTGCATCGCCTGCAGCGGGCACAGCGCGCAAGCCGGCAACACCGACCAAACCGGGCAGGACGCCGGCGAACACCGGGACGGCATCCAGGCGCACGATCGCGTCCGTCAAACCGACTCCCCAGCCGAACAAGGCCGCGACAACAGCGGCAGCGCCGAAAAAGCCCGCTGCCAAGTCGGCGGTAGCGACCAGGCGCGCCACCACATCGCTGGGTGGCGCGACCAAGGCAACCAGGACAACTGCCGCGCGCACTGCGGCCAGGCCCGCGTTAACCAAGCCCGTGCCAACCAAAACCGCGGCCAAGGCGCGTGCTGCGTCCACGCGCGGATCTGCAGGCAAGCCGCGCGGAAAGCGCTGAGCGCGCCACCTGGATGCCTGCGTCACCGCGCTGCGGTCGCAGGCGTCGCAGGTCGGGGACAGCAGACCACCACTCTCCCGGCGCACCGTGCACGGTGTCGGCGACGCTGAGTATGGAGTTCTAAGCGCCGTGCAGCAGATCCCAGCCCATCTTGCCGATCAGCACGATAACCAGCACCAGGAACAACGTGCGGATCAGCGGCGTGCCGCCGCGTAGCGCCATCCGCGTGCCGGCGACCGCACCGGCCACGTTGGCCACCGCCATCGGGATGCCGATCGCCAGCATCACCTGGCCGCTGGGCAGGAAGAACGACAGCGCCGCCAGGTTGGTGGCCAGGTTCACCACCTTGGCCGCGGCCGAGGCGCGCAGAAAGTCCAACCCGAAGAAGCGGATGAACAGGAAGATCAGGAAACTGCCGGTACCGGGCCCGAAGAACCCGTCGTAGAACCCGATCGCCGCGCCCATCGCCAAGGCAGTGATCAGTTCGCGCCGGCCGATCTGGCGTGGGCGATGCAGCGCACCGAAGTCCTTCTTGATCAGCGTGTAGACCAGCATCGCGATCAGCAGCACCAGGATCAGCGGCCGCACTGCCTGCTTGGGCATCAGGCTGACCGCGGTCGCGCCCAGAAACGAAAACGTAAACGCCGCCACCGTCGCGTACAGCACCGGCCGCCACGGAAAGCGCACAGTGCGCGCATAGCGCCATGCCGAGGCACCGGTGCCGAACATCGCGCTGAACTTGTTGGTGCCCAGAATCAGCGACGGCGCCTGCTGCGGCAGGGTCGCAAACAATCCCGGCAACTGGATCAGGCCACCGCCGCCGACCGCCGCATCCACCAGCCCGGCGATAAACGCGATGCACAGCAGCCACGGCAATTCGGTGGGAATCAGTTCCAGCAAGGCGGTGCTCCGCACGACGGGGCGACAGCATAAACGCGCAGAAACCCCGCCTCCCACTTCCCACTTCCCGCACAATCGCCAGATGCCGACTTCCACTTCCAACGATCCCTGTCCCTGCGGCCGCGCCGCCACCTACGCGCAGTGCTGCGGGCACTACCACGCCGGCGCCGCCGCGCCCGATGCCGAAACCCTCATGCGTGCGCGCTACAGCGCCTACGTCCGCCGCGATGTGGCGTACCTGCTCGCTAGCTGGCATCCGTCCACGCGCCCATCCGAGCTGTCGCTGGACGAGGGCGGCCGCACCACCTGGCTCGGCCTGACCGTGCAACGCGCCATCGAGACCGGCACCGACACCGCCGAGGTGGCGTTCCTGGCCCGCTACCGCATCGGCGGCGGCAGCGCGGTGCGCATGACCGAACACAGCCGCTTCGTGCGCGAAGACGGCCGCTGGTATTACCTCGACGCGCGCTGAGCCGGGCTCAGGCGTGAGCGAGGTCAGCGGTCACGCTCACCATGAAGCTGTTCAGCCCGACGGACGGCACGGGCCGGCGCGGTTTCTCGACGCCACGTTCGCAGCCGATCCCGGAAGCTTGCCGCCTCGGCGGAGCTCGCCGCGGGGCGGACACGATGATGGCAACCTTCAATCTCTGGCAGTGGGTGCTTGTGGCCATCGTGGTGTTCGCGATCGTGCTGCCGGCGTGCCTGGCCACGGCACTGATCTGGTTCGGCCCCCGCCACGACGCCCCGCGCAGCGCGCGCGCCCGACGTATGCCCGACACCAGCCCCTCCAGCCCGGCGTTGTCGCTGCTGACCGGCATCACCGGCGACGGTAGCTAGGCGCGGCGATCGACGCGGCTGGGTTGCCGCGGCGTCTTCGCCAGGCGGGCCGGACCGGTGCCACTCCATCGGCACGCAACATCATTCTCCGACTCGCGCCACACGACGTCTGCGCCGTGCCCATCGCACTGAAAAGCGCGCGCACCGCACAGTCACGCCTGCGTGTCGCCACCGACCAGCGCAGCGCACGATGCCGTCGCAACATCACGACCTGCACGCCTGCAACCAGCCAGGTTGGCTATCCTCGGCGGCTCGACCCGCCGTAGGAGCGCTCCACCGCATGACCTCCGTCCACACGCCGGCCATCGCGCCGTGATGCCGACCCGGCGCGTCCTGCCTGCGCTGTTGGCGCTGGCGCCGCTGATCGCCTGCGCCGATCCGGCCTTCGACCGCTGCCTGGCCGGCCTGCAGACCCAGGCCGCCGCCAAGGGCGTGGCGGCCGCCGACTTCCAGCGCTTCACCGCCGGCCTGGCGCCCGACCCCAGCGTGTTGCCGCTGCTCGATGCCCAGCCCGAATTCACCACCCCGATCTGGGACTACCTCGCCAGCCTGGTCGACAGCCAGCGTGTCGCCGACGGCCAGGCCATGCTGGCCACCCACCGCGATTTGCTTATGCGCCTGTCCGAACAGACCGGGGTCGATCCGGCCACCATCGTGGCGGTCTGGGGCGTGGAGAGCGACTACGGCCGCGTCACCGGCAAGCGCCCGCTGCTGGTCTCGCTGGCCACGCTGTCGTGCGCGGGCCGCCGCCAGCCGTTCTTCCGTGGCGAATTTCTCGCCTTGCTCGGCCTGCTGCAGCAAGGCGATCTGTCGCCGGATGGCTTGACCGGCTCCTGGGCCGGCGCCTTCGGGCAGACCCAGTTCATGCCCTCGACCTATGCCCGCATCGCGGTGGATGGCGACGGCGACGGCCGCCGCGACCTGGTCGCCAGCATTCCCGACGCGCTGGCCTCCACCGCCAACTATCTGGTCAAGGCCGGCTGGGAGCGTGCCCGCCCCTGGGGCATGGAAGTCCGCCTGCCTGCCGGCTTCGATGCCAGCAAGGCCGGCCGCACCCGGCGCCAACCGCTGCAGGCCTGGCAAGACGCCGGCCTGCTCGGCACCGACGGCAAGGCGCTGGCGCCGGCCGGTCTGCCCGCCGAAACCCCGGCCGCCCTGTTGCTGCCGGCAGGCGCGACCGGCCCGGCATTCCTGGTGTTCCGCAACTACGACGCGATCTACGCCTACAACGCCGCCGAAAGCTACGCGCTGTCGATCGCCCTGCTCGCCGACCGGCTGCGCGGTGGCGCCGGCCTGGTCGCCGCCTGGCCCACCGACGACCCCGGCCTGGGCCGGCCCGAACGGCGCGAACTGCAGCAATTGCTGCTGGCGCGCGGCCATCTGATCGGCGAGGCCGACGGCATGATCGGCACCGCCAGCCGGCGCGCCATCCAGGTCGAGCAGACCCGCCTGGGCCTGCAGCCGGCCGACGGCCGCCCCGGCCAACGCATCCTTACCGCCCTGCGCGCCGCCCCGCCGGTCGCCGGCGCGGCGGCCATCCGCGCCACGGCGTTCAAGCTGCCGGCCGCCTATCCCGCATTCGTCCAATCCCCCATCGTCCAGAAGGCACCCCCCATGTCCGACCTCACCGGCCTGCGCACAGGCGACTTCCACGGCTTTCCCTCGCTGTTGATCGACACCCCGTTCTCCACTGCGGCCATCAGCCTGTTCGGTGGCCAGCTGCTGTCGTTCGTGCCCAAGGGCGGGCAGGACGTGATGTGGCTGTCGCCCACCGCCAAGCAGCCGCCCACACCGATCCGCGGCGGCGCGCCGGTGTGCTGGCCGTACTTCGGCCGCCAGGACCAGACCGGCGAGGTCCCTGCACACGGCTTCGTGCGCACCGTGCCCTGGCAGCTCACCGAGAGCCGGCGCGAGGACGACGGCACCCTGGTGCTCACGCTGACCCCGCCCAGCTTCGACGACCTGGCGCTGCGCCTGCGCATGACCCTGCGCATCGGCCGCACCCTCGAACAAAGCCTGATCACCGAAAACACCAGCCCGGCCCCGGTGCGCTTCACCCAGGCGCTGCACAACTACTTCCGCGTCGGCGACGCGCTCACCGTCAGCGTGCAGGGCCTGGACGGGCTGGACTACCTCGACAAGTACGAGAACTACGCCACCGCCCACCGCCAGCAGGGCGACTGGAGCCTGCGCGACCCACGCGACCCCGGCCGCAGCGACCGCATCTACACCAACGCCGGCGGCCGCTACACCCTGACCGACCCGGTACTCGGCCGCCGCATCGTCATCGCCACCAAAGGCAGTCGCTCGCTGGTGGCCTGGAACCCGGGCGACGAGGCGGCCGCCAAGATGGCCGACGTGGGCGAGGGCTGGCGCCATTACGTCTGCCTGGAAGCGGCCAACGCCGGCCCGGACGTCATCGAACTCGCCCCCGGCGCCAGCCACACGCTGACCCAGACCATCAGCGTCGAGTAAGTGCAAGTTGGCACCAGGATCGCCCAGATCCTGCGCTGCCTTCCAACAGGAAAGAAGCAGCACGGCTCCCTTCTCCCGCCGGGAGAAGGTGCCCCGAAGGGGCGGACGAGGGTGCGGGCGAAGCCTCGTGCCACCTCACAATTCCTGTGGCTTCGCACGTACCCTCATCCCAACCCGCGCTCGGCGCCCCCGCCCGCGCATGAGGCGCGGGCGCTTCAGGGCACGCGCGCCAGTGGCGCGCAAGCCATGCCTTTTCGCCCCTCAGGAGAGGGGCTTTCAGTGAGGGGGATCTTGGGCGTATCAGGCGACAGCTCATCCCCACAACTGCGCCACCCGGTCCACCGCTACACTCGCCGCTTCGCCCCACTGCGCAGCGCGATGTCCCTCCCAGCAGATTCCGCTCCCGCCACGGGCCGGCGCCGCGCCGCGCTGATCTTCATCTTCATCACCGTGCTGATCGACGTGCTGTCGTTCGGCGTGATCATTCCGGTGCTGCCGGATCTGGTGCGCCAGTTCACCGGGGGCGACTACGCCGTCGCCGCCGGCTGGATCGGCTGGTTTGGCTTCTTGTTCGCCGCCATCCAGTTCGTCTGCTCGCCGCTGCAGGGCACCCTGTCCGACCGCTACGGCCGCCGCCCGGTGATCCTGCTTTCCTGCCTGGGGCTGGGCCTGGACTTCATCCTGATGGCGGTCGCCCATTCCCTGCCGATGCTGCTGCTGGCGCGGGTGATCTCCGGGGTGTGCTCGGCCAGCTTTTCCACCGCCAATGCCTACATCGCCGACGTCACCCCGGCCGACAAACGCGCCGGCGCGTTCGGCATGCTTGGCGCCGCGTTCGGTATTGGTTTTGTCGCCGGGCCGTTGATCGGCGGCTGGCTGGGCAGCATCGGCCTGCGCTGGCCGTTCTGGTTCGCCGCCGGGCTGGCGCTGCTGAACGTGCTGTATGGCTGGTTCGTGCTGCCCGAATCCTTGCCTGCCGAACGCCGCACGCCACGCCTGGACTGGTCGCATGCCAACCCGCTCGGCGCACTCAAGCTGCTGCGCCGTTATCCGCAGGTGTTCGGCCTGGCCTCGGTGGTGTTTCTGGCCAACTTGGCGCACTACGTCTATCCCAGCATCTTCGTGCTGTTCGCCGGTTATCAATACCACTGGGGCCCGCGCGAGGTGAGCTGGGTGCTGGCCGGCGTCGGCGTGTGCAGCATCATCGTCAATGCGCTGCTGGTCGGCCGGCTGGTGCGCCGGCTGGGCGAACGCCGTGCGCTGCTGCTGGGTCTGGGCTGCGGGGTGGTCGGTTTCGTCATCTACGGGCTGGCCGACAGCGGCACCACGTTCCTGATCGGCGTGCCGATCAGCGCGTTCTGGGCGATCGCCGCACCGGCCGCGCAGGCCTTGATCACCCGCGAGGTCGGCGCCGATGCGCAGGGCCGCGTGCAGGGCGCGCTGACCAGCCTGGTCAGTCTGGCCGGTATCGCCGGTCCGCTGCTGTTTGCCAATGTGTTCGCCTGGTTTATCGGCACGGGCGCACCGCTGCATCTGCCCGGCGCACCCTGGTTGCTGGCGGGTGTTCTGCTTGCCGCAGGCTGGGTCATGGCCTGGCGGCGGGCAGGGCGGGGGGCCGGCATGGCCCCCGCGGCACAGGGATGATGCCAACCTATTCAGCTTGTGCTCGCGCCCGCTTTATCTGATTTGCGCAGTCACTGCTAGGCTGATGCATTCCGTGCTGCGGCACCGCCTCCACTCATTATGTGTCCTGACACCCTGGCTGTTCCGCCCTCGGCCGCGCTCGCGCTGCGCCATGCCACGCAGGACGCCCACCGCCTGGTCGAGACGGTTCCGCTGATGCAGGCGCTGGGGCAGGGGCGGGTCGATCGCGCTGCCTACACGCTGATCCTGCGCCGGCACCATGCGCTGCTGGCCGGCTTCGAAGCGCAACTGAGCGACTGGCTCAGCACCCTGATCGGCACCGGCTGGCAGTACCGCCGCCGCGTCCCGGCCCTGCGCGAGGACCTGCACACGCTCGGGCAGCCGCCACAGCCGCCCATCGCGGCGCCTGCCGCCGGCAACGATGCCGCACGCTGGGGCATGCTCTACGTCATCGAAGGCTCGCAGCTCGGCGGGCGGATGATCGCGCGCACCTTGCGCAAGCAGCAGCCCGCGCTGGCTGACGCCTTGCGCTATTTCGAACTGGCCAACGACGACCCGGCTGGCTGGCGCCGGTTCCAGGCCATGCTCGATCAACGCCTGGACACCTCTTCCGCGCGCGCGTCCGCCATCGACGGTGCGCAGCGCATGTTTGCCCACTTCCACACCTGTCTTGCAGCGGAGCCGCGCCCGTGAATCAGCCCACCGAACCCCTGGATATGGATGTCTGTGCGCGTGAGCCGATCCATATCCCCGGCCTGATCCAGCCGTACGGCGTGCTGCTGGTGATCGAGCCGGCCGACGGCCGTATCGTGCAGGCCAGCACCACCGCCGCCGACCTGCTCGGTGTACCGCTGGCCGAGCTGCTGGGCATGGTCTACACGCAAGCGCTGGAACTGCCCGGCGAGCAGCCATTCGCGGTCGAGGACCAGGCGCAGCACCTGCTGCATGCCGACGTGCGCTTTCCCCTGCGTGCAGCACCCACCGACCACCCCTGGGTGGCCGCCTGGCATCTGTATCCGGAGCAGTGGCTGGTGGAAATCGAGCCGCGCGACGCACGCCTGATGGACGTCACCCTGCGCGAAGCGCTGCCGCTGCTGCGCAGCATCGAGCGCGATCCCGGCATCGCCGAAGCCGCCGTGCGCGCCGCCAAGGGGCTACGCAGCATGATCGGCTTCGACCGGGTGATGGTGTACCGCTTCGACGAAGAGTGGAATGGCGACATCATCGCCGAAGCGCGCCAGCCCGAGCTGGATGCCTATCTCGGCCTGCATTACCCGGCCACCGACATCCCGGCCCAGGCGCGCGCGCTGTACCTGCGCAACCGCGTCCGCCAGATCGCCGATGTCGGCTATCGGGCGTCGCCGATCGAACCCACCCTGCATCCGCGCCTGGGCACCCCGGTGGACCTGAGCGATGTCAGCCTGCGCAGCGTCTCGCCGGTGCATCTGGAATACCTGGCCAACATGGGCGTGACCGCCACGCTGGTGTCCTCGATCGTCGTCAACGATGCGCTGTGGGGGCTGATCGCCTGCCACCACTACAGCCCGCACTTCACCAGCCACGCCATGCGCGATGCCACCGATGCGGTGACCCGCGCGCTGGCCGGGCGCATCGGCGGTTTGCAGGCGGTGGCGCGTGCGCACATGGAATCGGTGCTGCTCACCGTGCGCGAGAAGCTGATCACCGACTTCAACGACGCCGACCAGATGACCGTGGAAATGCTCGCCGACATGGCGCCCGACCTGATGGACGTGGTCGACGCCGACGGCGTGGCGATCTTCCATGGCGGCGAGATCAGCCGGCATGGCAGCACCCCGGACGCGGCCGCGCTGCGCCGCATCCGCGACCACATCGAATCCGAACACCACGATGCCCTGCGCGAAGATGCGGTCGGCGCCCTGCATGTGGATGCGATCGGCGAGGTGTTCCCCGAGCTGGCCGACCTCGCCCCGCTGGCGGCCGGTTTCATTTTCGTGCCGCTGATGCCGCAGTCGCGCAGCGCCTTGCTGTGGACCCGCCGCGAGCAGGTGCAGCAGGTCAAATGGGCCGGCAATCCGCAGCTGGCCAAGCTGCAGGACATTCCCAATTCGCGCTTGTCGCCACGCAAGAGCTTCGACCTGTGGCAGGAAACCGTGCGCGGTCGCGCGCGACGCTGGTCGCCGCTGCACCTGGAATCGGCGCGCAGCCTGCGCGTGCTGATCGAACTGATGGAGCGCAAGCGCTTCCAGCAGGATTTCACCTTGCTCGAAGCCTCGCTCTCGCGGCTGCGCGATGGTGTGGCCATCATCGAACGCGGCACCGCAGACGCGCACCGGCTGATGTTCGTCAATCCGGCCTTCGCAGAACTCAGCCAGACCGAAGTGGCCGACCTGATCGGTTGCGACATCCTGTCCCTGCTGGCCAGCGATGCCGCCCCGTCCAAGGTGGAGCTGCTCGAAGACGCGCTGCGGCAAGGGCGCGCCGCCTATGTCACCCTGCCGCTGCGCGCGCAGGGGGGCGCGCCGGTCTATCGCCAGTTCCACCTCGAACCGCTGCCCAGCCCCAATGGCGTTACTGCCCACTGGCTGCTGCAGCTACGCGACCCCGAATAAGCGCGGCCCGCAACCGAATCGTCTGGCGCAGCCAGCAGTGGCTGACAAACGTCGCGAGTAGTCGCCAGCGGGGTGCGGACGGCGCGGAAGTAACGCAGTGTTGAGGATTCCGCGCACCGGCCGCGCCCGCCTGGCGGTGCGCGCCGTCGTTTTGATCGCTGCCCTAGGCCCGCGGTCGCAACACCAGCAAGGTGATCGTCCCGGCCACCAGGCCCCAGAACGAGGCGCCGATCCCGCCCAGCGTCAGCCCCGATGCGGTCACCAGGAAGGTGATCAAGGCCGCTTCGCGCTCACTGTCCTGCTGCAAGGCGGCCGCCAGGCTGTTGCCGATCGTGCCCAGCAAGGCGATCCCGGCGATGGCCATCACCAGCTCGCGCGGAAAGGCGGCAAACACCGCCGCCACGGTCGCGCCGAACACGCCGATCAGCACATAGAACACGCCCGCGCTCACCGCAGCGGTGTAACGCCGCGCCGGATCCTCGTGCGCTTCGCGGCCCATGCAGATCGCCGCAGTGATGGCCGCCAGGTTCAAGGCATAGCCACCGAACGGTGCCAGCAGCGTATTGACCACCCCGATCCAGCCGATCGTCGGCGAGATCGGTACCGCGTAGCCGGAAGCGCGGATCACCGCCACGCCCGGCACGTTCTGCGAGGCCATGGTGACCACGAACAACGGAATCGCCAGCCCGAACAACGCCGCCCACGACAACGACGGCACCACCAGCACCGGCCGGGCCAGTTCAAGCTCCACGCTCTTCCACTGCATCAACCCGCTGCCGGCCGCAATCGCCACGCCGACCAGCAAGGTCGCGATCACCGCATAGCGCACAAACCAGCGCCGCCCGGCCAGATAGGCCGCCAGCATCGCCAGCGCCAGCCACACCTGGCTCTGCATCGCCACGAACAGGTCCAGCCCGAAACGCAACAACACCCCGGCCAACATGCCCGAGGCCAGCGAGATCGGAATGCGCCGGATCGCCTTCTCAAACAACCCCGAGAAGCCGGCCAGCATGCCAAGCACCGCCGCCAGCACAAACGCACCGATCGCCTCGCGCAACGGCACCCCGGCCGCACTGCCGATCAACATGGCCGCGCCGGGCGTGGACCAGGCCGTCACCACCGGCACCCGGTAGCGCAGCGACAGCCCGATGCAAGTCACGCCCATGCCGATGCCGAGCGCCCACATCCACGAGGCGATCTGCGCCTGATCCGCGCCCAGGTGACGCGCCGCCTCGAACACGATCACCGCAGAACTGGCAAAGCCCACCAGCACGGTGACGAAGCCCGCGGCAATCGCAGGCAGGGACAGATCGCGAAGCAGGCTGCGTAAGGGAGACATTGGGAGCTCTCTATCTAGTGCATGCATTCTTACCGAGCACGCCGGTGATCGATAGCGCAGCACCTTGCGTGGTCGGCTCTCTGTCGAGGCTCTTGTCGTCCTGCCTG
>NZ_CM150785.1:4372500-4807500 GCF_056393585.1 Xanthomonas sp. NCPPB 3200 | reverse complement strand
GTCTACCCAGACCCACCACTCTGAATGTAGTGCACACTTAAGAATTTATATGGATCAGCGTTGAGGCTGATACATGTTCTTTTATAACTTGTGACGTAGCGAGCGTTTGAGATATCTATCTAAACGTGTCGTTGAGGCTAAGGCGGGGACTTCGAGTCCCTAAATAATTGAGTCGTATGTTCGCGTTGGTGGCTTTGTACCCCACACAACACGGCATGTAGCTCCGAGGCAACTTGGGGTTATATGGTCAAGCGAATAAGCGCACACGGTGGATGCCTAGGCGGTCAGAGGCGATGAAGGACGTGGTAGCCTGCGAAAAGTGTCGGGGAGCTGGCAACAAGCTTTGATCCGGCAATATCCGAATGGGGAAACCCACTGCTTCGGCAGTATCCTGCAGTGAATTCATAGCTGCTGGAAGCGAACCCGGTGAACTGAAATATCTAAGTAACCGGAGGAAAAGAAATCAACCGAGATTCCCTAAGTAGTGACGAGCGAACGGGGAGCAGCCCTTAAGCTGGAATGGCTTTAGAAAAACAATCTGGAAAGATTGGCCATAGAAGGTGATAGCCCTGTATTTAAAAGGGCCACTCCAGTGAAGACGAGTAGGGCGGGGCACGTGAAACCCTGTCTGAATATGGGGGGACCATCCTCCAAGGCTAAATACTCCTGACCGACCGATAGTGAACCAGTACCGTGAGGGAAAGGCGAAAAGAACCCCGGAGAGGGGAGTGAAATAGATCCTGAAACCGTGTGCGTACAAGCAGTAGGAGCTCGCAAGAGTGACTGCGTACCTTTTGTATAATGGGTCAGCGACTTACTGTTCGTGGCAAGCTTAACCGTATAGGGGAGGCGAAGGGAAACCGAGTCTGATAAGGGCGCATAGTCGCGGGCAGTAGACCCGAAACCGGGTGATCTAGTCATGGCCAGGGTGAAGGTGCCGTAACAGGTACTGGAGGCCCGAACCCACGTCTGTTGCAAAAGACGGGGATGAGCTGTGATTAGGAGTGAAAAGCTAATCGAACCCGGAGATAGCTGGTTCTCCTCGAAAGCTATTTAGGTAGCGCCTCGGACGAATACTACTGGGGGTAGAGCACTGTTATGGCTAGGGGGTCATCGCGACTTACCAAACCATTGCAAACTCCGAATACCAGTACGTACTATCCGGGAGACACACGGCGGGTGCTAACGTCCGTCGTGAAAAGGGAAACAACCCAGACCCACAGCTAAGGTCCCAAATTTACTGCTAAGTGGAAAACGATGTGGAAAGGCATAGACAGCCAGGAGGTTGGCTTAGAAGCAGCCACCCTTTAAAGAAAGCGTAATAGCTCACTGGTCGAGTCGGTCTGCGCGGAAGATTTAACGGGGCTAAGCAGTGAACCGAAGCTTGGGGTGCATAAAACTTGTTTTATGCGCGGTAGAGGAGCGTTCCGTAAGCCTGCGAAGGTGGATTGAGAAGTCTGCTGGAGGTATCGGAAGTGCGAATGCTGACATGAGTAACGATAATGCGGGTGAAAAGCCCGCACGCCGAAAGCCCAAGGTTTCCTTGCGCAACGTTAATCGACGCAGGGTTAGTCGGTCCCTAAGGCGAGGGCGAAAGCCGTAGTCGATGGGAAGCAGGTTAATATTCCTGCACCTCGCGTGAGTGCGATGGAGGGACGGAGAAGGTTAGGTGTACCGGGCGTTGGTTGTCCCGGGGAAAGGCGGTAGGTTTGGATCTTTGGCAAATCCGGGATCCTTTAAGACCGAGCACCGAGACGAGCCTTTATGGCGAAGTCACTGATACCACGCTTCCAGGAAAAGCTCCTAAGCTTCAGCTCACGAAGACCGTACCGTAAACCGACACAGGTGGGTAGGATGAGAATTCTCAGGCGCTTGAGAGAACTCGGGTGAAGGAACTAGGCAACATGGCACCGTAACTTCGGGAGAAGGTGCACCCTTTTTGGTGGCTCATGCGAGCTATAGCTGAAGAGGGTCGCAGAAACCAGGCCGCTGCGACTGTTTATCAAAAACACAGCACTCTGCAAACACGAAAGTGGACGTATAGGGTGTGACGCCTGCCCGGTGCTGGAAGGTTAATTGATGGGGTCAGCCGCAAGGCGAAGCTCTTGATCGAAGCCCCAGTAAACGGCGGCCGTAACTATAACGGTCCTAAGGTAGCGAAATTCCTTGTCGGGTAAGTTCCGACCTGCACGAATGGCGTAACGACAGCGGCGCTGTCTCCACCCGAGACTCAGTGAAATTGAAATCGCTGTGAAGATGCAGCGTTCCCGTGGCAAGACGGAAAGACCCCGTGAACCTTTACTATAGCTTTACACTGAACGTTGAGTTCGTCTGTGTAGGATAGGTGGGAGGCTATGAAACTGTGGCGCTAGCTGCAGTGGAGCCATCCTTGAAATACCACCCTGTCGTGCTTGACGTTCTAACCTAGATCCGTTATCCGGATCAGGGACCGTGTATGGTGGGTAGTTTGACTGGGGCGGTCTCCTCCTAAAGAGTAACGGAGGAGCACGAAGGTACGCTCAGCGCGGTCGGACATCGCGCACTGTGTGCAAAGGCATAAGCGTGCTTGACTGCAAGATCGACGGATCAAGCAGGTACGAAAGTAGGTCTTAGTGATCCGGTGGTTCTGTATGGAAGGGCCATCGCTCAACGGATAAAAGGTACTCCGGGGATAACAGGCTGATACCGCCCAAGAGTTCATATCGACGGCGGTGTTTGGCACCTCGATGTCGGCTCATCACATCCTGGGGCTGTAGTCGGTCCCAAGGGTATGGCTGTTCGCCATTTAAAGTGGTACGCGAGCTGGGTTCAGAACGTCGTGAGACAGTTCGGTCCCTATCTGCCATGGGCGTTGGAAGTTTGAGAGGGGCTGCTCCTAGTACGAGAGGACCGGAGTGGACGAACCTCTGGTGTTCCGGTTGTCACGCCAGTGGCATTGCCGGGTAGCTATGTTCGGAAGCGATAACCGCTGAAAGCATCTAAGCGGGAAGCGCGCCTCAAGATGAGACTTCCCGGGGCACAAGCCCCCTAAAGGAACCATATAGACTATGTGGTTGATAGGTCAGGTGTGTAAGTACAGCAATGTATTGAGCTAACTGATACTAATGATCCGTGCGGCTTGACCATATAACCTCAAGTTGCCTTGGTCCCAACGAACGTTGGTAGATCACCAAACGCAAGCTACGTCACAAGTTACCTATGCGAGACGAGCGCTATCAAGCGCTGCTCCAACCGTCTCCCTGGTGAAATTAGCGCTGTGGAACCACCCGATCCCATCCCGAACTCGGAAGTGAAACGCAGCTGCGCCGATGGTAGTGTGGCTCAAGCCATGCGAGAGTAGGTCATCGCCAGGGGCTTTACCCGAAACCCTCAGTCCAACAGGACTGAGGGTTTCTTTTTGTGCGAAATTTAAGACAACTGGCTAAAGCCAGAGCCAAAGCCAGAGCCAGAGCTGAAGCCGAGTAGCGCCAGGGCAATCGGGCACTCGGACGCTCCACTGGCGCAATCGAGCATCGTAACGAGACTGGGGCGACGAGCTGGATTTACTGCCGTTGGCCACCATATTGAATCGGTGTCGGCGCATCGCCGGCCTGGCCAATTGGAGACCTGCATGCCCGAGCTGCCCGAAGTCGAAACCACCTTGCGTGGACTGGCTCCGCATCTGGTCGGCCAACGCATCCATGGCGTCATCTTGCGACGCCCCGACCTGCGCTGGCCCATCCCCGAGCAGATCGAACGCTTGTTGCCCGGCGCGACCATCACCGATGTGCGTCGCCGTGCCAAATACCTGTTGATCGATACCGATGCCGGCGGCAGCGCGCTGCTGCATCTTGGAATGTCCGGAAGTCTGCGCGTCTTACCCGGCGATACCCCGCCGCGGGCGCACGATCATGTGGATATCAGCCTGGAAAATGGCCGTGTCCTGCGTTTCAACGATCCGCGTCGGTTTGGTTGCCTGTTGTGGCAAAACGATACGCACGTACACGATCTGCTGGCGGCACTTGGCCCGGAACCATTATCGAATGCATTTACTGGCGATTATCTGCATGCACTGGCGAATGGCCGGCGCGCGGCAGTGAAAACCTTTCTGATGGATCAGGCGGTCGTTGTCGGCGTGGGAAATATCTATGCGGCAGAAAGCCTGCATCGCGCCGGAATCAGCCCATTACGCGAAGCGGGCAAAGTGTCATTGGACCGTTACCGGCGCCTGGCCACGGCAGTGAAAGACATCCTCGGTTACGCCATCCAGCGCGGCGGTACCACGCTGCGCGATTTCATCAGCCCGGACGGGGCGCCCGGTTACTTCGAGCAGGAACTCACGGTGTATGGGCGTGAGGGTGAAACCTGCAAGCAGTGTGGACGTGTGTTGAAACACGCCACGATCGGGCAACGTGCGACGGTGTGGTGCAGCAGTTGCCAACGTTGAACGCCGGCCACGTGACCCACGCTGATCGAAACACCAACCTCCAGTTCTGGATCAGTGACGGCAGCTGGCCAGTAGCTCTCGGATAACAGCAAACGGCGCGCGTGGAGTCGCAGTGGCCGATTGCTTGATGGTGCGTTGCCGTGCATCGCGCCACAATCGTGACGTCCTGCGATTGGAGTCGTCCATGCCTGCCTCACTGCGCTACTTTATGCCGATCATGCTTGTGGGTGCATCAGCGTTGCCGCTGGCAACAAGCGCATGCGCGGATGAGCTTGCGTCCAGCACCAAACCCGCAGTTGAGCGCATCCAGTTGCACAACGGGGTTGTTGAATTCAGTGCCACGCCCGCGTTCGGTGGGCGCGTGCTGTCTTTCAATTTGCGTGGATACCCCAACGTGTTGAAGACCGGCGAGGCGGTTGATCAGCAGCCCGCGCCAAAAGTGTCCGCGACTGCAGGCGATATCCCGTACCTCGGCCACGATGTCTGGGTAGGGCCGCAGAGTCAGTGGTGGGTGCATCAACAGGTCAACCCGACGCGCAAGGCGGCCACCGCGGTCTGGCCACCGGATCCGTATCTGTCGTTGGCAACCACTCGTGCAGTCACACGTAGTGGCGATCACCTGATCCTGGAAGGTGTGCCCAGTCCGGTCACCGGCGTGCAGCTACGCAAGCGCGTGGCTCTTTCATCCACGCGTGCCGATACCGTGGAGGTGGAAGCAATCGCTCGGAATATTCGCAAGGAGCCGATCGCCTGGGATCTGTGGTTCAACACGCGGGTCGCGGCGAGCACGCGTGTATTCGTACCGGTTGCCGACGCGGCAGACATTCGCCTCCAGCCGCCGACCGAGGCCGGCACGGTTGCGCCGGCCTACCGGCATCACGGCGGCGTGTTTGCATTGCGTGCCGATGCACGTCAGGACGGGCTGATTCAGCGTGGCAAGGTGTTGTTGCAGCCTTCGGCAGGCTGGATGGCAGGCTTTGCGGGCGACCAGGTGCTGGTGATCCGCTTTGCGCACCAGCCGCTGTCCGCCATCCATCCGGAGCAAGGGCAGGTGGAGCTGTATCTGGACGCGCCGCCGCAGCATCCCGAGCGCGGGCTGCTCGAAATGGAAGTGCACGCGCCGTACCGGCAGCTGGCGCCGGGCGAGCGCATGCAGGCGAACGAGCAATGGACCTTGCTGCGCTATACCGGACCCGACGTGCAGCAGGCGCAACACCAGTTCCTGTGCAGCAAGGCGCAGGAGCTGCAGCTGACCAATGCGTGCGCGCCTTCGTCTCAGGCGCCCTGACCTCCGCATTCACCTCCGTGCCGAGCTGTGGCTATGATGGCGGCCATTCCCTGAGCAGACCGATGCGCATGCAACGACGCCACTTCCTGAAGAATGCCGCCGCCGCATTGGCCGCGCTCGGTTTGCCGGCGCTGCCGCAGTGGGCGTTGGCGGCCAAGGCCGTTGGACTGCGTCGCCTGGGGCAGCCGCAGCCGTTCGACTATGGCTGGCTCAAGGGGCAGGCGCGTGCATTGGCCACGGCGCCTTACAAGAGCCATAAGCAGCTGCTCCCGGCGTCGTTGGAGGCGTTGAACTGGGATCAATACCAGTCGATCCGCTACCGCCAGGACCATGCGCTGTGGGCCGACGGCAACGGCAAGTTCCAGGCGAAGTTCTTCCATCTGGGGCTGTATTTCCACACCCCCGTGCACATCTACGACATCGTCGACGGCAAGGCGCAGCAACTTGCCTACGACCCGGCGGCGTTCGATTACGGCAGCAGCGGGCTGGGCGGCAAGCAGTTGCCCAAGGACCTGGGCTTTGCCGGGTTCCGTCTCAATACGCGCAAGGACACCGATCGTGATTTCTCGGCCTTCCTGGGCGCGAGCTATTTCCGCGCGGTCGGCAAGGAAGGCCAGTACGGGCAGTCGGCGCGCGGGCTGGCGATCGACACCGGCACCGGCGGGCCGGAGGAGTTTCCGGACTTCATTGCCTATTACCTGGAGCAGCCGGCCGACGATTCGAACACCGTGGTGGTGTACGGGCTGCTGGATTCGCCCAGCGTTGCCGGTGCGTATCGCTTTGCCATCACCAATGGCGAGGTGCTGGTGATGGAGATCGACAGCGCGCTCTACCCGCGCAAGACCATCGAGCGATTGGGGATCGGTCCGTGCACCAGCATGTACCAGGTCGGCGAAAACGATCGCCGCATGGACTGGGACTGGCGGCCGGAAATCCACGACACCGATGGCCTGGCGATGTGGACCGGCGGCGGCGAGTGGATCTGGCGGCCGTTGTGCAATCCGCCGCAGCTGCGCTTCAACATGTTCGTCGATGAGAATCCGCGCGGATTCGGCCTGCTGCAGCGCGATCGCAACTTCGACCACTACCAGGACGACGGCGTGTTCTACGAGAAGCGCCCCTGCCTGTGGGTGGAACCCAAGAACGGCTGGGGCAAGGGCTCGGTGCAGTTGGTCGAGATCCCGACCGTGGACGAGACCTTCGACAACATCGTGGCGTTCTGGAATCCGCAGGACAAGCCGCAGCCGGGGCAAGAGTTGCTGATGGGGTACCGGTTGTATTGGGGCGCGCATCCGCCGGCCAGCTCGCCGCTGGCGCATTGCGTGGCCACGCGCACCGGCCTGGGCGGCATCGTCGGGCAGAAGCGCAGCCATTTCTCGTGGCGGTTTGCGGTGGATTTTGCCGGGGGCGAACTGGCTGCGTTGGCCAAGGACCCCAAAGCCAAGGTCGAGGCCATCCTCCAGGTGTCGCGTGGCAGCACCGAGATCGTGTCGGCGCGTCCGCTGCATGAGCTCAAGGGCTATCGGGCGATGTTCGACCTGGTGCCGCCGGATGACAGCACCCGGCAGATCGATATCCGCCTGTTCCTGCGCGCCAACGGCAAGCCGCTGACCGAAACCTGGCTGTACCAGTGGACGCCGCCACCGGCGAGCGAGCGCAAGATCTACTAGCGCACAGGGACGTCGCGCGACCTATACGAGACGCGATTGGCAGGCAGGTGCGGATGGCGCAGTGACGACAGGCCGCCGATTTCGAATGTCGAGCGCGGCTGCGTTGCAGCCGCACAGTCGCCGATGCGGCGCCCAGGCGCCTCGGACTCAGGCCGACGTCGAGCTGTTGACCAACTGCATGCGCGCACGCGGGCGCACGCAGGCCAGGTCCACCCGGAAGCAGGTGCCGTCCTTGCCGCTGAGGATGCGTAGTTCGCCCTGATGGGCCCGGGCGATCTGGGCGGCCATGTGCAGGCCCAGATCCACTTCGGGCAAGGCGCGTCCGCCGGTGTGTACGTGGGTGGAGGCCTGCAGCACGTCGAGCCGGCGTGGATCGATCCCGTCCAGATTGCAGACCTCGATGCGCAGGCGGCCCTGCTCGGTGACCGCGACCGCCTTGATCAGCGAACTCTGTTGCCCCTGCACCACGGCGTTGATCATCAGGCTGCCGAACATCTGTGCCAGGCGCACCGCATCGCCATGCACCGGCTCGTCGATGGCCACATGCGTGGACAGCACCTGGTTCGGATACGCGGCGCGGGTTTCGTCGACGACCTGCGACAAGGCATCGAGCAGGTCGCTGCCGTTGCCGTAGTCCAGTTGCAGCCAGTCGCGTTCGATACCGCGCGCGAAATCGTTGGCGAAGTCGATCAGTTCTTCCATGCGCCGCAGGCTGCGCTGCATCGACCGGATCGCGCCGCCCTGGCGCTGGTTGAGCGGGTCGATTGCCAGCATGTCCACCACCGCATGCATGGACTGCAGCGGGTTGCGCAGATCGTGGCCAAGGATGCCGATGAATTCTTCGCGCAGGCGCGCGGAGGCGCCGATACGCCCCAGTTCGCTGCGTGCGCGCCGCGATTCCTGCGCGCTCTCTTCGGCGCGTTGTTCGGCCTGGATCTGCGCTGCCAGCAGTTGCGCCAGCAGCTCGACCTTTTCCACCATCGGCGCGTCCATGACGCGCGGCAACGGGTCCAGCGCGCACAAGGTGCCGAACACGCTGCCGTCGTCGAACTTGATCGGCACCGACACATAGCTCTCGAAGCCGTACAGCCGCGGCGTGGGGTGGTCGCGGAAGACCGGGTGCTCGGAGGCATGGCCGAACCACAACGCGTTGCCCTGGGTACGCACGCTGTCGCAGAAGGTGGTGACCAGGGGCAGCTCGTCGCCGGGCGCCAGGCCGAACGACAGCTCGTCGCGGACCTGGCAGGTGATCCAGCGCGTATCGGTCACGCGCGCAACAGCCGCAAACCCCATGCCGGTCAGACGGGTGAGAATGGTCAGGACATCCGGGACCGACGATAGCCGGCCAACACGCGCGATATCTGCGCGTAACTCGGGAGGAAGCGGACCCATGAATTGCCTCCCGACAAGTGGATGGTCGCCAGTTTACAGGACTGTGGTTGCGCCTGGTTGCGCGCGGATCGCTGCAACGGCACCGCAACGATACGCCTGTTGATGTGTAGCGGAAATGCAGCGGCGATCGAATGCCTGCAGGGGTTTAGCGGCGCATCACACGTGCATACCGGCGCAGCGCGTCGACAGCGTTTCGGCTGAATTCTTCAGCCCGTCCCCGTTCCGGTTTCCCTGTCCGACGAGCCCGCAGGCGGCAGCGGCAACGCGATCTGCAGCGGGTCGATGCGGCCTTCGCCACGCATGATCTTCTTGAACTCGGCGCGGCTGACCGACACGTAGCGCTCGTTGCCGCCGATCTCCACCTGCGGGCCGTCCTGCACCGCGTGGCCTTGCGCATCCACGCGCACGGTCATGGTGGCCTTGCTGCCGCTGTGGCAGATGGTCTTGATCTCCTCCAGCTCGTCGGCCCAGGCCAGCAGGAACTGGCTGCCCTCGAACAGCTCGCCACGGAAGTCGGTCCGCAGGCCGTAGCACAGCACCGGGATGCGCAGGCGGTCGACCACCTCGCTCAACTGCCAGACCTGGCCACGGTTGAGGAACTGCGCCTCGTCCACCAGCACGCAATGCAGCGCGCCTTCGGCCTGGATGTCGCGTTCGATCAGTTGCTGCAACTCGGTGCCGCGATCGAAGGTGCGCCCGTCCGCGCGCAGGCCGATCCGCGAGGCCACCACGCCGCTGCCGGCGCGGTGATCGAGCTTGGGCGTGAGGATCAAGGTGCGCATGCCGCGTTCGCGGTAGTTGTGCGCCGACTGCAGCAAGGTGGTGGTCTTGCCGGCATTCATTGCCGAATAGTAGAAGTAGAGCTTGGCCATCGGTGGATTTTACCGGGCCGGGCGGCCGGCGGTGACAGCCATCTGCATGAACCGACGGCGCAGGCCTGCCCGGCGCGGCGCCGGTACAATGGCCTGCTCTGTTGGAAACCTCTATGCACGGTCTCAATCCCCCGCAAAGCGCCGCAGTGCTGCACTGCGAAGGTCCCTTGTTGGTGCTGGCCGGTGCCGGCAGCGGCAAGACGCGCGTGATCGTGGAGAAGATCGCGCACCTGATCGCCACCGGCCGCTATCCGGCCAAGCGCATCGCCGCGATCACCTTCACCAACAAGTCGGCCAAGGAAATGCGCGAGCGTGTGGCCAAGCGCATCCGTGGCGATGGCGCCGATGGCCTGACCATCTGTACCTTCCACGCGCTGGGGCTGAAGTTCCTGCAGATCGAGCACGCCGCTGCCGGCTTGAAGCGCGGCTTTTCGATCTTCGATTCCGACGATGCCGCTGCCCAGATCAAGGACCTGATGCACGGCGCCAAGCCCGATGCGATCGAAGATGCCAAGAATCTGATCTCGCGCGCCAAGAACGCCGGCCTGTCACCCGAACAGGCGATGGCGGCGGCACGCAGCAACCGCGAAAAGGAAGCCGCCAGCCTCTACGAGCGCTACCAGGCGCGGCTGACCACCTTCAACGCAGTGGACTTCGACGACCTGATCCGCCTGCCGGTGCAGATCCTGGAGGCCAACGAAGAGATCGTGATGGGCTGGCGCGAGCGCATCGGCTACTTGCTGGTGGACGAGTGCCAGGACACCAACGATGCGCAGTACCGGCTGCTGAAAATGCTGGCCGGGCCGCGCGGCAACTTCACCTGCGTGGGCGACGACGATCAGAGCATCTACGCCTGGCGTGGTGCCAATCCGGAAAACCTGCAGCAGATGGGGCGTGATTATCCGGCACTGGAAATCATCAAGCTGGAACAGAATTACCGCTGCTCCAACCGCGTGCTGCGTGCGGCCAATGCCTTGATCGCGCACAACCCGCACGAGCACTTGAAGACCCTGTGGAGCGATCAGGCCGACGGCGAGCGCATCCGCGTGTGGGAATGCCGCGACAGCGAGCACGAAGCGGAAAAGGTCGCCGCCGAGATCTCGTTCCTGGGTACCGCCAAGCAGGTGCCGTGGAGCGATTTCTGCATCCTGTTTCGCGGCAATTTCCAATCGCGGCCACTGGAAAAGGCGCTGCAGCTGCTGCGCGTGCCGTATCACCTGACCGGCGGCACTGCGTTTCTGGAGCGGCAGGAGGTCAAGGACGTGCTGTCGTGGTTGCGGCTGATCGTCAACCCCGAAGATGACGCGGCGTTTTTGCGCGCGGTGCAGTCGCCCAAGCGCGAGGTCGGTGCGACCTCGCTGGCGCGGCTGGCCGAGCTTGCCAGTGCGAAGTCGGTGCCGATGTCGCGCGCGGCCGAGTCGATGGGCGCGCTGCAGCACCTGCCGCCGCGTGCGGCCAATGGCCTGAGTGCGTTCACCGATATCCTGCGCGATATGCGCGAGCATTCGGCCAGGCTGCCGGCGGGGGAGCTGGTACGCATGCTGGCCGACAAATCCGGCCTGCTCAACGACCTGCGCAACCAGTCCAAGGACGAAACCGGCTTCCAGCGGCGCAAGCGCAATCTGGACGAGTTGGCCGAGTGGTTCGAAGGCGGCCCGCGTGGTGCAAGTGCCAGCGATCTGGCCGCGCAGCTGGCGTTGTTGTCGCGCAACGACAAGGACGATGGCGGCAACCAGGTACGCATGATGACCATGCACGCGTCCAAGGGCCTGGAATTTCGTTATGTGTTCATCGTCGGCTGCGAGGACGGCGTGCTGCCGCATGAAGTGAGCCTGGAAGAAGGCAACCTGCAGGAAGAGCGCCGGCTGCTGTATGTGGGCATCACCCGTGCCAAGGAGCAGCTGTGGATGAGCCACAGCAAATTGACGCGCAAGTTCGGCGAGCATGTGCGGCTCAAGCCCAGCCGCTTCTTCGACGAGATCCCGGCCGAAGAATTGCAGCGCGACGGCGCCGACCCAGTGGCCGATGCCGAGCGCAAGAAAGAGCGCGCCAGTGCGGGCTTGGCGGCGATCCAGGCATTGTTCGACTAGCGGTTGTTGCGTACCGCGCAGGCTTGCCAGCGACACGCTTGCACGGCAGTCTGGTTTGCCCTGATGCCGGAGTGCGCCGTGACTGTCGTGATCGAAACCCCGCGTTTGCGCCTGCGGACATTGGATCCCGAGCGCGATGCCGACGCAGTGCTGACGCTGGTCAACGACCCCGGTTTCATCGCCGGCATCAACGACCGCGGTGTGCGCACCCGCGAGCAGGCGCGTGATCATCTGCGTGAGTGGGCGCAAGCGCACCGGGAAAAATACGGCTTTGCGCACTGGGCGGTGGAGACGCGCGCGGAAGGGGCGTTTGCCGGCACATTGGGGTTGTTGTGCCGCGATACCTTGCCGGTGCCGCATATCGGCTTTGCACTGCTGCCCGAACATCGCGGCAAGGGCTATGTCAGCGAGGCCGGGCGCGCAGTGCTGGACCATGCGCGCGATGTGCTGGGGTTGCCGCAGTTGTGCGCGATCGTGTCGCCGGACAATGCCGATTCGATTCGCGCGCTGGAAAAACTTGGGTTGCAGCGGCAAGGCCTGCGCGTGTTGAGCCAGGAGGACCATCCGGTGCTGTATTACACGATCGCGCTCGCTCCGGCCGACATGGACAGCCGGGCAGGCCTGCGGCACCCTGGCGGCGACTCTCACCGCTGAACGCGGCCGACACAACGCAGCAAACAGTCGTCAGCGTGGCGGGGACGGCGCGCAGGCACTTCGGTGGATGGACGGCGCAGCGACTCCGCACCGCACCTGCCTGGCGATGAGCGCCGTCGTTGTGTCCGTCGCCCCAACAAGGACACTTGCATGCCATTGCTGGTCAACGCCTATTCCACGCTGCGCGAGCCGTTGTGGCCGGATTTCCTGCCGCGTGCCGCCGTGCAGCACCGCGACCACGCCGATCCGGAACTGGCCACGCATCTGCATGGCTTCGTCGGCTACGTGAGTCAGGCCGGCGACGGCCAGATGACTCAGCCGCGCTATCACCTGATGCGGCATGTGCAGCGGGTGCGTCAGCATTTCACTTTCGAGGTCGACGATGCGGCTTTCGGGGAATTGGCGCAGTGGGCCGAGCAGGCCAACGCGGTGTGTTTCCTGGCCGACGGCAGCGTGCGCGATCCGCACGGGCGGGTGCTGATCAGCCAGGGCGAGCCGGCGATCGATGAGCAGGCGCAGGTGCCGTATCCGCCGGATGCCTTGCAGCGGCGTGCGCAGCAACTCGCGCAGCTGACCGCGCAAGGCATCCGCGTGCCCCCCAGCCTGCCGCCGGTGCCTGGCGAGGCCGAAGCGCGGGTGCGCGATGCGGCGGCGGTGACGCAGCGCATGCTGGCATTGTTTGCGGTGGCCTTGCGCGCGGAGATGCTGGCCGCCGGCGATACGCCACCCGGGTTGGAAGAGATGGACGCCCGCCTGCCCGGCGTGGCGGTGGCACTGTCGCCGCAGGAGCGCGCCTTTTTTGCCCAGCCTGCGCCGGAGCCGCAGCAGCTCGCCAACTTCGGATGGCGCTACGAGAGCCTGGCCGTGCTGCAGTGGGCCCTGGGGCTGGCCGAGGCGCTGCCGGAGCCGACCAGCCTGTGCGATGTGCCCCTGGCTGCCCAGCGCGCGCTGGAGCATGCCGAAGCTGCGACGCGGCCGTCGCTGACGCTACGGCCGGTGCCCGAGCTGCTGGATGCGCTGGACCGGCACTTGCGCCTGCATTGGGCGGTGCGCCAGGCCGGCCAGAGCGAGCAACCGCCACCGGCCGGCATCGTGCCGGGCGTGGTCTACGAGCGTCACTACACCCTCAACTGGCTGCTGCACTTCGAAGACGCCGACTGGGACGAGGTGGATACGCCGACGTAAGCGGGCCGGCCGCAGGCTGCGCCGTCACTGCGCGGCAAGCGCGTCATCTGGCGGTCTGGCTGGTCGTTGCGTGCTTTGCGCTCCGCGCAGGCGTCGATGTGAAGCGGGCATCTCCAGGAGCGAACCGTCGCCCTAGGCGCCAGCCGCCTCCAGGCGCGCCTGCACGGCGGCCAGTGCATCCTGCAGCTCGGCGACGGTGGCTTCCAGCGTTTGTACGCGCGCTTCAAGCTCGCTGCTGTCGGCACTGCTGCGAGGGCCTGGCGCAGCGCGTGCCGCCGCGGCCTGCAACGCCTCTACGTCCAGCTCGCCGCTGAGCAGATGCATGTAGCGGTCCTCGCGCTGGCCGCTGGCACGCGGCAGTTGCACCGCCAGGCCGCGCTGGATCAGCCGGTCCAGATGGTGGCGTACGTCGTCGGCATCGTTGAAGCGCGCCAACCGCTCGCTGCGCGCGAACAGCTCGCCCAGCGTCTGCGGGCCGCGCAGCAGCAACAGGCCGATCAGGGCCACCTGCTGGCGGGTCAGGTCCAGCACGCTGCCCAGCCGGTGTTCGTAACGCTCGGCGCGCGAGGAGAACTGCTGGCGGACCAGCCCCAGGGTTTCGAGTTGACGCAGGGCGTGATGCACCACGCCGGTCTGCAGGTTCAGCACCGGCTCGCGTGCGGTCTTCTGGTTGGCGGCCACCTGCGCGGCATTGACCGTGAGCGGATACGCATCCGGCGTGGTCGCCTCTTTTTCGATCAGGCAGCCAAGCACGCGGGCCTGGGCGGTATCGAGAACGGGCGGGGAAGGTGCATCTGTCATGGGGGCCACTCCGGGGCAATCAGCGCACAAGCATATGCCGATCCTGCATTGGCGTTCTTCAGGCCGCGATCCCGTGCAGGGCAGCCAGAGCGGCAACGGGATCGAAGCGGCCGTCAGTCGTCGCAGGCGCATGAAGCACGCGTGCAACGCCAGCAAATCCCAAAGTGGCCACGTCGCCGTGCGTGCGCACGTGCCGCTGCCCGCAGCACTGCTGTCGGCCGGAGCGGGCGGGGCGGCGCGAACCCGCTAAAATCGCGGTCTTCATTGCCGCTCCTGTCCTGGTGGATGCCATGCGCCCCTCGCTTTACGCCCCGTTGTCCCTGCTCGCCTGCACTGCGCTGGCCCTGAGCGCCTGCAAACCCGGCGATAAGGAGCTCGCGCAGCGCGCGCAGGACGCGGCCGTGTCCGCCAATGCGGCCGCCGGCGCCGCCGCAGCCAAGACCGCCACGCCGCCCGCAGCCGCCACCGCGCCGGCCGGCGACGACAACCTCAACGCAGTGTTGTGGATGCAGCGCTCGGAGGAATACCGCGCCGTGGCCGAGCAGACCTACCGCGCCGCTGCCGACAAGCTGGACGCTGCGCTGAAGCAGCCCAACTGGGACGCGCTGGTGCCCGAGGAACGCGGCAATGCCGCCACCGGGCTGAAGCCGGCGGTGGTGCTGGACGTGGACGAGACGGTGCTGGACAACTCGCCGTACCAGGCGCGCCTGCTGCGCGACGGCAAGGAATACGACGAGCTGAGTTGGGACCAGTGGGTGGCCGAGAAGAAGGCCAAGCCGATCCCGGGCGTGGTGGATTTCGCCAAGGCCGCCAACGCTCGCGGCATCACCCTGGTCTACATCTCCAACCGCGCCGTGCACCTGAAGGACGCCACGCTTGCCAACCTGCGCAGCGTCGGGCTGCCGGTGGCCGATGACAGCGTGTTTCTGGGCCTTGGCACGGTGGTCCAGGGCTGCGAGCAGAACGGCAGCGAGAAGAACTGCCGGCGCCAGTTGGCCGGCCAGAAGTACCGCGTGCTGATGCAGTTCGGCGATCAGTTGGGCGACTTCGTGCAGGTCACCGCCAACACCGGCCAGGCGCGTGGCGCGCTGCTGCAGCAATACCACGACTGGTTCGGCGAGCGCTGGTGGATGCTGCCCAACCCCAGCTACGGCGGCTGGGAGCCGGCGCAGTTCAACAACGATTACGCCCAGCCCTGGCAGCAGCGCCACGATGCCAAGCGCGCCGCGCTGGAGGTGGCCCGATGAGCCGCGCCCCGTTGCCGCTGGCCGCGCATGAGCGGTTGATCTTTGCGCTGGATGTGCCCGGCCACGACGAGGCGATCGCCTGGGTCGACCGCCTGGGCGAGTCGGTGTCCTTCTACAAGATCGGCATGGAACTGCTGGCCTCCGGCGAGTATTTCCAGGTACTCGACGCCCTGGCCAGGCGCGACAAGCGCGTGTTCGTGGACCTGAAGTTCTTCGACATCCCGGCCACCGTGGCCGGCACCATCCGCCGCCTGGCGCAGTGGCCGGTGAGCTATTGCACCGTGCACGGCTGGCACGCCGGCATGCTGCAGGCCGCCGCCGAGGCCAACCACGGCGACATGCGCCTGCTGGCGGTGACCGTGCTGACCTCGATGGGCCGGCCGGACCTGGCGGCGATGGGCATCGACCGCGAACCGGTGGAGGTGGTGGTGGAGCGCGCGCTGGCCGCGCAGGCCGCCGGCATCGACGGGGTGATCGCCTCCGGCCAGGAGGCCGGCCCGATCCGCAGCGCCACCGGCGCAGGGTTTTCGATCGTCTGCCCTGGCATCCGCCCCGGCGGCCCGGTCGGCGACGACCAGCAACGCACCGTGGGTGTGGCGCAGGCCTTCCACGACGGCGCCGATGCCATCGTGGTTGGCCGGCCGATCCGTCTGGCTGCCGATCCGGCCGCTGCGGCGAATGCGATCCAGGCCGAGATTCGTACTGCATTGGGGCAACGTCACGAGTAAGGCGGCTGCGGTTTCTTGCGACCTCGCAAGATGCGAAATGCGATAGCCAGTCAACTCAGGTAGGGAAATCACCCACCTGGGGTGGGGTATTGCCTGCTGGTGAGGATTACGTGAAAACGTAATTCTTTACCGGCAGGCGACCTAGACGGTGACCATCGTCTGCAAGGATGCGCATGTGCGCGATGTTTGCGCCAATCGCCCAAGGACGGTACTACCGCAGCGTCTCGCGCTGCCGGTCGCTGCCGATATGGGACACCGGTTTCGGATAGCAGTGTCATGCGTGATCTTTTTCGGCCGCTAACTGCGGTGGTGCTTTGTATTGGCCTTGGCGCCTGTTCTCTCGTCGCCAACGTGCCTGAGTTGTTCCGCTACAACGAACCCACCGACGGTCAACGAACGCGTCTGCGCATCGTCGGCGATGACGGTAATACCGTCATCTACCCTGGGACCACGTGCGACCGTGCCAACGTGCCGGGATTTGGCAGAGCTGCTCGCGCGCTGGTGTTCGGTGGGCAGGATCTGGGCATGCCGCGCTTGAGCGATACACCCAAACATCCCTTGGAATTGGCTGTGCGGGCAGGTGAACCCATGGTGGTGGGTTTCAGTGCCGGTGCTGTAGCCAGTCAGACGTGTCCCAAAGCGCCGCCAGGCTATCGAATGGTCTGCAATGCCCCGATCGGTCACGGGCCGACTTGCGCAACCACGCGGAGTTTCGTGCCGGAATCGGGTATCGATTACGAGGCGCACGTGGATTTCGGTGCGGGCCGCTGCCGGCTCGATGTGTATGCCCTGACAAAGCGTAACGACGGTACGACCGAACGCCGCGCCATTGCCGCCGCGTTACCCAGCTGCCCCGCCACCTCAAAGGAATGATTGCCATGGCAGATGTCCGTTTAATCTCCATTGGCCTGGGCGCCGCACTGCTCAGCGCCTGCGCAACGGCTCCAAAACCCAAGGCGATCGTCGCCGAGCCGATCCAGCCACCATTGACCGTGGTCGCGTCGAAAGACATCTATCGCAAGACCACCGGGTTGCGTGTCGTGCATCGCTCGCACACCGCAAAGGCAACCAGCCTGAAAGTCATGCAGGGAATCTTCGGGGCGATGAGCACCGGCGGAAACATTACGGCATTTAAGAAGGAGGATCTGCTCGGTGACCCGAATGAGGATCTGGTAGATCCTTCAATCAAGGAACTCCCGCACGCGCTGGAAGAACAACTGCGCAGTTATGCGCTGGCGCATCCTGCGGCCACGCCGCCCGCGCAGTTTGTGATCCGTCCCGCCACATGGGCATTGATCTACACTTCGTTGTCGGATTCGCAGACGCCCTACCAATTGCACCTTTCATTGGATATGGAAGCGCGCGCTCCGGACCGCGACGGCCAGCGCCAGGCAACGGTCACACAACGCTGCAATCCCGCACCCATTGAGTTGTCACTGGCCGACTGGCAAGCGGCGGACTACGCCAAGGTGAAGCAGGTGGGTGCTGACTACGTTGCTCAGTGCAGCGAAGAGTTCGCACGCAACTTCCCGACCTTGTTTCACGAGACCGCAGCGGTCGCTGCTTCTGACTAATCAATGAGTTACGCAGATATTATTAAAGTGTTGCTTTAACGTTAAAGCCTGCGTACGATGCCCCTCGTCCGATGTCAGTCGGAAGCTGTGCCACTCATTGTCCACCGGGCTTGTCCCGGTTTTCGAAGGGATCGGGCCTTGTGCCCGGTCCTTTTTTTTGCCTGCCGATCGGTGCCTGCGCCGGCGGTGTCGTCGCTCAACGCGGCGCGGCCGCCTTGCAGTAGCGATCGATGAACTGCTGGTGGGTCGGCATGACGTCCACGCAGTGGCCGATGGTCTGCGCCACGCTGGCCAGGAAGCGTTCGGCGTCGTGATCAGGCACCTGGTCCACCAGCGGGTGGTAGCCCCGCGGCAGGATGCCCTGGCCGACCATCACCTGCACCCAGCTGATCTCGGCGAACATCTCCTCGGCATTGCGATAGAAGCGCCCGCTGTCGCGGAATAGGTCCAGCGTGGTCTGCAGCTCCGGGGGGATCGGCATCGTGCGGCAGTGGCGCCAGAACGCGCTGTCGTCGCGCTCGGTGGCGTGGTAGTGCAGCACCAGGAAATCGCGGATGCGGTCGAACTCGAATGCCAGCCGGTCGTTGTAGCGCTGCACCAGCACCGGGCTGATGCCCTCGCGCGGAAACAGCTCCAGCAGCCGGGAAATGCCGGCCTGGATCAGATGGATGCTGGTCGATTCCAGTGGTTCCAGGAAGCCGCTGGCCAGGCCCAGCGCCACCACATTGCGGTTCCAGAACTGCTTGCGCCGGCCGGTGGTGAAGCGCAGCGGGCGCGGGTCGGCCAGCGGCTTGCCCTCCAGGTTGGCGAGCAGCGTGGCGGCGGCTTCGTCGTCGCTGATGTGCGCGCTGGAGTACACATAGCCGTTGCCGGTGCGGTGCTGCAGCGGGATGCGCCACTGCCAGCCGGCCGCGCGCGCGGTGGAGCGCGTATACGGCGTGGGCGGGCCGACGTTTTCGCTCGGCACCGCCAGGGCGCGGTCGCAGGGCAGCCAATGGGTGAAGTCGTGGTAGCCGGTGTGCAGCGCTTCTTCGATCAACAGCCCACGGAAGCCGGAGCAGTCGATGAACAGGTCGCCGCTGACGACCTGCCCGGAGGCCAGCTGCAGCGATTGCACGTGGCCGCTGTCCGCATGCAGCTGCACCTGCTCGACCAGGCCTTCGATACGGGTGACGCCGCGCTGTTCGGCGTAAGTGCGCAAGAAGCGCGCGTACTGCGTGGCATCGAAGTGATATGCATAGGCGATATTGGCCAGCGGCGAACTGGCCGGCACATCGCCGGCCGAGGTCATGAACTTGCCGCGCACCGCGGCCACGGTGTTGAGCGTATAGGCACCCAGCGGCTGCGCCTTGCCGCGCGCGTGCTGCTTGATCCAGTACTGGTGGAACGGCAGCAGCCCGAGCGGGTGCCCAATCTGGGTGCCGAAGCCATGGATGTACGACGTGCCGGGCCGCTGCCAGTTGACGAACTCGATGCCGAGCTTGAAGCTGCCCTGGGTCTGGCGGACGAACTCGGCTTCATCGATGCCGAGCAGGTTATTGAAGGCCTTGATGTGCGGCACGGTGGCCTCGCCGACGCCGACGGTGCCGAGCTGTTCGGACTCGATCAGCTGCACCTTGAAGCCGGGGCCAAGCACGCGCGCGAACGCCGCGGCGGCCATCCAGCCAGCGGTGCCACCGCCGACGATGACGATATTGCGGAGGGGAGCGGGGATCATGAAAGTCCGGTCCTGAGAAGAAGAGAAGCCGCCAACAAAACGTCTGTGATCATTGCCAGGCGGTTGCAATCGATACACGGGGCAGCATGCACCACGTGCACACCGTTACGTCGCAAGTGTGTGATGCATCCAACAGACGACTGCCCGCTATGTTTTGTTCGCCACTCTGAAAGCTGACAGGTGAACGGGGCCACGCGGCCCCGTTCGACTCACGCGCATGCAGGCGCATGCGCGTGCACGTTGCAGTGGATCAGAACTTTGCACCCACTTCGAAAATCACGCTGCGTGGCACGTAGCTGATCTCGCCGTCATTGACCACGGTGATGTCCGGCTCCAGCCGACCATTGCTGCCGAAGCTGTTGTACTGGTACTGGGTGAAGTTCTTGAAATCGAACACGTTGAGCACGTTCACCCGTGCGGTCAGCTTGAAGTCACCAGCCACGGTGAAGTCCTTGGTGGCCTGCAGATCCACGGTGCGGTAGCCCCAGATCTTGCCGCCCAGCAGGAACTTGCCGTTGCCCGGCGGAGTGACGCCGATCTGCTGGCAGGTGCCGCCATCGGGATCGGTGAAGCCGTAGCAGGCAATCGTGTTGATCGGCTCAGGCGTGGCCAGCACCAGCTTGGCACCGAAGGTGACGCCCCACGGACCATCCAGCGAGCCGGAGGCCACGAAGCGGTGCGCCGAGACCGCATCGGACTTCACGAACGGATAGTCGCGGATGGTGGCCTTGTCGAATGCAAACGGCTCGTCGATGTTGCGGTTCTGGCGCGCGCTGGTATGCGTGTACGCCAGGTTCAAGCCCCAACCCGATTCCTTGGTGTAGGGCTTTTCGGCCGACAGCAACACCTGGCTGCTGCGCTGCTCCAGACCGTTGTTGCCGATGATGGTGTTGCGATAGCCCGGCACCGGCTCGCCCCACGGCACGCCGCCATTGGCATCGAAGTACGCGCCGTTCGGATAGCGGTTGACCAGGCTCATCACCAGCCCGTCGTAGGACAGGATCCGCTGGAAGGTGACATCGGTCAGCCAATCGCCGACCTGGTTGCTGATGCCGATGCTGTACTGGTCGCTGTACGGGGTCTTGAGCTTGTTCTTGAACATGAAAAGCTCGGAGCTGTCGCTGGTGCCGGGGATCGTGTTGAGCTGATCGATGCCGGTGAGAAACGCCGGATTCCAAGGCGCACAGGCGCGGTCGTCGCGGAAGCAGCCCTGGCCGCTGGCGGCATCGCTGAAGTACACCACCACCGGCGACAGCGCGGCCTTGACCGATTCCAGTGCGAGCTGTTCGAACAGGTTGCGGTCGTAGGAACGGCCCGCGCCGCCGTGGATCACTGCCGCCTCATCGCCGAACAGGTCGTAGGAGAAGCCCAGACGCGGTGCCCAGGCGTCCTTGAAGTTCTTGCGGTTGTTGCCGGTGCTGATGTAATCGGCCACGTTGACGCCGCTGGGCAGCAGGCGGTTGGCCCACGGCTGACCGGGGTTTTCCGGGTCGTCGGAATACAGCGCATCCACGAACGGCTGCGAGGTTACGAAGTCGGTGTAGGCCGGGGTGTCTTCGTAGTCGTAGCGCACGCCGATGTTGATCATCAGCTTGTCGGTGGCGGCCCAGTCGTCCTGCAGATAGATGCCGTACTGCTTGGACGGCGACTCGACCACCGGCAGCTGGCCGGGGTTGTCGAACGCACGGATGTAGCGCACCTGGAAGGGCACTGGCGCCACGCCGTTCTGGCCGACTTCATAGCTGAACTGCGGATTGAGCGAGCTCGATTCGCGCGAGGTCAGCTTGATGTCGCGGTAGGTCACACCGGTCTTGATGGTGTGCTCGCCATGCCACTGCAGTGCGTTGAAGGTCAGATCGTTCTGGAACGACCAACCCTTCTGGCTACGCAACTTGAAGTCTTCGCCACTGGCGGCGCCGGTGTTGAGGAACACCCACTGGCGCGGATCGGCCTGGGTGCGATCGATGTAGGTGTAGATGGAACCGTTGCCCACACCGCGCGGCGTCGGCACATTGCGCGAATCTTCGGTGGTGAGGATGGCTTCGTTGAACCAGCTGTCGGCACTGTGCTGCCAACGCAGGCTGGTGCGCTTGTCCTTGTTGATCTTGTCCACCGCGCGGTCGGGCGCGTTCTGGCCGCCCACGTTGCTGACCTGGGTTTCGTCGCGATACTGCGTGGCCAGTTCGATGCGATCGTTGTCGGTCGGTTCGAAGTCGATCTTGCCGAAATACAGATCTTCGGTGAACGGCATGTTGGACGCGCCGTACTGGTCGCGCAGGTTCGACGGCAGCAGGCCGATGAATGGCGCCGCTTCGGCACTGGGCTGCACGCTCTTGGGCGCGACGTTGTCCTTGCCTTCGTAGGCGAAGAAGAAGTGCATGCGGTCCTGTATCAGCGGGCCGCCGATCGCAAAACCATATTCCTTGGTCTGCGAATCGACCTTGCCATCGGCTTCGTCCGGGCGTTGCTTACGCAGGTCCTGATTGGTGAAGCGGTAGAACGCTTCGCCATGGAACTCGTTGGTGCCGGACTTGGTCGCCGCAGTGATCGCCGCGCCGCTGATCTGGCCGTATTCGGCCTTGTAGTTGGAGGTGATGACCTTGTATTCGCCGATCGCCAGCTGCGGGAACGGGTTGCCCTGGGTCTCGTCCTGGCCCGCGATGCCGCCGCCGGAAACGTAGCTCTTCTGGCTCACGCCGTCGATGTACAGATTGCTGGAGCTGGCGTTGGACGCACCGCCGCGCAGCTTGGTGTTGCCGTCCTGGTCGATGGTGAACACCATGCCCGGCACGGTGTCGGCGAATTCCAGGAAGTTGCGCGTGGCCTGCGGCAGCTGCTGGATCTGGCGCAGCGACACCGTGTTACCCACCTCGGAGGTCTTGACGTCGCGAATCATCGGCGCGCTGACCGTCACCGTGTCCAGTGTGGTCGCGTCGCCGGCAGGCGCCGCGGCCGCCTCGGTGCCGAGATCGACGGTGGCACTGGAGGCCACCGACAGGGTCACTGTGCGGCTGGCGCCGTTGGATTCGACCTTGTAGGTACCCGGCTGCAGACCGACGATGGTGTAGTTGCCGTTGGCATTGACCGGTGCGCGTCGCACCGAGCCGGTGGCGAGGTTGGTGACGACGACCTCGCTGCCGCTCTGTGCGGAAGCGACCTGTCCGCGCAACGTGGCGTTGCTGGACTGGGCCATGGCCGGGGTGGTGGCGAACAACGAGGCAGCCAGGGCGCAGCACAACAGGCTACGTGCCGGCAGGGTGGAGACGGTGCGGTGAGTCTTCATGACTTTCCCCCTCCCAGGGGTAAAGCGCGAACCAGTGAAGTGACTGGCGCGTCGAGGTTGGTGCTTGGTGTGGATGGAACGGGTACAGCGGGCAACAAACAAACAGCAGGGACGGCAAACACAGCAAAAACGGTCGCCAACCGGAGCGTGCCGTCTGCGGCATCGCGCGCATCGCGCGTCGCGCCGCAGCAACACACCTCAATCGGGACGATGCAACAAACCTGCGGCCGGCCCCTCCCCATTGCCGTGGGGCCGATGCAGCTTAGGCAGCGGGTGCGGTACCGGCGTCAAGACGCCGGATGCCGCCAACGCAGCCGTTACCAGATGATGCGTGCGCTCATGAACAAGGTCCGTGGCGGAGTGGACATCGCGCCGTACTGGTTGATGCTCACGCGCGGGTCGTACACGCCGGCACTGCCCCAGTCGATGCTGTACTGATCGTAGTTGCGGAAGTTCAGCGCATTGATCAGATCGCCGCGCACCTGCACTGTCACCGCATCGGTGATGTGCATGTCCTTGGACAACGACAGGTCCAGCTGGCGGGTGCCGAAGATGTCGCCGCCGGCGATGAACTTGCCGCCGGGCGCATCCACCGAGACCACGCGGATATTGTCCGAACTCGGGCCGCCGTATTGGTTGTAGGAGATCGCCTCGTTGCGCGGCGGCACCGTGGCCAGGGTCAGCTTGGCCGAGCCGCTGATGCCCCAGAACAGGTCGTAGATGCCGGTGAGCACCAGGCGGTGGCGCGGCACCGCATTGAGATCCAGGAACGGGTAGTCGGCAATGGTGGCCGCATCGAATCCGTAGCGATCGTCGTTGCCGCGATTGCCGCGCGCACGCGAGAAGGTGTAGGCCGCGGTCAGGCCCCAGCCGCTCTCCTGCGTATAGGGCTTGTCTGCCGACAGCAGCAACTGGCCGGTCTTGGTCTCCACGCCGTTGTTGCCGATGATCAGGTTGCCGAAGCCGCGGGGTGTCTGGCCGAACGCCTGGTTGCCGTTCTGGAAGAAATCGCCGTTGGCATAGCGGTTGCCCAGGGTGAAGATGAAACCGTCCTTGCTGTGGATGTACGACAGCGTGGCCGAGGTGTTCCAGTCGCCCAGCTGGGTGCGCAGGCCCAGCGAATACTGGTCGGCATACGGCGTCTTCAGATCGTTGTTGAGCAGGTCGATTTCGCCGTTGCGCACGCGCGCATCGACCAGGTTGGCCAGGCTGTCGGGATTGCTCACATAGGTCGGATCGAAGGCGGTGCAGGTACCCGCCGCCGGGACGCAGTTGGTGGGCCCGGCAAAGCGGATCGTGTACTGCGCCAGCGCGGATTTGATCTGCTCCAGGCCCATCACGTCGAACAGGTTGCGGTCGTAGCTGCGGCCGGCACCGCCGAACAGCACCAGCGACTCGTCGCCACGGAAGTCGTAGGAAAAGCCCAGGCGCGGTGCGAAGTTGTTGTTGTCCTGTTTGCGATTGCGGCCGTTGCTGATGTAGTCGTTGATGTCCACCCCGCCCTTGGCCAGCTGCTCGGCATAGGTGGCGCTCACGGCAGGATCGGTACCGGGGCCGTTCAAGGCCGCCACCACTTCCGGCGGGGTCACGTTGTCCAGGTACGAGGGAATCTTTTCGCCATCCCAGCGCACGCCGATATTCAACTGCAGCTTGTCGTTGACGTCCCAATCGTCCTGGATGTACAGGCCCAGCTGCTTGCTGGTGGTGGTCACCGACGGTGCGGCACCGGCGAACGGCAGGTTGAAGCGCACCTGGTAGGGAATGGCCGAGGTGCCCGCGCCATCGCCCACCGCGTAGTAGAACGACGGGTTGGCCGCAGAGTTCTCGCTCTGGGTCAGCTCCACTTCCTTGTACTTCACGCCCATCTTGATGACGTGGTTGCCGTGCCACTCCAGGTTGTTGAAGGTCAGGTCGTTCTGGAAGCTGGGGCCTTTCTGGCCCTTGCGCTGGATCGCCAGGCCGCTGGTGGCGCCGTCGTTGAGCAGCACGTCGTCTTCGGCGATGCCGCGCGTGTACACGCTCTGGCTGCCCACGGTATAGGCGGTGGGATTGAACAGCACGTCCTCATAGGACACGCGCGCTTCGTTGACGTAGCGCTCGCCGTAATGCTGCCAGCGCAGGTCGAAGCGCTTTTCGGTGTTGAGGTTGATCTTGGAGGCGATCGCGGTGGTCTGGCCGCCGACGCTGTCGCGGCTTTCCTCGTCGCGGTACTTGCCGGTGAGCTCGAGGCGGTCGTTCTCGCCGATGTCCCAGTCGACCTTGCCGAAATACAGGTCTTCGTTGAACGGGCGGGTGACCGAGCCGAGCCGGCTCTGCACGCCGGCCGGCAGGTCGTCGCTGAGCGCGCTGAAGCGATCGGGCACGGCCACCGGATCGGCCGAGACCTCGAAGCCCTTGCCTTCGTAGCTGAAGAAGAAATGCGCCTTGTCCTGCACGATCGGTCCGCTCAGCGCAAAGCCGTATTCGTCCTGGTGGGTCTTGCGCTTGCTGCCATCGGAGTTGGGTGCGCCGGCGCGTTCGTCGGGCTGGCGCGCGCGGAAATCGGTATTGCTGGTGCGTCCGAAGATCTCGCCGTGGAACTCATTGCCGCCGGACTTGGTCGAGGCCACGATCGCTGCCGAACCGACCTGGTCGAACTCGGCCTTGTAGTTGGAGGTGATGACCTTGTACTCGCCGATGGCCAGCTGCGGGAACGGGTTGCCCGCGCTCTGCTCCTGCCCGGACACGCCACCGAACAGGTAGCTCTTCTGGCCGACGCCGTCGATGTAGACGTTCACCGCCGAGCTGCCCTGCGCGCCGCCGCGGATCTGGCTGTTGCCGTTGGAGTTGGTCTCGAACTGCATGCCCGGCACGGTGTCGGCGAACTCCAGGAAGTTGCGCGTCAGCTGCGGCACGGTGCTGATCTGCTTCAGCGACACGTTGGTGCCCACTTCGGAGGTCTTGACCTCCTGCAGCGTGGTGGCGGTGACCTGCACCGCATCCAGCGTGGTCGCATCGCCGGCAGGCGCCGCGGCTGCGCTGCCGCCCAGGTTCAAGGTGACCGACGAGGCCACCGACAGGGTCACGGTCTGCTCGCTGCCGGGGCCGGCATCCACCTTGTAGGTGCCCGGGGGCAGGCCGACCAGCGCGTAGCTGCCGTCGGCACCGGTGGGCACGCGTCGGACGGCACCGCTGGCGACATTGGTCGCGGTCACGGTGGTGCCGGCCTGTGCTGCCGCAACCTGGCCGCGCAAGGTCGCATTGCTGGACTGGGCCATGGCCGGGGTGCTGGCCAGCAACGAGGCGGCAAGGGCGCAGCACAACAGGCTGCGCGCTGGCAGGGTGGAGACGGTGCGGTAATTCTTCATGACTTTCCCCCTCCCAGGGGTAAAGCGCGAACCAGCGGAGTGGCTGGCGCGTCGGTACTGCGTCAAGCGGGACAGCTGGCAACAACGGCAAAGGACTGCAAGCAACACACGTTCGGCAAAGCGCGGTGGCGCGTTTCAGGTGGGAGGCGCCGCCCGCGGCGCGCTGGACGCGCGCACGATCAGTTCGGGAACCATCTCGGAAAACGCCGGCGGTGCGGCATCGGCGGGCGGGGCGGGCGCATCGACCAGTTGCTGGCCCAGCAACAACTGCAGTGCCCGCGCGCCCAGCCCGGCGATATCCACCCGCATGGTGGTCAGCGCCGGCAGCACGTAGCGCGCCATCGGCACGTCGTCGAAGCCGGCCAGCGCGATGTCCTGCGGCACCTTCAGCCCGGCATGGCCGAGCGCGAACAGGCAGCCCAGCGCCATCATGTCGTTGGCCGCGAATACCGCATCCGGGCGCGCGCCCTGTGCCAGCGTCTGGCCGGCGCGGTAGCCGGACTCTTCGTCGAAGTTGCCCGGCAGCACCCACGGCTGCACGTCGGCATCCAGCGCCAGCTCGTCGCGGTAGCCGCGCAGACGCTCGTGCGCATCGAAGTTGTCGGCCGGCCCGGCGATGAAGGCGATGCGGCGGTGGCCGCTGTCGCGCAGGTGCCGCGTCATCGTCCGCGCGCCGCCGTAGTTGTCCACGTTGAGCACCGGGCGCTGGCTGGCCGTGCCGGCGCAGTTGAGCAGCACTGCCGGCAGGCCGCCGGGCAGGGCGTCCTCGTGCACGCCGGAGTCGCCCAGCGAGGGCGACATCACCACCACCCCGTCCACGCGCCCGGGCAGGCGTTCCAGCGCCTTCCGCTGCGCCTGCGGGTCGCCGTGCGAGCTGGACACCAGCAGGTGGTAGCCCTGCTCGCGCGCCACCTGGTCGATGCCGCGGATCAGTTCGGAAAAGAACTCGCCATGCAGGTCCGGCAACACCACCCCGATGGTATGGGTGCGCCGGCTGCTGAGGCTGCGCGCGGCGTGGTGCGGGATGTAATGCAGCGCACGGGCCACCTGCAGCACGCGCTCGCGCACCGACTCGGCCACATGCTGGTGCCCATTCATGGTGCGCGAGACCGTTGCCACCGACACCTGCGCTTCGCGCGCGACGTCCTTGATGGTGACGCTACCGCCTTCGGAGCGTGGCCGACTCATGGCAAAACCTCCAGGACAACGCGGCTGCCGCCGCACGCCGGGAAGGGTCGCACGGTCCGCTGGCGCAGAACGTTCGTGTCACACATGCACATGAATGACATCGGCCCCAACCGATGGCGACCTCAGAGCGAGATGGCGCGCACGCTAGCAGGAACTGCAAGCGCTTACATGATGCGCTGCACCATTGGGCCAAACGCAGGTGGCACAAGGGCTTGGCGGCATTGCCTGGACAAGTTTGTCCGGAAAGGACAACGGCAGTCAATGTCGGACACTGGGCGACAACATGCATGGAACTACGAAAATCTAACGTTTCCGCACCGTACCCGGGCGCACGGTTGTCGCGCGCCTTGCCGCCAGTGCGTTCAGACAGCAAGATGCGCCGATCGATCAGGGGAACAGCGTGCGCATGTCGCCATCCACCGTCCGCGCCGGCCGGTTCCAGTCCATCGCGTGGGTGCTGCTGGCAGCGCTGTGCCTGGGCAGCTGCCAGCGCGCCGACAAGACCGCCGCCTTGCCGGGCGCCAGCGCCGAGCCGGCCGCAGCGATGCAGTCGATGACCCTGCCCTTGCGGCGCAACGACCTGGTCGCCTATGCGCGGATCCGGGTCACGCCTGCCCAGTACACCCAGCTGGAGGCGGCCTGGCGCAGCGGCGCCAGCCGTTGGCCGCTGACCGAGCTGCCGCTGCCCAACGAGGTCGGCAGCCTGCTCGGCACTTTGTCGGCGCCCGGCGCCGAGCGCCAGCTGCAGCAGGCCTTCGATGCACAGCTGGCCGGCCAGTCGCAGGGCATCCGCCAGGCCGCGCAGTCGCTGGGCCAGTTCGGCGTGCAATACCTGCGCAGCCGCAGCGACTACCAGCCCGAGCAGCGCGCCCATTACGTGCAGCTGGTCGATGCCCTGAGCGCCTGGGCGGCCACCGCGCCGCTGGCCGACCGCGCGCGCGCCAAGGCCAGCATCGCCGACCTGGTGACCGCCGCCCGCGCCACCGGCATCGGCTCGGACGCCGATCTGCAGCGCTTGGGGATGGAAGAGAGCCTGCGCCGGCTCGGGCCGTTCTGGGCCGCGGCCAAGCAGGTGCTGGAGCGTTACGGCCTGTCGCTGGACAGCAGCCTGGATGCGCTGCGCACCGGCTTGATCAGGCAGGACGGCGACCGCGCCCAGGTGCGGCTGCGCTATCCGCTGGCCGCGCACGACATCGACCTGAGCATCGCCCTGATCAAGCGCGACGGCCACTGGTACCAGCAGCAGACCCAGGACGAGGTGCAGGCGCTGCTCGGCGCTGCGCCGGCGGCGCCCGCACCCGACGCCGCTGCAACGCCTGACACCCCGGCGGCCGCGCCCGCCACGCCCGCCGCCACCGGGCAACGCCCGGCTGGGCGATAATGACCGTGATGCCAGAACAGAATCCCCTGCCGTTCCCGGACGGCCAGCCCGCCCCGCCCAGCGCTGCCGCCACCGATCTCGGTGCCACGACCGCCGCCTTGCCGACCGCCGTTCCGGTTCCGCCGGACGCTGCGCCGTCGATCGCGCCCGCCGTCGCCGCTGCCCGCAGCGCCAAACGCCCGTGGTGGGCGCGCCTGCTCGGCCGCCTGGCCGACCCCTGGCTGAGTCTGACCATCGAACCGGACCAGCCGAGCCGCTACGACGACGGCACGCCGGTGGTCTACGTGCTGGAGGACTACGGCCTGTCCAGCGCGCTGATCCTGGACAAGGCCTGCCGCGAGGCCGGGCTGCCCTCGCCACTGGTGCCGCTGCCGGGCGACCCGCTGCAGCGCAAGCGCGCCTACCTGGCGCTGTCGCGGCGCAGCAGCAGCAATTCGCTGATCCCCGAGCAGCGCGGCGGCAAGACCCATTCGGATTCGCTGGCCAAGCTGCTGCAGGCGCATCGCGTGCGCGCCGACCTGGACGTGCATCTGGTGCCGGTGTCGATCTTCGTCGGCCGCGCGCCGGACAAGCAGAGCGGCTGGTTCGCGGTGCTGTTTTCGGAAAACTGGGCGCTGGTCGGCCGCTTCCGGCGCCTGCTGGCGGTGCTGCTCAACGGCCGCACCACCATCGTGCGCTTCGCTCCGCCGATCTCGCTGCGCCAGACCATGGCCGAGGGCCTGCCGCCCGAGCGCACCCTGCGCAAGCTGCAGCGCGTGCTGCGCACGCATTTCCGCCGTATCCGTGAGGCGGTGATCGGGCCGGACCTGTCCACCCGCCGCCTGCTGGTGGACCAGGTGCTGGCCGCCGATTCGGTGCGCGAGGCGATCGCCACCCAGGCCAAGCGCGACAACTCCAAGCCGGTCGATGCCTGGCGCAAGGCGCATGCCTACGCCTGGGAAATCGCCGCCGACTATTCCAGCCCGGTGGTGCGCTCGGCCAGCTTCCTGCTCACCCACGTGTGGAACCGCATCTACGCCGGCGTGCTGGTGCATCACCTGGACAAGCTCAAGCAGGCCGCGCCCGGGCACGAGGTGGTTTACGTGCCCAGCCACCGCAGCCACATGGATTACCTGCTGCTGAGCTACCTGCTGTACGAACGCGGCATCGTGCCGCCGCACATCGTGGCCGGCATCAACCTCAACCTGCCGGTGGTGGGCACGCTGCTGCGCAAGGGCGGCGCGTTCTTCATCCGCCGCTCGATCAAGGGCAATGCGCTGTACTCGGCGGTGCTCAGCGAGTACGTCGCCCAATTGGTGGCCGGCGGTTATTCGATCGAATACTTCGTCGAAGGCGGGCGCTCGCGCACCGGGCGCCTGCTGCAGCCCAAGGGCGGCATGATCGCGATGACGCTGCGCGCCTACCTGCGCCAGCCGCGCAAGCCGGTGCTGTTCCAGCCGGTCTACATCGGCTACGAGAAGCTGATGGAAGGCAACAGCTACCTGGACGAGCTCACCGGCCGGCCCAAGGAGAAGGAATCCATCTGGGGCCTGCTGTGGTCCATCCCCAAGGTGCTCAAGCAGAACTACGGCCAGGTGGTGGTGAACTTCGGCGAGCCGATCGCGCTCAACGACGTGCTGGCCAAACACGCGCCCGACTGGGACGGCCAACCGCTGCCCGACGACGAAAAGCCCACCTGGCTGGCACCGGCGGTGGACACGCTGTCCACCCAGATCCAGACCCGCATCAACTGCGCCGCCGACGTCAACCCGATCAACCTGCTGGCGCTGGCGCTGCTGTCCACGCCCAAGCACGCGATGGGCGAGGCCGACCTGATCGCGCAGATCGAGCTGTGCAAGAAGCTGCTGGCGGAGATGCCGTATTCGGACCGCGTCACCGTCACCCCGCACACCCCGGCGCGCATCATCACCCATGCCGAAGAGATCAACGTGCTCACGCGCGTGTCGCACCCGCTGGGCGATGTGCTGAGCGTCAGCGGCGACACCGCGGTGTTGCTGAGCTACTTCCGCAACAACGTGCTGCACCTGTTCACCGCCTCCTCGTGGGTGGCGTGCTGTTTCCAGAACAACCGCCGCATGAGCCGTGCCGGTCTGCTGCGCCTGGGGCGCACCGTGTACCCGTTCCTGCAGGCGGAGTTGTTCCTGCCGTGGAGCGAGGACCGCTTTGCCGAACGCATCGAGCAGACCATCGACATGTTCGTGCGCGAAGGCCTGCTGCTCAACGTCACCGACGACGATGGCGGCATCCTCACCCGCAACACCGGGCAGACCGACGAGGTGTTCCGCCTGCGTGCGATCGGCCATTCGCTGCAGCAGGCCTTCGAGCGCTATTACATCGCCATCTCGGTGCTGGTGAAGAACGGCCCCGGCGTGCTCGGTGCCGGCGAGCTGGAAAGCCTGTGCCAGCAGGCCGCGCAACGCCTGAGCCTGTTGTACGCCCCGGCCGCCCCGGAGTTCTTCGACAAGACCCTGTTCCGCAGCTTCATCCAGAAACTGCGCGAGCTGCGCCTGGTGTGGCCGGACGAGAACAGCAAGCTGCTGTTCGACGAGCGCCTGGATGCCTGGGCCAAGGACGCCAAGTTCATCCTTGGCCGCGAATTGCGCCACACCATCGAGCGGGTCAGCCCCGAGGCGGTCAAGCCGGACGTGGTGTTGCCGCCGGCCGAGTAGGGCGGCGCTACAAACGCCAGCGTCTTCCTGTGGTAGGTGATGCCGGGCAATGGCAGCGCACCCGCAGGGAAGCGCAGATGCGCACCATGCTTCCCTTCTCCCACCGGGAGAAGGTGCCCGAAGGGCGGATGCGGGTCGGTCAGCACGCAAACTCCCCGGTGCTGCAGCGGACCAGAGTCACTCGCGGCGTTGTTCACCAACGCCCGCAACTTCACACAACAGTTCCGTTCGTTTCATCCGCCTCTTGCAGCCGTACCGATAGCATCGCGCCACCTTTCATCACGATCGGGTGCGTTGGATCACTGGCGTGCCCGGCAGGAGACTTTCATGCGCGCAGCCATCCACACCCAATTCGGCGACCCGGCCAAGGTGCTCGAACTCGGGCAACGGCCTACTCCGCAGCCCGGCAAGGGCCAGGTGCGCATCGCCATGCGTCGCTCGCCCATCCACAACCACGACCTGTGGACGGTGCGCGGCAATTACGGCTACAAGCCGGAGCTTCCCGCAATCGGCGGCAGCGAAGCGGCCGGCGTGATCGACGCCCTCGGCGAAGGCGTCCAAGGCCTGCAGACCGGCCAGCGCGTGGTCGCCGCCGGCGTGCACGAGAGCTGGGCGGAGTTTTTCCTGGCCGACGCGTCCGGCGTGGTGCCGCTGCCCGACGCGCTGGACGACGACCGCGGTTGCCAGTTGATCGCCATGCCGCTGAGCGCGCTGATGCTGATCGAGTTCCTGCAGGTCGAAAAGGGCGACTGGATTGTGCAGAACACCGCCAATGGTGCGGTCGGTAAGACTGTCGCCATGCTCGCCGCCGCGCGCGGCATCAACGTGGTCAACCTGGTACGCCGCGACGCTGGCGTGGAGGAGTTGAAGGAACTAGGTATCGGCAACGCGGTCTCCACCGCCCGGGAGGGCTGGCAGGACAGCGTGCGCGCGCTGGTCGGCGAGGCGCCGATCGTGCGCGCGATCGACTCTGTCGCCGGCAGCGCGGCCGGCGACCTGATGGGGCTGCTTGCCGAAGGCGGCGAGCTGATCTCGTTCGGCTCGATGACCGGCGAGCCGCTGCAGATTTCCAGCGGCGATGTGATCTTCAAGCAGGCCAGCGTGCGCGGCTTCTGGGGCAGCAAGGTCATGGCCGCCACCAAGCCCGAGGACAAGCGCCGCATGATCGGCGAACTGCTCAAGTCCGCCGTCGATGGCAGCCTGGCTCTGCCGGTGGAAGCGGTGTTCGATCTGGAAGATGCAGCCAAGGCGGCCGCGGCAAGCGCCGAACCGGGCCGCCGCGGCAAGATCCTGCTGCGCGCAGGCTAGGACGGCGGCTCGGGTCGTCTTACGACAGTCGGCGCCTGACGCGCAAAAGCGGTGAGGCACTTGCACGTCCGCTGACGCGAACAAGCGCCCGGATCCGGTGCCCAGATCGGCCGAAGAGATCGACAATTCTCCAAGGCCGGCATATCAAGCCCCTGTCCCCTCGGGGCGAAGCCGCACCGCTTGCGCGCCACTGGCGCGCGTGCCAGTGGCGCCCGCGTCGCAAGGCGCGGGCCGGGGCGCGGAGTGGGGTGAGGGTTTGGCCCAAGCGACCAACGCGACACGCCTCAACTCAAGCCGGCGCCATGCCGATAAAACCCTGCCTGCGTCACCAACTGACTCAACTTCCTGTCACCGCGACGTTGATATCCACGACCGCAAAGCAGACCCAGGCGGCCGCACGCACCAACCTCACGCCGGCTCGTCAGGCACCAGCTCCATTTCCAGCCGCGTGATGCAGTCCTTGAGATGCAGCTTGCGCTTCTTCAGGCGCTTCATCTGCAGCTCGTCGTCCATGTTGGCGGGCACGCGCTGGATCTCCTCGTCCAACGCGCGGTGGGCGCGTCGCAACTCGGCGATCTGCTCGGCGATCTCGGCGGGTGAGAGAGTTTCCACGGCTCCGAGCATACACAACCACGGGCCGGCCGCGTCACCTGTGCTTGCCAAGCCGCCCGGGGCTGCGACAATGCCTGCGCGCCGTTGGGGAAACGGCGGCGCGCCTCACCTCATCATCGCCGCGCGGCCATGGCCGTCGAGAAAGGAGTCTTTACGATGCGTTTGCGTTCTTCCCTGCTGGCCCTGAGCCTGCTCACCGCTGCCAACCAGGCCAGTGCCGCCGACGTCGCCAAGTACGACGGCTTTTTGTGCTGCAACCTGCGCACCGACGGCAGCTGGATCAGCGACAGCAACTACGCCGAAGACGGCAAGCGCATGCTTCCCGTAGGCACCCCGGTCAGCGTCACCGGCTTCGGCCGCAACCGCGTCAACCTCAAGATCGCCGGCGAAAAGCAGTCCATCGGCAACGATTACAGCCGCGACCTGGACAACACCGCCTTCGCCGCCCGCTATGTCGTCACCGCCGACCCCAAGCTCAAGCTGGCCACCTTTCCGCCCAAGATCCGGCAGGCCATCAATGACGGCAAGCTCACCGGCGGCATGACCCGCGAACAGGTGCTGATGGCCGTCGGCTACCCGATCAGCAGCGAAAACCCGAATCTGGACGCCTCGCTGTGGCGCTACTGGCGCGACAGCTTCTCCGAGTACCAGGTGCAGTTCGGCCCCAGCGGCAAGCTGGTCAAGGTGACCGCGGACCCGCAGCTGATGAATCTGGTTTGGCTGCCGTGAATTGCCCGAGGTGGTCGCACATCGGGCGGCCATCTGCGTAGCAGGTTCATTGCCTGAGCAGGCACCTCGAACACCGGGAGACGGTAGGCTCCAGCAGCCGAGGTCTGGATCCTGGCGACACGCGATCAGAGCGCACAATCAGCGCCAGCGCTCTTCCCTGGCCACCGGCCGCCAAAGACCGAAGCTCACATGCAACGACATCCGGACCTGTATCCCAACGACGATAATGGCGACACCCTCTGGCACATTGCCCAGCAAGGCGTGGACCTGTCGAAGCCGCGCGAGATTGCGTTCTCCGTGGTCTTCCCCACGAAGGAGTCGGCCTTGGAGTTCTCGGTGATGCTGCTGCGCTTCGAGCAAAAGGTGCGTTGCTGCCACTATCCGGAAAACACCGCGTTTCCGATGGACGTGACGGTGTATCCGACCATGGTGCCGTCGCACAAGGCGATTTCGGCATTCGAGGAGGAGCTGGCCGTGGAGGCCAAGCCCCTGGGTGGCCTGAATGACGGCTGGGAGTTTTCCGTGGCTGACAAGGACGCCTGACGCAGCCCGTGTGCGAGAGCCGGCGATGCAGTCACTGCATCGCTGAGCTGGTTGCATCATCACCGCGTTACCGCGTTACCGCGTTACCGCGTTACCGCGTTACCGCTGTGACTGCGGTACGCGGCGCAGCTTTGACACGTCATAGCCCATGGCGGCGATGCGTTGGACAGCCTGCTGATAGTCGGCATCGGACACCTGCGGGGTACGCGCCATGTACCAGACGTAATCGCGCTTGCTGCGCGCCACGATGGTCTGCGCATACGCCGCATCCCGCCAGGCGATCACGTACTCGGCCTTGAACGGCCAGAAGAACTGCATGCTCCACAGCGCACCATTGCCTTCCTTCGCCACCTGGCCGATCGGATGCATGGACTTGAGCGGTGCCTGGAAGCTGCCCTTGCGGTAGGTGAAGGTGGTCTGGATGCGGCCGTCCGGCCGCAGCGCATAGCGCTCCACGGCATCGTAGGCCTTGCGCTCGGGCCGGGTGGGAATGTGCGCGATGACGTACCAGTCGCCCATGAAGCGCGGCACGTCGACGCTGTCTGCGCGTGGCAGGGCGGCACGCGACTCGCTCCCACTGGCACTCCCGTAGACCGCTAGCGTCAGCAACAACAGCATCGAACCACCTCGCATGGCAACCTCCACCAGAAAGAACCCGTAGATAGGCCTACGGCGTTACTGTGCATCCGGATGCAAGCCCATGCGATGCAGTTCCGGACTGGGTGCACGCTGGCGTGGTGTGCCAGCGGGATGACCGTAACGCTCGACATGTCATGGCGGCGTTGAAGCGCCAGGCCGACGCCTTGCGCATGCCAGGAAACGCGCGATCACGGAGCGGTGAGCGCCGGGTCGACGATCAGCCGCACGAGGATTACGGCGCGCTTTGAAAGCGCAGCGGTGGCAGGACGTGTCGTTCAGCGCCGGCGGTTGAGCCATGACGCGCTGATAGTCCCGGCAAGCGCTAGCCCGACGGCATTCACCAGGGCGATACCGCGTCTTCCCCATATGGATGAATCGTCGCGATCCTTCCATCCGCGTCGTGCTCCAGCGGTGCCATCTTGATGCTGCGCAGATGCGTCTGCCCGCCCGACAGCACGGCGTCGTGATAGAACAGGTACCACTGGCCGTTGAACAGGCAGATGGAGTGATGCGTGGTCCAGCCGACCACCGGTGCGAGCAGCACGCCCTGGTAGGCGAATGGCCCGTACGGGGTATCGCTGGTGGCGTAGCAGATGCGGTGGGTGTCGCCGGTGGAGTAGGACAGGTAATAGCGGCCGGCATGGTGGTGGACCCAGGGGCCTTCGAAGAAGCGGCGGGCGTGGTCGCCTGCGCGTAGCGGGGTGCCGTGTTCGTCGAGGATGATGATCTCGCGGGTGGGTTCGGCCAGTTGCGTCATGCCCTCGTGCAGGCGGGCGACGCGCGGGCCAAGTGCGGGCGCGTCGTCGCCCGGTTCCTGATGGTCCGGCGCATAGACGTTGTCGCGGTACTGCTGCAGCTGGCCGCCCCAGATGCCGCCGAAGTACAGGTAATGCGCGCCGTCGTGGTCGGCAAATACCGCCGGGTCGATCGAGTAGGTGCCGGCGATGGGTTCGGCTGCGGCGACGAACGGGCCTTGCGGGCCATCGCCGACCGCCACGCCGATCTGGAAGATGCCGTCGGCCCGCTTGGCGGGAAAATACAGATAGGTCTTGCCGTCGCGCTGCGCGGCATCCGGTGCCCACATCTGGCGCTGTGCCCACGGCACGTCGCGCACGTGGAGGACCTGCCCCAGGTCCTCCACCGGTGCACCGGGATGGGCCATGCGGAAGACGTGGTAGTCGGCCATGTCGAAGTGCGAGCCGTCGTCGCTGAAGGCAACGCCAGCATCGATGTCGTGCGAGGGGTAGATGTACAAGGCGCCGTCGAACACGTGTGCGGAAGGGTCGGCGGTATAGAGGTGGGTGACCAGCGGTGCGGAAATGGCGGTGCGCGCCAGCGCCTGCAGTGCAGCGGTGTGCAGTTCATCGGACATGCGCGTACCTGTGCATGAGGTGGGAGGGAGAGGGCGTCAACTGGTGGCGAGCGCGGTGCCGCGTCGGCGCAGGCCCAGCTCGTGTTCGATGCGGGTTTCCAGCGGCTTGTCGATCTCGTACAGCGCCAGCAACGCGGTGCCGAGCAGGAACGGGATGGACGCATACACGCTGATGGCCAGGCGAATGCCGTTTGTCACGGCATCGCTTTGCAGCGGCAGGGCGGCGTCGTAGCCATAGAACGCCAGGATGCCGGCGACCAGCGCGCCGCCGACGCTCAGGCCGATCTTCAGGCCGCACAACATCGCCGAGAAAATGATCGCGGTGGCGCGGCGGTGGTTCTTCCATTCGGAGTAGTCGGCCACGTCGGCGATCATCGCCCACAGCAGCGGGATGGTGATGCCGTAGAAGAAGCCGTGCAGCACGTAGGAGGCGAACACCCAGGCGATCGCAGTCGGCGGATACACGTAGAACGCCAGCAGGAACAGCGTGGAGATCAGCAGCGCGCCGCCGAACACGTTGCGCTTGCCGTAGCGATCGGCCAGCCGCTTGGAAAAGCCGATGCCCACGATCATCGCCAGGATGCCGCCGGCGCTGAACACGCTGAAGGCCGAGGTGGGTGCGTCCTGAGGCCATTGCAGCGCGCTCAGGCCGGCGCCGGTGAGCATGCTGTTGATCGCAGCGATGAGGCGGTTGAAGCCGGCGTTGTCGAGGAACAGCGTCAACGCGTTCGCGTCGAGGGTGTACTTGAAGTAGTAGATGTACATCCCGCCCTTCATGGCGAGATTGATGAAGACCAGGATGGTCAGCGACAGCATCACCAGCCAGGGTCTGTTGCGGACCAGATCGGTGAGGTCCTGGCGCACGCTGCTGCGTTGTTCGCTGATCGGCAGCACGCGCTCGCGGGTGGTGAAAAAGGTGATCAGAAAGCACAGCGTGCCGACGGCGGCGAACAGCGCCATGGTGTTGCGAAAGCCCTGTGCCTTGTCGCCATTGCCCAGGATCAGCACCAGCGGCAGCAACAACACCTGGATGATGAACTGTGCAAACGTCACCGCCAGGAAGCGGTACGCCGACAAGCTGTTGCGTTGCTCCATGCTGCCGGTGAGCACGCCGCTCAATGCCGAGTACGGCAGGTTGTTGGCCACGTACACCAGCATCAGCAGCGTGTAGGTGGCGAAGGCGTAGGCGATCTTGCCCTGCTCGCCGAGTGCGGGTGTGTTGAACGCGGCCAGCGACAAGGCACCGAACGGCACTGCCGTCCACAGGATCCACGGGCGGAACTTGCCCCAGCGCGTGCGGGTGCGGTCGGCCAGGATGCCGATGATGGGCGTGAACACGAACGCGCCGAGCATGCCCACCACGAAGATCAGGGTGGCGGCCACACTCGCCGGGATGCGGAACACATCGGTATAGAAGAACGCCAGGAAGGTGACCAGCGTCTGGAAGATCAGGTTGGCTGCCAGGTCGCCCAGGCTGTAGCCGATCTTTTCGCGCAAGGAGAGCTGTTGTGAGCGATCGTTCATGAGGTGGGGCGGGGCTCAGGGAGTGCTGCGGAAAACGCCGCGGCGCGCGCCAGGCTGCCGGTCGCGATGGGAGGTGATCGCGACCGGCAAACACAGCACTCAAAAGGTACCGCGTATGCCGAGCATGACCGTGCGCCCGGGCTCGTACAGATCGTAGGTGGCGTTGGGCCAGGCGTAGGTGGTGCGCAGCGGCTCGTCGGTGAGGTTGGTGACGTTGAGGGTGATCTGCGGCTTGGACGGCAGCGATTCCAGCGTGTAGCTGGCAGACAGATCCAGCTGCCCGCGCGCGTCGGCGTTGAGGCGCGCGTAGGGGATGCCGTTCTGGTTGGCGCCGGAGATCACCATGTCGTCGTTCCAGGTGTAGGACAGGCGCACCGAGGCGGCGTCCTTTTCCCAGTACACGGTGCCGTTCCACAGGTTGGGGGCGACGCCGACCGCCACTGCCGGAATGCCTTCGCCTTCGGAGGATTGGGTGACATGGGTGTAGTTCACGCTGAAGCCCAGGCCGTCGACCAGCCGGTCCAGCGGCTGCACCCAGATCGCCTCGGTGCCGCGGATGTTGAGCACGCCGTCGGCGTTGACCTGGGTCTGGACATCCACGGTGGCCGCATTCGGGCCGCCGCGCTGGTCAAGGCCGGCCTGCTGGATCGGCAGCAGGCTGTCGTAGGGCACGCCCAGGTCGTTGAAGGGAATGCGCCGCACGCCGTTGACGGTGAAGCCGCTGATGCGCTTGTTGAACAACGTCAGGCCCACATAGCCTTCGCCGCCGGTGTACCACTCGCCGCCGAAATCCACGTTGGTGGACAGGTACGGCGCCAGGTTCGGATTGCCCTGGGTTGCGGTCTGCGCGGAGGGGTCGCTGAAGTTGGTGTTGGGCAGCATCGCGCTGGGGTCGGGGCGGGTGAGCGTGCGCGAGCTGGACAGGCGCAGCACCAGGTTGTCGGCCACGTCCCAGGCGGCGTTGAACGAGGGCAGGGTCTCCTTGTAGTCCGAATCCAGCACCTGGACGCGGCGGATGCCGTTGATGGTGACCGGGCCGGTGATGGTCTGGTCGGTGGTCACGTAGCGCACGCCGGCATTGAAGCGCAGCGTGCGGTTCCACACTTCGGTTTCCGCGTTGGTTTCGATGTAGAAGCCCAGGTTCTTTTCGCGGATGCCGCCGGCCGAGGCGCCGGTATTGGCGGAGTTGGTCTCCGGTGCGGAATCGCGCAGCGCGTAGTAATTGGTGTCGCCCAGGAAGCGGTTGAAATCGGCGGTGATGAAGCCATCCGGGCCGGGGCGCAGATAGCCGGCCAGCGCCGCATTCGGGATTGCCGAGCCGGGGCCGCCGTTGCAGACATTGCCGCCGCCACCGCGGCAGACCACCTGCTCCCAGGCGATGCTGTTGTCGAAGCCGCGGATGGTGCGCTCGGCCTGGTCGTAGGCGGCGCCGATCTTGATGTTGCGCTTGTCTTCGCCGAACTGCAGGTCGGCGCGTGCGCCCCGGGTTTCTGTCACGCGTTTTTCGTTCTGGATATTGACCCGGCCGCCGTTCCAGCCCCAGCCCAGATTGGGGTCGTTGAGATCGAGCGGGCTGCTGATCGAGGGGCGGTCGCCGCCTTCGTTGCGGTAATCGACGGTGGTGAACGGCGAGGTGACCAGGATGCTGGGTGACTCGCGCTGCAGCCAGCTGCGCGTGGCATTGGCCTGCACGTTGAGCTTGATGTCCTGGTTCTCGCCGAACAACAGCTCGGCACCCGGATTGACGCTCCAGAACTTGACCTCTTCCCGGTACGGGCGCGCTTCCAGGAAGTACTGCGCATTGGCAAACGTGGCGCTGGTGACCACGTTGTTCTGGTCCAGCTGCATGCCCAGCGGGATCATGTTGCCGTTGCGGCCGATCAGATTCATGCTGATCCGCTCGGTGGTGCGCTTGGCTTCCGAATACAGCGTGTCCAGATAGAAATGCATGCTGTCGGACGGGCGCCATTCCAGCGACATCACCGAGGCATCGCGGTCGCGATCGCCATTCATGTAGACGCTGCGGCCCAGCCGCGGAATCAGCGCGTCGCTGATCTGGTCGATGCTCAGACCCGGGTTGCGCGCCAGCAGCCAGGCCGCATCGATGGTCTCGCCGGTGGTCAGGCCGCTGCCGGCGGTGGCCGGCACGCGGTCGGGAATGCGCCAGTTGCCGCCACCATTGACGTTGCACGCGGCCGGTTGATTGGTGGCCGGGGTGCCGGCAGGCGGGGTGAGGCCGCACTGGGTGTAGGTGAGGCCGGGGTTGGTCCAGCCCACGCTTTCGAAGCCGCGCACGCCCAGCTTGCCGCGGACCGAGGCCACGCCCAGCAATGCGCCGAAGGTGCCTTGCTCGTTGGTCCAGCTGCCCATGAAGGCGCCGCGCGGGGTGGTCTTTTCGCTGGTGCTGTTCCAGTCCGCCTGGGCCTGATAGGTGAAGTGCACGCCGGGGCGATCGAACGGGCGCGCGCTGCGCATGTCCACCACGCCGGAGACGCCGCCTTCGAGCATGCTGGCGGTGGGCGTCTTGCTGACGGTGAGCTGGGTGAAGAACTCGGTGGGAAACAGGTTCAGATCGACTTCGCGGTTCTGGTTCTGCGCGTTCAGGCCGATCGAGGCGGTGGCGATGCTGGCGCCGTTGAGCGTGGTCTTGGTGAAGCTGGTGCCCAGGCCGCGGATGGCGATATTGAGGCCCTCGCCATTGACGTCGCGCGAGAGCTGCACGCCGGGGATGCGGTTGAGCGACTCGGCGATGTTCATGTCCGGGAACTTGCCGATGTCCTCGGCAAACACGGTGTCGGCAAAGCCCACCGAGTCGCGCTTGGCGTCGGTGGAAAACTGGATGCTGCGCCGGTAGCCGGAGACGGTGACGGTGTCGAGCTGGGTCACCGCATCGCCGCTGGCAGCGGCGGCTGTGGGCGGTTGTGCGGTGGCGGCAGCGCTGTCGGCATCGCTGGACTGCGCCCAGGCGGCGGTGCTGGTCATGCCCAGCAGGATGGACCCCAACGCGCAGGACAACGCGGTTTGTGCGTAGCTGTTCTTCACCGTAATCCCTTCCCTAACAGGTGAGCAGATGTCCCACGCATCGCCCCTGCGTAGGGAGTGCCGCTGCCGGTAGCGGCGCGGCGATGGTGCGATGGGGGAGACGGGCGATCAGCGGTGGCCGATGTTAGCGCTACCAAATTCAGAACATCACGCTGCAGGGCAGCATAGGCGACGGAAGGCATCGTGGCGGCTGCGGCAGTGGCGCTGATCGGAATGGTGCCGGCTGCATATGGCGCACTGGCGTGTTGCACTGCGCGATGGTTTTTGCCCGGCAGCGTGGTAATGGTAGCGCTATCACCCGTGGCGCAAGGCCACCTTCGTGCAGGTGCAGTGCTCGATGAATCGAACCAAAGAACGCGGCAATCAGAGGCCGGGCCACACGCGACATGTGGTAGCGCATTGCAGTGGCCGTTGCGCGACTGCCCATCGCAGGCTGTGTCCAGCAGCGCTATGGCGCCCGCGCGCATGAGCGAGTTGCCGCAAGCGGCTGCACCTGCCGGCACGCTGGCGCGCCTGGGCCGCATGCGTTGGCGCGTCTGCGCACTGCTGCTTGCCGCCACCACCATCAACTATGTCGACCGCCAGGTGCTCGGCGTGCTGGCGCCGTTTCTGCAGACGCAGATCGGCTGGAACGAGATCCAGTACGGCTATATCGTCACCGCGTTCCAGGCCGCCTACGCGCTGGGCCTGTTGTGCAGCGGTGCGGTGATCGACCGCTTCGGCACGCGCGTCGGTTACGCGCTGGCGATCGGCATCTGGAGCCTGGCGGCGATGGGGCATGCGCTGGCCACCAGCGTGGTGGGCTTTGCGATTGCGCGCTTCTTCCTGGGGCTGGGCGAGTCCGGCAACTTCCCCGCTGCGCTGAAGACGGTGGCCGAGTGGTTCCCGCGTCGCGAGCGCGCACTGGCCACCGGCATCTTCAATTCCGGCTCCAACATCGGTGCGATCGTCGCGCCGTTGCTGGTGCCGCTGATCGCCACCGCCTGGGGCTGGCAGGCGGCATTCCTGTTCACCGGCGTGCTCAGCGCCACCTGGCTGCTGGTGTGGTGGCTCAGCTATCACCCGCCCGAGCAGCAACCCGGCCTGTCGGCGGCAGAGCTGGCGCATATCCGCAGCGATGCGCACGAGCCAGTGCAACGGCGGCTGTCGTGGTTGCAGGTGCTGCGGCACCGGCAGGCCTGGGCGTTCGTGCTGGGCAAGTTCATCACCGACCCGATCTGGTGGTTCTTCCTGTTCTGGCTGCCCAAGTTCCTGCATGCCGAATACGGATTGAGTCTGTTGCAACTGGGCGCGCCGTTGATCGTGATCTTCGTGCTGGCCGACATCGGCAGCATTGCCGGCGGCTGGGTCGCCGGGCGCTTCATCGCGCGCGGCTGGAGCGTCAACCGCGCGCGCAAGAGCGCGATGCTGATCTGCGCGATCTCGGTGGTGCCGATCGTGTTCGCCGCACGCGCCGATAACCTGTGGCTGGCCGTGGGCCTGATCGGCCTGGCCACCGCTGCGCACCAGGGGTGGTCGGCCAATCTGTTCACGCTGCCGTCGGACATGTTTCCACGCCACGCGGTCGCCACCGTGGTCGGCATCGGCGGCTTTGCCGGCGCGGTCGGTGGCATGCTGATCGCCACCTTCATCGGGTTCCTGCTGCAGGCCACCGGCAGTTATGTGCCGGTGTTTCTGATGGCAGGCTCGGCGTATCTGCTGGCGCTGGCGGTGGTACACATGCTGGTGCCACGCTTGGCGCCGGCGCAGCTGCCGGCAGATGCCGCCGCACCGACCGCCAACGCATCTTCCTGAGGGGATCATCATGCAATTACGCACACTGGCAATCGGGTTGTTGTTGGCGGCGAACGTCGCAACGCTTGCGCAGGCCGCACCGCTGGCTTCCGGCGCGCCCAAGTTCCTGGGCAGCGCCTACAGTCCGCAACAGTCCCCGGGATTTGCGCAGTACTGGAACAAGCTCACGCCGGAAAACAGCGGCAAGTGGGGCAGCGTGGAAGCGGTGCGCGACCAGATGGACTGGAGCGGGCTGGATACTGCTTACCGGCTGGCCAAGGCCAACGGCATGCCGTTTCAGATGCATGTGATGGTGTGGGGCAATCAGCAGCCGGAGTGGATCAAGTCGCTGCGGCCGGCCGAGCAGCGCCGCGAGATCGAGCAGTGGTTTGCCGCGGTGGCGCAGCGCTATCCGGAGATCGACCTGCTGGAAGTGGTCAACGAGCCGCTCAACGACCCGCCCAGCAAGGACGACACCGGCGGCGGCAACTATCTGCAGGCGCTCGGCGGCAACGGCGCCAGCGGTTGGGAGTGGGTGCTGCAGTCGTTCCGGCTGGCGCGCCAGCACTTTCCGCGTGCGCGGCTGATGATCAACGACTACAGCATCACCAACAGTCCACAGGCCACGCAGAAGTACCTGCAGATCGTGCAGTTGCTGCAGCGCGAGCAACTGGTCGATGCGATCGGCGTGCAGGAGCATGCCTTCGAAACCACGCCGAATGTGGCGATGTCGGTGCACCGCGACAATCTCGATGCACTGGCCGCGACCGGCCTGCCGATCTACATCACCGAGTTCGACCTGGACGGGCCCACCGATGCGCAGCAGCTGGCCGCCTACCAACGTGTGTTCCCGGTGTTCTGGGAGCACACCGGCGTGCGCGGCATCACGCTGTGGGGCTTTCGTCCCGGGCTGTGGCGCGACAAGGAAGCGGCGTACCTGATCCGGGCCGATGGCACCGAACGGCCGGCGCTGACCTGGCTGCGCGATTACGTTGCCAGCCACGGTGCGGCGCGGTGATCCCGGTGCCCTGCCTTTTTCCTGCCCGTTCGGCGACCGACTGATGTCTACCTCCATTCCGCTGACCCTCCACGCCGACCGCCTGTTGCCCGCCGACCCCGGCACGCGTGCGATCGCGCGCCGCCTGTACGCGAAGATCGCTGCACTGCCGATCATCAGCCCGCATGGTCATACCGAACCGGCGTGGTTCGCTACCGACGCGCCGTTCGCCAATGCCACCGAGTTGTTGCTGGTGCCGGATCACTACGTGTTCCGCATGCTCTACAGCCAGGGCGTCGCACTGGATGCCTTGGGCATTCCGCGTGCGGATGGGTCGCGCGCGGCGGTGGACCCGCGCGCAGCGTGGCGCGTGTTCGCTGAGCACTACACGTTGCTGCGCGGCACGCCCTCTGCGTTGTGGCTCAATCATGTCTTCCATGACGTGTTCGATCTGCGCATCCGGCTGGATGCCGGCACTGCCGATCATTACTACGACCACATCACCGCTGCGCTGCAGACGCCGGCATTCCGCCCGCGTGCCCTGTTCGAGCGCTTCGACATCGAGGTGATTGCCACCACCGAGTCGCCGCTGGACACGCTGCAGCACCACGCGACCATTCGCGACAGCGGCTGGAAGGGACGCGTGCTCACCGCGTACCGCCCGGACCCGGTGGTCGACCCCGAACACGAACAGTTTGCCGGTGCGCTGCAGCAGTTCGGCGCGCTCACCGGCGAGGATGTGCTGAGCTGGCAAGGCTATCTGCGTGCGCACCGGCAGCGCCGCGCGTTCTTTGCCGCGCACGGCGCCACCTCGACCGACCACGGCCACCCCAGCGCGGCCACGGCCGATCTGTCGCCGGCCGAGGCGCAACGCCTGTTCGACACCGTGGGGCGTGGTGCCGCCACACCGGCGCAGGCCGAGCTGTTCCGCGCGCAGGTGCTGACCGAGATGGCGGCGATGAGCCTGGACGATGGCCTGGTGATGCAGTTGCACCCGGGGTGCTTCCGCAATCACAACCGACAGCTGTTCCAGACCTTCGGGCGCGACAAGGGCGCCGATATTCCAATGCGCACCGACTACGTGCACGCGCTCAAACCCTTGCTGGACCGGTTCGGCAACGACCCGCGCCTGCGCCTGATCGTGTTCACCCTGGACGAAACCAGCTACAGCCGCGAACTGGCGCCACTGGCCGGGCATTACCCGTCGTTGTTGCTGGGGCCGGCCTGGTGGTTCCATGACGCGCCGGAAGGCATGTGGCGCTTCCGCGAGCAGACCCTGGCCAGCGCCGGCTTCTACAACACCGTGGGCTTCAACGACGATACCCGCGCCTTCCTGTCGATTCCGGCGCGGCACGATGTGGCGCGGCGCGTGGACAGTGCCTTTCTCGCCAAGCTTGTCGCCGAGCACAGGCTGGACGAGGACGAGGCGGCCGAGGTTGCGATCGATCTGGCGTATCGCCTGCCCAAGCAAGCCTACAAGCTGTGAGGCGGAGCGAGGCAGCACGCAGCGATGCCTGCACGCGTGCAGGCGGTGCGGATGGGACACGCCTGCATGCATGGTCGATGCGAGACGCGATATGACGCACACGGGCATGCAGGCGAGGGTGATGCGCGCGCTCAGGGATTGCGCACGCCTCGCGCGTGTCGCGATGCTTTGCATCTGCCTGGTAGTGCCCGCGCTGGCAGCACCACCGGCGTCGAACCAGTTGCCGCGCGAGCGCGTCTCGCTCAACGCGCAGTGGCGCTTCCATCGCGGCGATCCTTCAGGCAATCGGCAAATCCTGGACTACGACATCCGCCCGCACGTGCTACGTAGCGAAGACGGCAAGGTGGCCGATGCGCAGCCCGAGCAGGCGCAGCGCCTCGATGCCGCCGCAACCCGCGTGCTCAAGCCATGGATCCTGCCTACGGCCAATGCCTTGATTGCAGATCCCGCGAAGTGGCACGAACGCCCGCCCGGCCACCCCGGCAGCAGCGTCGCCTTCGTGCAGCCGCAGTTCGACGACAGCGGCTGGGAGCGCGTGGATCTGCCGCACGACTGGGCCATCGCCGGGCCGTTCCTGGCCGATGGTCCCTATGGCGGCATGGGGCGCTTGCCGAGCTGGGGCGTAGGTTGGTATCGCAAGCGCCTGGACATCCCCGCCAGCGATCGCGGGCGCGCGCTGTTTCTGGATCTCGATGGCGCCATGGCCTATGCCACGGTCTGGCTCAACGGCAAACTGGTCGGCGGCTGGCCGTATGGCTACAGCTCCTGGCGCGTGGACCTGAGCCCCTATGTGGTGTTTGGTGCGCGCAACCAGCTGGCGATCCGCCTGGACAACCCGCCCGACTCGGCGCGCTGGTATCCGGGCGGCGGGCTGTATCGCAATGTGTGGCTGACCAAAGCTGCGCCGCTGCATGTCGCGCACTGGGGCGCGCAGCTGACCACGCCGCAGGTGTCGGCCGACACCGCGCAGGTGCAGCTGGCGATCACGCTGGACAACGCCGCGCGCAGTGCAATGCAGGCACAGGTCAGCACCGCCATCTATGTGCTCGACGATGCACGCGGCACACGCAGCGGCGCGCCGGTCGCGCGCATTGCCGCCGTGCAGGTTGCGGTTGCCGCCGGTGGCAGCGCCCGTGTGCAGGGCAGCACGCAGATCGACCGCCCGCGTCTGTGGGGCCCGCCGCCGACCCAGCGCCCGCACCGCTATATCGCAGTGACCGAGGTCAGTCAGGACGGGCACGTGGTGGATCGCTACGAAACACCGTTCGGTGTCCGCAGCATCGTGTTCGATGCCGACAAGGGCTTGCTGGTCAATGGCGAACATGTGCCGATTCGCGGCGTGAACAATCATCACGACCTCGGCGCGCTGGGTGCGGCGTTCAACCTGCGCGCCGCCGAGCGGCAACTGCAGTTGCTGCAGCAGATGGGCGCCAATGCCATCCGCATGAGCCACAACCCGCCCGCACCGGAGCTATTGGAGCTGACCGACCGCATGGGCCTGCTGGTGGCGGACGAGGTGTTCGACAGTTGGGAGATGAAGAAGACCCCGCTGGATTTCCACCTGGTGTTCCCGCAGTGGCACGAGCCGGACCTGCGCGCGATGCTGCGGCGCGACCGCAATCATCCCTCGGTGATCTTGTGGAGCGTCGGTAACGAAGTCGGTGAGCAGTACACCGGCGAGCAGGGCGCGGCGATCGCACGCACACTGCACGCCATGGTGCATGAGGAAGACCCCACGCGCCCCGCCACGGTGGCGATGAACTACGCCTCGCCCGAGATGCCGTTGCCCGCTGCACTGGATGTCATCAGTCTTAACTACCAGGGCGAAGGCATCCGCGACGCTCCGGAATTCGCAGGCACCGAGCGCATCCGCAAACAACCGCAATATCCCGCGTTCCATGGCAAGTTCCCGCACAAGGCCATTCTCAGCAGCGAGACCGCCTCGGCGTTGAGCAGCCGCGGTGTGTATCTGTTTCCGGTGACGCCAGACATTAGCGCGCCGGTGCGCGATGGGCGCGGCGGCGATTCGGTCGCGCACCAGGTCAGCGCCTACGAGCTGCATGCGGTGGACTTCGGCTCCAGCGCCGACAAGGTGTTCGCGGCACAGGACCGGCATCGGTATGTCGCCGGCGAATTCGTCTGGACCGGCTTCGATTATCTGGGCGAGCCCACGCCGTACTACAGCTCGCGCAGTTCGTACTCCGGCATCTTCGATCTGGCCGGTTTTCCCAAGGACCGCTACTGGCTCTATCAATCGCGTTGGCGCCCCGACCTGCCGATGGCGCATCTGCTGCCGCACTGGACCTGGCCCGGCCGCGAGGGTCAGGTCACGCCGGTGCATGTGTTCACCTCCGGCGACGAGGCCGAGCTGTTCGTCAATGGCCTCTCGCAGGGGCGCAAGCGCAAGGGCCCGCTGCAGTACCGGCTGCGCTGGGACGCGGTGGTCTACCAACCCGGCGAGCTGCGCGTGCAGGCGTACAAGGAAGGCAAACCCTGGGCCGACGACCGCGTACAAACCGCCGGCAGCGCCGCGCGCATGCAGGTGACGCCCGACCGCGGCAGCATCCGTGGCGACGGGCAGGATCTGAGTTTCGTCACCGTGCGCCTGCTCGATCGCGATGGACGCCCTGCGCCGACCGCCGGCGACCGCCTGCGTTTCCGCATCGAAGGCCCGGGCGAGCTGGTCGCCACCGACAACGGCGATCCCACCAACCTGGAATCCTTCGCCGCGCCGCAGCGCAATGCGTTCAACGGGCTGTGCCTGGCGATCGTGCGTGCCAAGCCCGGCGCGCGTGGCACCATCACGCTGCATGTGGACTCCGACAGTTTGCAGGCCGCCAGTGCGCAGGTGGTGGTGGAGTGATGGGGTTCCCGATGACGCACTACCTGCGGTACCTGCACAGGAATCCGGCGATGCAGCAGACCCACGAGCGCCCAGCAGCATGCTTGCGTTTTGTTCTGGCCCTGATCGGCGCTGTGATGGCAGTGCCGGCCTTGGCTGACTGCGACACCCGCAGCACCTCGCTCAAGCACGCCTACGCCGACCGCTTTCTGATCGGCACCGCCGTCAATGCCGACATCGTCTCCGGCAAGGACGCTGCCTCTGCCGCGCTGGTCGCCTGCCACTTCAATGCCGTCACTGCCGAGAACGTGATGAAGGCCGAAGTGGTCGCTCCGCGCCCGGGCGTGTTCGACTTCGGCGCGGCCGACGCCTTCGTCGCCTATGGGCGCGATCACGCCATGTTCGTGGTCGGCCATACCTTGGTCTGGCACAACCAGACGCCGGAGTGGTTCTTCGTCGATGCACAGGGCAAGCCCAACAGCGCCGACGCGCAGCTGGAGCGCATGCGCGCGCACATCGAGCGCGTGGCGGGGCGCTACGTCGGCAAGGTGCAGGCCTGGGACGTGGTCAATGAGATCATCGACGAAGACGGACGTTACCGCGATACCAACTGGGTGCAGCGCGTCGGCGATGGCGACACCGTGGTGCGCAACGCCTTCACCTTTGCCCAACGGTATGCGCCGGATGCGGAGCTCTACTACAACGATTTCAACGCATGGCGGCCGAGCAAGCGCGATGGCATCGTGCGCATGGTCAGGATGCTGCAGCAATCGGGCATCCGCATCGATGGCGTCGGCATGCAGGGACACTGGGGGCTCAACTATCCCAGCCTGCGCGATATCGAAGACACCATCGATGCCTACGCCGCGCTCGGCATCAAGGTCATGATCACCGAGCTGGACATCGACGTGTTGCCACTGACCAGGGAAGGCCAGGTCATCGGGACCGGACTTGCGCACAAGCAGTTCCAGCTGCCGGAATTCAAGCGCTTTCTCGACCCGTATCGCGAGGGCTTGCCACCGCAGGTGCAGGCGCAGCTGCGCGATCGCTACGCCGAGTTGTTCGCGCTGTTCTGGCGCAAGCGCGACAAGCTCGCACGCGTCAGCGTATGGGGCGTCAGCGATGGCATGTCCTGGAAGAACGATTACCCCGTGCCCGGCCGTACCAACTATCCGCTGCTGTTCGATCGAAACTACCAGCCCAAACCGGCACTGGATGCGGTGCTGGCGGTACCCGCGCACGCTGGCGAGCGCTAGCACGGCTGCCGGCATGCGCAGCAGGCCTGCACGCGCATGGTGGCATCATGGCCCGACTTCGTTACTGGACTGACCGATGCGCTTGCCGCCCTATCTGCTGTTGGCCGTTCCGCTGCTGGCAATCCTCGCCGCCTGCACCAGGAAGGAGGTGCCGCCACCGCGCTTTGCCGCGATCGGGCATCTGCAGAGCTTCGATCGCGGCTTCAGCGACGTGGTCGCTGGCGATGCGCGCATCGAGAAGCTCAGCGAAGGCTTCACCTGGTCCGAGGGCCCGGCCTGGGTCCGCAACGGTGGCTATCTGCTGTTCACCGATGTGCCTGAAAACAAGCTCTATCGCTGGTCCGAGGACGCAGGCCTGTCGGTCCTGCTGTCGCCATCCGGTTACAGCGGCCCGGAGCAGGCCACGCTGCGCGAAGCCGGCGCCAATGGGCTGTATGCCGAACCGGGCGGCACCGTGTTGCTGGCCGATTCGGGCACGCGCATCGTCGCCAGGCTCGACCCGGCCACGCGCAAGAAGACGCCGCTGGCGACGCAGTTCGAAGGCCACCGTTTCAACAGCCCCAACGATCTGGTCCGCCGCAGCGATGGCGTGGTGTTCTTCACCGACCCGCCTTACGGCCTGAAGGGCATGAACGATTCGCCGGTCAAGCAGCTGCGCTACAACGGCGTCTACCGGCTGGACACCGACGGCAGCGTGCATCTGCTGGACGACAGTCTCAGCCTTCCCAACGGCATCGCACTGTCGCCCGATGCGCGCACCCTGTACGTGGCCAACTCCGATCCGGAGCGCCCGATCTGGATGGCCTACACGCTCGACGCAGCCGGTGCAGTGACCGGAAAGCGCGTGTTCGCCGACGCCTCCGATCTGGTCGCCAAGGACGCGCCCGGCTTGCCCGACGGCATGGCGGTTTCCGCCGACGGCCACCTGTTCGCCACCGGCCCCGGCGGCGTCATCGTGTTCGCCCCCGATGGCCGCAGGCTGGGCCGCATCGAAACCGGCGAACCCATCTCCAACTGCGCCTTCGGCAACGACGGCCATACGCTGTACATGACCTCGCACGCGATGCTGGCGCGGGTGCGGGTCAAAGCGCTTGGCTTGGAATTTGCCCAATCGCCGCTTTAGTAGGAGCGGCCCTGGCCGCGATGGAGCTGTACCGGTCACCCTGTGTTGCAAATCGTTCTGCTTTCAGCAGTCACAACAGCTGATGGATACGATGTGCTGACAGACCGGTTTTGTAGCAGGCAACCTTGAATTCTGCGGTCCAGAACTCTAGACTCGCACCCTAAGTGGACTGGGGGTTCCCGGTCGGCGTCATAGCCTCGGTGAGATCACCGGGGCTTTTCGCTTTCTGGCGGCGGGAAAATTTTCAGGCCCCAGCCTTCATAGTCGACACCCAATTGGCGCCGGCCTTGCTTGCAGAAGAATTTTCGCTGCAGCACGTCGAATGCGCGATTGGGATGATCCGGGCGCAGTACCGATAGCCCGATGGGCCGCGCAACGAGGTCAGCCAGTTGCAAGCCAGATGAGTTGGCCTTTTTGTCCGCAAAGACGATGGTGAACGGAAGTTGCCGGCCCCAGCGGTTTGCGTCGTCGCAGATCCGCCTGAATTCCAGCTCCAGATCGCGGTCTTCCTTCTTGCCACGGCACTCAACCACCACGTGCGTGGCAACGGCGTCCTGCTTCTTTTCCTGCATCAGTTCGAAAAGTGTTTCCAGGCAGAATGCGAGCGCCAGGTGGTAGGGATTGTCTGCGGTCTGGGCCTTTTCCTTCAGCCGTGTCTTGTCGATGACACAGCTGATCAGGATGAAGTTGTGCGACTCGATGATGCCCGTCAGCTCGTCCAGAAAAATCGTCTTCTCCAATCGATCACTGAAGCGGAAATGTCCCTTTTCCTTGCGGATGTCATGCTCGTGAAGAATCACCACCTCATGCCCGAAATGCCTGAACTTGAATGACTCAATCGCGGGAACCACGCGTTGCGCGTAGTGGCCTTTGTGGAAGACACACAAGGCCAGCACAAACACCGGATAGTTGGGATCTACCGACTCCAGGCCGTGGTCGCCGCTTTCATCGACATAGACGATGTAATTGCTGTAACGCGGGTCGGTAGCTGCCAGCAGTGGCGATGTCGCCGGCTCGCCTTCCGCCTGTACCAGTGGCAGCGAAAATTGCCCGGCAACGCCAGGCATCGTTGATGGCGTGTGATCTGATCCACGTTTCGGCATGACCGCTCCCTGGCACTGCACATTGAACAACGATGCAGCAGATTAGATCCTCGTCTGCAGAGGCACAATCTTCAACCAGGTCTCTTGCAGCATGCCGTACGCGGGAGTCGGCATGGCCTATTGCGCGCTGCTTTCATGCAACACCAGCACATCATCCAGCTCCGGCCCGCCGCCGCGGTTGCCGCTGCCCGCCACGATGTACAGAGCGTCGCCGACCGCTGCGGCCTGGGTGCCGTGGCGCCCTTGCGGCAGCGCAGCCAGGGTCTGCCAGGTGGAGGTGGCCGGGTCGTAGGCTTCGACCTCGTCGTGCGCCTTCACCTGGCGCGTGCTCTCGCCGCCCATGACCAGCAGCTGGCCATTGCGTGCAATGGCGGCGGCACCGGCGCGCGGCGTCGGCAGCGCGGCCGGGGCAACGCTCCAGGTGCCGCGCTGGATGTCATAGACATCGACTTCGGAAATCGTCTGCGCCAAGGTGTTGCCGCTCTCGTGCGATGACCTGCGGCCACCGGCCGCGTACAGCTTGCCGTCGAGCACCACTGCATGGAAGTGATCGCGCGCACGCGGTGCGTCGGCCAGCTGCGTCCATTGCTGCGTCCTGGTGTCGAGCGCATCCAGCCAAGGCACGTACCCGCTCATATGGCCGCGCGTGTTGCCGCCGACTAGGTACAGCACGCCGTCGTGCGCCACCGCGCCTGCCGCGCCGCGGCGACGGCCTTTGGGAATCTCCGCGCCTGCCTGCCAGCGATCGGTGGCAGGGTCGTAGATCAACAGGTGGGTCAGCGCGGCTTCTTCCGGGTAGTCGCCGGTCAGGCCGCCGACGACGTAGATCTTCCCCGACGACACCACGGCCTGCGCGTGGCTGACCGCCAGCGGCGGCGTGCTGCCCTTGGACCAGCGGCGTGTTGTGGTATCGAAGATGTCCAGCGGGCGGTCGTCGCGCCCTCCGATCAGATAGAGCCTGTCGCCGACCGACACCAGGCTGTTCTCATGGCGCGCGTGCGGTTTGTCGTGCGGGGTCAGCGTCTGCCAGGAGGCCACCTGCTTCGATTGTGCCGAGGTGGCCACCGGCACCGCCTTGTCGGTGGCCTGACCAAGCGCGGGGAAAGTGCCGACCGCGGCAGCAAACAGGCTTGCGCGGAACCAGCTCGTCAACAGGCGCATGCAGCACTCTTCCGATGGCGTGGGCAGGCCAGTGTAGCGACACGTGCGCGATGATCCACTCGCACAAGCAGGCTGATCCAGGGCTAGGTCGCGCGTGCTTGCGCATTGCCGTGATGTCCCCGGCAGGCTGCCTAGGCAGTCCTGGCTGCCGGCTTCTTCACATGCAGCAGCACCGCGCATGCGAACACTACGGCAACGCGATACGACAGGAGAAAGGTGTGGCACGCAAACCGGCAAAGCAGGCGTCTTCGACAACACCGCCCAAGACAGTTGCCGACGCGGCGGCACGCGGACTGCGGTTGCGCGAGCAGCATGGGCGTGGTGGCACCGCAATCGGCGTTGCGCGTGCGCGCGATCTTTCGGCACGGAAATCGCTTTCTACGCAGACCATCCGGCGCATGCATGCGTACTTCGCGCGCCACAGCGTGGACAAGACTGGCAAGGGCTGGGCCGACCGTAGCGCGCCATCGGCCGGCTACATTGCCTGGCTGCTCTGGGGCGGCGATGCCGGCCAGCGCTGGGCGGCACGGCAGTACCAGCGTCTGGAAGAGGCGGCGAGCGCGAAGACCCCGGCAGGAAAACGAGCAAGCGCGACCACGACGGCCGCCGCCCATGCCAGTGCCGCGGACAAGCGCACCCCGAAGAAGACCGCGAGAAAGAAGGCGGTCGCAAAGAAGGCAACCGGAACGTCGCCAGCGAGGAAACCGTCGGCAACACGGGCCGCGACCAAGAAAACGAGCGCCGCTAGCGCAGCGACGCGCAAGTCGGCGCCCTCGGCCGGCGCCCGCAAGGCGACCGGCAAGAAGGCAGTCAAGAAGGCAGTCAAGAAGACTGCGGCCAGGAAATCTCCTGCAAAGAAGGCAGCATCGACGAAGAAAGCGGTAAACAAGACGGTCGCCCGCCGAACTGCAGCCGGGAAGAGCGCTTCCACGCGCGGTGCAGCGAAGAAAGGCACAAGCAAGACGTCTGCGCCATGGAAAAAGCCCAACCCCAAGAGTCGCTCGCGCTCAGGTCCGCTGTCCCCGGCGCAGAAGGCACAGGCCAGACAACGTGCCAAGGCAGCAGGCCGCCCCTATCCCAATCTGGTGGACAACATGGCAGTGGCAGGTAAAGGCAGCGCTGCCAAGCGGGCGAGTGGATCGGGTGCTGCGAAAAAAGCTGGTAAACGTTAGCCGCAACCGGCTGTCAGAATGGCCGAACCCGCTCGGCTCACGCGCGACGGCACGGGAGAGATGGGTTGCGCGTAAGCAGACTATTGTTCCGGGCGCTGCCGCTTGCTGTTTCGGCGGCATTGGTCCGAACAATACTTCACCTCGTCCCACACCTTTTCCCACTTCTTGCGCCAGCAGAAGGGTCGCCTGCATTGAACGCAGAGCTTTTCCGGCAAGTTCTGCTTCTTGTGGGCGGCCATGGGAATGCGGACGTCGGACGCTGTGCGGCAGGGGTTCAAGCATGCCATAGCGATGCATTGGGCCGAAGCCTCCGCCGCTCCACGAGATGCGTCGGCGGGCTTGGCAGCGTGGTCGTGAAAGCGGCACGCGCAGTGTCTATAGTGATGCAGGTTGGCTTGTGCCGAGATGGAACGAGCCTCCCCAACGCGGGGACATGCACTCGCCTCATCATCAGACAAGGACGCCCATGAAGCTGTTTCCACTTCTGCTATCTGCCCTGCTGTACGGCATTTCGCTGTGCCTTCCTGCACTGCATGGCGGTAATGATCAACTGGGTGGATTTGTCATCCTGCTGTTTGGCTGGATGCAGGTGCTCGATGGCCAGTGCCTGGCCTGGATGAGTAACCCGGTGTTCCTGTTGGCATGGCTGTGTTATTTCCTCAAGGCGGACAAGATGGCGGCGGCCCTGTTGGTAGCGGCTTGCCTGATCGGGTTGGATACCTTTCGCGCAACCCGGTTCGACAAGAACGAGGCTGGCCAGCAAGTCATGATCGATCACGTGGGCGCCGCATTCTATGTGTGGGAGTTGAGCTTTGTGGTCCTGCTCGTGCTGGTGCTGACGCGCATCTTCAATACATCCGGCGGCAGCCAGGGCGTCCGGGTATCGTGACCCACAGGCAAGCCAAGATGTCTGAATTGTGCAGATCTGCATGACATCCAGAGGGCGCTCAGGACCATCGACATGTGGCCGGTCAACTTGAACCGCAGGGCGGTCATTGCCATCGCCACGCTGGCGATTGCCTGCATCGCATCCAATCCGGAGGTTGCAGCGGCCATACCACTGCTGGAGATGGTGGGTATCGACGTGTTTGCATACTTGTTGGCAAGCCGGCTGGGCCCGGTTCTGCTGCAGGGCGTGGCGCCGGTGATCCGGGATGCATACATGCGCCGGGGCCACAGGCGGGTGCGGCCACTGGGCCATGCAGTCAACTGCCGCCTGGGTGGATACTTGCGGCAGGTGAGTTGGTACACCGGTCAGCTGGGGCTGGCCGCCGCGGTTGGTTGCACGCGGATCTGTGCGCTGCGTCGCCAGGCAACTGCCGTACCGGCTTGAACCCGAGTACCACGACAGAGGAGTCGATGCGTCGAACCTGCGCGGCTGGTGAGCGAGAAGGTGCCGCTAAGGTGCCGGAACACGATTCGCGCATGGGGAACCGGCAGCGAAATCGGCAAGGTTGCGCAGGGTGATGTCGGAGATCTCCTGCAATGCCTCTGCGGTGAAGAACCCCTGGTGCCCGGTCACCAGCACATTGGGGAAGGTCATCAGGCGCTGAAACGCTTCGTCGTCGATGATTTCGCCCGAGCGGTCCTGGAAGAACAATGCGCTTTCCTGTTCGTAGACATCGATGGCCAGATGGCCGAGCTGGCGGGACTTGAGCGCGCGGATCACCGCATCGGTATCCACCAAGCCACCGCGCGAGGTGTTGACCAGCATCGCACCCGGCTTCATCGACGCCAGCGCCGTGTCATCGATCAGGTGCTGCGTTGCCGGTGTCAGCGGGCAGTGCAGCGAGACGATGTCCGAGCGGGCGAACAGTGTCTCCAGCTCCACCCGCTGCCCAAGCGCATCGAAGCCAGGCGTGGGATAAGGATCAAAGCCCAGCACATCGCAGCCCATCCCTTGAAAGATACGCGCAGTCGCCAGCCCGATCTTGCCCAGCCCGATCAGGCCCACCGTCTTGCCGTGCAAGGTGCGGCCGAGCAGGCCATTGAGCATGAAGTTGCCCTCGCGCACGCGGTTGTAGGCGCGGTGCGTCTGGCGGTTGAGCGTCATGACCAGCGCCAGGGTGTGCTCGGCCACCGCTTCGGGCGAGTAGGCCGGCACGCGTGCCACGAACAGCCCAAGTGCGGTGGCCGCAGCAAGATCCACATTGTTGAAACCGGCGCAGCGCAGCAGCACCGCGCGCACACCGGTCGCGTGCAGTGCCTGCAGCACGGGCGCATCGAGCTGGTCGTTGACGAACACGCAGACCACCTCGCAGCCCTGCGCCAACGCTGCCGTCCGCAGATCGAGCGATGCCTCGAAATAAACGAACTCGGCTGCACATTGCGTGCCTGGGCGTAGTTTCGCTTCATCGAGAAAGCGCTTGTCGTAAGGGCGCGTGCTGAAGACAGCCATTTTCATGCAGAAAACTCCATCGGTGCGCGAATACGGTAGCTTGCGCATGGCCATATGGCGCTTGAACTTGTCCGAACGTGGGCGGGGCGTAGGTGAGGCCAAGCATGTCATGTCGAGCGATGCGGTGCAGATGTCATTGCAGGCGAGAAGCTCTCTGCCGCTGACAGCCCCTGCGCTACGCAGCCTTGCTTTGCTGCTCCGCACCGCAACAGGCACCTCTGCTCTCAGGGGCAAACAGCCGGCCTCCCTTCTGCAATCCAGACAGGAGCAGAATGCGTCCCTTCTCCCGTGCACGGGAGAAGGGACCGCAAAGCGCTGGGCAAGGGCGCTCGCCCCAGGCGTGTCACCTGCGGCGCGATCTCACCGCCGGTACCGCAGGCGCCACGCGGCTGATCAACAGCACGCCGCGTCCCACCGTTACCCGCAACGCATCACCCACTGCGAAACCGCAGTGTTCCAGCCAGCGCCCGGACAGCCGCAGCTTGGGCACCGCGCAACCGATGACATCCTCGGCACGCCGCACGTCGTAGTGCTGGTAGCTCATGGTGACCCGCTCGGGAATGCGGAAGCCGGGCTTGCGCAAGGGCGGGGTAGGCGCAAGCGCTGGATCCACCGCTGGCTCAGCACCGGTCATGCTGGCGGCCGGGCGGTGCTTGGATCTGGCGCGTGTCACAACAGATCGCCTGGAAGGCGATGCAGCGCGTGCACGGGTGGTTGCTTTGGGACGGGTCATATCGAACTCCTTGTGCGATAGGAAGTCCGCCGCATCGCTGCTAAACGAGGGTGGCGGACGATGCGCGGTTAGCAGACCGGTCACAAGGAACCGGCAGACCTTGCGGTCTCCGCGCACCGCCCGCCGTAAAGCGAGCACGCCTGCCCATGCGATAAGTCGGGCAAAAGAAAAGCGCCGACATCGTGCAATGGGCGCTGGTGCGCCTTGTGATTACGGGCTGCTAAACCCGGCTGCGGAATGTGCCGCAGCAGAGCGATCTTGCTACTCGCCAACACAGCGAGTCAAGACAGCACGGCACGGCTCCCAACCGATCCCTCGTATCTGGCGTATCGTTGTGCTCAAAGACGGCTTCGTTATCCCACTACGAGAAAGCGATGACTTCCACTGCCGAAACGCCAGACCGTGCGATTCCACTGCTCCCCGGTCGCTCGATCGAACGCACCGTCGCCTTCTATCGGCGGCTGGGCTTTGTCGGCGACGCGCACCCGCACGATGCGGGCTACGCGATCCTGACGCGTGGCGAGGTGGAGCTGCATTTCTTCGCACACCCGGATCTTGATCCTGCGGCCTGCTATGCGGGCTGCTATATCCGGGTTGGCGATGTCGATGCGGTCTACGCCGCCATGCGCGGCGCGCAGCTTCCGGCGCACGGCATCCCCAGGCTCGATGCTGTCAGCGACAAGCCGTGGGGGATGCGGGAATTTGCGCTTGTCGATGAGAGCGGAAATCTGATCAGGATTGGGCAGGTAATCGGTGGCTAGACGTCCAATCGCCCGCATTTGCGTACCTGGCTATCCGGAACAGGCCATCGGTCAGGTGGCACGATATACACGCTGCCCGACATCGCACGCTGCAGACATCGGGCTTTGCTTGCATGCGATGGCAGCCGGCGATGCGTTTGCCGCACATCACCTTGCATCGATTGCCAGCTGTATCTCTGCCGGTGTTGCAGTGCCCAGCGCAGCGTAGGCAGCGCGCAATGCTTCCACAAAACGCGCATCGCCAGAGAGCGTAGCGAACACCGCATCCACGGTGAGGAATGCCGCGATGTCATGGCTGGCATTGCCGGTGGTCGAATGGGCGATGTCGCAGAGGACCTTGCTCAGCGGATCGACCAAGACCACGCCGTTGGCCGCCTGCCTGCGCACGAACTGCAGCCACGCCGCTACCGGAATGCAGAGCCGGTCGATCCGTCGCCCGGCGTCCAATGCATCGCTGATGACGCCGAGCAGACGCACCGAAATCTTTTGCGAGCCGTCCCAGGCGATCTGGGCGAGCAGGTGGCGGATGGCGGGGTTGCGGAAGCGGGCGAGGATGGCGCCGCAGTAGTGCTGCGGGTCGAAGCCTTGCATCGGTTGCAGGGTGGGGGCGATGTCCTCGCGCATCAGGGTTTCGACAAAGGTGGCCAGTTGCGTGTGGCGCATGGCGTCGGCGACGGTTTCCAGATCGAGCAGGCTGCCGAGATAGGCGAGTGCGGAGTGCGGGCCGTTGAGCAGACGCAGTTTGGCGCGTGCATAGCCGGCGATATCGTCGCTGAGAATCACCCCTGCGCTTTCGAAGGCGGGGCGGCCGTTGCAGAAGCGGTCTTCGATCACCCACTGGCTGTAGCGCTCGCGCTGGATCGGCCAGGTGTCGTGCAGACCGGTTTGCGCTTGTACGTTGGCGCGCAGTGCATCGTCGGTGGCGGGGGTGATGCTGTCGACCATTGAGCGCGGGAAGGTGACGTGCCGGTCGATCCATGCAGCAAGCGCTGGATCGTGTTGTTGGGCGAGCCGCAACACCGCGCTACGCAGCAGGCTGCCGTTGTCGGGCAGGTTGTCGCAGCTGAGCACGGTGAACGGTGCGCTGCCCTGCTGCCTGCGTTGTTGCAGGCCGGCGACCAGATAGCCGATGGCGCTGCGCGGTGTGCCGGGGTTGGCGATGTCGTGCGCGATGTCGGAATGGGCGAGGTCGAGCGTGTCCCCGGCCAGGCAATAGCCTTTTTCGGTGACGGTGAGGGTGACCAGGCGCACGGCGGGATCGGCCAGGCGCGCGAGCACGGCGGTTTGTTCGTCGGCTGCGCACAGCACCTCGCGGACGGCGCCGATGATGCGTAGCTGCGGGTGCTCGTCGAGCAGGGCGAGGGTGTACAGGCCGTCCTGCGGGCGTAGGGCGTCGCGCACCGTTGGGCTGTGTAGCGAGACGGCGCAGATGGCCCAGGTGAGGTCCTGCGCTAGCAGGTCGTCGATGTAGACGGCTTGGTGGGCGCGGTGGAAGGCGCCTGCGCCTAGATGGACGATGCCGATGGTGGTCTGTTTGGGGTCGTAGCTGGGAGTGAGGACGGTGGGTGGTAGGTGCGCGAGTGTTGCGATGGAGAGCGTTGGAATTGGCATGGGTTTTTGTTTGAAATCGTGGGGGTGCTGCAAGTTCGCCTGTGGCCGTACCCTCACCCCAACCCCCGCTCTGCGCCCCGGCCCACGTCTTGCGACGCGGGCGCTCCAAGGCACGCGCGCCAGTGGCGCGCAAGCGGTGCCTCTTCGCCCCGGCGAGAGGGGCTTAGGGCAATCGCGGCTGAGTGGGTTCTTCGCCCACGTCCGCATGGCGAGGGTGTCAACGGCTGCTACTTGTCGGTGACGGTGAAGCGTTGTGTGCTGCGGATGTCTGCGCTGGAGGCGCCGACCTGTACTTCGTAGTCGCCAGGATCCACTGCGTAGGCCTTGCGCTGCTCGTCGTAGATGCGTAGGGCGTCCTGTGCCTTGAGGGTGAAGCGCAGCTGCCGCTGCTCGCCGGGTTGCAGGGTGATGCGCTGGAAGCCGCGCAGTTCCTTGATGGCACGTTCGCGTTGCGGCTTGAGCGGATGCAGATACAGCTGCACTACTTCATCGCCTGCGCGTGGTCCGGTGTTCTTCAATGTGACCGTGGCCGTGAGCGTGCCATCGGCGGCAACGGTGGTGCGGTCCAGTTGCAGATCCGAATACGCAAACTGCGTGTAGGACAGGCCGTGGCCGAACGGGTACAGCGGCTTGCCGGCGAAGTAGCGATAGGTGCGGCCGCGCATGGCGTAATCGTCGAAGGCGGGCAGGCGCTCGTCTTCCTTGTAGAAGGTGATCGGCAGGCGGCCGCCGGGACTGGCCTGGCCGAACAGCACATCGCCGACCGCGCTGCCGCCGCGTTGGCCGGGGTACCAGGCCAGCAGGATGGCGGGCACGTGGCGCTGCGCCCAGTCGATCGCCAGCGCCGAGCCGGTGGTCAGCACCGCGACCACCGGCGTGCCGGTGGCCTGCACTGCCTGCAGCAACTCGCGTTGCGGTTTGGGCAGGCGGGTGTCGGTGCGGTCGCCGCCGGCAAAGCCGGGATAGTTGACGTCCATCTCCTCGCCTTCGACATCGCCGGTGAGTCCGCCGACGAACACCACCACCTCGGCGTTGCGTGCGGCGTCCACCGCTTCCTGCAGCGGCGGCTTGGCGCCGGGCATGCGCCAGGCCAGACGCACGCCGGCATCGCGCGTGGCTTCGAAGTATTCCACGCGCAGGTCGTAGGCCTTGCCGCCTTCCAGCACGACGCTGGCATTGCCGCCGCGCATGCGCGGGGCCTCGCTCCATTGATCGATGAGCAGCTTGCCGTCCAGAAACAGGCGCACGCCATCGTCGGCGGCAATCTGCAGCTCGTAGGTGCCCGACACCGGCGGCAGCAGCTGGCCATGCCAGCGCACGCTGAAGTCGTCCTTGGCCAGCGCTCGATCGGCTTGCAGTTCACCGCGGCCGACGGCATCGTCGGTGGGCGCATTGCGGTCCCAGCGGAAGGCGATGCGCGGGTCGATGCGGGTCAGCACCGGCTGGCCGGCTAGGGCGCGGCCCTTGAAGTATTCGCCGGTGAGGCCGTTCTGCTTGGCATCCGGCGCCGGGCGCAGATAGCGGGTGTCGATCGGTGCCGCGGCATTGGGGTCTTCGCGCCCTTCCACCAGGTCGCTGCCGCGCGCGTAGACCACCTGTGCCTGCGGTGCGGCGTCGCGGATGCCTTGCAGGATGGTGACCGGCGCGGCCGGCGTGCCGTAGTAATTGCCCAGCAGCGACATCGGGTCGTCGGCGGTGGGGCCGATCACGGCGATGCGCTTGAGCGTGGGTTTGAGCGGCAGCAGGCCGTCGTTCTTCAGCAGCACCAGCGATTCGCGCGCGGTGCGGCGGGCCAGTGCATCGTGCTCTGGCGATTGATTGACTGATGCGGGAATCCGCGCCCACGGCACCCTGGCTGGCGGGTCGAACATGCCCAGCCGCATGCGCGAGGTCATCAGCCGCTTGAGCGCGGTATCGATGCTGGCCTCGTCGATCAGGCCGGCACGCACCGCCGCCGGCAACGCGGCATAGGTGTCGCCGCAATCCAGGTCGGTGCCGTGCTTGACACCGAGCGCGGCGGCCGCTTCGGGCGTGGGCACGATCTTGTGGTTCTGCCAGATATCGCGTATGGCGGCGCAGTCGCTGACGATGTAACCATCGAAGCCCCAGTCGCGGCGCAGGATGCCTTCCAGCCGCGTACTGGCCGAGGCGGATTCGCCATTGACGCGGTTGTAGGCGCCCATCACCGCAGCGACCTTGCCTTCCTGCACCAGGGCCTGAAAGGCGGGCAGATAGGTTTCATGGAGATCGCGCTCGCTGGGATGCACGTCGAAGTGATGACGGTCGGCCTCCGGGCCGCTGTGCACGGCGAAGTGCTTGGCGGTGGCATCGAGCTTGCGGTACGGCCCTTGTTGCGCCTGCAGGCCCTGCACGAAGGTCACGCCCATGCGTGCGGTCAGGAATGGGTCTTCGCCATAGGTTTCCTGCCCGCGGCCCCAACGCGGGTCGCGGAAGATGTTGATGTTGGGCGACCAGAAGGTGAGTCCCTGGTAGCGCTTGTGCTCGCCGCGCGCCAGGAAGGCGTGGTGCTTGGCGCGCGCTTCGTCGCTGATGGCGGTGGCCACCTCGGCCATCAACGGGGTATCGAACGTAGCAGCCAGGCCGATCGCCTGCGGAAACACGGTGGCGCCGCCGGCACGCGCCACGCCGTGCAGCGCTTCGTTCCACCAATCGTATTCGGGCACCTGCAGGCGCGGGATCGCCGGGGCGGCGTTCTGCATCTGCGCGGCCTTTTCTTCCAGCGTCATGCGCGACACCAGGTCGGCCGCACGCGCGTCGAAGGGGCGTTGGGTGTCCAGATACGGCGGCGTTGCGGCCTGCGTGCCGGTGGCGGCCAGCGCCATCGCCAGCAGTAAGCCGCGCGCAGGTGGGCGACGCGGGGTGGTGGCGCGGTGGGCGGGGTGCGAATGCATGGTCAGTCCTCCTGGGTGCGGTGCGGTTCCAGCTGGGCAAAGGGCCCGATCATGCTGCCGACGAAGCCGCCGGCCTGTGCGGTGCTGAGCATGCCCGCATCGTCGTTGCGGTGTAACGATTGCCAGCCGCGCCCATCGGCATCGAAGGCAAAGCTGTACGCACCGCCGTCGCCGCTGATCTGCAGGCGCAGCTGCGCCGTTGCGGGGATGCGGGTGCGTGCGAGCGTGGTGGTTCTTGCGCCCTCGCGCTTGTCGAGGAAGACGTCCAGCGCATCGCCATTGCGTCGCACGCCCAACGCATACCACGCCTTGGAATTCTGCAAGACGGCAAGCCCGGCGCTGACGCCGGCCTGCGTGGGCACCGCCAACGCGGTGCTTGCGGCAAAGCGCGTGTGTTGCTGGCGCCGCGCGAGGAAGGCGGGTGTGGCGGTGCTATCCAACCCTTGCGCACTGGCATGGAGGGTCAGCCAACCGGTGCGTGCGCTTAGATCGGCCACTTCATGTTTGGGCACACGCAGAGATAGCCATTCGCGCTGCAGCGAGGTGCCGGCGAAGTCGTCGCGCCAGGTGAAGTTGCCCGACAACGGCGCTTGATCTGCCGGGGTCTTGGCGCCGCGCGGGCTCTGTGCGACAGACGGAATCGGCTCGCCGGGCGGCAGAATCGACGGCCAGCCATCGCGCCAGTGCACTGGCAGCAGGAAGGTTTCGCGCCCGGTGTTGTAGCGTTCGCCCGCATACGGGCGGCTGGCCAGGAACACCGCCCACCATTGCCCGTCCGGTGTGTCCACCAGATCCACATGCCCGGCATTGCTGACCGGGTGCGCGCGATCAGCCGGCAGGTCGCGTTGGGTCAGGATCGGATTGTGCGGCGAGAGCTCAAACGGCCCCCACACAGTGCGGCTGCGCAGCACCACCTGCGAATGCTGCGGCCCGGTGCCGCCTTCGGCACACGAGAGGTAATACCAACCGTCGCGTTGATACAGATGCGGGCCTTCGATCCAGATCGGCTTGCTGGCAAGATCCACCCCACCGTTGAGCAACACCTTGCGCGGGCCGACCGGTTGATTGCTGACAAGGTCGAAGCGCTGCATCCAGATCGCGCGATGGCCTTCGTACAACGGCGTGCCTTCCGGCGGGCCGTTGTTGAGCAGGTAAGCGCTGCCGTCGGTATCGAAGAACAACGACGGGTCGATGCCGTCGATGCCCGGCAACCACGTCAATGCCGACCATGGGCCGGCGGGATTGCTGGCGCTGGCGATGAAGTTGCCACCGCTGTCGACCGAGGTACCCACCACATAGAAACGCCCGTCATGATGACGGATGCTGGCAGCGAACATGCCGCGTGACACGCCCAGCCCGTCGTAGTCGAGCTGTTCGCGGCGCTCGACCACATTGCCGATCTGCGTCCAGTGCACCAGGTCGGTACTCTCGAACACCGGGATCGCCGGGAAATACGCGAACGTGGAATTGACCAGGTAATAGCGCTCGCCCACGCGCGTCACGCTGGGGTCCGGGTAGAACCCGGCCAGCACCGGGTTGCGGTAGTGCCCGGGCGGTAACGGCGTGGCGAACACCGCATCGTCTCCGCGATACTCGAACCAGTCGAAGGCGACATCGGCGTGTGCTTGCGCCTGCACGCGCGCAGGCGCGGCCACCGCAAACAGCAGTGCTGCAAGCGCGGCCGGCAGCCAGCGCATCACCAGTCCCACATCGCACCGTCTTCCAGCCGCGCGATCGGCAACTGCTTGGGCACGTAGGGATACTTCGCGGCCAGGGCCTCTTCGATGTCCACGCCATGCCCGGGCGTTTCGCCGCAATGCAGGCGGCCATCGCGGAATACGTAATCGTGCGGGAACACCGCGTTGGCCTCGTCGGAATGGAACATGTATTCCTGGATGCCGAAGTTGGGCACCCAGGTGTCGAAGTGCAATGCCGCGCCCATGCACACCGGCGACAGATCGGTGGCGCCGTGGAAGCCGGTGCGCACCTGATGCAGCGCGGCGAAATCGGCCAGCCGGCGCACATGGGTGATGCCGCCGGCGTGGACGATCGTGGTGCGGATGTAGTCGATCAGTTGCTGCTCGATCAGGTGCTTGCAATCCCACAGCGAATTGAACACCTCGCCCACCGCCAAGGGGGTGACCGTGTGCTGGCGGATCACCTCGAACGCGCGCTGGTTTTCTGCAGGGGTGGCGTCTTCCAGCCAGAACAGCCGGTACGGTTCCAGGTCGCGGCCCAGGCGCGCGGCCTCGATCGGGGTGAGCCGGTGGTGTGCGTCGTGCAGCAGTTCGATTTCATCGCCGTGGTCATTGCGCAATTGCTCGAACAATTTCGGCACCACGCCGAGATAGCGCGGCGTGGACCACACCGTTTCGGTCGGCAGTTCGCTCTCGGCCGGCTCATACGGCTTGCCGCCGCTGGAAATGCCGTAGGTCTTCTTGATGCCGGGCACGCCGCACTGCGCGCGGATGGCGATGAAGCCCAGCTCGCGGAAGCGGCCGACTTCATCGCTGGTTTCGGCGATATCGCGGCCATTGGCATGGCCGTAGACCAGCGCGCCCTCGCGCGAGCGCCCGCCCAGCAGCTGATACAACGGCATGCCGGCCATCTTGCCCAGGATGTCCCATAAGGCCACGTCCACCGCGGCGATCGCGCTCATCGTCACCGGGCCGCGCCGCCAGTACGCGCCGCGGTAGAAGAATTGCCAGATGTCTTCGATGCGGCCGGCATCGCGGCCGATCAGGTTCGGCACCAGGTGTTCCTGCAGGTACGCCGCCACCGCCAGTTCGCGGCCGTTGAGCGTGGCATCGCCCAGCCCGGTGATGCCCGAGCGGGTGCGGATCTTCAGGGTGACGAAGTTGCGGCCCGGGCAGGTGACGATGACGCGCGCCTCGACGATCTCGCGATCGCGGGCCGAGCCTTGCAGCGGAGCAGGGGAGTCGGGAGTCTGTGACATCGTGGTCTCGCTCAGGGAGAAGTGGCGGCAGTGAGGGGGAGTTCGAACGGGCCGGCCGGCAGGCCGCTGCGGTCGTACAAGGTGCATACCGGGCTGTCGGCCCAGCAGTAGCGCACGCGCGTGACGGCCAGGCCAGTGGGAACGCGCAGGCTGATGGCGTGGTCGTGCAAGCTGGCAACGGCATAGCGGCAGCTGTTGGACGCGGCGCCGCACAGCTCGAAGCCGATCGGCGCATCGGCGCCATAGCTGAGCAAGGCGGTGTCCACCTCGTCGAAGGCGATGCGCACGCTGTCGCCTTCGCGTTGCGCGCTGCGCGGCACCGGGCCGGAGGGCGCAAGCGCCTCGCCGTACACCACTTGCCGCGCCACACGCGCCAGGCGCCGGCCCAGTTCCTGCTTGTTGGCCGGATGGATGTCGTAGCGGTCGCCGATGTCGATTGCCACCGCCAGGCCCGCATGCGCATCGTTGGCGACGAAGCGGCGCTGCGCCTCGCGCAGCTGCGCCCAGCCGCTGTCGACCGGCTGGGTGGGCGGCGCGCCATAGTTGGCCAGTTGCACGATCAGCAGCGGCAACTGCGCACCGAAGCGCTGCCGCCAATCGCGTTGCCATGCAGCGAGCAAGGCCGGGTAATGCACCGCATCGCCGGCATTGGATTCGCCCTGGTACCACAGCACGCCACGCAGGCCGAGCTGGCCAAGCGGGGCGATCATGCCGTTGTACAAGGTGGTCAGCCCGGCCGCCGACGACCATGGTGCGCGCGGTGGCGAGCCCAGTTGCGGCGGCACGATGCGGTATTGCCAGGGCGCATCCAGCGGCAGCGTGCTGCCATCGGCAAACTGCAGCGCACGTGATTGCGCATCGCCCAGCAGCCCACCGCGCCGATAGGTGTTGAGCACATTGAGCACGATGCTGTTGCGCCCGGCATGCAGGCGCCCGCGCGGTACGCTGTAGCGACGCGGCTGGTCGGCGCCGTAACTGCTGCCCACGCCGTGCCCGTTGACCCAGGTCTGGTCCAGCTCGTCCACCGGCCCGAGCAACAAGCTGGCGTCCTGCGCGGCCTGCGCCGGCGTCAGCTCCACGCTGGTGCGGTACCAGACCATGCCGTTGAAGCCGACCAACTGCGGCACGCCCCAGTCGTCCCACGCGCCCAATGCCGCCGGTGCGGTTTGCCAGGCGCCGGGCGCATCCGCCTGCCAGGGCTCGCCTTCGCCGTGCGCATGCCACCAGGCCTCCCACAGCGCGCCCCAATGCGGTGCGGCATCCACCGGGTCGCGTGCGTAACGCGCCAGCACATCCAGCGCCGGGCCATCGTCGCCGGCAGCGCGCAGTGCCTTCTCGCCGATCCAGGCCTGCAGTTGCGAGCCGCCCCAGGAGGCGTTGATCAGGCCCATCGGCACATCGACGGTCTTCTGCAGCTCACGCGCGAAGTAATAGCAGGCCGCAGAAAACTCCTTCACCGTCTCCGGCGTGGTGAGCTGCCATGCCGCAGCGCCACCGAAGCGGCGCTGCGGCGTCGGGCTGGACTGCGCCGGCACCTTGAACATGCGGATGCGCGGGTTGTCGGCATCGGCGATCTCGCTGCGTGAATCCAGGGTGCGATGCACCTGCAATTCCATGTTGGATTGGCCCGAGCACAGCCACACATCGCCGATCAGCACGTCGTTGACCTGCTGCGTCACGCCCGTGCTGGTGCGTGCGCTCAAGCTGTACGGGCCACCCGCGGCGTGCGCGGGCAGGCGTGCTTCCCAGTGGCCTTGCCGATCCGCGCGTGCCTGCACCTGTTGCGCATCCAGTTGCACGCTCACGCGCGCGCCAGGGGGTGCATCGCCCCACACCCGGATCGGCGCATCGCGCTGCAACACCACATGCTCCTGAAACAGCGCATGCAGCAGCGGCGCGTCGGCCGCCTGCGCCAGGCGCGGCAGCAGTGCTGCGCAGAGCGTTGCCATGATGACGGTCGAGAGGCGCGCGCTCATTTCGGATTCCCCGGTGCATATGGAAACTTCAAAGCCTGGTAATACGCCAACGGATGCGCCGGCGGCGCCGTGCCGGCTGGCAACGGCCGCCCGGACACGCGCTGGAAGTAGGCGATGCTGGCATCGCGCCACCACTGCGCTTCGTCCTGCTGGATCGCCAGGAAACTGGCCACCTGCCGGTAACGCGGCGGATCGATCCTGCCGGCCAGGCCCTGCCAGATCGCGCGCATTGCGCGCACCTCGTCCACGCCGTGGTCGTAACGCCATACCAGTTCGTCCCACAGCGGCCGTCCGGAGGCCATGCGGTGATCCCAGGGCACATGGTGGAACCACAGCAGGTAATGCTCCGGCACGTGCTGCACATCGCCGAACACGCGCGCCACCGGCCTGGCGTATTGCGCCACCGCATTGCTGCCGCTGGCGCTACGATCAAAGCCGATCCCGTTACGGTCGGCGCGGTGGTAGTAGACCGGGTCCCAGTCCGGGCGCTCGCTGCCCGCATCCCACGGTGCCGGGCCGTAGTGATGGCCGCGCCCCATCAGGTGATGCAGGCCGAGCGGGGTCATGTAGTCCACCACTGCCTCGCGCGAGCGCAGCATCATGTCGACCACGGGCGTCACCACGTCAGCATCGTTGGAGAAGGTCATGCGCGCCCACTCCTGCGCGATCGCCTGCGGCGACAACTGCGGGTTCCACGCCAGCCGCCCGTACGCATACCAGTTGGCCTGATCGAAGATCGAGCCGCTCCAGTTGCGGTCCGCACCGATGTTGGCCACACCGGCAATGCCGGTCAGGCGCGTGCGTTTGGCATCGTTGAAGAGCGTGCCATCCACGGTTCTGGCAACGGTCGAGCCTTTGCCGCGTGCATAGGTGTCGGCCTGCAGGGTCTCGGCAAACAGCGTGCCCAGATAGGCCAGATGGGTGGAAAAGCCCAGATACTCCTTGGTGATCTGGAACTCTGGCATCAACGGCGTCTTGCGCATCGCACCGAACAGCGGATGGAACGGCTCGCGCGGCTGGAAGTCGATCGCCCCGTTCTTGACCTGCACAATCACGTTGTCGCGGAACTGGCCATCCAGCGGCAGGAACTCGCTGTACGCCTGCTTGGCGCGATCGTCCGGTTGCTCGTGCGAATAGACGAATGCGCGCCACATCACCACCCCGCCGTGCGGCGCCAGCGCGTCGGCCAGCAGATTGGCGCCATCGGCATGGCTGCGCCCGTAATCCTGCGGGCCGGGCTGGCCTTCGGAGTTGGCCTTGACCAGGAAACCGCCGAAGTCCGGAATGCGTGCGTAGATCTGCTCGGCGGTGTCGCGCCACCACTGGCGCACCTGCGGATCCAGCGGGTCGGCGGTCGTCAAACCGCCGATCTCGATCGGCGCGCTGAAGCGCGCGCTGAGAAACACGCGAATGCCGTAAGGGCGAAACACCTTGGCCAGTGCCGCCGCCTTGTCCAGATACTGCGGCGTCAGGCTCCAGGCCTTGGCGTTGACGTTGTTGAGCACGCTGCCGTTGATGCCCAGCGATGCATTGGCGCGCGCGTAGTCGGTGTAGCGTGGATCCAGGTAACCCGGCAGGGTCTGCCAGTTCCATAACGAGGCGCCGGCGTAGCCGCGCTCGACCACCCCGTCCAGGTTGTCCCAGTGGTTGAGCATGCGCAGCTGCAAGCGCGGCGATTCGCGCAGGTCCAGCGCGGCCAGCGACTGGCCGGTCTGCAACAGGCGCAGGAAGTGGAATGCCCCATACAGCGCGCCGACATCGCTGCCGCCGACGATGGCGATGGTGCGATGCCCGTCCACGCTGACACTGCGGATCAGGTAGCCCTCGCGGCCCAGGCCGGTGGTCTGCAGCTGCAATGCCGCGATCCGCGGCGCAGCCGCCGCGCCCAGCAAGATCGCGCCATCGCGCGTGACCGTGGCGGATGACTGCGGCGTAGCACCAAGCAGGCCCGACAGTCCCCGCTGCAATTCCTCACGTGCAGCCTGCAACGTGGGCGAGTCGCCGGCGACGATCAATTCACTTGCGCTGCCACGCAACTGCGCCGCGTTGGCCAGCGGGTGGTAGCGCAACCATAAATCGTAGCCATCCTCGGCCCGCGCGCCGGCACTGGCCAGCATCAATCCGCACAGCAACGTCAGCGCCAGCCACCACGGCTGCGTCAACGCAGCGCAATACGCGCCGCAGCGCCGCGTTGCACGCGCGCTCATGCGGCATGCTCCAGCGACATCACCGCACGCCGCGGCGTATCGCCGCTCTGCCTGCTTCCCGGTACCATGCGTCGCATCGTCATGCACGCAGTCGGCGCTTGCGTTACTGCAGCGGGTTGTGTGCATCGTGCAGGTTCGCCACCCACTTGAAGAGGCCACGCTTGGAGAAGGTCAGGAAATCGGTCCGCCGCACCAGCCGCGCGACCACCATCGACGAGGTGGCGGCGCTGGCGAAGGTCTCGCCGATGACGGTCTCGCGCGTGGTCAACAACAACGGCAGCGTGCGCGATGCCACCCGTGCACGCGTGCTGCGCGCGGTCGACAAGCTGGGCTACACGCCCAACCTGGCGGCCAGTGCCCTGGCCGCCGCGCAGAGCACGCGCATTGCGTTGATCTACAGCGATCCCAGCGGCGCCTACCTGCGTGAGTTGCTGCTGGGCGTGTTGCGGGTTGCCTCGCGCACGCCGATCCAGCTGGTGATCGATTGCTGGGACGACCTGGATGCCGACGCCGAACGCCGTGCCGCGCGCAAGCTCGCCAAGGGCGTGGCCGGGGTGATCCTGCCGCCGCCGTTGTGCGAATCCAAGGCCGCGGTACTGGAACTGGTACGCGCCAAGGTGCCGGTGGTGGCGATCGCCTCCAACCATTTCAGCCCGGATGTGGCCTGCGTGCGCATCGACGAATTCGCCGCCGCCAAGGAAATCACCGAGCATCTGATCGCGCAGGGCCACACGCGTATCGGTTACATCGCCGGGCATCCCAACCTGTCTGCCAGCACGCGTCGCTTCGAGGGGTTCCAGGCCGCGCTGGCCGATGCGGGCCTGCGGCTGGACCGGCATCTGGTGCAACCGGGCGACTACACCTACAAATCCGGCCTGGTCGCTGCGGAAAAACTGCTGGCGCGCAAACGCCGCCCCAGCGCCATCTTCGCCAGCAACGACGATATGGCCGCCGCCGCGATCTCGGTTGCGCATCGACGCGGGCTGGATGTGCCGCGCGATCTGTCGGTGGTCGGCTTCGACGACACCTCCGCCGCCACTGCGGTATGGCCCGAACTCACCACCGTGCAGCAGCCCATCGCCGCCATGGCCGACGCTGCGCTGGACATCCTGTTGAAGACGATTCGCGCCAAGGAGCGCACGGCGAAGATGGTCGATCATGTGGTCGCGCACCTGCTGGTCAAGCGGGATTCGGTGGCCGCACCGGCGGTGCCGGATGCAACGGAACAGCCATGACGCTGCACGCGGTTCTGCGCGCAGGCCGCCGGTGGTCGCCTGCGCGTGCAGGCGACCACCGGCACGACATCAACGCGTCAGATACTGGTTGATCAGGTTCTCGTAGGCTTCCTGACGGCCGCTGAGCTGCTTGGGTTCGTTGCCGGCGGCGTACTTGGCCAGATCCACCAGCGTGCTGCTGCCGTTGGCGAAGTCCGCGCCCGCACCGCTGTCGAAGCTGGCGTAGCGCTCGGCGCGCCACTGCTCCAGCGGCGAGGAGGTCAGCAGCGCATTGGCCACTTCCAGCCCGCGTGCGAACGCGTCCATGCCGCCGATATGCGCCAGGAACAGATCCTGCGGGTCGGACGACTCGCGGCGCACCTTGGCATCGAAGTTCAAGCCGCCCGGTGCCAGCCCGCCCTGGCGCAGCACCACCAGCATCGCGCCGACGGTGTCGTACAGGTCGGTCGGGAACTGGTCGGTATCCCAGCCGTTCTGCGGGTTGCCGCGGTTGGCATCGATGCTGCCGAGCAGGCGGGCATCGGATGCCACCTGCAGGTCGTGCTCGAAGCTGTGGCCCGACAGCGTGGCGTGGTTGGCCTCGATGTTGAGCTTGAAGTCCTGGTCCAGGCCGTGCTGACGCAGGAAGCCGATCACCGTGGCGCTGTCGAAGTCGTACTGGTGCTTCATCGGCTCCATCGGCTTGGGCTCGATCAGGAAGTTGCCAGTGAAGCCAATCGCGCGGCCGTAGTCGCGTGCCAGGGTCAAGAAGCGCGCCATGTTGTCCTGCTCGCGCTTCATCTGGGTGTTGTGCAGGCAGGCATAGCCTTCGCGGCCGCCCCAGAACACGTAGTTCTCGCCGCCCAGCTCGACGGTGGCATCGATCGCGGCCTTGACCTGCACCGCCGCACGCGCGACGACATTGAAGTCCGGATTGGTCGACGCACCATTCATGTAGCGCGGGTGCGAGAACAGGTTGGCGGTGCCCCACAACAGCTTGACGCCGGTATCGGCCTGGCGCTGCTTGGCGATGCCGACCATGTGCTTGAGGTTGCTCTGGTACTCGCCGATGTCGTCGGCATCGGGCGACAGATCCACGTCGTGGAAGCAGTAGTACGGCACGCCGAGCTTGGTGAAGAACTCGAACGCGGCATCGGCCTTGGCTTCGGCGCGATTCAACGCGGTGTTGCCGATATCCCACGGGTACGCGCGCGTGCCCGGGCCGAACGGATCGGCGCCGTTGCCGCAGAAGCTGTGCCAGTAGGCCACGGCAAAGCGCAGATGCTCGGCCATGGTCTTGTCGCCGACCTGCTTGTTGGCGTCGTAGACCTTGAATGCCAGCGGGTTGTCCGAGTCGCGGCCTTCGAAGCCGATCTTGCCGATACCGGGGAAATATTCCTTGGCGCCGATGTAGACGGTGTTGCTCATGGGGTGGAACTCCTGCAGAGAGGCGAGGGGAGAAGGGAGAGGTGCCACACGCGAGTGACCAGCCACGTAGCGCAGCGATTGCGCATGCAGGCCGTCACCGCCGCCACCGGCGCGCACTCTCAATCAGCGCTGGAGACGGACGCCGGCACAGGGCCTGACCCACGCCGCGCAGAATGTTAGCGCTACCACAATCGCGACCGAAAAAAGCCGCGCGATGGAGCGAAGCTGAAGATGCCATGCCGATCCCGAGTGAAGCGGTCTGCCCGACTTTACCCAGCCCGGCGCCGAAAGGCTTGCTGCGCTGCGAGATGTGCGCTGCCCCGAGCACCTGCGGCACACCTCTAGCGGTGATCGGCTCGCTAGCGCCCCGACACCGCCAAACCAGCGCCGGACACCGCGCCCGCAAGCGGCTGACCGCCCGTTCAGCCGCGTACGCGCGGCGCCGGCCCGCCGCGCGCCGGGCAGCTACAATGGCCGGCTTATGACCGCTGTCCTGCCGCTGCCGCAACCCCTGGCCGACCCCGCGCCGCGCGACCCGCGCCAGCGGTTGCAGCGTGAGCAGCTGCGCCTGGGCAAACGCCTGCAGCGCCAGGTGGGCCAGGCGATTGCCGACTTCGGCATGATCGCCCCCGGCGACAAGGTCATGGTCTGCCTGTCCGGCGGCAAGGACAGCTACACCTTGCTGGACATGCTGCTGCAGTTGCAGCGCAAGGCACCGGTGCCGTTCACCCTGGTGGCGGTCAATCTGGACCAGAAGCAGCCCGACTTCCCCGCGCAGGTGCTGCCCACTTACCTGCGCGGGCTGGACGTACCGTTCGACATCGTCGAGCAGGACACCTATTCGGTGGTCAGCCGGGTGATTCCGGCCGGCAAGACCATGTGTTCGTTGTGCTCGCGGCTGCGGCGCGGCGCGCTGTATGCCTACGCGCAGGCGCATGGCGTGACCAAGATCGCGCTCGGCCACCATCGCGACGACATCGTGGCCACGTTCTTCATGAATCTGTTCCACCACGCCCGGCTCGCGGCGATGGCACCCAAGCTGCGCAGCGACGACGGCGCGCATGTGGTGATCCGCCCGCTGGCCTACGTGCGCGAAGCCGATATCGCCGCCTACGCGCAGGCGCGCCAGTTCCCGATCATTCCGTGCAACCTGTGCGGCAGCCAGGAAAACCTGCAGCGCCAGCAGGTCGGGCGGATGCTGCAGCAGTGGGACCGCGAGCAGCCCGGGCGGGTCGAGCAGATCGCCCGCGCGCTGGGCGATGTGCGGCCCGAGCAACTGGCCGACCGCACCCTGTTCGATTTCCTGGCGCTGGGCCGCAATGGCGATGCAGCACCGCCCGATCCTGATCCCGATTCCAGCGCCTGGCTCGCCGCCGGCGACAGCGCACACGACAGCGACTGACGCGGCCATCGCGGCGCCGGCAGTCTTTCCACCCTCCCCGTTTCTTCCTCCTCTTCGGTCCGACGCATGTTCTTTCGTAATCTCACCCTGTTCCGTTTCCCGACCACGCTGGATTTCTCCGAGATCGACACGCTGCTGCCGCAAGTGCAGCTCAAGCCGGTCGGCCCGCTGGAAATGAGCTCGCGCGGTTTCATCTCCCCGTTCGGCCGCGACGAGCAGGAAGTGCTCTCGCACCGTCTGGAAGATTTCCTCTGGCTCACCGTCGGTGGCGAGGACAAGATCCTGCCCGGCGCGGTGGTCAACGACCTGCTCGAGCGCAAGGTCGCCGAGATCGAAGAGAAGGAAGGCCGTCGCCCCGGTGGCAAGGCCCGCAAGCGCCTCAAGGACGATCTGATCCATGAGCTGCTGCCGCGCGCCTTCGTCAAGAGCTCGCGCACCGATGCCATTCTGGACCTGCAGCACGGCTACATTGCGGTCAACAGCTCCAGCCGCAAGAGCGGCGAGAACGTGATGAGCGAGATCCGCGGCGCACTCGGCAGCTTCCCGGCACTGCCGTTGAATGCCGAGGTCGCACCGCGCGCCATCCTCACCGGCTGGATCGCCGGCGAACCCTTGCCCGAAGGCCTGAGCCTGGGCGAAGAGTGCGAGATGAAGGACCCGATCGAAGGCGGCGCAGTGGTCAAGTGCCAGCACCAGGAACTGCGCGGCGACGAGATCGACAAGCACCTGGAAGCCGGCAAGCAGGTCACCAAGCTGGCGCTGGTGCTGGACGACAATCTGTCGTTCGTGCTCGGCGACGATCTGGTGATCCGCAAGCTCAAGTTCCTCGACGGCGCACTGGACCAGCTCGAACACAGCGAAGACGACGGCGCACGCGCCGAACTCGATGCCCGCTTCGCGCTTATGAGCGCGGAAATCCGGCGCCTGTTCCTGCTGCTGGAAACCGCGTTGAAGCTGAGCAAGGCCGAGTAAGCGCAACGGTCGAGCGGTGGCGTGGTGTCGTCGCGATCGATGCTCGAGTCAAATGCCCGGTGAGTGGAGTGCGCGGTGCCATCACCGCTCGCGGGACACGCCGTGCATCCGTTCGTGGGGGCTCCTTGGCGGCATCCATGCCGCCAAGGGTCCCGCAACCGGCAAGGACACCGCACCAGACAGTTGGCCGGCTGCTTTCTTGAAAGCGTGTCGTCCGGCTGCGCTGCGCCAGGCAATGAAAAGTTTGCAGCTTGCGTGTCGAAAACCTGTCCACCGCTCGGCATGCGAAGGAGGGGAGTGAAAAGCTGGTCGACGCACAGTGATCCGACCGGCGCAGGTCATGCACTGCTTGCAACCACACACCGACCATCTCGACTGGCCCTTGCCCGCTCGCCGTCGCGGGACCTTACGCGACATGGATGCCGCGTAAGAGCCTACAAGGACGTACTTGCGGCGTGTCCCGCGATGGTGGGCGGGCAGGGGCCCTGCAACCAAGTCGCAGATCATCTGCTCTACGATTGAGCTATCTCACGTGCGACTTCTTTAAAAGACCGACTATCTTGACTGGTCCTTGCCCGCCTACCGTCGCGGGACCTTACGCGGCATGGATGCCGCGTAAGAGCCTACACGGACGTACTTGCGGCGTGTCCTGCGATGGTGGGCGGGCAAGGGCCTTGCAGCCAGGCCGCAGATCATCCGCTCTGCAGCTAATCTATCAGCGCTATCCAGGCCCTCGGAGCACGACACCCAAAGCACAGAGACTCGGCCGTGCTGGGCGGGCAATAGCCCTGCAGCCAGGCCGCAGATCTAGCGACGCCGGCTGCGCGCACCTGGCGATGGGCAGCGTCGTTTGCCAGTCCCTCAAAGAAGTCGTGCCAACATCGAATGCATCAATCGCTTTGTCTCACCACCTGACACATCGCAGCGCTATCCTGTGCCCATGTTCAAGCCCGTCCGCCGCCTTATCGCGCCCGCCCCGCAGGTTGTCGAACGCGATTGCCTGCGCCTGCAGCTGGACGGGCGCGAGATCGCGGTGCTGCGGGTGCGCGACCCGCGTGCGCGGCGCATCAAGCTCAGTGTGGACGAACGCGGCGCGCGGCTGACCTTGCCACTGCGCGCAAGCCTGGTGGCCGGCGAACGCTTTCTGCAGGCGCATCTGGACTGGCTGAGCACGCAATTGTCGCGTTATCAGCAGGTCGATGCGTTTCCGGCGCTGGAGCGTGGCGTGCCGGGGTTGCTGCCGTTACGCGGTGCCCTGTTGCCGCTGAGCTGGCACGACGGGCGCTACGCACGCATCGAGGTCACCGATGACGGCGCGCAGTTCCATGTGCCGACCCGCCTGGGCGATGCAGGCCTGCGCCGCACGCTGAAAGAATTCTACGAAGCGCAGGCGCGCGCCGATGTCGGCCGCTGGTTGCCGAGCTATCTGCCCGGCCTGCCGCGCGCCCCGGCGCGGGTGCGGCTGAAGGTGATGTCCTCGCAGTGGGGCTCGCTGGCACCGGATGGCTCGATGGCGCTGGATCTGGCGCTGGTGCTCGGCCGCCCGTCCGCGTTCGAATACGTGCTGGTGCACGAGCTCTGCCACCTGCTGCAGGCTAACCACTCGCCCGCGTTCTGGGCCGAGGTGGAGCAGCGCTTTCCCGCCTGGCGCGACGAGCGCAGCTATTTCCACGAGCACGGCCGCCAGCTCAAGGCGCAACTGCGGCGGTTGTTGCAGGTGGAGTGACGCGGGTCGTCGCGATGCAGTTGCCGTCGCTGTGGCGGCGCTCCTGCAACGATCAAGGCGCAAAGTCGGGGCGCCAATGCGCTTCGGGCTTTCGGAGAGCTGCTGCGCGATGGCGCGGCTAGCAAAGCGACATAGCGGCACGCGGCTGCGCTAGCGCCATTGGTAAGACGCGGCGCGCGCAAGGTGCCGGCAGGCCAGCGGCGACAGCCACGCAAAGCGCCTGGTCAGGGCACACTCGATGGCCGCGATGCCGGCCTGCAGCTCGCGTGCCGATCCCCAATGGTCGGCGTCGCAGGCCACCGACCAGACCTCATCCAGGCGCCGGCGATCGTCCGGATTCAGTTGCGGCGACGCGTGCACCGTCTCCAGGAACGTCCCTGGCAAACTCCACTGCTCGAAGGATTCGATCGCGGCGACAAGCGGGTCTGGATGGCCCATTGCGCTAGCTCAACGGTGCCAGGATGCCGTGCGCCGCTGACGATGCCTGCTGGCACTGAGGTCTGCTGTCGCATGCAAGGCAGCAAGCACGAACGTCAGCGCCATGGCATCGCGCAGGACGCATGCACGCATTCCACGCATCACGTGTGCGGCGGCGGCAACGACGCCAGGAATCCATTGATCACCGCCGCCACCGCGTCCGGCGCTTCCATGTGCACATGATGCGTGCCCGGCAATAGATGCAGGCGTGCATCGCGCATCAGTGCCACGCGGTGATCGCGCAGGGCATCGGGGAAGTACACCTGCGCCGGCGTGGCGAAGATGGCCTGGGTCGGGCAGGCGATGGAGGCCAGCAGCACGTCGATCTGCGCTTCGGTCATGCGGATGGCGGTGGGCAAGGTCAGGCGCGGGTCGCTGCACCAGCTGTAGCCGCCTTCGACCGCGCAGACCCCGCGCTCCACCAGCAGCCGCGCGGCCGGTTCGGTGAGCTGGTTGGCCATCATGCGTGCGCGCACCGGCATCTCCATCGAGGGAAACACCCGCAACGGCCGCTGCGCCAGCGTGCGTGCCGACGCCACCGCATCGCGCAGGCGGGTGGCGGTGCTCTCGACCGGCTCAGCCAGCGCGCCCAAGGCCTCGATCGCGATCAGTGCCTCGACGCGTTCCGGCGCCGCAGCGGCCAGCAGGCTGGCGACGCCGCCGCCCAGCGAGTGGCCGAGCACGCTGAAGCGCTCCCACCCCAGCGCATCGGCTACCTGCAGCAGGATCGCGATCGCGCTGCTGAGCGTGTATTCGGCGCCGGTCGGCAGCCACGCGCTGTGGCCGTGGCCGGGCAGATCCAGCAGCACCAGATCCAGGTCCTGCGCGTGCAGATGCGCGCTCAGCGGCAGGAAGCTGGCGGCATTGTCGAGCCAGCCATGCAGTGCCAGCACCCGGCGCGGGCCACGTTCGGGATTGCGCAGCCCGGTGACCCGGCCGATCGCCAGGTCGCACGCAAACGGCTCCAACCTCACGCGCGTCGCGCCACTGCGGCCAGTGCCTGTGCATGCGCCGGGCTGGCGTTGAGGCAGGGGATGTAGCTGAGCGTGGCGCCGCGTTCGGCCAGCGTTTCGGCAAAGCCCAGCGCCACTTCTTCCAGGGTTTCCAGGCAGTCGGTGGCAAAGCCCGGGCAGACCAGGTCGAAGCTGCGCACGCCGCCTTCGGCCAGTTTCCACAAGGTCGGCTCGGCGTACGGCTGCAGCCAGCGTTCCGAACCGAAGCGCGACTGGTAGCCCATCTGCCATTCGTCCGCGCCCAGGCCGAGCGCGGTGACGATGGCCTGCGCGCTGCGCTCGCATTGCTGCGGATACGGGTCGCCGGCATTGGCCACGCGCTGCGGCAGGCCGTGGAAGGAGAACATCAGCTTCTCGCTGCGCCCATGCGCCTGCCAGTGCGCACGGATCGAATCGGCGATCGCCGCGACCCAGCCGGCGTCTTCGCAATAGTCCTGGATCACCTCGACCGCGATTTCCGGCGCGCTCGGGCGCCAGGCATCGATCACGTCCTGGATCGAGGCGGTGGTGGTGGTGGAATACTGCGGATACAGCGGCAGCACCACGATGCGCCTGATGCCGCGCGCGCGCAGGCCATCCAGCGTCTTGCGCAGCGCCGGGGCGCCATAGCGCATGGCCCACTCCACGTGCCAGTCCGGCATGACCTCTTTCAGGCCCTCGGCCAGGCGGCGCGTGTACACCGCCAGCGGCGAGCCGTCCGGCAGCCAGACCTTGGCGTATTTCTCGGCCGACTTGGGCCCGCGGATCGGCAGGATCACCCCGTACAGCAGCGGCTTCCAGAACAGCGGCGGGATCGCGACCACGCGGCGGTCGCTGAGGAACTCGGCCAGGTAGCGGCGCACGGCCGGGGCGGTGGGCGACTCGGGGGTGCCGAGATTGACGACCAGCAGGGCGGTATCGGGGGTGGTGTTCATGCGCACCATTCTGGCAGAGCGCAGCAGCGCTGCCGAGGACAGCGCATCGATCGCCGCCATTGACCGCCTCTGCCGCCTGGCTGCGCTCACCACCGATTCATTGCGCCACCACTAACGTCGCGCCATTGCTATCTTTGACGGATTGTCCTTTGGAGCTTGTCATGCCTCGTCTGTCGCGCCTGGCCCTGTTGTTGTCGCTGACCTTCGCCGCCGGCCATGCCGTCGCCGGCCCGGAAGAGGACCAGCGCGCGCGTAACGCGGTGCGCGTGCTCAACGAGATCATGAAGATCCCCGAGCAGGCGATCCCGGACAAGCTGCTCGACGAGGCGCGCGCCATCGTGGTCATCCCCGACACGCTCAAGGCCGGGCTGGTGATCGGCGGCCGGCGCGGGCACGGCCTGATGTCGATGAAGAATGCCGATGGCAGCTGGTCGCAGCCGGTGTTCGTCAAGCTCACCGGCGGCAGCATCGGCTTCCAGGCCGGCGTGCAGTCCTCCGACGTGGTGCTGGTGTTCCGCAACGACCGCAGCCTGGACAACATCGTCAACGGCAAGTTCACCCTCGGTGCCGATGCCGGCGTGGCCGCCGGCCCGGTCGGCCGCAATGCCGCCGCCGCCACCGACGGCCAGCTCAAGGCCGAAATCTGGTCGTGGTCGCGTGCCCGTGGCCTGTTCGCCGGCGTGGCGCTGGACGGTGCGGTGCTGCAGATCGACGATGCCGCTGACCTCAACGCCTACGGTGGTGGCGCCACCCCGCGCATGATCTTCGAAGGCCGCACCAACGAGCGTGCCTCCACCGACGTGATCGCCTTCCGCGACCGCCTGGAAGAGGCGACCTACACCGCGCGCGCCAATCGCGGTACCGATGGCAGCGCCGACGACGGGGCCAGCGCGCCGCGTCCGGCAACGCCGCCGCCGGCACAGGCGACCACCACGCCGCCGCCAGCGGTGAACGAGGCCAGCACCGTGCCGATGCAGCCCAGTACGACGCCACCGCCGCAGCAGGGCTTCCAGCCGGTGTCCGATGGCGAAATCCGTACCGAATCGCTGGACGGCAACCGCTGACAGGCTGTCATCCCCCTGCGCGGTGCGCTGGGGTATCCTGCGTCTTCCTTCTTCTTCAGCAAGCGAGCAGATCATGGGCGGTTTCAGCATTTGGCACTGGCTGATCGTGCTGGTGATCGTGTTGCTGGTGTTCGGTACCAAGCGGCTCACCAGCGGTGCCAAGGATCTCGGCAGCGCGGTCAAGGAATTCAAGAAAGGCATGCACGACGACGACAAGCCGGCCGGCAAGCTCGGTGACGACACCCGCACGGCCGAGCAGGCACGTGAGGCGCAGGCCGAGCGCGATCGCGACGCGCGTTGATCCGGAGCGGCGTCGGTGTTTGACATAGGTGTTGGCGAACTGACGCTGATTGCGATCGTCGCCCTGGTGGTGCTCGGTCCCGAGCGCCTGCCCAAGGCGGCCCGGTTTGCCGGACTGTGGGTGCGCCGCGCGCGCATGCAGTGGGATTCGGTCAAGCAGGAACTGGAGCGCGAGCTGGAAGCCGAAGAGCTCAAGCGCAGCCTGCAGGATGTGCAGGCCTCGCTGCGCGAAGCCGAAGACCAACTGCGTAATAAGCAGCAGCATCTGGAGCAGGGCGCCCGCGCGCTGCACGACGAGGTCGGGCGCGATATCGATATCCGCAGCCCGGCCACACCGGCGGCGACGCCGCTGGAGCTGGCGCATGCGGATCTGCCGCCCGGGGCGACTGCCGTGTCGGCAGCGGGCGCTGCGGATGCGGCCGACCATGAGGCCGCACCGGTCATTGCCCAGGCCCAGCCGATTGCGCCGGCGCCCCATCAAACCTTGGTACCGGCCCCGCACGACACCGTGGTGCCGGCGCCGCATGCCGCGCATCTCAGCAGCACCGGCGCGCAGGCGCAGACGCCGGCCACCGCCACGCCGCTGGAGCCGAGCACGCTGAAAGCGCCGAGCGAGCCGACCGAGCCACGCAAGATCCAGGAGAAACAGCCGTGAGCCTGTTCGACGACGCACAGGCCGAAAGCAGTCTGATCGAGCATCTGGTCGAATTGCGCGCGCGCCTGGTGCGCGCCCTGATCGGCCTGGGCGTGGTGCTGCTGGCATTGCTGCCGTTCTCCCGCGCGATCTATTCGTGGCTGGCCGCACCGCTGATTTCGCAGCTGCCGCTGGGGCAGACGATGATCGCGATGAACCCGGCCGGCGCGTTCTTCGCACCGCTCAAGCTGACCTTCTTCGTGGCGGTGTTCGTCAGCGTGCCGTGGCTGCTGTACCAGGCCTGGGCCTTCGTGGCGCCGGGCCTGTACCAGCGCGAAAAGAAACTCGCATTCCCGTTGCTGGCCTCGGCAGTGGCGCTGTTCTACATCGGCTGCGCGTTTGCGTATTTCCTGGTGTTGCCGGCGGTGTTCCACTTTTTGACCACGTTCAAGCCGGACGTGATCGCCATTACTCCGGATGCCAATTCCTACCTGGATTTCGTGCTGGCGATCTTCTTCGCCTTCGGCGCGAGCTTTGAGCTGCCGGTTGCACTGGTGATCCTGGTGCTGCTGGGCTGGGTCAGCCCCAAGCAGCTGAGCGAAGGCCGCGGCTATGCCATCGTCGGCATCTTCATCCTGGCCGCGGTGCTCACCCCGCCGGACGTGGTCTCGCAGCTGATGCTGGCCATCCCGATGTGCCTGCTCTACGAGCTGGGTATCGTCGCCTCGCGCGCGGTGGGGCCGAAGCCCGCCTAGCGCACTCGCCGCGCTTAGGCGCGTGCCGACATGCAGCTGCGCAACCCGGCATCACCCGGACGCAATCACCCCCGTAGGAGCGCACCCGGGCGCGACCGGGGCTCTCCCGTGGAAGGCTTCGTCGCGCCCGGGTGCGCTCCTACGGATCAGGGTTTGTTGTCAGCACATCGCCGGTTAAGGCGATCAGGCGGCGAACACATCCGGGCGCGACGGTGCCGAGGGCTGCGCGGTTGCGCCTGCGTGGGTGAACATCTGCTTCCAGGCGGCGTACACCGAGCCGGCGAATACCGGCATCAATACCGCCATCAGCAGCAGCTGGGCCAGCCACATCGCCACGGTCTGCCCGGCCACCAGGCCGACGATCAGCGCCACGATCATCACCGCAAAATAGATGGCGAAGATGGCGATGAAGGCCAGCACGAAGAACACCAGCATCGCCGGCAGGTTGTGCAGGCTGGCGCGCAGGCTCTCGCGCAGTGCATGGCCGCCGGTGCTGCGGTCGAACATCACCTGCGGCGGCATCACGAACAGCGCCAGCGTCATCGCCGCGAACGTGGCGATGGTCAGCAGCAGCCACAGCAGGATGCGCCCGGCCGGCAGGCTGGCGGCCAGCTGCTCGATCTGCACCGGGTCCGGCTGCGCGCCGGACTGGCTGATCTGGTTGATCTTGATCATCACCTCGGACAACTGCTGCAGCCCGCTGGCGCCGATCATCACCAGCAGCAGCACGCCCAGCAGAAGGCCAGCGATCAGCTGCGGCAGCAGCGACACCAGCAGATGCGGCGCGCGGCCGTCCTGCAGGCCGTGCAGCAGATGCGACGGCTTGGCGATGCGGCCTTCGTCGACCTCGCGGATCGCCCACAGCAGGCCGCCCATGAACAGCGGGCCGGCCAGCACCAGCAGGAACTGCAGGGCCGGGCCCAGCAGCGGCACCAGCACCGACAGCGACACCACCAGGGTGGCGGCCACGCTCCAGATCACCCCCAGCGAGCCAAGCGCCAGCGGCGCCCGCTTCAACAGCGAGAAACCGGTCAACAGCCATTCTGCGCCGGCAGACGCCGGCACCTTGCGGATTTCGCTCATTCCCATTCCGGATCGATACGCACCGGACCATCCGGCGTGGCGCGATTATCGCTGCTTTTGCGTGTGTGCGGCGGGATGAGTGGTCACTGTTTGCAAGCCGCGTGCGTGATGCACGAACCGGCGCAGCAGCTTGCGGGCGATCGGCGCGGCGGTGACCTCGCGGGCGACCGTGCGGGCGCAGTGCCCGTGGCGGGCAATGCACTCGGCGCGCGCCTGCACATAGCCGCGCATGTGGTGGGTGGCGAACTCGGGGTGGAACTGCACGCCCCAGGTGGCCTGCCCCCAGCGGAAGGCATGGCAGCGGTCCTGTCGCGAATGCGCCAGCACGATGGCGCCGTCCGGGGCGCGCACCACGGTTTGCATGTGGGTGGCGTGCGCCGGGAAATGCGCCGGCAGGCCGGCAAACAACGGGTCCTGCTCGGCCGGCGGGTGCAATTCCAGCGCGATGGTGCCGGACTCGCGCCCGGCCGGGTTGTAGTCGACTTCGCCACCCAGCGCGTGCGCCAGCAGCTGGTGCCCGTAGCAGATGCCGAGCAGTGGCATGCCCTGGTGGGCGGCATCGCGCAGCCAGGCGGCACTGCGTTCGCTCCAGTCGGCACGGTCGGTGACGTAGGCGGCCGAGCCGCTGACGATGGTGCCGGCAAAGCCGTCGCGGTCGGGCAGGCGGCCGCCATTGGCGACATCGACGGCGACGGTCTCATGCTCGGCCAGCCCGGCCGCGACGCGGATCCAGTGCCGAAAACGGCCGTATCGCTTCATCTCCGGCACGGGATGCCCGGTTTCGATGATCAGGAACGGCAAGGCGGACATGCGGACGGAAATCCAGCAGCGACTGATGTGCCCGATTGTAGGCAGCTCCAGGCGGTTTTTTTCAAGTGGCGTGCCAACGCATGCAGCTAAGGTTATTCCGGATGGCTATGTGCTGATGGCTGGGGGGCGGGGCGCTGGTTACTTGCGCTGTGTGGATGTAAGAGCAGTGATGGCTGAGATGGTTTCTGCCACGTCGGTTGCCGACTCGGTTGCCGCGGTGATCGTGCGCCGCCGATCTGGTTGTACTCGGCCGTGCCGTGTACCTGGTCAATGGTGAGACCGAGCCCCTGCCAATGGCGCAATGTGCGTGCCCACTTACCCTCATCCGCCCTTCGGGCAGCTTCTCCCGGTGGGAGAAGGGAGCAAACGGTGGAAGAACGGAGCGAGCCCCCCTCTCCCGCCGAGCGAGAGGGCATGGCTTGCGCGCCACTGGCGCGCGTGCCTTGGAGCGCCAGTGGCGCAAACGCGGGCCGGGTGCGGAGCGGGGGTTGGGGTGAGGGTCGCCTGGGCCGATAACCGTGCACGTCCCAGGCGATCCGCCTAGTCCCGCGGCGGCAACACCGACAACACCTCTTCCACCGTGGTCAGCCCGGCGGCGACCTTCTCCAGGCCGGTGCGCCGCAGCGTGCGCAGGCCCTCGCCACGCGCGGCGTGGCTGAAGCTGGCCAGGTCGGTGTCGGCGCGGATCAGGCTGCGCAGGCGCGGGCTCACCGGCAGCAACTCGTACAGGCCGACACGGCCCAGGTAACCGGTGCGGCGGCATTCCAGGCAGCCGACCGGCGCGTGTACGTTCAGCACCTGCGGCAGTGCTTCGCCCGGCTCGCGGATCGCCGCCCACTCGTCGTCGCTGAGCGTATGCGGGCGCTTGCAGTGCACGCACAGGGTGCGCACCAGCCGCTGCGCCAGCACGCCGTTGAGCGTGGACGCCACCAGGTAATGCGGCACGCCCAGGTCCAGCAGGCGGGTGATCGCCGAGGCGGCGTCGTTGGTGTGCAGCGTCGACAGCACCAGATGCCCGGTCAGCGAGGCCTGCACTGCCATCTGCGCGGTCTCCAGGTCGCGGATTTCGCCGATCATGATGATGTCCGGGTCCTGGCGCAGCAGCGTGCGCACGCCGCTGGCGAAATCCAGGTCGATGTTCTGCTGCACCTGCATCTGGTTGAACTCGGGCGCGATCATTTCGATTGGGTCTTCCACGCTGCATACGTTCACGTCCGGCGTGGCCAGGCGCTTGAGCGTGGAATACAGCGTGGTGGTCTTGCCCGAGCCGGTCGGGCCGGTGACCAGCACGATGCCGTGCGGGCGCTCGACCAGCGCGCTCCAGCCGGCGGCCTCTTCCGGGCTGAAGCCGAGCTGCTCGATGCTCTTGAACGCCGAATCCGGGTCGAAGATGCGCATCACGCACTTCTCGCCGAACGCGGTGGGCATCGTGGACAGGCGCATTTCCACCTCGCGCCCACCCGGCGACCGGGTCTTGATGCGGCCATCCTGCGGGCGGCGGCGTTCGGCCAGGTCCATGCGGCCGAGCACCTTGATGCGGCTGACCACCGCGGTCATCACCGACGGTGGTACTTCCAGCACCTTGTGCAGCACCCCGTCGATGCGGAAGCGCATGCGCCCTGCCTCGCGACGCGGCTCCAGATGGATGTCGCTGGCCCGCTGTTCGTAGGCGTACTGCAGCAGCCAGTCGACGATATGCACGATGTGGTGGTCGTCGGCATTGACGTCGCCGGCGCGGCCCAGTTCCACCAGCTGCTCGAAACTGGGCAGGCCGGCACCCGGTTCGGCGCTGCGCACATCGCCGCGCGCGCCGCGCACCGACTGGGTCACGCCGAAGAACTCCATCGTGTAGCGATGCAGGTCCAGCGGGTTGATCAGCGCCAGCTCGATGCGACGCCGGCTCAGATGCTGCACGTCGGCCAGCCATTCCAGCGCCAGCGGCTCGCTGGTGGCGATCAGCACGCGCTCGGCGTCCAGCGCCAGCGGCAGGATGCGGTGGCGGCGCGCATACGCATGCGAGACCACACCGGTGACCGCGGCCACATCGATGCGGGTGGGATCGATGCGCAGATAACGCAGGCCGGTGCGGGTGGCCAGCCATTCGGTCAGCCGTTCCAGCCCGAGTTCGCCGGCCGGCGGCTGCGCGGCATGCAGCTTGAGATTGGCCAGCAGCACCAGCGGATGCACCTCGCTGGCATTGCGTACGCCGGCGGCGGAGAACTGCACGCGCTCGTGTTCGTGCGGCACCACCATGCCATCGGCGAGCAACGCGGCAGCCACCGGGTCGAACATCAACCGGCCGCGCGGCAGGATCGCCGCTGCGCTGTCTGGATCGGCCGTACGCCGCTGTTCCATGTTCGATGTTCCCCTGCGGCGGTGCTCCGCGGCAAAGCGCTGCGGGTCGGCCGGTATACTAGCGCACCCCTTCCGCACGGCCTTTGCTGCATGTCCGATTCCCGGCGCGTTCCGATCACTTTCCAGGGCCTGATCCAGACCCTCAACCAGTACTGGGCCGAGCAAGGCTGTGTGCTGATCCAGCCGCTGGACCTGGAAGTGGGCGCAGGCACGTTCCATCCGGCCACCTTCCTGCGCGCGCTGGGACCGGAGCCGTGGAATGCGGCCTACGTGCAGCCCTCGCGCCGCCCCACCGATGGTCGCTACGGCGAAAACCCCAACCGCCTGCAGCGCTACTACCAGTACCAGGTGGCGATGAAGCCCAACCCGGACAACATCCAGGACCTGTACCTGGGGTCGCTCAAGGCCCTGGGTATCGATCCGCTGGTGCACGACCTGCGCTTTGTCGAGGACAACTGGGAATCGCCGACGCTCGGCGCCTGGGGCCTGGGCTGGGAGGTCTGGCTCAACGGTATGGAAGTCACCCAGTTCACCTACTTCCAGCAGGCCGGCGGACTGGAGTGCAAGCCGGTGCTGGGCGAGATCACCTACGGGCTGGAACGGCTGTGCATGTACCTGCAGAGCTGCGACAACGTCTACGACCTGGTGTGGACCTACGGCCCGGACGGCACACCGGTGAGCTACGGCGATGTCTACCACCAGAACGAGGTGGAGCAGAGCGCCTACAACTTCGAGCATGCCAACGTGGCCGAGCTGTTCCATCGCTTCGACGCCTGCGAAGCCGAAGCCAGGCACCTGGTCGAGGTCGGCCTGCCGCTGCCGGCCTACGAGCAGGTCACCAAAGCCAGCCATGCGTTCAACCTGCTGGATGCGCGCCGCGCGATCAGCGTGACCGAACGCCAGCGCTACATCCTGCGCGTGCGCGCGCTGGCGCAGGGCGTGGCGCAGGCGTATTACGCACAACGCGAGAAGCTGGGCTTTCCCGGAGTGAAGAAGTAACCAAAGCCTCTCTCCCCCGGGAGAGGGGTTGGGGTGAGGGGACGGAGGCGCAGTCCTCCTGCACCCAGACTCCACAGAGCTTCGCCGGTCCCCTCATCCGCCTCTTCGAGGCACCTTCTCCCGACGGGAGAAGGAACACGCAAGCTTCTCTCCCCACGGGAGAGGGGTTGGGGTGAGGGGACGAGGTGTGGCCCTCCTGCACCCAAACTCCACAGAGCTTCGCCCGTACCCTCATCCGCCCCTTCGGGGCACCTTCTCCCGACCGGAGAAGGGAACACGTAAAGGTCCACGTCTTATGAGCGAACAACTTCCCCTGCTGATCGAACTGGGCACCGAAGAGCTGCCGGTCAAGGCGCTGCCGGGTCTGGCGCAGGCTTTCTTCGATGGCGTGCTGCACGGTCTGGAAAAGCGCGGCGTCGCGGTCACCCGGGGTGATGCCAAGCCGCTGTCCACACCACGCCGCCTGGCGGTGCTGCTGCCGGGCGTGGCCACCGAGCAGCCCGAGCAGCGCTCCGAAGTGCTGGGCCCGTATCTCAACATCGCGCTGGATGCCGAGGGCAAGCCGACCAAGGCGCTGGCCGGTTTCGCCGCCAAGGCCGGGATCGACTGGACCGCGCTGGAGCGCACCAGCGACGCCAAGGGCGAGCGCTTCGTGCACCGCGCGGTGACGCCGGGCGCGCGCACCGCCGACCTGCTGCCCGACATCCTGCGCGAGGCGATCGCCGCGATGCCGATCCCCAAGCCGATGCGCTGGGGCGCGCACGAATACGCCTTCGCACGGCCGGTGCAGTGGCTGGTGCTGCTGTTCGGCGACAGCGTGGTTCCGGCCGAGCTGCTGGGCGTGCGTGGCGATCGCCTCAGCCGCGGGCACCGCTTCATGCATCAGGGCGAGGTATCGCTGGCGGCACCGGGCGACTACGTCGAGGCCTTGCGCGCGGCGCATGTGCTGGTGGATGCGGACGCACGCCGTGCGCGCATCGTCGAAGAGGTCGAAGCCGCCGCCAGGCAGGCCGGCGGCAGCGCACGCATCAGCGACGACAACCTGGAGCAGGTGGTCAACCTGGTCGAATGGCCGTCGGCGGTGCTGTGCAGCTTCGAGCGCGACTTCCTGGCGGTGCCGCAGGAAGCGCTGATCGAAACCATGGAGATCAACCAGAAATTCTTCCCGGTGCTGGACGACGGCGGCAAGTTGACCGAGCAGTTCATCGGCATCGCCAATATCGTCTCCAAGGACGTAGCCGAAGTCGCCAAGGGCTACGAGCGGGTGATCCGTCCGCGCTTTGCCGATGCCAAGTTCTTCTTCGACGAAGACCTCAAGCAGGGCCTGGAGGCGATGGGCGCGGGTCTGGCCAGCGTCACGTATCAGGCCAAGCTGGGCACGGTGGCCGACAAGGTGGCGCGTGTGGCGGCGCTGGCCGAGGCGATCGCGCCGCAGGTGGGCGCCGATCCGGCGCAGGCGCGTCGCGCTGCGCAGCTGGCCAAGAACGACTTGCAATCGCGCATGGTCAACGAATTCCCGGAGCTGCAGGGCATTGCCGGGCGTCATTACGCCAAGGCCGCCGGTGAACCGAGCGAGATTTCGCTGGCCATCGACGAGGCCTACCAGCCGCGTTTTGCCGGCGACGACATCGCACTGTCGCCGCTGGGCAAGGTGCTGGCGATTGCCGAACGGCTGGATACCTTGGCTGGTGGCTTTGCGGCCGGTTTGAAGCCGACCGGCAACAAGGACCCGTTCGCGCTGCGGCGCAATGCCCTGGGGCTGGCGCGGACGGTGATTGAGAGTGGGTTTGATCTGGACCTCAAGGATCTGCTCTATCACGCCTACAGCTCTGCAAAACAGTCGATGTCTGAGGTTGTGCTGCGGCAGAAAAAAGATGTTGCAGACAAAGCACGTGCGTCAGGTGTAGATGCCCCCACGTCACATGCGAATCAGCGATCGCTGCATTTGGAAGAATTGGCTGAGCTCTTCGACTTCATCCTCGACCGCCTACGCGGCTACTACGCAGACAAGGGCGTTCCTGCCACCCACTTCAACGCGGTCGCCGCACTGTTCTCGGTCGCGCCCGAGGGCGCTCCTACAGGGCTCGTAGAAGCGCACCTGGGCGCGACCCACGGCTCCCTCTACGACTTCGACCGCCGCATCGATGCGATCGGCATCTTCGCCACGCTGCCTGAAGCCGAAGCCCTGGCCGCAGCCAACAAGCGCATCCGCAACATCTTGCGCAAGGTCGAGGGCGAGATCCCCGGCGACATCGACACCACGCTGCTGCGCGAACCGGCCGAAGAAGCCCTGGCCGAAGCGGTGGAAGCGGCCATCGGCGATACCGGCGATGCGCTGCACCGGCACGACTACGTCGCCGTGCTCGCACGCCTGGCGCGGTTGCGCCCGCAGGTGGACGCGTTCTTTGACGGGGTGATGGTCAACGCCGAAGACGCGCAATTGCGCGCCAATCGTCTGGCCCTGCTGAAGAAGCTCGGCGACCGCCTCGGCAGCGTCGCCGCCATCGAGCATCTGTCCAGCTGATGGCTGCGTCCGCCGGCGCGGTGCACTGGCAGACCGCGCAGGCCGCGTTGGCACGCCGCGACCTGGCTGTGGCGGCGTCTGCGTTGCAGGCGCTGCTGGAGGTGGAGCCGGCGCATGTGTCGGCCCGCGTGCTGCTGGCCGGCACCGTGCTGGCCAACGGCAGGATGCGCGAGGCGGTTGTGCAGCTGCGGCTGGCCGCAGGCGATCTGGGCGACGACGTGGCGATGCGTTGCCGCGTGGCGCAGGCCTTGTTGCGGGTCGGCGAGCATCGCGCACTGCATGCCTTGCTGCGGCACCCGTCGGTGATGCGGTGCCAGGACGGCGCGACCTTGGCCTTGCTCGCGCACGTGCATCAATCGCTGGGCGAACATGTCGACGCACTGGCGATGATGCAGCGCGCGCAGGCCTGCGGATTCGATGGACCGGATTTCCGGTTTTTTCTAGCGGTGCAGTTGCAGTTCAATGGTCGCCTCGATGAAGCGGCGCAGGCGCTGGAGCATGCGCTGGCGCACACGCCCGGCTATGGCCGCGCGGCGTTGACGCGTGCGCGCCTGCGCCGGCAGAGCGCCAGCAGCAACCATGTGGAACAACTGCGTCAACAGTTGCAGCTCGCCAAGCCCGACAGCGAAGATCGCGCCGGGCTGGCGTTCGCGCTGTACAAGGAGCTGGAAGACCTCGGCCAGACCGAGGCCGCCTGGGACGCGCTACAGCACGGCAACGCGGTGATGCATGCACGCCTGCGTCATGACGCCGAGGCCGAGGCGGCGTTGTACGCGCAGCTGGGTGCGTTGGCCGATCAGGGCCTGTTCGCCGCGCAGCAAGCCCCCGTCGCACACGGCCCGCAACCGATCTTCGTGCTCGGTTTGCCGCGCTCGGGCACCACGGTGCTGGAGCGGATGCTGGGCAACCATTCCCAGATCGTGTCGGCTGGCGAGTTGAACGACTTCGGCCATCAACTGCGCTGGGGCACCGACCAGGCCGGTCGCAGCCTGCTGGATGCGCGCCTGCTGCAGGCCTTGCCGACGCTGGACTACGCGCAGATCGGCGCGCGTTACCTGGAACAGACGCAATGGCGAGCCGGATCGGCACGCTGGTACATCGACAAGTTACCGGCCAATGCAGTGGCGATCGGCGCGATCGCGCGCGCCTTGCCGGGGGCATTGATCGTGCATTTGGTACGCGAGCCGATGGCGGTGTGCTTCTCCAATTACCGCGCGCTGTTCGGCGACTCCTACGCCTACAGCTACGACCTGCGTACGCTGGCGCGCCACTATCAGGCGTATCACGCACTGATGGCGCGATGGCGCGCGGCATTGCCGGGCCGGGTGATCGATGTGGACTATGCGCAGATGGTGCGCGATCCATCCGCGGTATTGCAGCAGTTGATGACGCGCTGTGGGCTGCAGATCGAGCCCGGGCAGGTCGATATCACCCGCAATGCGGCCGCGTCGGCCACGCTGAGCAGCGTGCAGGTGCGCGAAGGCGTGCATGGGCGCAACGTCGAAGAATGGCGGCGCTACGCCACGCAGCTGGAGCCGCTGCGGCAGGCCTTGTTGCATGCCGGCCTGATCCAGACCGACGCACGCTGACAACGGCCAGCGAAACGACGCGGAGACGCCGCCGCGATGTATGCGCTATGCCCGCAATCGAAAACGCCTGCGTGTCGCCAGCCTCGTCGTGTCTGGCCACTCCAAGTTCGCCCACTCGCGGCAGCGGCGATCCCGAGCGCTCGCGTCGAAACCACTTGCCCTAAAAAGACCAACGGCAGCCCCATGGCTGCCGTCGGCAGATACCGCCTTTGCTGACTCAGTGCGCGCCGAAACGCCAGTTGAGCTCCAGCATGTAGGAACGTCCGTAACCGGTGTAGTTGAAGATGTTGTAGTACGGATAGCTGCTGTAGGTGCGATCGCGCGGCGGCCGGGTGTCGGCCAGGTTGTTGACCGTGGCGGTCAGCGAGATGTCGTCGTTGACCGCATAGTCCAGCGTGGCATTGAGCGTGGTCCACGCACCGACCTTGCGTGCGCCTTCCACCGCATAGCCATCGGTGCTTTGCTGTGCGGTGAAGTTGGGCGTACGTCCGTAACGCTGGCCGAACAAGGTGGTGGTCCACGCATCCTTCTGCCAGGTGATCGAGGCATTGGTAATGCTGCGGAACTCGGAGGAGAAGAACGGCTCGCTCAGCAGGTCGCGCACCGGGTCTTGCGGGAACTGCTGACTTTCATGCTTGAGCGTGAGGTTGTATTGCGCGTCGAACACGAACAGGCCCCAGGAGTCGGTAGCCAGGTTGTAGGTCGCCTTGGTCAGCACGCCGGAGATTTCCTCGTTGGAAATATTGACCGGGTTGATGCGGATGTTGCTCAGGCGATTGGGTACCGGCGCATCGGCGGCCGTGCGATCGATGCGCGACAGCGCGTCGACGCAGGTCGGCGAGTTGATATCCAGGGCGCCGAGCCGGCAGGCCGATTCGTTCTGCAGCAGGGCATCGGTGCTCAGGTCGCTGACCTTGTCATCGATCTTGATGTTGTAGTAATCGGCGTTGACGCTGAAGCTTGCGCTCGGCGACCACACCACGCCGGCACCCCAGGACTTTGCGGTGATCGACTTCAGATCCGCATTGCCGGACCGACGGCCCTGGATGCTGGTGCCGCCATAGGTGCAGTCGGCGATCGGCACGTTGGGTTCTTCGAGTGCGCAACGGTAGTAATCGTTGACGCCCTGGAAGAAGCCGCTGTCGCCAGCGAAGGAAAACGCCATGTCCGGTGCCTTGAACGCGGTGGCGTAGTTGCCGCGGAACAGCAGCGAATCGATCGGACGGAATTCCAGCGCGGCCTTGTAAGTGAACTTGGAATCGCCGCCGCCGCCCTGGTTCTTGTAGTCGTCGTAGCGGCCCGACAGATTGGCGGTCAAGGTGCTCAGGATCGGCACCCGCATTTCGAAGGCCGCCGCCCAGTTCTCGCGCTTGCCGCTGCCCTGGGTGCCGGTCAGCTGGTAGAAGTCGCCAGCGATCACGCGTTGGTCGGTCGGGTTGGTCCAGTACTGATTACCGGCCTGCACCACACCGGCGACGCCGACCGCACCGGCCGGCAGGTTGAACAACTCGGTGTTGGTCAGCTGCAGGTTGACGTTCTGGGTCCAGGTCCGGGACTTGGTGCGGATTTCGTCGTTGAAGCTGCGGTACTGCGCCGGCGTCAAGGCGCGATAGAAGTTGGCATCGTTGGGTGAATAGATCGGGTAGCCGTAGTACTCGCCCTGCGGAGCGCCAAGGAACTGTTCGCGGAAGAAATCTTCGATGCGGTCGGCCAGCGGCCACTGCTGACGGCTTTCGATGCGATATTCCGAGCGTGCGTAGTAGGCATCGTAGGTCCAGTTGCTGGCACCCAGGCCGCCTTTCAGGCCAAGCGCGATGTTGTAGGAGTCGGCAGTCTGGCGGTCGTTGTTGAAGTTTTGATTGCCGGTTTCCTCCGGCGCAAAGATGCGTTGATAGCTTTCGAGCTGCTGGCTGTCCTGATTGTAGAAAAAACCACCGGTATCGGAGGATGTCTGCCAGAAGCGGGAGCCACTATTGACCTCGACCTTGGTGCGATTGAGCAGCAGGGTCGAGTACAGCTCGACGTTGTCGTTGAAGGCATAGCTCAGGTTGGCATAGCCGCTGGCGCTGCGTTCCTTGTTGAGGATGCTGGCGTAGCCCGGCTCGGTGCGGCTGCTGCAGAAGTTGCCGCGGTTGGCGCGGTTGTCGTACTGCACCGAGCCATTGAACAGCGGTCCCAATGCAGCGCAATTTTCGGCGCCCGGATCGAGATAGGTGGTGGGCAGGTTATGCAAGGCAATGCGTGAGCCGTAACGCAGGGTCGGGTCAGGATTGTCGCTGGTGGAATCGAAATCGCGGCGCTGGTAGCCGTAGATCGGATCCTGATTGTTGAGCTGCAGGCCCCACACGATGTTGGCGCCACCGATTTCGTTGCCACCGGTGAGCTGGAAGCGCTGGTTGTTGCCGCCACCCCCGTCGTAGGTGCCCATGCGGTAATTCATCTGCACGCCGTCCATGCGCTTCTTCAGGATGATGTTGACCACGCCGGCAATGGCGCTGGAGCCGTAGATCGAGGACTGGTTGCCCGGCGCCACGTCGATGCGTTCGACCATGCCCACCGGCACGCTGGCCAGGTCGACGAAATTGCTCTGGCCGTTGTAGAGCAGTGGGTAATCGGCCATCGGCCGGCCGTCGATCAGCACCAGGGTGAAGCCGGGGTCCAGGCCGAGCAGGCTCAGCGATTTGGCGCCGGCAGTGAAGCCGCCACTGAACTGACCGTCCTGGACCGAGCCGGTGGCCATCGGTTGCGAGCGCAGCACGTCGTAGACGTCCTTGAAGCCGCGGCGCTGGATGTCCTGAGCGGTGATCGAAAACACCGGGGTCGCGGTTTCGACCTGGGACCGGGGAATCAACGACCCTGTCACCGTGACCTTGTCCAGTTGAGTCACTTCACCTGAATCCTGTGCCATCGCAAGCGATGGCATGGTCAGGGCGGTGCACACGGCGGTGACCAGCAAATGACGTTTCATGAAACGCACCTCTCTCTCCAAAGGTATGAACGGGCGCGCGGTAATCGGGGGGCCGCACGCAATGGGTGTCAACGAAACGTTAACAACGTACCGACTGTACCGAGTTCTATCCGATGCCGTATAGGCGTGTTTCTTCAGTTTTTTTGTCCCTTCACGCCCAGGCTGGGTATCCTTTGCCGATGCTTAAAGCCGCGTTTGCTCTCTCCCTGCTGTGCACCCTGTTCGTTCCGCTGCAAGCGGTTGCCCGGGCGACCATCGACAAGATCGAAATTAAGGGCTTGGACGACGACGCCGACGCCGAGATGATCGAGAACATCGAGGTCTCCCTGTCTCTGTATGAGGCCGTCGGCAAGGAGCAGGGCGAGTCGCGGCTGGAGTATCTGCTGGCGCAGGCCGAACGGCAGACACGCGAGGCACTGGAACCGTTCGGCTATTACTCGCCGACCATCGAGCTGGCTGCGCCGCGCACCGGCGACAAGGTGACCGTGGTGATCACCGTGGAGCGCGGCGAACCGGTACGCGTGCGGCAGTCGCATATCTCCATCACCGGCTGGGCCGAGCAGGACCGTTACCTGGGCCAGGATCTCAAGCAGTTCGAACCGCGCGAAGGCCAGGTCTTCAGCCATCCGCAGTACGAAGCGAGCAAGGTGCGCATCACCCGCCGGCTGGCCGAGCGCGGTTACTTCGATGCCGACTTCACCCAGCGCCGCGTCGCGGTGACGCGCGCCGAGCACGCCGCCGATATCGATCTGAACTGGGACAGCGGCCGCCGCTACGACATGGGCAAGGTGCGCTTCGACTACGACTACTTCCGTCCCGGCCTGTTCGAGCCGCTGGTGTATTGGGACGAGGGCAGCTACTACCACGAAGGCAAGCTGGATCGCCTGCGCGAGTCGCTGACCAAGCTGGATTACTTCAGCACCATCGACATCCAGCCAAAGCCGGAAGAAGCCGACGACCAGGGCCGGGTACCGGTGGATGTGAAGCTCACCCGCGCCAAGCGCACCGTCTACACCTCCGGCTTGAGCTACGGCAGCGAGAGCGGCGCCGGTGTGCGTGGCGGCGTGGAGCGCCGCTACGTCAATTCGCGCGGCCACAAGATGGACACGCAGCTGGATTACGCGCAGAACCGCAAGAGCCTGACCACCAGCTACCGCGTGCCGGCGTTCCGCTGGCTGGATGGCTGGTACACCGCCTCGGCGCGGCTCTACGACGAGCAGACCGAATACATCGACCTGCGCAACGTCAAACTCACCGGTAGCCGCAGCGGCCAGATCAACGAGCGCTGGAGTGCGATCGCCTCGATCAACGCCTTGCGCGAGCGCTGGCGGTTCAGCAGCGGCAGCGATTTCACCGATGCGGTCTACGAGACCTCCACGCTGATCTATCCGCAGTTGCAGGTCAATTACGTCAATGTCGACGACCGCCTGTTCCCGCGCAGTGGCGTGTCGGGACAGGCATTCATCCGCGGCGGTGCAGAAGGCGCCGGCTCGGATACCAATTTCGGCCAGCTCTACGGCCAGCTGCGCTGGTTCCTGGGAGCCGGCGACAACGGCCGGGTGATCCTGCGCGGCGAAGGCGGCACCACCTGGACCAGTGATCTGGTGGCGATGCCGCCGAGCCTGCGCTTCTTTGCCGGCGGCGCCAACAGCATCCGCGGCTATGCCTTCCGCGAAGTGGGCCCGCGCACGCCCAAGCCGGACGAATTCGCGCTCGGTGCCAAGAACGTGGTCACCGCCAGTGCCGAATACGAGCATTACCTCAAGGGCGGCCCCTGGGGCGGCGCGGTGTTCGTCGATAGCGGCAGCGCCTTCGACGACACGCCCGACTGGCACACCGGTATCGGCTTCGGCCTGCGCTGGCGCTCGCCGGTAGGCCCGGTGCGCGTGGACATCGCGCATGGCCTGAACGACCCCGACTCGCAGTTCCAGCTCTATATCGATATCGGGGCCAACCTGTGAGTACGCCGACCCCTACGCCACCCCCCGCACCGCGCCGCGCGCGTTTCTACCGCCGCCGCCGCTTCTGGGTGGGCTCGGGGCTGACCGTGCTGGGCCTGGTGTTGCTGGCGCTGATCGCGGTGTACTGGCTGCTGCAGACCGTGGCCGGGCGCGACGTGTTGCTGGCGCAGGTGACCGCGCGCCTGCCGGTCGGTGCCACCTTTACCTATGGCAAGGTCGAGGGCCCGGTGGCCGGCCCACTGACCCTGCGCGATGTCGATTTCCGTTATCAGGACATCCACTTCACCGCCGAGCGTGTGTACCTGGAACCGGACCTGCGCCCGTTGCTCGGGCGCAAGCTGCAACTGGATGCGGTGCAGGTCAGCAATGCCAGCCTGAATCTGGGCAAGAGCGAGGAGCCGTTCACGCTGCCGAGCTGGCCCGAATCGCTGCCGCAGATCAACGTGCCGCTGGCGATCCAGGCCGACAAGATCGCCGTGGAGAATCTGCGCATCACCCAGCTGCAGCAGCCGATGATCGTCCTGCACAAGGTGCAGGGCGGACTGGAAGTGGCCACCGGCGAATTGCGCACGCGCAATCTGGTGGTCGATACCGACATGGGCGACTTCCGCCTGCACGGCGACTACGTGCCCAACGACGATTACCGCGCCGACCTGACCGCCACCGCGGTGCTGCCGGCCGCACGTGGGCGCACCCCGGCCAGCCTGGGGCTGGTCGCACGCGGCGATCTGGACAAGATGGAAGTGGCCATCGCCGGCCGCGCGCCGGCACTGCTGCAGGCCAGCCTGGTGTTCACCGGGCGCGACGATCCGACCTGGGCCTTCAAGGCCGTCACCGACGCGCTGGATACCTCGCTGCTGACGCCGGCCACTAATGGGCAGTACGCCGCCCCGGCCACACCGATCGCGCTGAACCTGCAGGCCTCCGGCAAGGGCGGGAACGCCGACCTGCAAGGCAGCGTCAAGCAGGGCGAGCTGAGCGCCACCTTGCAGCCCTCGCACATCAGCCTGCTGGACCAGGTCATCACCGTCGAACCGTTGGTGATCGATGCCTTCGAAGGCCGCGCGCAGTTGCGTGGGACTGCCGATTTCCGCGACACGCAGAATCCGAGTTTCCGTTTTGCGGTCAACGCCAGCGGCCTGCGCTTCACCCCGACGCCGGACCCGGCCACCCCCGATGCGCCGGTGGTGCCGGTGGAATTGGTCGATGCGCGACTGGGCGTGGCCGGTAACCTGAAGGCGTGGGCGGCGATCGGCCGCGCCACGCTGGAGCGCGACGGGCAGCAGGCCGCGCTGGTGTTCGACAGCCGCGGCAACGATCAACGTGCGCAGCTCAAGCAGGTGCAGGCCAAGACCCCGGGCGGCTCGCTGGATCTCACCGGCGAGGTGGGCTGGACCCCGGAGTTGCAGTGGGATGTCACTGCCCAACTGGCCAAGTTCGATCCGGGCTACTTCGCGCCGGGCTGGAACGGCAATCTCTCCGGCAAGGTCGCCTCCAAGGGCCGCCAGTTGCCGGCACCGGCCGGTGGCGTGTCGCCGGGCTTCGAGGCCACGGCCGATATCCCGAGCCTGACCGGCCAGCTGCGTCAACGCGCGCTGTCGGCCAACGGCAAGTTCGCCCTGCGTGGTGAACAGGGCGAGGGCCAATTGCAGCTGTCGCTGGGCAATAGCCGCATCACTGCCAAGGGCAAGGTCGGCGACCAGCTGGATATCGCCGCGCAACTGCAGCCGCTGCAGCTGGACGATGTCTTGCCCGGCGCCACCGGCACGATGCGCGGGCAGCTGCAGGTCAGCGGCCGTCGCGACGCGCCCGACATCACTGCCGACCTGGTCGGCAACGGCTTGCGCTGGAACGACTACAGCGCGCAAAGCATCAGCTTGCGCGGGCGTCTGCCGTGGCGCGGCAGCGACGGGCAGCTGGCCTTGCAGGGCACCGCGATCGAAGCCGGCGTGGTGCTGGACAGCGTGCGCGTGCAGGCACGCGGTGCGGTGGAAGCGCTGCGCCTGGATGCCGATATCGCCAACAGCATGGCCAACGTCGCGCTGCAGGGCGATGTCCGTCGCAATGGCGAGCGTTGGCAGGGCCAGGTCGCCACGCTGCGGATCGCACCGGCCAAGGGCGATGCCTGGGCGTTGCGCCAGCCGGCGCAGTTCAGCACCGATGGCGCCGCGTTTACGCTGTCAGACACCTGCCTGGGCGCGGCCACCGGCGGCGCGCTGTGCGCCAGCGCCAACTGGCCGCGCGAGGGCATGGTGGTGCACGGCGATGCACTGCCGCTGTCGCTGGTGCAACCGTGGCTGCCCAAGCAGGAGGGGCGGCAGATCTATCTGCGTGGCGATTTGTCGCTGGACGGCAGCTTCAAGCCGCGCGGCAATGCCTGGGAAGGCTCGTTCCGCATCGCCTCGCCCGAAGGCGGCATCCGCCTGGGCGAAACCCGCTACGCGGCGGTGGCCGGCAACCCCAATCGCGGCGAGTTGCTGCGCTACGACCAGTTCAGCGTGCAGGCCGATTTCACCCCGCAGCAGATCCAGGCCAAGCTGGGTATCGGCTTCCAGGGCGCCGGCTTTGTCGATGCCAAGTTCAACACCGGCTGGGATGCGTACGCGCCGCTCAACGGCGAGCTGTATCTCAATATGTCGCGGCTGTACTGGCTGGAGCTGGTGGTGGCCGATGTGGTGCGGCCCAAGGGTCTGGTCGAAGGTCATGTGAGCCTGCGCGGTACTCGCGACAAGCCGTTGCTGGGTGGCGATGCCACCCTGAGCGATTTCACTGCCGAATATCCGTCGATGGGTTTGACCCTGAGCGAGGGCAAGGGCCGCTTCGACGCATTGCCGGATGGCTCGGCCAAGATCACTGCTTCTGCCAAGTCGGGGCAGGGCACGCTCAACATCGATGGCGGGCTGTCGTGGTTCGGCACCAGCACGCCGTTGCTGCTGAATATCCGCGGCGAAAACGTGCTGGCCTACAACACCAGCGAGTTGCGCATCATCGCCAACCCGGACATGCAGTTCGGCATCACCGACAACACCATGCAACTGCGTGGCAAGGTCACCGTGCCCGAAGCCGACATCGACCTGGAACGCCTGGATCGCGGCACCTCGGTATCCGAGGACGTGGTGGTGCTGGACCCGGTGGATCCGGAAGAAGCGCCCGCTTCGCCGCTGGATATGGACCTGGCCATCGTGCTTGGCGACAAGGTCAACATGAGCGGCTTCGGCCTGAAGGGCGGGCTGAGCGGGCAGATGCAGATCCGCGCCCGCCCGGGCCGCGAAATGACTGCCAACGGCGGGCTGGACGTGCGCGGCCGCTACAAGGCCTACGGCCAGGACCTGACCATCAGCCGTGGCCAGCTGACCTGGAACAACAACATCGTCTCCGACCCACGCGTGAGCCTGCGCGCCGAGCGCAAGGTCGGCGATGTCACCGCCGGCATCGACGTCAGCGGCCGTGCCGAATCACCGCGCGCCGATGTGTGGTCGGAACCGGCGATGTCGCAATCCGAAGCGCTGTCTTACCTGGTGCTCGGCCGTGGCCTGTCCACCGCCAGCAGCGACGAAACCCAGCAGGTCAGCGCCGCTTCGGCCGCCCTGTCGGCCGGCAGCAGCCTGATCGCCTCGCAGATTGGCGCCAAGCTCGGCCTGGACGAAGCGGGGGTGAGCGAATCCAGCACCGTCGGCTCGGTGGTGGGCTTTGGCAAGTATCTCTCGCCGAAACTCTACGTCGGCTACGGCGTCTCGATGGTCGGCAGCGGCTCGGTCTTGACGCTCAAATACCTGCTCAGCCGCGGCTTCGACATCGAAGCCGAATCCAGCACGGTGGAGACCAAGGGCTCGGTGAACTGGCGGCGGGAGAAGTAACTCGCCGCTTGCTCTTCATCACATATTGACAAAGCTGACTCGGCTGTTCATTCTGCCGGGGTGGCTAGCTCTGCTTGTCGTGCAGAGGTGCCAGGGGAACGTAACTACTAACTAGCCTGCGCACATGCGTGGCGCTATTTGTGGCCGTTGATATCGTTTTATAGCTGATAGCAAGGGAAGCTAAGGTGCATCTCGGTAAAAGGTCGTGCTTGCAGTACTTGCTGGCGCTGATGGCGTCATTGTCTGGTGCGACCATGGCCGCCGAGGGCACCGGCCCCGGAAAAATCACTTACGTAGAGAATGGCTGGTATGGCGAGGGCATCGCCCTACATCATTCCACTGCATCGATCGCAGGTTGCACAGCTGGTTCAAACGACTTCGTTATCGATCGCAACCATGCGGCATACCAAGAGCTGCTTGCCATGGCTCTGACAGCGTATACGCGTGATCTTGATGTGCAGCTGATTGTAGAAAAAGGCGACTGTGGATTTGGTGGGCGCACCAAGATATTGGCGATGCGTTTGGCAAAGTAACAGCGTCTGCGAAATGGTCTCCGGGAGCTCGCAAACCATTGGACTGTCTAGAGCACGGGTCGGTAGGTTCTTACGGTTCATACAAGTCGACTTCGACAGTGTCGCTAGCACGCGATTTCTTCAACTAGTTGAAGCAGACAGATATTGAAAGCTACCTACTACGATCGTCTTAAGGCCGCTTCCACTGCTTATCAAATGCATGTATGGCGACTTACAGCACGTTCTGCAAGCAGATATGGTCAATCAAATAATCACGAGGAAATGATGAAGATTTTTGCAGGACTAGCCGTGGTTTTGGGAGTGTTTGCGATATCGGGTCCTGTGGCTGCATTGCAGTACATCACCGGACGCGTAGTTCGGGTCGAGGCGACTTATATGCCAACGCAAATTCCATTTATCCTGACCGAAGGAAATGCCGTATGTCCTGCCGGGAAGCCAGTGTACTGGTCGAATTCAAACACCGAAAACAACAAGGCGATCTATGCCATCCTGATTGCGGCAATGACCGCCGGAAAGAAGATAACGATCATAGTTGATGATAATGATCAATCTTGTAAGGGTAAATTCTTATACCTCGAAGATTAATCTAGCGGCAGGATCTGCGCGTGTAGCGAGCCTTCGTGCTGTGATCTAGCCAGCTTGTGAAGATAGAGGTTGATGACAATTCAATAGCTTGGCCGATTGAGACGAATGACCGACCTTGCTATGCCTATCGCAAGATCAGATCCCAGAAAAAAGCCTCACACAGCGGTTATGGTTGACGAAGAAAATAGTAAAACTCACGAGGACAAGATGAGTAAGAAACATCAACAACTATTGAAGCTTTCAGCATCTCTGGCGTCACTGCTGTACCTATCAGGAGCGGCGCAGGCTCAGACTTATACCAAGACAGAGACGCTGTCGTACTACGACGACACCTCGAAATGGGTGCTTGGGCAAACGTCGAAGGTAGTCGTCGATGGCATCACGACATCGGAAGTCACCTACGGAGCGAATGCTCAGCCGGTAGCCACTCGCGTCTTCGGAAAACTGCAGCAGACGTTGACTTACAACCCAGATGGAACCGTTGCAACGGCAAGCGACGGTAATGGCAATACGACAACGTTGTCTACATGGAAGCGTGGCATCCCACAATGGATTCGCTACGCGGATGGCACCAGCGAGTCAGCGGCGGTTGACGACAATGGTTGGATAACAGCAGTCGCCGATGAAAATGGCTACACCACCTCATATGGCTACGACGCGATGGGGAGGCTAGCGAGGATCTCCTATCCAGAAGGCGATAGCACTGCTTGGAACTTAACGTCGCAGGCGTTCGAATTCGTTCCTGGAGCAGAGTTCGGAATTGCAGGAGGGCACTGGCGTCAAACAATAGTGACTGGAAACTATCGGAAGCTGACATATTTTGATGCGTTCTGGCGCCCTGTACTCACGCGCGAATTTGATGCAGCCAATGAAGCTGGTACACAACGGTTCCAGAAATTTACATACGACCACGAGGGGCGTGTGACATTCACCTCCTATCCTGGCAATAGCGAAGCGTTGACCACAGGAACATGGACAGGATACGACGCGTTAGGACGAACTATCTGGATCGGCCAAGACACCGAATTGGGCAGCGATGCACTAGTAACACGCACCGAATATCTACCCGGTAACCAGACACGAGTAACAAGCCCGAATGGGCAAAGTACTGTGACTGGCTATCAAGTCTTCGATCAGCCGGCGTACGACAAGCCGGTCTGGATCCAGCATCCGGAAGGCGCCGTTACCGAGATATCGCGCGATATCTTCGGAAAACCCACTGCAATCACACGGCATAGCAGCGATTGGAGCCAGGTACTAACCCGTACATATGCATACAACAGCAATCAGGAACTTTGCCGTTCTGTCGAGCCGGAAACAGGCGCTACATTAACGGGCTACGATGGTGCGGGCAACGTCCGGTGGACAGCTGCGGGTCTGCCTATGGACATCGGCTGCGACACGAACGGCGCATCTGCAACGATAGCCGCTCGCAGGGTCGATCGAAGCTACGATGCGCGAAATCGCATCGCATCACTTAGTTTTCCCGATGGCAATGGTAATCAACGCCTAATCTACTGGCCAGACGGCCTGACCAAGCAAATCACGACATTGAACAACGGTGTCGCCACCTACAATAGCTATTCGTACAACAGGCGACGTCTCCTAGTCGGAGAAAGTCAGGGACAGGCGGACGGCGAAACCTGGGCAATGAGTTCGATCTATGACGCTAATGCAAATCTAGCTGCACATCGCTATCCGACAGGTCAAACTATCGATTATTCACCCAACGCACTAGGTCAGCCTACTCGCGCGGGTGCGTATGCTAGCGCAGTCAGCTACTACCCCAATGGCGCGATTCGGCAGTTCACGTATGGTAACGGCATTTTGCACACGATGGCCCAGAACCGTCGTCAACTTCCCGGTACAAGCCAGGATACGCATAGCGGGATTGCAGTTCTAAGTGATAGCTACACATATGACCAGAACGGCAATGTCAAGTCAATTACTGACAATGCTTCAGGGCGTAATGGGCGTGGAAATCGGAGTATGGAATACGACGGACTGGACAGATTGAAGTCGGCATCCTCTCCGATGTTCGGCAATGCAGTCTATGCCTACGACGCGCTGGATAATCTGACGAAGGTGGCGATAGCTGGCCGCGATCATTCGTATTGCTACGATCCATATTGGCATCTGACGAACATCAAAACCGGTGGCAGCTGTAATGGAGGTACCGTCGTAGGTCTTGCATACGATATGCAGGGAAACCTAATCAACAAGAATGGGCAGACATACGCGTTTGACTTCGGTAATCGACTGCGTGCCGCAACGAATAAGGAGATATATCGATACGACGGCAACGGCAGACGCACGTTGGCAACCCAGTCATCAGGTGCTGTTGCCTCCATGTACGACAAAGCGGGCGTACTGCGCTTTCAGAAAAACCAGCGCCGCTCGAGAACCACTGAGTACATAACGCTTGGCGGAAGCAATGTGGCTGAAGTTGAATGGACGTTTGGTCAAGCACCTTCGACGAAGGATGCTTTGACTTGGAGCTCTAGTCCGGCGAGCGTACGCTACTTGGTTGAGGAGAGTATCGACGGGCTAACCTGGACGTCAGTTTACGAGGGTGATCAAACTACCTGGACATCGCTATCACGTCCCTCAGGCACATATTCATACCGCGTGCTTGGCTGTATGCAGAATGGCGTTTGTAGCGCAGTATCAGGAGTTTCGCATATCAAGCGCTCTGCGGTTGATATCGTTCCGCTGCTCTATCAGCTCCTCCTTAACTAAATGCCTTTAAAAAGGGTCGAGGCAAATACGGTTAGTTAGAGAAATTTTTCTGGTTAATGTATATGTCGATGAACGCGTGGATAGCGCAACCAATTTGAAGACTGCCTGGGTAAACAAAGGGAAGTAACATAAATCTATGTTTTTATTATGTTTCTGGCAGCGGCGTCATGCTTATTTGTGACTGTTCCTCAGGCCTCAGCAAATGATTGGGTACGTGATGTGGAGGTGACCCAGTTAGGGATCTATCAGGTATCAACAGCCTGCTTTGTGTGATTTGGAACGCTGGCGCAGGAATGCAGAAAATTTGCCCACAATGTACTTCGACGATGCTAAGCCCAAGGTAGGACATTGATGGCGAACTTAATTGTGGTCTTGACAAATAAAATAAAAGTCGATTATTAGACAGTTAGTTGCGATACTTTCAAAGTTTATCTAAAGTAATTTTAATAATTTTCATGTGGTTCCCTCATTCAACAGTCCGCCAAGCTAAAATAAAGAAATTTAGGTCCAATGAAAATCAGATATCCTTCTCACCCTCAGAAAGTTTACGATTATGTTTGCGTGGCGCTAGCGCTAGTGCTATTGCAAGTGAGTGGGGTCGGTCGCTCGCAGACCTCAAACCTAATATATGAAAAATTGGTGGTGCCGCCGACATCAAATGTCAACGGCGTTGCCGTAGGGGAAGGAGAACAAATCGATAACCAGACCGGCCGCCTTACGCTGAATGCAATAGATGTCTCTATACCTGGAAACAACGAAATACCTGTCGAGCTGAGACGCTCCAAAGATACTGGTGTGGTTGGGTATGGAAGCATCGCGGCTCCTCTAGGAGATTGGATCCTAGATCTCCCCAGGGTCAGTTTAACCCACGCAAAAAATATCGGGTGGGCGAATATAGACCAGTCCAGACCTTATAAAAACTGTAGTGTTTCACAGCAGAATTATATATATCCTTCTGCCGGAAACAAGTCACCTGAGAACAAATTTATTACTTTCACATATTGGGTTCCTCCTACCCTTTATTTGCCTGATGGAGGGGGTGTGCTTTTGTATAACACCGGCGAGCTGCCGGTGGCAGCAAGTATGGACAAAGTATATTGGCGAACGATCGACCAGGCAATTGCTACCTGCCTGCCTAGCCTAGCGAATTCAATAAGTGGTCTCCCTAATAATGCTGGTTATGAAGGTAATGAGGGCTATCAGATTACCACCGCTAAAGGTTTTAGATATCGTTTCGATTGGCTGGCTACTGATAATAGCCGCGAAGTGTTTACGACTTATGCCCCGACGGGATACCCAGCAGGGACCGTCCTTACGGCCACAATGAGTGTACAAAACGTATCGTTATACCCCACACGCGTCGAAGACAAATTTGGAAACTGGATTACGTACCAGTACTCCAATGCTCCAACAGAAAAAGTAAAGCTACTATCGATAGTTGCTAGTGACGGACGCTCGATTAGTTTGACCTACGATACAGATGGGTTTCTGAATTCGGTTAACTCAGGCGGTAGGAGCTGGGTTTATTCTTACGAAGGCAACGGCTCTAAGACACGGAAAGTGCTGGTGGAGGTTCGTAATCCAGACAATAGTAAATGGAATTATGCGGGAGGGGCCATATTTAGTTCCTCACCGACAATGGATCCTTACTACGGAAGTTGCATAAATCAGAATAACTGGATGAAAGAGCAAACTCAAGATAGTATAGACAATAATAACTATAATTATGTGCAGTATGTCGTAAATTCTCCCTCCGGAGCGCAGACGACTTATCGGTTTTCCCAAGGGATCTTTGGCAAATCTGGAGTTCCTAAGAATTGCTATGTATCCGGGTGGATTTCGTCACCTTTCTTCGGAATGATACAGGAGCCTCAGCTCCCGGTTTGGTACGCTGCTACCAGACTTGTGTATAAATCGGTTTCGGGGCCGGGCCTTACAGAGTCAATTTGGAAGTATGGATATATCTCACGCCACGGGTTTTTGCCGATGACTGATGGCTACACTAGGACTCGAATTTTAAATCCAGACGGTTCGCTCGATAGCTACACATACGGCAACACATACAATTCGAACGAGGGCTTGCTGCTGAATACTATCCGTTCAAAAGATGGTATCGAACTTTCCCGCACAGATTTTACGTATGAACTTGGTGCTAGTAACCCGAACTATCCAAAACGTGTGGGGATCTATCCCTCTACCTTAGATGCGGGATATACAGCATCGTTTCTGCGGCCCTTAATAAATAAAACAGTTAAGGAACCTGGTATCACACATGTCTGGCGGGTAGCTCAAGACTGCAATGGTGCGAGTTGCTTAGACGTATTTGCACGGCCACTAAAAACTGTGGAATCGAGTCAGTGAATTGTGAGAAACTTGATTATCACTAAAATTCATAAAATTTGGCGCGTGGGAGTGCTTGTTGCGATGATTCAATTCGATACAAGAATTGCCCGCTTAAAAATTTAGAATTTGTGAATATATTTGCAGATTACTTGTTGGTAAGATAGTTATCTCTGGGTGAGGAAAATGTCTTTAGCCCCTTATAGAAAAACGATTCTATTTGCTGCCCTGTGGGGTGGATGCTTTTTATTAAATATTTCTGAAGTTTCAGCACAAGTTGTTCGTTATGTTCATACGGATGGATTGGGTAGTCCCGTATTATTCACTGATGAGAATAAAGCGGTCGTTACACGTAATGAGTATGAGCCCTATGGGGCCACTCTGAACAGTTCCTTAGGTGATAGCGGCGTGGGCTACACTGGGCATTTGGCAGATATGGCGACAGGCCTGACCTATATGCAGCAAAGATATTACGACCCTAATATTGGAAGATTCATATCAGCTGATCCTATCAATCCAAGTCCTAAGACAGCTGCGAATTTCAATCGATATAAATATGCTGCAAATAATCCCTATTTGAACATCGACCCTGATGGGCGCTATGAATGTCACGCGGGAAAGCAAGATTGTACAAGTCTTGAAAATGCGGTAAAAATAATAAATAAAGCAGCTGAGAAATCGTCGCCAAATTCGAGAGTTGCTCAAGTGAGTAGGTTTCTAGGGAAGCCCAATACACCAAATGGGGTTACAATTACCGGAAATTTAGCAAATCCTAAAAATCTTGGGGAAGCTACGAGAATTGGTGATCAGATACAGATTGGTCTGAATTTTAAGGCTCTAAATAGTTTAGATAAGCTCGGATCTATAACCGTACATGAGGCATCGCATGGAATAGATTACAGAGATGATGAAATTGCTACATCCATGATAGTCACTAGTAGTCGCAGCGCCTTGAATAGCAGTGAAATTACTGCTAGTTCCACACAGGCAAGAATGTTTGAAGCATTGGGGCGCACCGAGCCTTTTAATTTATTCTCATCTGACAAAGGGATGAACTGGAATGCTATCAATAATCAGGCGGATCGATCGGTTCGACAGCTCTGTCCGTCTGCAAAGTCTTGTAGTCCTTAGCTTGATGTTAATAGGTTTCCCTATAAATATTTTCGCCTCTACCAATTCGTCAGATAATAATTTGGATGAAAGTTATCAGCGGATATCTACTGCTATTTATTCGCACAAGAAAATGGATGGCGCAATTATTCAAGTGCGCGCCTGTATAAATGTAACCATTCATGATATTACTTTGGTTGAGTGTGGTACAAACGGCCCACAAGTGAGTATAGCAAGTGGCGAGGGTGTTAATGGAGGTAGAGCCTATATGCGTCTTATAGATTTTGCGCATGCGAACATGGGATTAGAGCCTGAGGATCTTCCCGTCTATATTAAAGCCAAGTATGAGGCTGGTTCTGCGGAAGATGGATTTTCTCACAAGATGAAAATATATGATTTTAAAACAACTAATTAAGTTGGGGTACGTCCAGCTTGGCTAATTGAAGTCCTGAGAAGATTTCTTAATGTATTGCGCGATTGATTTTTGGCATTTCTTTAATCGCAATTCGTTAATCGCGATCGTCAGATGTTTATCAGGCTTGAGTAATGATTTAGATCTAATTAGTCGGAAAAGGGGGAGTAGGTTAACTTCTTAGTTGAACCCGGTGCCGTTCTTCAACGGATAGGTTGGCCAGGTCAAATTTCCCTAAGTGCCGATTATTAGTGCAATGCGAAAACAACAGATTGATGCCCGTGCACGAGCTACTCTGCGTCTTCGAAGGTCAGAATCTGTGCAACAAGCTTGAGTTAAATATGCTCGATATAATCTTTAGTTCGATGCATTTGCGCGATCGCTGATGTTAGAAATACGAGCTTGTAAGTGCACACACACAAGGACTTGGGATCTATGCACAGGAACGGGAAATTGCTCAGCATGGCCGGACTGCGGGACTGCTCACTATATTCTAAGCGAGCTCTAACAAACGCCTGAACAACTTGTCAGTTTCCCGTAAAATTTATCCGGTCTCAAGTAGAGGTTCTCAGGCACACTAGCCACGCAGGAGGCAACGGATGCGCAAGAGCAAATTCACCGAGAGCCAGATTGTTACAACGTTGAAGCAGGCTGAGGCTGGAAAACAGGTCAAGAATGTATGTCGTGAGCTAGGCATTTCCAATGCGACGTACTACGTCTGGAAGTCCAAGTACGGCGGCATGGAAGCCTCCGACGTGCAGCGGCTGCGTGATGTTGAAGCCGAGTATGCCAAACCCAAGCGGATGTATGCCGAGTTGGCGATGGAGAACCATACTTTGAAGGATCTGATCGCAAAAAATCTGTAGATCCGGCGCACAAGCGCCCGCTGCTTGCCTGGCTCGTCGAGCAGAATGGCTGGAGTGAGCGCAGGGCCTGTTCGGTCGTTGGCGTACCTCGCTCAACAGCGCCCTATCGGCGTCTTCCCGATCGCGACCAGGAAGTCATTGCGCTGTTGTCCGAGTTGGCCGAGCGCCTTCCTGGGCGGGGTCTTGGAGAGCTGTTTCAGACCATCCGTTGTCGCGGACATGTGTGGAACAACCGGAGTGTTTGGCATGTGCACTGCCTGATGAAGCTCAATCATTGTCGTCGCAGCAGGCGCCGGATACTGATGCATCAATCACAGCCGCTGACATGCGGTGATCGACCCAAGGCTGGATGGTCGATCGATTTCATGTCCGATGCGCTATGGGACGGTCGACGTTTCCGCACGTTCAATGTCATCGACGATTTCAGTCGGGAAGCTTGGCGATCGAAATGGACTTGAATCTGCCGGCTGCACGCGTCATCCGAACATCGGAACGCATCGCGGCCTGGCCCGGTAATCTGAACAGGCTTCGTCTGGACGAAAGAACTTAATTTTCCGTGCTGACTTGGTCGAGTGGGCTGAGCGCAAAAGCATTGCATTGAATTTCATCGGGCCGAGGTGTTCGATGCAGAACTGCTTCATCGAACGTTCCAACGACAGCTGCCGACGCGGCGCACTAGCAATGCACATTTTTCCCGCACCATGAGCGAAGTCCGCGATCAGACCTGGCATTAGCTGGCCGACTACAACCAACAGATCCCGCACGACAGCTTGGGCGGGCTAACGCCCGCCGATTTCCGTGATCCATATCTCGGCAGACCTCTAAATTTAAGCAGGCACTATTTATGGGAGTCCGCACCTGGTGTTTAAGTCTTCACTCATTCAGCTACAGTGAATGCCTTAATTTGCATTGAAGTTCCGTTGCAACCGTCCACGTAAATTTCTACCGTATTCTTGCTTTGCAGAGATGTTAGTGCCATGGAAAGAATCTCTTTGTACATCAATGCGTTGGGTGTAATCATGAAACGATTTCCACCGCCGCAGCCTGTTCCCGCAGGTAGCGGGCCTTCAGTGACTACATATATGGCTTCTCCTCCCCATCCAGTGGCTATGTTCTTTATCTTCTGTCCCCCGAGTGAGTAGGCCGCGAAGCATTGGGAGCTTGCCAACATCAAAGTTAGAAAAACTAGTCCACGGATCATAAAAATACCGAAGTAAGGTGAGTGAATTAATTCAAGCTGCGTTGTTCAATGCGCTGCCGGTCCTGTACTTACAGATCCGGTGACTGGAATAATTTTTTCTTATCGCCCCTGTTCCCCCAATTCGAACCTATACGCCCCACGTCTAGGTTGCCACAGTGTGAGAACAGGTTCCAGTTGTGTTTGGTACTGCGCGTGGAAATTACTACGCATTCTTTATGCCGGACCACTAATCGGCAAATAGCCCCTTTATGCCCGGCAGGCCTACCTTGGCACTCCCGCACTGTGGTGCGTTGAGTCGAACACGATGTGTATCCTGATTTTGCAAGGTCCGCAGGCCGATCCGGCGCAGATGGCGCCGCTGCAGCTGCCCGAGTGTGCGGGACGCGCGTTGCGCAGGCTGGCGTGTGCGGATGTCGATGGTTTGATTGCCGGCTTGCAGGCCGCCGGTGGCGATGCCGAGGTGGAGCTGGTGTTGCTGGATTCGGGCGATTTGTCGGCCTCCGAGCGTGCGCAGGTGCATGCGAAAGCCTTGCGCGCTGCACTGGATGCGCTGCCTGCGCCGTATATCGAGCTGCACACCGACGCGGCGCAGGAGCTGGAGCCGTGGCTGCATCCGCAGCATGCGCCGCTGGCGGTGGTGATTACGCCGCACGATGCGCCGCGCGCCTATGCGATGTCGCTGGGTATTGCGGCGCGTTGTCTGCCGTCGCTGTGCGCGCCCTTGCGCGCCGCTGCCTGAGGAAGCCGCCATGTCGATCATGATCGTGCGTGGGCCGGAGGCGGCGATGCCGCTGGTGCGTGGTCCGCAGCCGTTGCCGCGGGCCGTCATTCGGCAGCTCGTGCAATGCGCCGGCGACGCGGGCAAGACGGTTGCGTTGCGTGCCTGCGGGTCGGAGCAGGAGCTGCTGGATGCCTTGCGCGTGGCCGGGCAGGCGCGGATGGAGATCGCGTTGATCGATCCGGGCAGCTGCGTGGACAGTGCGCGCCTGCACCGTGTACTCAGCGCGTTGCCGTACCCGTTCGTGGAGGCTCACGACGATAGCGTGGACCGTCCGGAGCGTTGCCTGCCGGAGGGTTTCGGGCAACGCATTGCGACGGTGCGCGGTTACTGCGCGCAGAGCTATCTGCTCGGGCTGGAAATCGCGTTGGAACATCTGGGCTGCACGGAGATCCAGGGCGATGTCCACGTCGGTACCTGAGCTGCGCCAACTGCATTATTTCGCCGACTACGAGGGCTATTGCGACGGTCGGCCGGTGCTGTGGGGGCAACTGGCCCACAGCGTGGACGTGCCTGCCGATGGCGTGCTGGATGCCGCCGGGCTGGTCACCGCGTTGCGCCGCCGTGCGGCGGAGGCGCATGGGCTGGAAGCGGGGCAGATCCGCCTGTGCCAGGTCACGCGTCTGTAGCGGCGTGATACACAACGACGCCACCCGAAGGTGGCGCCGTCGTTCTGCCGTGCTTGTGCGTCGCTCGACGCAGATCACAGGGGTTGACGCTTACTTGGCCGGGCTGGCCTCCGGCACGAACTTGGTCAGCTGGTTGGCCGTTGCGGCAGTGCCGAAGTTGAAGCGGCCGTAGCCTGCGCCCCAGTACAGCGCACCGTCCACGATCGCCGGCGAGCTGATCACCGAGCCGGTGGCGTCGTGGTTCCACAGCGTGGCGCCGGTGTCGGTATCCAGGGCGACCATATTGCCGGCCATCGAACCGGCGTAGAGCAGGTTCGGCGACACCGTCAGCGAGCCCTGGCCACCGGCCGGCACATTTGGATTCACGCGGTTGATGCCGGGCACCTTGACCTGCCACTTGATCCTGCCGGTGGCGGCGTCCAGCGCTGCCCACGAGCCGCCGTTGTGGCTCTGGGTATTCGCAGGCCCCAGCGTATAGGTGGCGTTGGTGCTGTTGTTGATGGCCACATAGACCTGCGACTTGTACGGATCGAACGCAGTGCCCCACTCGACGCCGCCAGTGGTGCCGCCGGGGCCGACCTGGGTCGACCACACCTTGGCACCGGTCTTGGCGTCGAAGGCCCAGTAGATGCCGCTCTTCTGCCCTGCGCCGACCAGCTGCTGGGCCTTGCCATCGCGCCACACGGTGAACAGCTGCACGCCGGCGCCGCCGAAGTCGTAATCAGGGCCGGTCAGGTTGGTTGCCTGGGTGTTCGGGCACAGGCCATTGGTGGGCGCCACGATGCACGACAGGTTCCAGGCGTCGTAGCCTTGTGCACGGTCGGCCCAGACCAGCTTGCCGGTGTCCAGATTCAGCGAGATTACCGAGTCGACGTAGTTGTCCGGTGCCATGCACGCCAGTTCGTCCTGCACGGTGAGTTCGCTGCCGCGGTAGGAGCGTGCGTTGGACACGCAGTTACCCACGCTGGCGGGAATGTTGTAGTTGTTGCCGGTGCCGAAATACAGGCGGCGGTTGATCGGATCGATCGCCACCTGGCCCCACACCGATGCGCCGGTATAGCCCTCGGGTACGTTGTAGAACTGCCACACCTTCTTGCCGGTGTTCAGATCCAGCGCCACCACGCTGCCGCGGAAACTGAAGGTGTGGGTCGGGTCCAGGTTGCCCCAGTCGCCGGAGGACACGGGCACATACACGCGGTTGCCGTAGATCACCGGCGAGGAGGTGATGCGCGCCTGCGGGTTGGCTTCGGCGGTGGTCTTCCACAGCAGCTTGCCGGTCTTCTTGTCGATCGCCAGCACGGTGCCGGCGGCCTGGTCGCCGACGATGATGCTGTTGGCACTGATGGCCGGCGTGTTGCGCGTCACCGAGTTGGCATTGCCGGTGTAGTCGGACAACTTGGCCTGCCAGTTCGGTTTGCCGGTCTGGGTGTCGACGCTATACAGCGTGCCGCCCCAGTCGGGTACGTACAACGTTCCACCTTCCACGCTCGGCGTGGCCGAGATGTCGCCGGTGGTGGTCAGGGTCCAGGCCGGCTTGAGGCCTTTGACGGTGGTGCGGTTGATCTTCCACTCGCCCGGCGCGAAGCGCTGGTTCAAGTAGCCGCCGCCGGCGGTGGTCCAGCTGGTGGGGCTGGCGAACGGCAGTTGATTGCCGAAGCTGCGCCAGATCTGGCCGGAGCGTGCAAAAGCCTGGGTATCCAGCGACGACACCGACTGTTGTGCGGTTGTGGAGCCGGCCTGGGCGAAAGCCACTGCGCTGGCAAGCAGGCAGGGAATGAGCGTCAAACTGCGAAATCGCAAGCGGCGAATTGAATTTGTCATCACGGCATGTCCATAGATGGAAGGAAGCGCTGGATCCCCCCGGATCTGCCGAGTGAAGATGGCCGATTGTGGCGACCGTGCAATACACGCACTTTTCCGCATTCATTCAACGGTCGGGTCCGCTCGCATCTGGTGCCACCAGCTCGAAAAAATTGCGTTCAACGTGTTCGCTATTCGCACAAATGCTGATGATTCATCACGATCGGCGGCCGCTGCGATAGAAAAAATGATTGGCCGCGATGCATGCGTATTTGCATGCAAATCAATGGTCTGCAAAAAGTAACCAGGAAATGTTGCGCCACCTTGTGAGGTTGGCCACGGTGTCGAACACAGCCCCTCTCCCGGCGGGGCGAGAAGGCACGGTTTGCGCGCCACTGGCGCGCGTGCCTTGGAGCGCCCGCGTCGCAAACGCGGGCCGGGGCTCGGAGCGGGGGTTGGGGTGAGGGTACGGTGCGAAGCTTCTGTGTCGTCAAAATGCACGAGGCTTCGCACGTCCCCTCATCCGCCCCTTCGGGGCATCTTTTCCCGCTGGGAGAAGGAAACAGCCATGTAGCTGCGCTATCCGGCGTGTTATGCGCTTTGCGGCGAGGGCGCGGCGGTGTGCACTGCAGCGGGAGCGATCAGCGCCAGCTGCGCGATCGCATCCTGCACCACCTCCGCCACCGTGGCGTCCACATCCACCGACACCACGTCGGCTTCGTCCAACGGCAATTCCAGGGTCTGCAACTGGCTATCCAGCAGGCTGGCCGGCATGAAGTGGCCGGCGCGTGCGCTCAGGCGCGCGGCGATCACGTGCGGGGCGGCGTGCAGGAACACGAAGCGGATCGGAATGCCGCTGCGGCGCAGCAATTGACGGTGCGTGCCGCGCAAGCCCGAGAACGCGAGCACCACCGACTCGCCGGCCTGTACGCAGTCGCGCAAGGTGGCCGCCAGCAACTCCACCCACGGCAGACGCATCGCATCGGTGAGTGGCTGGCCAGCGGCCATCTGCGCGCGTGCGGCCACGCTGTGGTAGTCGTCGGCGTCCAGAAAACGGTAGCCGTAATGCGCTGCCAGGGCCTGCGCGATGGTGGTCTTGCCGCTGCCGGAAACGCCCATCACCACGATGGCCAGGGGCGAAGCGGACGCGGGTGTAGCGGGGGCGGCTGTGTCCATCACGTCAGGTTATATCTCCGGATCGATTCGGCATTTTGCCGGATTTCACGTTGGCGGCAGTCGATGCGTGGTGTAGCGTCGGCGCTCCTCGCCAGGTGAGCGGGCCGCCCAGCGTAACGGCGCGCTCGGCCGGGTTCAACGCACTCCAAGGTCTGCCGATGCCGTCATCGCCTGCAACGTCTCCTGCATCGGCGCGCCTGCGCTGGCGCGAAAAACTGGGCTACGGCGCCGGCGATCTGGGCCTGAATCTGTACTGGGCCAACATCTCCGCCTTCCTGTTGATCTTCTACACCGACACCATGCATCTGCCGGCAGCGGCGGTGGGCACGATGATCCTGTTGACCAAGATCGCCGATGCGATCGCCGATCCGGCGATGGGTGCACTGGCCGATCGCACACGCAGCCGCTGGGGCAAATTCCGCCCGTATCTGTTGTGGGGCGCCGTGCCGATGGCGGTGACCGGCGTGCTCGCCTACACCACGCCTGCGCTGGATCAGAACGGACGCATGTGGTGGGCCACGATCAGCTTCCTGGTGATGATGCTGGCCTACACGGTGGTGAGCATTCCGTACTCGGCATTGTCCGGCGTGATCACCGCCGACAGCAGCCAGCGCACCAGCCTGATCAGCCTGCGCTTCATCGCCGCATTCGCCGGCACCACGTTGGTGAATTACTGCACGCTGGATCTGGTGGCCTGGTTCGGTGCCGGCAACGATGCACTGGGCTGGCAGCGCACGATGATGCTGTACGGCGCGGTGGCGGTGGCGTTGTTCGTGACCGTGGCGCTGACCACGCGCGAGCGCGTGCAGCCACCGCCGCAACAGCGCACGCCGATCCGCCGGGATATCGCCGACCTGCTGCAGAACAAGCCGTGGTGCGTGCTGTTCGTGCTGTCGCTGATCATCATGATCACCATTGTCATGCGCGGTGGTGCGGGCGTGTATTACCTCAAGTACTACGTGCAGCGGCCCGACCTGACCGGGCTGTTTCTGGGTTGCTATTCGGTGTCGCTGGCAGTGGGCGCGGCGATCACGCCGTTGCTGACACGGCATTGGGACAAGCGCCAGTTGATGACCGCGCTGATGGCGGTGGTGGGCGTGTTGAGCTGCCTGATGTTTTTCATTCCTGCCGATGCGGTGTGGGCGATCTTCGCGCTGAACATGCTGATCGGGCTGGCGTTGGGGCCGAAGTCGCCGCTGGCATTTTCGATGTATGCCGACAGCGCCGATTACACCGAATGGCGCACCGGCCGGCGCGCCACCGCGATGACCTTCGCCGCCGCGACCTTTTCGCAAAAGCTCGGTGGCGCGCTTGCTTCGGCCGGCATCGCCTGGGTGCTGGCGGGCATGGGCTATGTGGCCAACAGCGCGCAGTCGGCCGCCTCGTTGACCGGCATCGTGCTGCTGCTGACGGTGATCCCGGGCGCGGTGGCGCTGCTGGCAGCCTGGACCATGCGTTTCTATCCACTCGATGATGGCCTGTTGCGCCGCATCCAACACGAACTGGCCGCGCGCAAGCGCGACGAACAGGAGCACCGCTGACCGTGTCTGCACTCTCCCACGCCGATTCCACGTCCACGCCCGACGACGATCTTTCCGCGTTGCTGGCGCCCAGCGCCGACGGCACGCGTTATGCGCTCTACAGCCCCACCGCAATGCCGAACGCGGGCGGGTTCCTGTGGAACCGCCGCATGATGCTGCAGCTGACCTGCCGTGGTTACGCCACCGGGCAGTTCATGCAGCCGGAGCCGGCCAAGTACGCGCATGCGCCGCTGCTGGAAGCGCGCAACTTCATGATGCCCGAGCAGCCGTACTACGCGCATCATCCCGGGCGCTTCTTCTATCTCAAGGACGAAGACAGCGGCGCGTTGTATTCGGTGCCGCACGAACCGGTGCGCGCAACGCCGGAACAGTTCGCGTTTTCCGCGGGCAAGCACGATGTGCGCTGGCGGGTGCGCCACGACGGCATCGTGGTGGAGCTGTGCGTGGCGTTGCCCACCGACGATGCAGTGGAGCTGTGGGAATGCCGCGTGCATAACCAGTCCGGGCGTACGCGCCGGCTCAGCCTGTATCCGTATTTCCCGATCGGCTACATGTCGTGGATGCATCAGGGCGGCGCTTACGAGCCGGCGCTGGGCGGCATCGTCTGCCGTAGCGTGGCGCCGTACCAGAAGGTGGACGACTATTTCCGTCAGCGCGATTTCAAGGACTGTACCTTCCTGTTGCACGAGCAGCCGCCGGTGGCCTGGGATGCGCAGCAGATGGCCTTCGAAGGCGAGGGCGGCCTGCATGCGCCCTCGGCCATCCAGGCCGAGCAGCTGGGCAACAGCGATGCGCACTACGAGAACCCGGCCGCCGCGTTGCAGTATCGGCTGACGCTGGACGCCGATGCGGCAAGTGTCTACCGCTTCGCGTTCGGGCCGGCCAAGGACGATGCGGAAATCGCCGCGCTGCGTGCGCGTTATCTGTCCGAAGCCGGCTTTGCCGCCGCCGCGCGCGACTACGCGCAGTATCTGCAGGGCGGGCAGGGTTGCGCGCAGATCGCCACGCCCGATCCGGCGCTGGACAACCTGGTCAACCATTGGCTGCCGCGGCAGGTGTTCTATCACGGCGACGTCAATCGCCTGACCACCGATCCGCAGACGCGCAACTATCTGCAGGACCACATGGGCATGGCCTACCTGCAGCCGGCCACCGCACGTGCGGCGTTGTTGCACGCGCTCTCGCAGCAGGAGCCCAGCGGTGCGATGCCGGATGGCATCCTGCTGGTGGAAGGCGCCGAGCTCAAATACATCAACCAGGTGCCACATACCGATCACTGCGTGTGGTTGCCGATCTTCCTGAGCGCCTATCTGGCCGAAACCGGCGATGCCAGCGTGCTCGATGCGGTGGTCCGTACGCACGATGGACAGGCGCTCAGCGTGGCCCAGCGACTGGATGCAGCGATGCAGTGGCTGCTGGACGCGCGCGATGCACGTGGCTTGAGTTTCATCGCGCAGGGCGATTGGTGCGACCCGATGAACATGGTCGGCTGGCGCGGCAAGGGCGTGTCCGGCTGGCTCACCGTGGCCACCGCGTATGCATTGCGGCTGTGGTCGGGCATCTGCGCAGCGCATGGGCGAAGCGCGCAGGCGGAGACGTTTGCGCAGGCCGTGCAGGCGATCAACGCCGATGCCAACCGCGAGCTGTGGGACGGCAACTGGTATGCGCGCGGCATCACCGACGATGGCGTGCGCTTCGGCATCGCAGAGGATGTGGAAGGACGCATCTATCTCAATCCGCAGAGCTTTGCGCTGCTGGCCGGCACCGCCGACAGCGCGCAGCGCGCGGCCTTGCTGGAGGCGGTGCGCGAGCAGCTGCATACGCCGTACGGGCCGGTGATGCTGGCCCCGGCCTACACGCACATGCGCGATGACGTGGGGCGGTTGACGCAGAAGTGGCCGGGCGCCGCGGAAAACGGCGCGGTCTACAACCACGCGGCGGCGTTCTATCTGTACAGCCTGTACCAGATCGGCGAAGCCGACCGCGCCTGGGAGATCCTGCGCGCGCTGCTGCCCGGCCCCACCCGCGAGGATGTGCTGCAGCGCGGCCACCTGCCGGTGTCGCTGCCCAACTACTATCGCGGCGCCTGGCACCAGTACCCGCGCACGGCCGGGCGTTCCAGCCAGCTGTTCAACACCGGCACGGTGGCCTGGGTGTATCGCTGCGTGCTGGAAGGGCTGTTCGGCCTGGTCGGCGAAGGCGATGCATTGGCGATCCGCCCGCAGCTGCCCTCGCACTGGTCGCAGGCCCGGGTGACGCGCCAGTTCCGCGGCGCGCAGTTCGAGGTGACGCTGACGCGTGAACCGGGGCGCACGCACGTCGACGTTGAGGTGGATGGCACCGCCTGCCCGGACCAGCGCGTGCACGGCATTGTCGCCGGACGCACGTACCAGGTGCAGGTGCGGCTACCGGGCTGAGTGGCGCGTCCGCGGCGCCTGATCGGGGGCAACTGCGATAACTGCCAAGCTGGTGTAGGAGCGCGCTTGCGCGCGATAAGGTTTTCCCGCCAGTGCCCTATCGCGCGCAGGCGCGCTCCTACGGGCGATGAGGCTTTCCCGCCAGTGCCCTGTCGCGCGCAAGCGCGCTCCTACGCACGTGCGGCCAGGCGGGCTGTTCCCCACTCCCGATTCCCCACTGCGTAAACTCCCCGTTCGCATTGGCCTAGGAACGCCCCTTGGTATCAAGCTGGATCCTGCTGCTGGTTTCCGTCGGCTATGCCGTGCTGCTGTTCGGCGTGGCCTGGTGGGGCGACCGTCGTCCGTTGTACCCGGAGCGGCCGTGGCTGCGGCCGGCGGTCTACAGCCTGGCGCTGGCGGTGTACTGCTCGTCGTGGACCTTCTACGGCGCGGTCGGCTCGGCGGTGCGCAACGGCATCGGCTATCTGCCGATCTACCTGGGCCCGCTGCTGTTGCTGCTGTTCGGCTGGCGCATCATCGAGCGGCTGGCGCTGATCGCACGCGCCGAAAACACCGTCTCCATCGCCGATTTCATTTCCTCGCGCTATGGCCGCTCGCGGCGGCTGGCGGCCTTGGTGGCGGTGATTGCGCTGGTCGGCATCGTTCCGTACCTGGCGCTGCAGTACAAGGCGGTGGCGATGAGCCTGGAGGTGCTGACCGGGCATAGCAGTGCCGGGCGCGGCATCCTTGCCGATCCGGCGTTGTACGTGGCGCTGTTGATGGCCTTGTTCGCCACCTTGTTCGGTACCCGCCAGGTCGATGCCACCGAACACCACCGCGGCATGATGCTGGCGATCGCGCTGGAGTCGGTGATCAAGTTGATCGCCATCGTCGCGGTGGGCCTGTTCGCCTGGGTGTGGCTGAGCGACCACCAGGTGCCCATCGCCGACTCGGCGCGCACCTTGTTCGAGCACACCCCGTCGGTGGGCTTCATTTCGCAGACCTTGCTGAGCTTTCTGGCGGTGATCTGCCTGCCGCGCCAGTTCCATGTGGCGGTGGTGGAATGCAGCGACGTCGGCGACATCCGTCGCGCGCGCTGGTTGTTCGGCGCGTACCTGGTGATCATTTCGGCGATGGTGGTGCCGATCGCATCGGCCGGCGTGGCCTTGTTCGGCAAGGGCAGCACGGTGGTCGACGACGCGGTGGTGCTGGCGCTGCCGCTGAGCCAGGGCAACACCGTGCTGGCATTGGTGGCCTATGTGGGTGGGTTCTCGGCCGCCACCGGCATGGTGATCGTGGCCAGCATCGCGTTGGCCACCATGGTCAGCAACGACCTGGTGATGCCGGTGCTGCTGCGCCGCCGCGGCAGCGCCGATGCGCGCGCGGCGGTGGCCTCGCGGGTGTTGTGGATCCGCCGCGTCGCCATCCTGTTGCTGGCGCTGATCGCCTACGGCTACCACCGCAGCGTGGCCAACGACACCACCTTGGCGGCCTACGGCCTGATGGCCTTTGCGGCGGTGGCGCAGTTCGCCCCCGGCGTGATCGGCGGGTTGTACTGGCGAGGGGCCAGCCGCAAGGGCGTGGAGACCGGCATGGTGCTGGGCTTCATGACCTGGATCTACACGCTGCTGCTGCCGGCCGCCACGCGCGCGGGCTGGCTGCAGCCGGACTGGCTGGTGGACGGGCCGTTCGGCATCGCCTGGTTGCAGCCGCAGCAGCTGTTCGGCATGCGCGGCTGGGACCCGCTGGCGCATGGCACGTTCTGGTCGCTGCTGATCAATGTCGGCGCGATGATGCTGGTCTCCGCACGCTGGCGCCCCGGGGTGGACGAACGCCTGCGCGCCGCGCCCTTCCTGGACCCGTACGCACAGCGGCCGGCGGTGGCCGGCGACTGGCCCGGGCATGTGCGCGTGGCCGACCTGCAGGCCCTGGCCGAGCGCGTGGTGGGCGAGCGGCATGCGCACCGCGCCTTCGTCGACCAGGCGGTGCTGCTGGAGCGCGAGCTGCAACCCACCGTGGTGGCCGACCGCGCCTGGGTGCAGTTCACCGAGCGCCTGCTGGCCGCCTCGATCGGCGCGGCCTCCGCACGCCTGGTGCTGACCAGCCTGTTGCGCGGCTCGGGCATGGACCTGGGCGAGGTGGTGGCGGTGCTGGACGAGGCCGGCCAGGAGCTGCGCTTCAATCGCGAGATCCTGTCCACCACGCTGGAGAACATCAGCGCCGCGGTCAGCGTGGTCGACCCGGAGATGCGCCTGACTGCGTGGAATCGCCGCTATCAGCAGCTGTTCGGCTACCCGGACGGCATGCTGTATGTCGGCCGCCCGGTGGCCGATCTGATCCGCTACAACGCCGAGCGCGGCGAGCTGGGCGAGGGTGATATCGAAGATCAGATCGATCGCCGCATCCGCCACATGCGCGCCGGCTCGCCGCATGTGTTCGAGCGCACCCGCAGCGACGGCAAGGTGATCGAGATGCGCGGCCAGGCGCTGCCCGGCGGCGGTTATGTCACCAGCTACAACGACATCACCGACTACAAGCGTGCCGAACGCGCGCTGCTGGACGCCAACGAGAACCTGGAGCAGCGCGTGGCCGACCGCTCGCGCGAGGCCGAGCTGGCGCAGCAATCCAAGACGCGCTTTCTGGCGGCGATCAGCCACGACGTGTTGCAGCCGCTCAATGCCGCGCGGCTGTTCGCCTCGGCCCTGCGCGAGAGCCATCAGAACAACGAGGAACAACGCCATCTGGCCGAGCGCGTGGATGCCTCGCTGCGTGCGGCCGAGGAGTTGCTCGATGGCCTGCTCGACGTCTCGCGGCTGGATGCCGGCGGCCTGCGGCCCACGGTCGAGGATTTCGATGCCAGTGCGCTGATGCACGAACTGGCCGCGCAATACGCGCCGGTGGCCTCCAGCCGCGGCCTGCAGCTGCAGGTGCACAGTCGCCCGTTGTGGGTGCGCAGCGACCGCCGCCTGCTGCGCCGGGTGATGCAGAACTTCCTCGCCAACGCGCTGCGCTACACGCGCCAGGGCCGCATCGTGCTGGGCATGCGCGGCCGCGGCGAGCACGTGGAGCTGCAGGTGTGGGACACCGGCCCGGGCATTCCCGAGCACCACATGCGGCAGATCTTCGAAGAATTCCGCCGCTATCAGCAGCCGTTCGACTGGGGCGAGCAGGGCCTGGGGCTGGGCCTGTCGATCTGCCAGCGCATCTCGCGCCTGCTCGACCACGACCTGAGCGCACGCAGCCAGGTCGGCCGCGGCAGCATGTTCTCGATCCTGCTGCCGCGCGTGGCGGCGGTCCCGCTGCCGCCGGCGCTGCCGGTGGCCGTTGCACGTGCGCTGCCCAGTGGCGATTCGCTGGCAGGCCTGCGCGTGCTGTGCGTGGACAACGACCGCGAGATCCTCGACGGCATGCGTGCCCTGCTCGGTCGCTGGCAGGTGGAGGTGATCACCGCCAGCACCGTGGACCAGGCGCTGGAACGCGCGCGCGAACAGCCGGACCTGATGCTGGTGGATTACCACCTGCACGACCGGCTCGATGGCCTGGACACGCTGGATGCGCTGCAGGCCGTCGCCACCGCGCCGATTGCCGGCGCCCTGCTCACCGCCGACGGCCGCGACGAACTCAAGCAGCTCGCGCGTGCGCGTGGCTACCGCCTGCTGACCAAACCGGTGAAGCCGGCCTCGTTACGCGCGTTTCTGAGCGCGCATCACGATGCGAAAACGCGCTGAGCGGTGCGACTGCAGCGTAGGAGCGTGCCTGCGCGCGACGAAGCATTATCGATAACGCCCGGTCGCGCGCAGGCACGCTCCTACCAGGGATAGTGCTTACGCTGCGCCGCTCAGGTGCTCGTAGAGGATGACGCTGCCGACGATCACCAGGATCAAGCCGCCGAGGATCTCGGCGCGCTTGCCGATCAGGTTGCCGAGCACGCGGCCCAGCATGACGCCTGCGGTGACCATGCTGAAGGTGCACAGCCCCACCACCACCGCCACCACGCCGATATGCACGTCCAGGAACGCCAGGCTCACGCCGACCGCCATCGCATCGATGCTGGTGGCAAAACCGGTGGTGGCCAGGGCGAGCAAGCCATGCCGTTTCGGCGTCTCGGACGTTGCTTCTTCAGCGTCGTCCGCATCGCTTCGCAGCCCGGCCACGATCATGTGCGTGCCCAGCGCACCGAGCAGCACGAACGCGATCCAGTGGTCGTAGTCGGACACATAGCTGGACGCGGCGCGTCCCAGCAGCCAGCCGATCACCGGGGTGATCGCCTCGATGCAGCCGAAGATCAAGCCGGCGCGTAGCGCATCGCGCCACTGCGGCTTGCGCATCGCCGCGCCCTTGCCGATCGCCGCGGCAAACGCATCGGTCGACATCGCGAAACCGATCAAAACAATGGAAAAAGGGGACATCGACAGTCTCGGGCTGGGCACGGTCACAACGACATGCGCCCGCGCCAACCTTCGTCGTGCACGCATGCCGCTGGTCTCGCCAAACCGGAACTGGTTGCCTGCACCACGGCGCAACGGCCGAGTATGTTGATGCAGGCGCTTCCGACGATGCGAAAGCAGGCTACTCCCCAAGGGGCGCGCAGTGTACCAACGCATGGCCGCGTTCGGTGCGTCTGCAGCGCACGCGAAGGTCGGTCTGATCTTTATAGCCGTGGCTATTGCGAGCAGGGGTGACGCGGTTTTTGCCTTGTTTTCAGGCATCAAAGCCAGACAGGCATGTCCACGCAACGGCGCGATGCGGCACCCGATAGCCTTGGCTATAGCGACCAACGGTCTGCATGCCGGTGAAGCAGGCAGCGAAAAAGGCCGGGAAAGCCGCTGACGTGGGGTGTGCTGCAAGCAGTGCGAGATAGAAGCCTCATGTCTGGCTGCGCGTGCGTGAGCCAGCGCCTGCGTCGTGCAGGAGTGCAGCGATCGGCAACGATGCTGCGATCTCCCCGGCGTCTCGATGTGCACGGCTTGCGATGCCGCAGGTGCTGCTTAAGCGGTTCGGGTGGAGTGCGATGGCCAGGCTGCCATCGCAGCGCTGCGGAACGAGCGCGCTGCGCTCCATGCACAGGGCCGGCCGCGCTGCGGGAGGACGGCAGAAGTCAGCCTTCGGAAGCGAGCAACAGAAACACCAGCGCCGACGCAGACTCCCGGCGCGGGTCGCGGCTACATCAACGCGGCGGAAATCTCCGCCGTCGCCGCACACAGGGCCTGCAAGGCCGCGTGCGGGCCGACCAGCTCCGGGCGGCGCGCGATGAAGGGAACGGTGAGCGTATAGGTCGCACTGCCGCGTTGCAGGATCGGTGCGGTCAGGTCGACCACGCCCACCACCGCTTCGCTGGGTTGCATGGCGTAGCCATCGTTGCGGGCCTGCGCGGCGGCGGCGAGGAACTGCGCACGCTCGAACGGCACCTCGCTGGCGTCGAGCATGTCCAGCCAGCGCGCCTGCACCTCCGGCTGCTGGAACGCGAACAGCACCAGCCCGGAGCTGGAATGGGTCAATGGGCGGCGGTGGCCCGGGCGCACCACCAGGCCCAGGTCGCTGGGCACGTCCATCTGCGCGATCACCACGATCTGGTCGCCGGACGGCGCCACCAGGTGGCAGGGCTGACAGATCGCATCGGCCAGCCGCCGCATCACCGGTAGTGCCGCTTCGCTGATGCTCTGCACCTGCGGCTGCTGCATGCCGAGCATGAACAACCGATTGGTCAGCACGTAGTCGCTCTCGCCGTCGCGGGTGAGATAACCGCGCTCCTCCAGCACCTGCAGCATGCGGAAGATCTCCCCGCGCGAGCGGCCGATGCCTTGCGAGATCGCGCCCATGCTCATCGGCTGCGCCTGGCGGGCGAGCAGCTCGAGGATGTCCAGGCCCTTGTCCAGGGCAGGGGCACGGTACTTGGCGGGTTCGGTGCTCATCCGTTTGCGGCTCCAGGCAAGACTGCGGCGCGCCAGGGTACAGGCATCGCGGGCAGCGGTGAGATGTGGCGCTTGCGTGCAAATATAAACAAAGATTTTATATTTGCATGGCGCTGGCGTGCGCAGTACGCTCGCCGCACAGCAACGCAAGCGCCACAGCCTTGGGAGGGGATCGGTCGCATGCATCACAGTGACATTGCCGCGTCACCGCGCGGCAACCTGGCGCGTACCGCCATGGTTCCCCTGTTGTTGATCGTGAGCCTGTTCTTTTTGTGGGGCATGGCCAACAACCTCAACGACATCCTGATCAAGCAGTTCAAGAAGGCCTTCGAGCTGACCGACCTGCAGGCCGGGCTGGTCCAGAGCGCGTTCTACCTGGGCTATTTCGTGTTCGCGATGCCGGCGGCGATGTTCATGCGCCGCTACAGCTACAAGGCGGCCGTGGTGCTGGGCCTGCTGTTGTATGCCTGCGGCGCGTTCCTGTTCTATCCGGCTGCGCAGGTGCATACCTACTGGCTGTTCCTGCTGGCCTTGTTCGTGATCGCCAGCGGCCTGGCCTTCCTGGAAACCACCGCCAATCCACTGGTGACCGTGCTCGGCCCGGCAGAAGGCGCGGCGCGGCGGTTGAATCTGGCCCAGGCATTCAACCCCTTGGGCTCGATCACTGGCGTACTGGTCGGCCAGCACTTCATCTTCTCCGGGGTGGAACACACGCCGGCCGAACTGGCGGCAATGGCACCGGCCGCGCGCGAGGCGTTCTTTGCCGCCGAATCCTCAGCCGTGCAGACGCCCTATCTGATCATCGGCGCCGTGGTGGTGCTGTGGGCGATCCTGATCGCGCTGGTGCGCTTTCCCACCGGCGCGCCGGAGAGCGATAGCGGCGTGGCGCCCAAGCGTGCACGCTTCGGCGAACTGCTGCGCAATCGGCGCTTCATGTTTTCGGTGGTGGCGCAGTTCTTCTACGTGGGTGCGCAGGTCGGCATCTGGAGCTATCTGATCCGCTATCTGCAGGATGCGGTGCCGGGCACGCCGGAAAAAACCGCCGCCACCTACCTGACCATCTCGCTGGTGCTGTTCATGGCCGGCCGCTTTGTCGGCACCGCGCTGTTGCGCTATCTGGCGCCGGCCAGGTTGCTGGCGAGTTTTGCGACGATCAATCTGGTGTTGTGCGCCGTTGCTATCGCGTTGCCGGGTTGGACCGGCTTGTACGCGCTGGTGGCTGCCAGCGTGTTCATGTCGGTGATGTTCCCGACCATCTTTGCGCTGGGCCTGGATGGCATGCATGACGATGCGCGCAAGCTGGGCTCGTCGTTGCTGGTGATGTCCATCATCGGTGGCGCGCTGCTGACGGCGGTGATGGGCGCGGTGTCGGACATGGCCGGTATCCACTGGGCGATGGTGGTACCGGGTGGATGTTTTGCGGTGATCCTGCTGTTCGCGTTGCGTGCGCGCCGCGCTGCGCCGGTGGTTGCAGGAGTGGGCGCATGAGCACGCGGCGTCTGTGTTATGTGCTGGATCTGCACGACGATCCGCAGTTGATCGCCGAGTACGAGCGTTGGCATCGGCCCAGCGAGGTCTGGCCGGAAGTGGTGACCTCGCTGCAGCAGGCCGGTATCCAGGAGCTGGAGATCTTTCGCAGCGGCGACCGCCTTGTGATGCTGATGGAGGTCGGCGACGACTACGATCCGGCGGCCAAGGCGGCGCGGGATGCGGCCGATCCGCGTATCCAGGCCTGGGAAGACTTGATGTGGCGGTTTCAAAAGCCGTTGCCTGGCAGTGCGCCGGGAGAGAAGTGGCGCGAGGCCGGGCAGATCTTTGCCTTGAGTGCAGCGGTTGGAGCGGGGCAGGGTTAGGGTGTTGGCCTGCGTTTCTTGCGGATGTGTTGGCTCCGTTGTGGGGCGCTGGTCTTGAGTGTCTTTGCTGCCGCTGCCGCCGGGCGTCGAAACAGGTGTCTTTTGCGGGCGCAGCGTGAGTGGCGCTGCGCAGGCGTAACGGCTGCATCGCAGATGTGCCAAGCAGAAGCGGTCGCGATCGGGCCATCGGGAACGCCTGTCGCGGCTTGAGCCGCTCCTACGACATCCTGGGATTAGGTGAGGCGGTGCGTTGGATTAGGCCTTTGCCGTGGCCAGGTCTTCGACCCAGAAACGGCCGTCGGGGTAGCTGAATTCCGCGATGGAGTCCGGGTGCATCTCGGCGGAGAAGCCGGCGGCTTGCGGGGCCAGGTAGCGGCCGTGCTGGATGCGCACCGGGTCCAGGAAGTGCTGGTGCAGGTGGTCGACGAATTCGATCGCGCGGTCTTCCATCTTGCCGGTGATGGCGACGAAGTCGGCCATGGCCAGGTGTTGCACCAGTTCGCACAGGCCGACGCCGCCGGCATGCGGGAACACGCGGATGTTGAACTTGGCGGCCAGCAGCAGGATGGCGAGGTTTTCGTTGACGCCGCCCACGCGCGCGGCGTCGATCTGGATCAGGTCCACCGCGCCGGCCTGCAGCAGCTGCTTGAACACCACGCGGTTCTGGGTGTGCTCGCCGGTGGAGACCGGCACCGGGGTGATGCCCTGGCGGATCGCGGCGTGGCCGAGCACGTCGTCCGGGCTGGTCGGTTCCTCGATCCAGGCGATGTCGAATTCGGCCAGCTGGCGCATCCAGTCGATCGCCGGGCCCACGTCCCAGCGCTGGTTGGCATCCACCGCCATCGCGATGTCCGGGCCGATCGCCTCACGCGCCAGGCGGCAGCGGCGGATGTCGTCCTGCACGTTGGCGCCGACCTTGAGCTTGATGGTGCGGAAGCCATCGGCGACGGCTTCTTTTGCCAGGCGCACCAGCTTTTCGTCGGAGTAGCCGAGCCAGCCGGGCGAAGTGGTGTAGGCGGGATAGCCCTGTTCGATCAGCGTGGCGATGCGCTGCGCACGCTGCGGTTGCGCATTGCGCAGGATTGCCAGCGCTTCGTCGCGGGTGAGCGCGTCGGTGAGGTAGCGGAAGTCGATGGTATCGACCAACTGCTCCGGGCTGAGCTCGGCGATGTAGCGCCACAGCGGCTTTTTCGCCGCGCGTGCGGCCAGGTCCCAGGCGGCGTTGATCACCGCGCCGATCGCCATGTGCATCACGCCCTTTTCCGGGCCCAGCCAGCGCAGCTGCGAGTCGTTGGTGAGCCGGCGTGCGAACGCACCCAGATCGGCAATGACTTCCTCGACCGACAGGCCGACCACGTGCTCGGCCAGTGCGGCCACCGCGGCGGTCTGCACATCGTTGCCGCGGCCGATGGTGAACACCAGGCCGTAGCCGGCCAGGCCATCCGACGCATCGGTGCGCAGCACGACGTAGGCGGCCGAGTAGTCCGGATCCGGATTCATCGCATCCGACCCATCCAGCTCGCGCGAGGTGGGGAAGCGGACGTCGTGGGTGTCGAGGGCGATGATGGTGCTCATTGAAGTCCTGGGCGATGGAAACGGGAATAAAACGCGCGAAATAAAACGGAAACGGAAACGGAAACGGAAACGGAAACGGAGAACGGAAACGGAGACGGGCGCCAGAGCCCCTCTCCCCCCGGGAGAGGGGTTGGGGTGAGGATACGGACGCGAAGCGCCGACTGTATTGAAGCGTTGCAGGTACGCATGCGCTTGCGACACAGATCAACGAACAACACAGATCAACGCATCACTGCACGACCAACTGCGTGTGGATACCAACGCGCGACAGCACCTGGAAGTTCAACGCTCTCGCACGCCGCTTGAAAAATTTGCGCATGACACATCAACACACATGCCGACATGTCACGCCTGACGGCAAACGCACATCGCGACGAACTGCCTGGATATGTCGCTACGTACCCTCACCCCAACTCCCGCTACGCACCCAGGCCCGCGCTTGCGGCGCGGGCGCACCAACGCACGCGCGCCAGTGGCGCGCAAGCCGTGCCTTAGTGCCCCGGTGGGAGAGGGGCTTTAGGCAGCATCACGCGGATGCGCCACCACCGGCTGGCGCTGGCGGCCCAGGCCTTCGATCTCCAGTTCCATCACGTCGCCCGGCTTCAGGTACACCGGCGGCTTCTGGCCCAGGCCCACGCCGGGCGGGGTGCCGGTGCTGATCACATCGCCCGGCATCAGCGTCATATAGCGGCTGATGTGGCTGACCAGTTCGGCCACGCCGAACACCATCGTGCGGGTGCTGCCGTTCTGGTAGCGGTGGCCATTGACCTCCAGCCACATCGACAGGTTCTGCGGGTCGGCGATTTCATCGCGGGTGACCAGCCACGGGCCGATCGGGCCGAAGGTGTCGGCGCTCTTGCCCTTGACCCACTGGCCGCCATGCTCGAGCTGGAACTCGCGCTCGGACAGATCGTTGATGACCGCGTAGCCGGCGACGTGGTTCAGCGCGTCGTCCACCGACACATCGCGCGCCACATCGCCGATCACCACGCCCAGTTCCACTTCCCAGTCGCTCTTGACCGAGCCGCGCGGGATGATCACGGTGTCGTTGGGGCCGGTCACCGCAGTGGTGGCCTTCATGAAAAGGATCGGCATCTTGGGCACGTCCATGCCCGATTCGGCCGCGTGGTCGGCGTAGTTCAACCCCACGCAGATGAACTTGCCGATCTGCCCCACTGCGGCGCCATAGCGCAGCTCGCCTTCGAGCAGCGGCAGCGTGGACACGTCCAGCGCACGCAGTTTGTCCAGGCCGGCATTGGTGATGTGCTCGCCGGCCACATCGTCGATCACGCCGCTCAAATCGCGGATGCGGCCTTCGCCATCGATCAGGCCAGGACGTTCCTGGCCGGGGGCGCCAACGCGTACGAGTTTCATGCAGTCTTCCTTTGCAGGTGAGGAATGGAGCGGCCAGCAACGCTAGCGCGCATGCATCGGGTGGATAAGGACGGCGTGCTCAAATCAAGCCACTACAAGTCGCATCCGGCACTGGCCGCCCACGTTACGGTGCGCGGCACGACGGTGCGTTGCCGCGCTCAGTTTGACCAGCCGCCATCGATGATGTGGGTCTGGCCGGTGGTGAACGACGATTCGTCCGAGGCCAGGTACACCACCAGCTGTGCGATCTCGCGCGGGTCGCCCAGGCGGCCCATCGGCTGGCGGTCGGTGAAGCTCTTCCACACCGCCTGTTCGTCGCCGCCCAGCGCCTTGACGCGCTGGCCCAGCGACGGCGTCTTGATGGTGCCGGGGCAGATCGCGTTGCAACGCACGCCCTGGGCCACGTAATCGGCGGCAATGGCCTTGCTCAGGCCGATCACGGCGGCCTTGGTCACGCCATAGACGAAGCGGTTGGGCACGCCCTTGATGCTGGAGGCCACCGAGGACATGTTGATGATGCTGCCGCGGCCGCGTTCGAGCATGCCCGGCAGCACCGCCTTGCAGGTGTAGTACATCGCATCGACGTTGATCGAGAACGAGCGCCGCCAGGCCGGCTCGTCGCAATCGAGAATGCTGCCCTGGTGCACGAAGCCGGCGCAGTTGAACAGCACATCGAACGGGCCGTGCGCCGCGACCAGCGCGGCAACCGCCGCCGCGTCGGTGACATCCAGCAGCTGGGTGGTGATGGCCTCCGATTCGGCCGCCAGCGCCTGCAGGGCAGCGGCGTCGATATCGGTGGCGATCACCTGCGCACCTGCGCGTGCGCAAGCCAGCGCGCTTTCGCGGCCGATGCCGGCGCCGGCGGCGGTGATCAGGCAGCGCTTGCCATGCAGGCGGTCGTTGGGAGTTGCAGGGATCGAGACAGTCATACCGAAGAGGTTCCGTGGGTGGGGGCCGCCGGCCGTGGCAGACGATAGAACGTGCGTGCGTTATCGCCGAACACCGCTCCGGCATGGCCGTCGGCGTATGTGGCGACCAGCTGTTGTGCGATGTCGAACCACTGCGCGTAATCGGCACGCTGGGTCAGCACCGGCCAGTCGCTGCCCCACAGCACACGCTGCGGGCCGAAGCGTGCGAACAGATGCGCGACATACGGTGCCAGCGCCTCCACGCCGGCGCCGCGCGCTGCTTCGGTGAGCAGGCCGGAGAGTTTGCAGTGCACATTGGGATGCTGCGCCAGCGCGGCCATGCCGGCGGCCCAGGCGACGAATTCGCCTGCGGCGATCTGCGGCTTGCCGCCGTGATCGATGACCACGCGCAGCTGCGGATGGCGCTTCAGGCGTGCCTGCAGCGCCGGCACATGCACGCTGCGGATCAGGGCGTCGAAGGCCAGGTCGTGCGCGAGCAGGGCGTCGAAGGCGGCATCCAGTTCGGGCTGGGCCAGCCATTGCACATCGGCGATGTCCTGCACCATGGGGCGCAGACCCTTGAGCACGCCGCCGCCGGCCTGCACCAGCGCGTCGATGCGCGCGGCCGCGTCGGGCGCGGCGAAATCGACCCAACCGACCACGCCGGCAATACGCGCATCGGCGCGCGCCAGCTCGAACAGGTAGCGGGTTTCGGCCTCGGTCGCGGCCGCCTGCACCACCACCACGCCCTCCATATCGGCAGCGTCCAGCGCCTGGCCGATATCGGCGGGGCCGAAGTCGCGATACAGCGGCGCCAGCTCGGGCGTCAGCCAGTGGTAATCGCCACGGGCCAGCTGCCAGAAATGCAGGTGTGCGTCGATGCGGCTCATGGCGTGGGCAGGTCCGCGTCGAGCAGGCCGCCATCGCGCAGGCGCTGCCACAGTGCCGGTGCGATTGGCACCTGCAGGCGCGCGGCGGCCGATTGCACCTCGGCCACCGTCCGCATGCCGGCCACCACCGTGGTCACCGCCGGATGTGCCAGCGGAAACTGCAACGCCGCCGCGCCGATATCCACCTCGAATGCCGCGCAGGCCGCGTACAGGCGCTGCGCATGCTGCAGTGTGGCGGCGTCGACCGGGGCGTAGTTGTAGGTGGCGCCGGGGCCGCGTGCGTCGCTGAGCAGGCCGGAGCTGTACGGGCCGGCCGACAGGATCGCCACGTTGCGCTGCTGCGCCTGCTCGAGCAGGGCGCGGGCGCCGTGCTGTTCCAGCAGCGTGTAGCGGCCGGCCAGCATCACGCAGTCGAGCGGAAAGCGTGGCAGCACCTCCAGTGCCACGTCCTGCTCGTTGACGCCCAGCCCGATCGCCCCGCAGGCACCGGCCGCCTTCAGCTCCGCCATCGCCGGCAAGGCCTCCTCCAAGGCCTGGCGCAGCACGTTGGCGTGGTTGTCGCCGTGGGTCAGCGCACCGATGTCGTGCAGCAGCAGCACGTCGATGTAGTCGGTGCCCAGGCGCTCCAGGCTGGAGGCGAACGCGCGCCGCACGCCATTGGCGCTGTAGTCGAACTCGGCGCGGCGGCCCGCCACCGCAAAGCCGTCGCGCCCGGCGGCGGCCTGCGCATCGTCGTAGATGCAGCGGCCGACCTTGGTCGACAGCGTATACGCGCCGCGCGGCACGCCGGCCAGGCCACGGCCCAGGCGGCTCTCGCTCAGCCCATAGCCGTAGTACGGCGCGGTATCGAAATGGCGGATGCCGGCCTGGAACGCAGCCGCCACGGCGGCCAGTGCCTGGCCCTCGTCGACCTCGGCATACAGATTGCCGATCGGCGCGGCGCCAAAGCCCAGTGCCGAGAGCTGCACGTCGGTGTTGCCCAGACGCTGCCGCGTAATGGTCACGCAGCACGCTCCGCGCATCGGGCGGTCGCCGAACAGGTGCTGACGCAATCGTTGAAGCAGTCACTGGGCATCACAACGTCCACCAGCCGGCCGGTGCCGGACTGTTCGCATATGAATATCGCAATCATAAGTGAACAGATCACGCTGCAGTGCAGCATTGCAGCCGGCGGCGTTCAGCACGTGCGAAATGTGTGGATTCCAGCACCTTGCCCGCTTGCAAGCCCCGCACGCCGTGGCAGCTGATCTATGTCGAAATCCGCAGCTGGCATGAGCGCTTCCTATAACGCCGCCTGCGCGGTTGCCCCGGTCCGATACCTGGGGCTAGATACCAGCCCGTCCCGCACGAACGCGCACCCATGCCAACCACCACCCGCCGGGACCTGTTCAAGGTGCTTGCCGCCGGCGCCGTCGTCGCCCCGCTGTCGCCGGCCGCACTGGCGGGCGACGCGCGTGCGGCCTGCACCGGCACCCCGCAGTGGGCGCGCGGTATCGAAGGCCAGCGCAAGGCAGACCTGGGCAACGGCAGCTACCTCAATCCCATCGTGGCCGGCGATCACCCCGACCCCACCATCCTCAAGGATGGCGACGACTACTACATGACGTTTTCGTCGTTCCTTTCCTATCCGGGCATCGTGCTGTGGCATTCCACCGACCTGGTCAACTGGACGCCGCTCGGCCCGGCGCTGCGCAAGCAGCTGGGCACGATCTGGGCACTGGACCTGTGCAAGCACGATGGCCGCTATTTCATCTATATCCCGGCCAATCCGGACGACACCGGCTGGTCGATCTTCGTGATCTGGGCCGACGACATCCGCGGACCCTGGAGCGACCCGATCGATCTGCAGATCGCCGGCTGCATCGACCCCGGCCATGTGCTGGGCGAGGACGGCAAGCGCTACCTGTTCGTCAACGGCATCCGCAAGGTGCGCCTGCGCGACGACGGCCTGGCCACCGACGGGCAGGTGGAACCGGCCTACGCGCCCTGGCGCTATCCCGACGACTGGATCGTGGAGAACTTTGCCCCCGAAGGCCCCAAGCTGACCTGGCACGACGGTTGGTTGTACCTGGTCACCGCAGTCGGCGGCACCGCCGGTCCGGTCACCGGGCATATGGTCATCGCCGCGCGTGCGCGCTCGGTGCACGGGCCGTGGGAGCACTGCCCACACAACCCGCTGGTACGCACCCAGTCCGAACAGGAGCCGTGGTGGTCGCGCGGGCATGCCACGCTGGTGGAAGGGCCGCGTGGCGACTGGTGGATGGTCTATCACGGCTACGAAAACGGCTTCCGCACGCTGGGCCGGCAGACCCTGCTGGAGCCGATCGAGTGGACCACCGATGGCTGGTTCCGCGCCACCGGTGGCGATCTGTCCAGGCCATTGCGCACGCCTGCACGCGCAAACGCCACCGGCAACGCGGCGCTCAGCGGTTTCGCCTTGTCCGACGATTTTTCCAGCGACAGGTTCGGCACCCAATGGAGCCTGCATGCGCCCGGGCCCGGCGAGCAGGCGCGCGTGCAACGGGCAGATCGGTCGCTCACGCTGGCCTGTTCCGGCAGCTCGCCGGCCGACAGCTCGCCACTGACCTGCGGCGTGCCCGATCGCGGCTACGTCGCCGAGGTCGCGCTGGAACTCATCGGCAATGCCGAGGGCGGCCTGTTGCTGTTCTACAACCACAAGGCCTTCGTCGGCATCGGCGTTACGCCCGACACCATCAAGACCTACGAGTATTCAGAAGAACTGGTGTGGGCACGCGCGCCCAACACGCACCGACGCATCCGCCTGCGTCTGAGCAACGAGGCGCATGTGGTGACCTTCGACTATTCGTTCGACCAGGGCCGGCAGTGGATCCGCCACCCGACGCGCATGGAAATGTCCGGCTTCCACCACAACGTGTTCGGCGGCTTCCTGAGCCTGCAGCTCGGCATCTACGCCGCACAGCAGGGCGCAGTGGTGTTGCGCGATTTCCGCTATCGCGCGCTGCGCTGAGCGCGGTGCTGCCGCACGCGGCGATGCCGGCAAACGGCGGGGCCCGGGGGGACCCCGCCGTCAGACCTACAGCGACTGATGAGGCTGAACTGCGCAGTAGGTGTGATAACCGCTGTCAGCCGCAGCAGTAGCAGACGTTGCCCTGCCCCAGGTCGCCGCCAAACTCCGGACATTCGGCTTTGCAGGCCCACGCACTACACGATTCGGTCTTCGGCTGTGCGTTATCGACCGCCATCACCTGGAACGCACCGAAACCGGTACTGGCCAGGAACGTGGCCGCCATCAACGCCGTCCGCAAGGTACCCCAACGCTTCTTCATGCATTACTCCTTCACCGTTGCCAAAGCCGCTGGCGCATCCGTGCGGCGCAAGGCGGCGACCAGGTCCTGCACCTGCTCCGTGGTATCGAAGACGCCAAGTCGGGAATGGCGCACGCGCCCCTGCCCGTCGATGGCCATCAGCAGTGGCACGTTGCGCGCGCGAAACAGCATCAACGCGCGACGATCGGTCAACGTGACCACCGGAAAATCGAAGCCATGCACATGCGCATAGCGCGCAGCCTGCGTCGCGTCGCACTGGCACACGCCGAGCAACTGCGGACGGCCGGGCAGATTGGCCTGCAGCTGCCGCGCCGCACGCAGCACGGTAGGGGCCGAGCGCTGGCAATACGGGCAGGTGGTGGTGAAGAAGAACAGCACCTGCGCCTGTCCCTGCGGCACGCCGAGCAGATGACGCTGGCCGGCGGTATCGGTGACTTCGATGCGCGGCACGTACATGCCGTCATACGGCGCGCTGATGCGGGCCTGCAGCAACTGCTGCTGCGCGCGCAGCTGCTTGTTCTGCCATGCCAGCACCGCGATCAATGCACAGGCAATCAGTAGCCCGATCCAGAGCCAGGGGAAACGTCGCGCCATGCCAGCTCCAGTAGCGTCATCAAGCCCGAGCCTTGCCCAGGCATGAGCTGATGGTCAATGGTGATATCGACAACTGCGATGTCGCGCGGTGCGGGGGTGTGGAAGCGGTCACGCCGCTGCGCTTGGGCTTGCCAGTGGCGCCGCGGTCGGCAGGCAGCGATTGCGCAACGGTGGTGTGTCGATCAACAGTGCGCCGTGTCTGCGGGGCACGCAGCACTATCCGAACCATCGATGAAAGAGTGCGTGCGGCGACTGCGCGTGTTCCTGCGATCGGTGGCTGCGAGCGTTGCCGCCGTCATCTGATCCTTGCCGCTGGCACCGACCATTGCCGACCGATGACGCGGCGCCCTGCCGCCAGGCGAACACAAGCGGTGCGCGATCCATCAGCGCTGATCTGCAGCGCGTCTGCAACGCGCTGGCAGCAGGCAGACGCGCGTTCGGCTAGCCGGTGCTGGCCCCGCCGGTCACTCCACGCCGCGCACGAACAGCAGCTCCAGATCGCGCATCGGCACGAAGTCGGCCTGCCTGAACTGGAAGGTCAGCGGGTCGATCTTCTTCAGCGCGCCGTCGAAGCACAGGCTGAGGATGTCGCTGGCGGCCTGCTTGCGGATGGTCAGCTGGAAGTCCTTGATCGGGCCGTTCCAGTTCTTGCCGGTGGTCAGCACATAACGCAGGTTGGCCCAGCCCAGGCCGTGCGCACCCTCGCGCCGCTGCATGCTGGCCTTGGTCGCCGGTTCGATGCAGGTGCGCTTTGCATACGACTCCAGCAGGAACGCGCTGCCCTGCGGCACGCCGGTGGACAGGCTGGGCGCGTAGGCATGCCGGATCTGCACACTGCCCCGTGCCGGGAAGAGCTGTTGCCAGACGAAGTACTCGCTGAGCGTGAAGCGCGGTTGCTGGTCCCGGTCGATCCAGCGCGCCGGCAACGGCGTGCGCCCGGTCGGCACGTTGCCCGATTCGGCGAACGCGGCGATATCGTCGGTGCTCCAGCCGGTGGCGGCGAATGCCTTGGAGATGTCGCTGCCATCGTCCAGCAACACCACCAGCTTGCGCGTGGTGGTCACCGGTTTGCCGTCCACCCACAGGTTGAAATCGGTCAGTTCGCTGTGATCGGCCATGCCGAAATACATCGGCGGCATCGGGAAGGCGATCGGCACGCTCAATGCGCGCGCGCTGTGGTTGGTGAACACGTAGTCCACCTGCACGCGCTCCTCGCTGAGCAGCAGCGCTTCCTTGTCCATGCTGATATCGGGCTGATGCAACAGCCGGATGGTGCCGTTGTCGTCGCCGAAGCTGCTGTCGTTGGCCTGCGCACTGCCGCAGCCGAATACGGCCAGCGCAAGGACCAACCCGAGCGGGCCGCGCGGAAAAGAGAGTGGCTGCATGGATCCCCTGGCACTGGCACGCACCGACGCGCCGCAGGCGCACAGCATGCCACGCACCTGCCGATGCCGCAGCGCGGGCATGCATGGCATCAACTGCGCATGGCGTACAGTCGCACGCCCTGCGCACTCCAATCCCACGCTCCGATGCCTTCCTACGTTTCCCTGCTGGCTGTCGCCGCCTGCCTGATGCTGCCACTGCAAGACAGCCTCGCTGCTGCGCCCGATCGCAGCCAGCCTGCCGCCGTGGTCTCAAGCTGCACCGCCGATGCTTACAGCAGCTGTCCGCCCTGGATGCCGTCGCAGCGTGAGATGCGCACGGTGCTTGCCGATTACTTCTGCGACGCCGCCGATCGCGGGCTGGTCCGGCCACGCGTGAGTCGCGTGGTGCGCGCGGAAACCTCGCAAATCACCTGCGCTGCCCTGGGGACGGAAACCAATTCCAATATCGTGTGCGGAGGCGACATGCATTTCATCGGCCCCGACGGCCGCACCGATTTCGTCACCTTCAGCCCCACCATGCATCGCCAGGACGACGGGCGCTATGCGATCTATGAAGGCGAGGACGAAAACGAAAACGCGGTGTGGCATGTGCCCTCGCCGCAAAGCGCGTCGAAGGTCTGCACGGGCCAGCCGTTGCGCTGATTGCCGTCTGTGGTGGTGACCTCACGCGCCGCTTCGCTGCGGCGATCGGCCTTCGTTTTCGCAGGCCGGCCGACGAACGCGCTCAGTCCTCTTCAGGCGGCGGCAGCACGATGCCGTCGGCATCGATGGCGAGCTTGCCGGCCATCAGCACCGCCTGGGTGCGGTTGGTGACGCCGAGCTTGCGCAGGATCGCGGTGACATGCGCCTTGATGGTGGCCTCGGACACGCCCAGGTCGTAGGCGATCTGCTTGTTGAGACGCCCGGCGCCGAGCATCTGCAGCACGCGGAACTGTTGCGGAGTGAGATCGCGCAGGCGCTGGCCCACTTCGCGTTCTTCGCTGTCGGTCGGCGGCAGGTTCTGCGCTTCGGCCGGGATCCAGCGCTCGCCATCGAGCACCGTAGCCAGGGCACGGCCGATAGTGTCCGAATCGGCGGACTTGGGAATGAACCCGAACGCGCCATGGTCGATCGCACGCCGCATCACCGTCGGCTCTTCGCGTGCCGACACCACCACCACCGGCAGCTGCGGATGCAGCGAGCGCATATGCACCAGCGCGCTGAATCCCTGCGCGCCCGGCATGTTGAGATCCATCAACAACAGATCGGCATCCGGTTGCGCATCGGCCAGGGTGTACAGCGCATCCACCGTGTCGGCCTCGAACAACTGCACCCCCGGCATCACGCGCTGCACAGCCCCGCGCAAGGCCTCACGGAACAGGGGATGGTCATCGGCGATCAGCAGGGTGGTCATGGAGGGGCTGGGAATCGGGAATTGGGAGTGGGGAATTGCAAAGGCAACAGCGAAGGCAGCAAGGCAAGCAACAGCAAGACGGCGACGGCGAGGTAATGGCGAGGTCAGTGTGACGGGGTTGAAAATCAAGATCTGCAGTGGAGAGGAGTGGACCGGGGACCGCTTTTACGAGTCCCCAATCCGAACATTTACTCCCCGCTCCTCAGGGAACGGCTCTAACCATTCCCCACTCCCGATTCCCCATTCCGACGCGCGTCAGCGCGCCAACCGCTCGCTCACCAACGAATCCACCACCGACGGATCGGCCAGGGTCGAGGTGTCGCCGAGTTGATCGGGTGCGTTTTCGGCGATCTTGCGCAGGATGCGGCGCATGATCTTGCCCGAGCGGGTCTTGGGCAGGCCCGGTGCCCATTGCAGGTGATCGGGTGAGGCGATCGGGCCGATCTCCTTGCGCACCCAGCTCACCAGTTCCTTGTGCAGTTCCTCGCTCGGGGTTTCGCCGGCGATCAGGGTGACATAGGCATAGATGCCCTGGCCCTTGACGTCGTGCGGGAAGCCGACCACGGCCGCTTCGGCGACCTTCGGGTGCGAGACCAGCGCGCTTTCCACCTCGGCGGTGCCGATGCGGTGGCCGGACACGTTGATCACATCGTCCACGCGGCCGGTGATCCAGTAATAGCCATCGGCATCGCGGCGGCAGCCGTCGCCGGTGAAGTAGCTGCCCGGATAGGTGCGGAAGTAGGTGTCGATGAAGCGCTGATGGTCGCCATAGACCGAGCGCATCTGCCCCGGCCACGAATCCAGCAGCACCAGGTTGCCTTCGGTGGCGCCTTCCAGGATCTTGCCTTCGGCATCCACCAGTGCCGGCTGCACGCCGAAGAACGGCAGGGTGGCCGAGCCCGGCTTGAGATCGACCGCGCCGGCCAGCGGCGAGATCAGGATGCCGCCGGTTTCGGTCTGCCACCAGGTGTCCACGATCGGGCAGCGGCTGTCGCCGACCACCTCGTAGTACCAGCGCCAGGCTTCCGGATTGATCGGCTCGCCGACACTGCCGAGCAGGCGCAGGCTCTTGCGCGAGGTCTTCTTGACCGGCTCCTCGCCATCGCGCATCAGCGCGCGGATCGCGGTGGGCGCGGTGTAGAAGATGCTGACCTTGTGCTTGTCGATCACTTCCCAGAAGCGCGACACGTTCGGGTAGTTCGGCACGCCCTCGAACATCACTGCGGTGGCGCCGTTGGCGAGCGGACCGTAGACGATGTAGCTGTGGCCGGTGACCCAGCCCACGTCGGCGGTGCACCAGTAGATGTCGTCCTCGCGCAGGTCGAACACCACTTCATGCGTGTAGCTGGCAAACAGCAGGTAGCCGGCGGTGGTGTGCAGCACGCCCTTGGGCTTGCCGGTGGAACCGGAGGTGTAGAGGATGAACAACGGATCTTCCGCGTTCATGCGCTCGGGTTCGCACTCGGCCGGCTGGCCGTCGACCACATCGTGGAACCAGCGATCGCGCGGTGCCTGCATCTCCACCGCACCGCCGGTGTGGCGCACCACCAGTACCGTTTCCACGGTGTTGGTGCCGGGCAGTTTCAGCGCCGCATCGACATTGGCCTTGAGCGGAATCTTCTTGCCGCCGCGCAGGCCTTCGTCGGCGGTGATGATCAGCTTGCTCTGGCAATCGACCACGCGGTCGGCGATCGAGTTGGCGGCAAACCCGCCGAACACCACCGAGTGCACCGCACCGATGCGCGCGCAGGCGAGCATGGCCACGGCGGCATCGACGATCATCGGCAGATAGATGGTGACGCGGTCGCCCTTCTTGACGCCGAGATTGCGCAGCGCATTGCCGAGCTTGCAGACGCGCTCGTACAGCTCGCGATAGGTGACCGGGTAGGACTGCGCATCCGGGCTGTCGGGTTCGAACAACAGCGCGGTCTTGTCGCCGCGCGTGGCCAGCTGGCGGTCCAGGCAGTTGACGCTGGCATTGAGCTCGCCGTCGCCGAACCAGCGGATATGGAAATCGTCCAGCGCGTAGCTGACGTCCTTCACCTCGGTGGGTTGCTTGAACCATTCCAGCCGCTGCGCGGCCTTGCCCCAGAATTGCTCGGGGTGTTCGATCGATTCGCGGTACAGCGTTGCGTACTGCTCGCGCGTAATGCGCGCATTGGCGGCGAACGCGGGATCGACGGGATAAACATCAGCCATGGCACCCTCACTTGCGATGAACTTGTCGGAAGAGGACGTTGCGGCTGCCCTCGGTAGGCAATCAGTGTGCCGCATCCATTCTGTCCCGGCGTTCAACCGCGCCTTAGACCTTGGTCTTAACCGCCGCAGCGCGCGATCGGCAATCGGTTGCCGGCCCTGGTGCGACGATCGGTCACCTTGCGGAATGCTGCGTTGCAGCTACGACCAAAGGCGAATAGGCTCCAAAGCGCGGACTGCCTCACGCTCCGCACAGCATCGCCATCAAGCGCGAGGCCTTATCGGGGAGAGGGGTCCATGACACACCGTACTGCACCGTTGGTGCGCCATCCGCTGGCGGCTGCCTTGTTCGTGGCGAGCATCCTGCCGGGCGTGGCGTTCGCGCAGACCGCCAAGGAAAAGGCGCTGGAAGCACGCATTGCCGAGCTCGAGCGTCAGGTCCAGCTGCTGGTGTCGGCGCAGCAACAACAGCAGGGCCAGATCACGCAGACGCAGACGCAGGTGACCGAGGTGCGCGCCGCGCAGGCACAGGCACCGGCCGCGCCTGCAGTGCCGGCCGGCAAGCGGCCGATCCAGCTGACCAGCATCACACCGAACGCAGCGGCGGGGACAACGTTCCGTTACGGTGGTTTCATCAAGGCCGACTTCATGACCACCCGCACCTCCGACGGCGCGTTGCCCGAGGGCGCGGTGGGCCGTTACCTGTATATCCCGACCCAGACGCCGGTCGGTGGCCAGGCCTCGAGCACCGATACCGACTTCCATGCCAAGTTCTCGCGCTTCAACCTGGGCGTGGACACCGTCACCGAAAACGGCGACAAGATAACCGGCTTCATCGAACTGGATTTCTTCGGCAACGCGCTGGCCAACCAGGTCAACAATCTGTACGGCGGCACCCTGCGCCACGCCTACGTGAGCTGGAACAACTGGCTGGCCGGCCAGACCTGGTCCAACTTCATCGACTCCACGATCCTGCCCGAGGCCGCCGACATCGTCGGGCCGACCGACGGCGCGCTGTTCAGCCGTCAGACCCAGATCCGCTACACCCGTGGCGCCTTCAGCGTGTCGGCGGAAAACCCCGAGACGCTGACCACGCCCTACCAGGGCGGCAACACCATCCTGGCCTCCGACCACGGTGCGATGCCGGACCTGACCGCGCGCTACAACTGGAAGGGCACCTGGGGCACGTTCGGCCTGTCGGCGATCGCGCGCCAGTACCGTACGCGCAGTGCGCTGACCAACGACACCGACTTCGGCGGCGCGATTGCCGGCGGCGGCCGCTGGATCATCAATTCCAACAACGATCTGCGCTACCAGCTCAGCTACGGCGAGGGCCTGGGGCGCTATCTGGGCCTGGGCAACGGCTCGGATGTGGAGATCGACATGGACGGCAATATCCAGACCGTCAGCACGATCGCCGGCTGGGTGGCCTGGCGCCACGACTACAACGCCAAGCTGCGCAGCACGGTCATGTACTCGCGCGTGAACTACGACCACGACATCGCCAATACCGGCGCGCTTGCGAGCAAATCGCAGCAGAGCATCCGCGCCAACGTGTTCTATTCGCCGCTGCCCAAGGTCGATGTGGGCGCGGAGCTGATGTATGGCCGTCGCGAAGCCGAGAACGGCGACAGCGGCGACATTTCGCGCCTGCAATTCACCACCAAGTACAGCTTCTAGTTTCTGCCACCGGCGGCTCGTTCCACTGCGGTGGGACGGGCAAGGCCACCGTCGTTTTACCCGCGCTCTACCAGGAGACAGACAATGACCGTCTCGAATGACGCACTGATCGCCAAGATCGATGCCAATCCGAAGTACCACGCACTCAAGCGCCAGCGCAACGCGCTGGGCTGGACCCTCACCGTGCTGATGTTGCTGGCCTATTACGGCTACATCGGCCTGATCGCCTTCGACAAGGAATTCCTCGCCAAGCCGATCGGTGCCGGCGTGACCTCGATCGGCATCCCGATCGCGATCGGGGTGATGGTGTTCACCATCGTCATCACCGCCATTTACGTGCGCCGCGCCAACAACACCTATGACCAGCTGACCGCGCAGATCCTCGAGGACGCACGCAAATGAGCAAGTATTCGCGCCTTCTCCTGATCCTGGCCGGGCTGATGCCGGCCGGCATCGCGCTGGCCGCCGGCGGCGACATGGGCCAGGTCGACAAGCAGCCCACCAACTGGGTGGCGATCGGCATGTTCGGCTTCTTCGTGCTGGGCACCTTGTGGATCACCAAGTGGGCGGCGGCCAAGACCAAGTCGGCCTCGGACTTCTACACCGCCGGCGGTGGCATCACCGGCTTCCAGAACGGCCTGGCGATCGCCGGCGACTTCATGTCGGCGGCTTCATTCCTGGGCATCACCGCAGCGGTGATGGCCAATGGCTACGACGGCCTGATCTATGCGATCGGCTTTCTGGTCGGCTGGCCGATCCTGACCTTCCTGATGGCCGAACGGCTGCGCAACCTCGGCAAGTACACCTTCGCCGACGTGGCCGGCTATCGCTTTGCGCCGACCGCCATCCGCAGCTTTGCCGCGTCGGGCACGCTGGTGGTGGTGCTGTTCTATCTGATCGCACAGATGGTCGGCGCCGGCGCCTTGATCAAGCTGCTGTTCGGCCTGGACTACTGGGTGGCGGTGACCCTGGTCGGCGTGCTGATGATGGTCTACGTGCTGTTCGGCGGCATGACCGCCACGACGTGGGTGCAGATCATCAAGGCAGTGCTGCTGCTGACCGGCGTGACCTTCATGGCGGTGGCGATCATGTGGCACTTCAACTTCAGCTTCGAGGCGCTGTTTGCCGAGGGCGTGCGGGTGAAGACCGCGATCGCGGCCAATGGCGGCGCATCGCCGGAGGACGCGGCCAAGGCCGGCCTGTCGATCATGGGCCCGGGCGGCTTCGTGAAGGACCCGATCTCGGCGATCTCGTTCGGCATGGCGCTGATGTTCGGCACCGCCGGCCTGCCGCACATCCTGATGCGCTTCTTCACCGTTCCCGATGCCAAGCAGGCGCGCAAGTCGGTGCTGTGGGCCACCACCTGGATCGGCTACTTCTACATCCTGATCTTCATCATCGGCTTCGGTGCGATCGCGCTGGTGCTGACCAACCCGCAGTTCGCCGATGTCGCCACCGGCACCATCCACGGCGGCAAGGGCGCGGCCAACATGGCGGCAGTGCTGGTCGGCAATGCAGTGGGCGGCAACGTGTTCATGGGCTTCATCTCGGCGGTAGCCTTCGCCACCATCCTGGCGGTGGTCGCAGGCCTGACCCTGTCCGGCGCCTCGGCGGTGTCGCATGACCTGTACGCCACGGTGATCAAGAAGGGCAATCCGGCGCCGGGTTCGGAGCTGAAGGTCTCGCGTGCCACCACCCTGGTGCTGGGCGTGATCGCGGTGCTGCTGGGCATCGTGTTCGAGAAGCAGAACGTGGCCTTCATGGTGTCGCTGGCGTTCGCCATCGCGGCCTCGGCCAACTTCCCGGTGCTGATCCTGTCGTTGTTGTGGAAGAACTGCACCACCCGCGGTGCGGTGGTCGGCGGTTTCCTGGGCCTGGTCTCGTCGCTGGTGCTCACCATCCTGTCGCCGTCGGTGTGGGTGGACACGCTGGGCAACGCAGCCGGTTCGGCGCCGTTCCCGTACACCTCGCCGGCGCTGTTCTCGATGACCATTGGCTTTGTCGGCATCTGGCTGTTCTCGATCCTGGATCACAGCCCGCAGGCCGCCAACGAACGTGCAGCGTTCAAGGCGCAGCAGATCCGTGCCGAAACCGGCCTGGGTGCCAGCGGTGCGTCGGGTCACTGACGTACAGTCACTGCGCAGTCGCAGAACGCCGGCCTTGTGCCGGCGTTTTGCGTTTTGGCCAAGGCTGGCAGCGGGCAGCGTCTGTGTTGCCACGCCCCTACGATCGTCTTCTGACGCGAAGGCCGAGGGGGTATCGGTCGAGCGCGCGCACCGCGCGGGTGCCGACAGCGATCCAGTGTCGTGACGGCCCGGGCGCAACGCCCCATCAGACCTCGATGCGCAGGCGTCCGACGCGATGCGCGCGCACGACAGCGCTGCGTCCTTGCGTGGCATCGATGCGATCGCATCGCCCGCTTCGTTTTGCACGCAATGCCTGCGCGATCGCGAACAACCGCAACACCAGCGAAGAAATTAAGTCATCTAGGGTGACTAAATTGGCCGCAAGCCGAACGCTGATCACGCCCGGCTTGGCCTCTCCCCCGGTATCGACCGGTTGGCGAGTGCGCTGCAAGCGAGTCCGCCGATTGCGTCGACCCGTCGGCTCTCGTCCACCTCTTGCCCTTCCTGTACCTACGAACCGGGACACCGAGACCATGCCTATCCTCCTCGCTCCACATCCGCTGGCCCGCGCCTGCCGCCTGTTCGGCGCCTTGGCCCTGCTGGCTGCACTGCCGCAGCTGGCGATGGCCGCCTGCAACGACAGCTCCGATATCAAGATGCAACGCATCCTGTTCAACTCCTCCAATACCGTTGTGCTGGCGCACCGTGGCTTATGGGGCAAATACGCCGGCATCGCCGATATGCCGGAAAACTCGCGCGGCTCGCTGCAGATCGCCAACGACCAGTGCATGGATGGCGTGGAGCTGGACGTCAAGCTCACCAGCGATGGCGTGCCGGTATTGCTGCACGACTACAACCTGGGCCGCACCACCACCGTGTGGCAGCAACATCCCGGAGTGAAGTACGACCCGATCACCAACCAGGGCGTCAACCCGTCGATTCTGGTCACCCCGTGGTCGCAGGTCAGCCAGTTGTTCCTGCTGACGCCCGATCGTCGTACCACCACCGGCTATCACGTACCGCGTGTGGATGAGCTGTTTGCCTATTACAAGCAGCACAACCTGCGTACGCCGATGGTGTTCGACATCAAGGATGCGGCCACGGTACGCGCAGTGCGCAAGGCCGCCGAAAGCCAGTTCGGCGCGGCATCGGGCAGCTATGTGGCCGCCAAGGTCAATGCAACGCTGTACACCAGTCGCGATGCCTACCGTGCAGATGGCAGCGGCATGGTCGGCATACCGGTGTTCACCACCAACATGCTGGGCAAGATCAATGTGCGCCAGACGATTTCGGCATGGATGAACAACGGTCACCAGACGATGGAGATCAACGTCAAGCAACTCGGCGGCCTGCTGCAGAGCGATGCCGATTTCATTCGCGAGCGTGGGTATCGCGTGGGCGTCTTCCAGGCCATTCCGGATGGCCCGTCTGCTGGCAAGTTCTATCAAAACAGCGGCGCCTGCTGCTACGCGCTGTCGGATCTGTATTTCTCCTACGGCGGTGGCCGCGACACGGCCGACAATCGCGGCAATCTGGATTTCATCGTACGCGACGAGGCCTTTGGCCTGATCACCAGCGACGACCCGAAAGCGGCCATCGCCTACCTGCGTGCGCGCGGCAAGCACGACTAAGAGCAACTGACAAAACTACTGCGCAGCCGCCAGGCGGGCGCGGCCGGTGCTCGGAGTCCTCATGTACCACTCGTACACGCCGGTCCCTCCGCGTCGCCCACGCCCACCTGACGACTGCTCGCTACGTTTCGTTAGCCGCTCTCAGCAGCTGTTGCCGGCCCGTGCGGGCCGGCGGTCCCGGCGGCGGCACCTGCCGCCGCCGGTTCATGCCATGACGGAGATTGCCCATGTTTTCCACACCGCATTGTTTTAGGCTGCTTTGGTTGGGCCTTGCCTGCTCCACACCGCTGGCGCAGGCCGCCACACCCGATGCACACCTGCACACTGGCCCGGCTTCCGGAAAGGTGCTGCAGATTGGACACCAGACCTTCAGTGCGCCGGAATATCGCGCGCTGGCCCTGGCCGACCTGCCGCAGAACGCCAATCCGGCCATTGCGGCCGACCCGAGTTTCGTACGCGAATTTGCCGACCGGCTGCTGCTGGTGGACCAGGCCCGTCAGGCGCATCTGCAAGACGACCCGGTGGTGGCCGCGCACATCCGTCAGGCCACCGATGCCATTCTTGCCGAGGCAATGCAGCGGCGCGCACGCGATGCCGCGTCTATCGACGCCACGCAGGTGCAGGCCCAGTTCGATGCGCATCCGCACGATTACGACGAGGTTCGCCTCAGCCATCTATTCGTGGCGCTGCAGCCCCAAGGCGATGCCCGGCGCGGCACACCGTTGACCGATGCGCAGGCGCTCGCACGCGCACAGCGGCTCAAGCAGCAGCTGGATGCCGGCACGCCCTTCGAAGAACTGGCAATGCGCGAATCCGACGATGCTAGCACTGCGGCCGAGGGCGGCCAGCTGTCATCGATCTTCCTGCGCAACGTGGCCGATGTCTTTGCTGCGCCCGTGCAGGGGCTGGGCGTGGGGCAGGTTTCGGGCCCCGTCCGCGGGCCGGAGGGATATCACCTGATCCGTGTGGATGCGCGCATACCCGCCACGCTGGAGACAGCGCGCGGACAGATCGAAGTGCAATTGCGCGACCAGGCGGCCACCGCTGCGCTGGAACGTCTGCGCCAGGACAACCCGTTGCAGTTCGATCGCGCCGCACTGGAAGCGGCACTGCGTTGATGCCGGCGCCTGCGCTGAACGTTGGCGCGCGGCCATGGCATCGGAAGCGGTCGCGCTGGCCGGTGGCGGGCGCGGTGTGCGTGGCCGTAGCGATGTCGGCCGCCGGAATGTGGAGCCTGCGCACGCCTGCTGCGTTGCACCCGCAGAGCAGCGTCGCTGCGCGCCCTGCGGTGCATGCCGGCGTTGCATCGACGCAGCTGCCGGCGCGCGTCGCTCAGGGCCTGTTCGACAGCGCCATGCAACAGCTGGCCTGTCGTCAACAGGGTGAGGAGCGAGCCGCGCAGATCGCGCACGGCGGTGCACAGGTGCCGCCGTTGGAGGGCCGTCGCTGCGTCGCCGGCACGCAGCTGCAGATCGAGGCGCTGCTACGCACGGCCGCGGCACACGGCGATACCGATGCGCAACGCTATCTACTTGCGCAGCGTGCGGCCGAGTTGCTGCAACGTGCGGTGGCCGGCGCACCTGCCGGCATGCCTGCGCAACTGTCGGCGAGCGACGAACAGGAGATGGCCGCGATTGTGGCCGAGTTGGAAGCGCTGGCATTGGCGGGCCATCGCGATGCCATCGACACCTTGGCGCAGGTGGTGGAATCGCCGTTGTTGCATGCGCCCGACCCGGTGTATGCGGCGGCGTGGCGGCTGGCATCGCGCCAACCGCCGGACCACGCGCTGGATCCATCGGCACCGTTGCAGGCAGAAGACGAATTGCTGGAGTCGCTCACCCAACAACAGCAGCAACAGGCACGTGAGCTGGCGGTTGAGTTGTTCGGCTATTGCTGCCGTGGGCGCGCTGCCACCGCAGATTGACGCCGGTTCTGCGACGCACGAACCAGCGCCCATCCAACGGCAACGCGGACTGTCAGCACCCGCGACAGGGGCGGGGCACCTTCAGTCAACGGAAGTAGCGCGCCTTCAACGGCAGCGTCGCCGCACCGATCGCGCAGGCGTCGGCCGGTGCCTCGGCCGGCAGCAGTAGCGGCATCGGCCTGCCCTGACCGCGACGCGGCAGGTTGTCGATCTGCACGGCGGCGATCAGGCGTCGGGCCAGATCGGCCGGCAGGCGGCCGCCGAACACGATCGCTTCCGGGTCGCACACCGCGGTGATTGCCGAGACGATCAACGACACCCCCGGCGCGCTGCGCGCGATCCAGCGCGCGATCGCCGGCCAGGTCGGGTCGTAGGCGGCCAGCAGGCTGCGCACGTCGGCAAACGCCACGCCGTCGTCGGCCAGCAGTTCGCGCAGCAGTTCCAGCGTGGCGCGTTCGAGCTTCTGCGCCGGCAGCATGCCGGCGAATTCACCGGCATTGCCGCGCGCACCGCGCATGACCTGGCCGTCGATGACCAGGCCGCCGCCGAACCCGTAGCTGAGATAGAGGTAGGCAAAGTCGCGATGTCGACGGCCCACGCCCAGCATCGCTTCGCCGGCGGCGGCCACGCTGCCGTCGTTGTCCATCCACACCGGCTGCGCGCAGGCCTGCGCCAGCCACGGCGCCAGGGCGAACTCGCCAAGCGCGCGCAGCGGTTCGGGCGGATTGATACGCCCGTCCTCGCCGGTAAAGAACCCGCTCATCGCCAACCCGATCCCCAGCCGCGGCCCCACCGCGTGGTCCAGGCCTGCCAGCAGCGCTGCGTCGCCGGCCTGCAGCTGCAGCAACACCGCGTCGGCACTGCGCGCGTCCAGCGGCAGCTCGCTGACCGCCAGCACCTGGCCGGCGAAGTCCACCAGCGCCAGGCTCAGCGCGTCGGTGGCGATGGAGACGCCCAAGGTGTGGCCGTGCGCCGGATTCAACGACACCGCCACCCCCGGCTTTCCGCGGCCGGCACGTGCCACGCCGCTGCCCATGTGGACCATGCCGCGCGCCTGCAGGCCTTCGATCAGGCGCACCGCAGTCTGCACGGTCAGCCCAGTGCCGCGGCTGAGGTCGGCGCGGGTGAGCACGCCGGCCAGGCGCAGGTGGTCGAGCATGTCGCGCCCGTTGCGGCTCAACCCGGGGAAATTCGGCGCATGCGGCGGCAATGCGACAGCGGCAGTGGACGGCATGGCGAGCGGTGGCGCGGGGGAGGGGCCAGCTTACCCGGTCCGGTCGAAATAATTAATTTACAGTAAGTTATTGAATTGCCGGCCTCTGTCATCAGCGGTCATCCCGCCTCACGCCTGCGCACCTGTCCGTGTTCCCGGCCGCGGCCTGCTGCCCCCCTGCTCGACCTGCACCGCCGAGCTGGAGATGGCCGACGGCAAGCGCCAGCCACGCGAGGCCAGCCGCGCCGACTACGGCGAGGCGCCCAACCGCGCCGCGCGCTGGACTGGATCGCGCGCAAGTAGCGATAGATGCTGGTCGCCGACTGCGGCTCCAGCACCCTGACCGTGCGCGTGGACGGTGCGCCTGCGCGCGCTCAATCGTCTCATCCACACCGGCATTCCGAGCGGGAACGCCCGGTTGCCAACCAGCTCGGCGTGCGCATCGCCCCACGCCCCTGAGCACACTCCGGCGGCGCGGTACCATTGGCGGTTTGAACCACGGTCCGCGCTACGCCATGAAGATTGCCTCCTGGAACGTCAACTCGCTCAATGTGCGCCTGCCGCACCTGCAACAGTGGCTGGGCACGTTCGCACCCGACGTGGTCGGCATCCAGGAAACCAAGCTGGAAGACCACAAGTTTCCGGATGCGGCGCTGGCCGCTGCCGGCTATCGCAGCGTGTTCTGCGGGCAGAAGACCTACAACGGCGTGGCGATCCTGTCGCGCTCGCCGGCGCTGGACGTGCAGATGGGAATCCCCGGCTTCGACGACGTGCAGCAGCGCGTGATCGCCGCCACCGTCGATGGCGTGCGCATCGTCAACCTGTATGTGGTCAACGGCCAGGACGTGGGCACCGACAAGTACGCCTACAAGCTGCGCTGGCTGGCCGCGGTGCACGACTGGCTGGCGCAGGAGCTGCACAAGTATCCCCAGCTGGTGGTGCTGGGCGACTTCAACATCGCTCCGGATGCGCGCGATGTGCACGATCCGGCAGTGTGGAACGAGCACCACATCCTCACCTCCAGCGCCGAGCGCGCCGCGCTGGAACAACTGCTGGCGCTGGGCCTGCACGATGCGTTCCGGCTGCATCATGAGCAAGCCGAGCAGTTCAGCTGGTGGGATTACCGCCAGGCCGGATTCCGCCGCAATCTGGGCCTGCGCATCGATCTGACCCTGGTCTCGGAGGCCTTGCGCGCACGCGCGGTGGACGCGGGCATCGATCGCGAACCGCGCACCTGGGAGCGCCCCAGCGACCACGCACCGGCCTGGGTGCGCCTGGCCGAGGCGGGCGCATGAGCGAGCGGCATCTGCGGCGTAGCACATACAAGGTTGGCGAGGTCACGATCAGCCCGGTGCATCGGCTGAGTTGCCACTGCGGCGCGGTACAGATCGATCTGGATCTGCCGCACGGCCTGCTCGATCCACGTCGTTGCGACTGCTCGATGTGCCGCCGCCGGGGCGCCATCGTCGCCTCGGTGACGCTGGATGGCCTGCACGTGCTGCAGGGCGAGGATGTGCTGCGGCTGTATCAGTTCAACACGCATGCGGCGGCGCATTACTTCTGCGGCGTTTGCGGTATCTACACGCATCATCGGCGGCGCTCCAATCCCAACGAGTATGGCTACAACGTCGGCTGCCTGGAAGGCGTCAATCCCTATGCGTTGAACATCGCCGTGCCGGTGGAAGATGGGGTACACCATCCGTTGGATCGCGCTCCGGTCGATGGCTGAAACGACAACGCCCGGGCAAGCCCGGGCGTTGAATGTTCCATCAGTGGATGCGTGCTTAGCGCACGCGTCCACGGGTGAACAGATTGACGATTGCCAGCAGGATCACCGCACCCACCAGCGACCACACGAAGGTCCACAGCGTGATCGCCTGATTGATGCCGCCACCGAACAGGAACCCGGCAATCAGCGCGCCGACGATGCCGACCACGATATTGAGAATGATGCCCTGCTGTGCATCGCGACGCATGATGATGCTGGCCAGCCAACCCACGATGCCGCCGACGATCAACCAGATGATGATGCCCATGTTGCCGAACTCCTCATGCGATTGCACCGGAAGTAGTGCATGGGCGCCATTCAACGCAGACCGGCGTGAAGTGACTGTCGAGCGCGGTCGCACGCGCATGCGGCTGTTGTGCTTGGTGCACGCAGCGTGACAGCGCACGCAAGCTGGCACATCGGTCCGGTGCAGCTGTGGCTGCGTCCGCACCGGCACGGCGAGCGTGGCGAACCACAGGCGCGCGAGTTGCTGGGCCAGGCTTTGGCGCTGGAACCGGCCCAGGTGCCGCTGCGGCGTGACGAGCGCGGGCGGCCGTCGCTGCAGCCAGCCTTGCCCGACCGGGACACCGGCTGGAGCCATAGCGGCGATTATCTGCTGGTCGGCCTGGGGCAGGGCGTGCGGCTGGGCGTGGATCTGGAGCGCATCCGCGCGCGCCCACGTCTGCTGGAAATCGCGCAGCGATTTTTCCATGCCGACGAAATCGCAGTGCTGGCTGGCCTGCAGCCGGACGCGCAACAGGCGCTGTTTTTCCGCCTGTGGTGCGCCAAGGAAGCGCTGCTCAAGGCGTACGGGCATGGCCTGTCGTTTGGCCTGCATCGGCTTGCCTACGCAGTGGCGCCCGACGGCGCATTGCAGTTGCAGTGGTGCGACCCCGTGCTCGGCCAGGCCACGCAGTGGCAGTTGCACGAATGGTGGGCCGCACCGGATTGCCGCGCTGCGCTGGCGTTCTACCCGTTGCCGGCCGAATAGGCGCGGTGATCGCTTCACTGCGTGGCTGCAGCGCAGGTGCGCGTTGCGTCCTGGACCGTGATGCAGCACGTGCCGGACATGGATGCTTGCGTTGCTGGTCCGACCGACGTCTCAGGCATGTTCCGGCCGCGTCGCAGCGTGCGGCAGAATCGGCTGACGGAACTGCGCCACCCCATCCAGATTGCGCAAGGTCACCGTCAGCACGCCGGTGCGTGCATCGATCTCCACTTCGCCAAAGAACTGAAATCCGGCCAGCGGCGACAGGTTGGGCGCCGGCGGTGCTTTCTGGAAGATCACCGTCGGGCCGAAGGTGGCATCGAGTGCATTCGGGCCGAAGCTGCCGGCATTGGCCAATGCTGCAAAGATCTGCATCCTCAAGGTCTATATCCGGGAGGATCGGTAGGATCGTGGAAACCGGGACCCGAATAATAAAGCGAGGAAAATGATTATGCACATGAATCGGGATGAACTTGTTGACATCCTAGAAAATGGGCTTGCAAGTAAACGGGTCATTGATGAAGATGGAAATATACTAATAAATCATCTTCCATCGGTAGGTAGTCGAGCTTATCTGCACGTCATTTTTGAGAAGGCTAATTCGAACGAGTTTCTACAAAGCGTGAAAGAAGCAGGGGTTCAATTGCCCAAGAGTTTCTTGGAGTTACTTGCCCAGTGTAATGGTTTCGTTCTTTTCCAAGGTGCGCTATCTATTTTCGGAGTGCGATCACAGTTGTCTAGGTCAGCTGGAAAAAGGCAGCCGTTCGATTTGGTTGAGGCAAATACGATAGCTAGGCCTGGCAATCTAAATAAAAATGAAATTTATATTGGGAGCTATAATTGGGATGGCTCAATTTTGTTTATTAATCAGTGCAACTCAATCATTCGGCATAGGTCTCCTGACTCAACGGATGTTTTAAATGAATGGGATGATTTTGATCAATTTATCAGATGTGAAGTAGACCGTCTGTCATTATTATTTGGTGAGGGTGGCGCAGAGATTGATCCTCTAGTAGCAACATCTCCATCTCCATCTCCATCTCCATCTCCATCTCCATTAATTGATTGACTTGGCGTTAACTTGCAGAACGTCGAGTGCGTGGAAATCTTTCTGTGGACCCGATATCTGCGTTGGATGAAGAAGTATTTGCTTCAAACTGTCGACTCCACGTAATTCAGTGCCAGCTAAAACTAGAGGTCTGCGGTTGATGTTGATCACGAAACTCGGCGGGCGTTAGCCCGCCCAGGCTGTCGTGCGAGATCTGCTGGTTGGAGTCGGTAGGGCTGAGTTAATGGACACCACCGTGCAGCAGCCGCAATCAAAGCCGGTATAAAGGTTCCTGTGCAAACTGTACCAACCACATCGCAGCAAGGGGCACAGCTTCTACAAGAGGCCGCAGAGGCAATGCAGCAGAGGGGCCGCTAAGTGACATTGATTACAAGAGAGTTGCTCTCCAAATTTTCTGCGCTTCAATTCGCGCTGATTTCAGAATTCTTTGAAATTTTTCCAAGTGCGGGCCAAGATTTCATGCGTGATGTCCCGAAAAATGGTGAATTCGCTGGGACGGAAAGGCTGTTATTGACCCAAGATGGGATACATTGGATTTTTACTGAAGGTGCTGTTCTTTCTCAGGGGCGAGCTCGAAGGCATCGATCAATCCTGGCCCATATCTTGTCGATGCAGGCATTTATAGTTGATCACGCCTCCACCGCCCCCGCCTTGCCGTCCTCGACCACGAAGCGCTTCAGCGTCGAGACGGTTGCATCGCGGTCGCGGCGGTCTGAGATGCCTTGCAGGCGCGTGTCCATCCGGCCCGGTGTCAGCGTCACCGAGACATAGCCGCGGGTTTCGCCTTCGGCGTAGTGCACGTGTGGATTGAGCGCCATGGTCTGTTGCAGCTCGGCGTTGCGCTGGCCGTCGGAAGTGATCGAGGTGCCGACGAATTCGGTGGCCAGCGTCGGCGAGTCGGGGTTGGCCGGATCGGCCTTCAGATCGGTGACCCAGTACGAATGGATGTCGCCGCCCCAGAACACCGGGTTGCGCAGTCGGGTCCTGGTAATTGCATCGAGCATGCGGGTGCGCGTGGCCGGGTAGCCGTCCCAGCCGTCGGTCCAGTGCCCGAGCACGCCGTCGCGGCCGTGCTGGTTCATCGGTGCCACCAATAGATCCTGCGCAATCACGTTCCAGCGCGCGGCCGACTGCGCGAAGGCGCCATGCAGCCAGCGCTCCTGTTCCCAGCCGAGCATGCTGCGGCGTGGGTCGGTGCGTTCGTGGCAACTGTCATCCACCACATGCCCGCCGCGCCAGCCGTTGGCCTGCGGGCAGGGTTGTTCGCTGCGGTACTGGCGCCCATCGAGCACGTAGAAACGCGCCAGCTGGCCGTAGTCCAGCGAGCGGTAGATGCGCATGTCGGCGCCATGTGGGCGACTGCGTGCGCGCAGCGGGAAGTGTTCGTAGAAGGCACGGTAGGCGGCCGCACGCCGGGCCAGGAAGGTGTCGACCGGAATCGACGGGTCCTGCGACCAGCGGTTGGCGTAATCGTTCTGCACCTTGTGGTCGTCCCAGGTCGCCACGCAGGCGCTGCCGGCGTGCAGCGCCTGCAGGTCGGGGTCGGTGCGGTACAGCGCATAGCGGTTGCGGTAGCCGGCCAGATCCAGGCACTCGCCGCTGCCATGCGGGCGCACGATCTTGTTCGCTGCCTCGCCGTGGTTGCTGTATTCGTAGATGTAATCGCCGAGGAAGAACACCAGGTCCGGCTGTTCGGCGGCCAGGTGGCGGTAGGCGCTGAAATAGCCCAGCTCCCAGTGCGAGCAGGACACAAAGCCCAGCCGTGCGGCATCCGGCAACTGGTGCGGTGCCGGCAAGGTGCGCGCGCTGCCGATAGGGCTGCGCGCGCCCAGCGCCTGGAAGCCGTACCAGTACGGGCGATCGGCGGCCAGGCCGGCGACCTCCACATGCACCGCATGGCCCCAGGCCGGGCTGGCAACGGTCTGACCCTGGCGCACGATGTGGCGCATGCCCGGGTCGCTGGCCACCTGCCAGCGCACCTGCACCGGGGCGGTCAGCCCGCCGCGTCCATCCGGCTCCAGCGGGCGCGGTGCTAGCCGGGTCCAGATGACAAAGCCATCGGCCAGCGGGTCGCCCGCGGCCACGCCCAGGGTGAACGGGTCCGGGCTGCCGTTGGCACGTGCGAACGGGCTGAGCAGTCCGGCGGCCGCCAGCCCGGCACCGGCAACGAGAAGACGGCGGCGGCCGTGATCCACGGTGGCAGCTGCGTTGCCGGGACCGGGCAGGGGCGATGCGGAAGACGGGTCGATCAAAGACATGGGCATACAGGCGATCTGGCGAACGCGACCATAGTGCGACGGGCGCATGTCCGTTCAATGGCAGCGGCAGTGGTGTCGCTGTCGGCGCAGGCTTGCCTGTGTCATCGACTGCCGATGGCGGATACGGGTATGCCACCGCGGCGGGTGACCCTGCCCACAGCGATGTCCATACGCCGGTGCAGCGGCGGCTGTCGTGGGTGGCAGGTCTTGCGGCACCGCAGGCCTGGACGTTGTGCTGGGCAAGTTCACGTACGTCGGCTTGCGGCCCACGCGCTCACGCGCCACGCATCGCCAACCTGCGCGGCACGCACCTGCACGCCAGCCAGCTGCGATAATCGCGGCATGAACGATGCCGCACTTCCCCCCGATGTAGCCGCTGCGCTGGCCAACGGCCTGCAGGCCCAATCCCTGGATGCGGCCTTTGCCGCGCCGTTGCTGCGCTATCTGACGCTGCTGGTGCGTTGGAACAAGACCTACAACCTCACTGCCGTACGCGACCCGCGCGAGATGGTCACCCGCCATCTGCTCGATTCGCTGGCCATGCAGCCCTACATCGCCAGCGGCACCCTGGCCGATCTGGGCACCGGCCCCGGCCTGCCCGGCATCCCGCTGGCGATCACCCGCCCGCAGCTGCAGGTGACCCTGGTGGAAAGCAACGGCAAGAAGGCCCGCTTCATGCGCGAGGCGCTGCGCCAGCTGGCGCTGGGCAACGCACGCGTGGCCGAATCGCGCGCCGAAGCGCTGGACGAGCCGGCCGCCTACGACCATCTCACCGCGCGGGCGCTGGATACGCTGGCCGGCATCATTGACGTCGGTGGCCACCTGCTGCGCCCGGGCGGCAGCCTGCTGGCGATGAAGGGCGTCTACCCGCACGACGAGATCGCCGCACTGCCCGCTGGCTGGACGGTGGGCGAGGTGCATCCGCTGCAGGTGCCGGGCCTGGACGGCGAGCGGCATCTGGTGGTGGTGCGCAAGGCAGGCTGAAGCGGCCGGCCTGTCCGGTCGCGCGCATTCACTCCGCAAGCCGCGACCCGCAATCCCCGCGCTGGGACTTCCGGCCCATGGCAGCTGCCGCCCGGGCTGCCATGATCGAACGTTCGATCCGAACGCAGGCCGCCCGCACGTGACATCTCCTCTCGCCGCCGCACTTTCGCTCGCCCTGCTGGGCGCAAGCTTCGCCGCCACCTCGGCGCAGGCCGCCGCACCGGCACCAGCGGCGCCCGCCACGCTGACCGCCGAGCGCCCCGCCGATGCGCGCTTCCGCGCCATCTACGAAAAAGAGTGGAACTGGCGCCAGGCCGAGACCGGCCAGGCCGACGAAGACAGCGACACCACCGGCGACAACACCCATCTGCCCGATGTCGGCCCGGCCGCGCAGCAGGCGCGCCTGGCGGTATGGGACGGCGTGCTCAAGCAGCTCGACGGCATCGACCCGAAACAGCTCTCGCCCGCCAACCAGGTCAACTACGCCATCTACCGCCCGCAGGTGGAAAACCTCGCCGCCGAGGTGCGCCTGCGCCTGTACGAGATGCCGTTCAATTCGGACAGCTCGTTCTGGTCCAACCTCGGCTTCATGGCGCAGCGGCCGATGAAGACCGCTGCCGAGTACCGCGCCTACATCGCGCGCCTCAACGATGTGCCGCGCTACTTCGAGCAGCAGACCGCCAACATGCGCGCCGGCCTGGCGCGCGGGTTCAGCGTGCCGCGCGCGGTGCTGGATGGCCGCGACGTTTCCATCGCCACCGTGGCCGATGTCAAGGATCCCACCGCGTCCAGCTTCTACGCGCCGTTCAAGCAGCTGCCGGCGCAGATCCCCGCCGCCGAACAGGCGCAGTTGCGCGAACAGGCCAAGGCCGCGCTGAGCAATGCAGTGCTGCCGGCCTACAGCAAGCTGCTGAGCTTTTTCCGCGACGAGTACATGCCCAAGGCGCGCACCACGCTGGCGGCCGAAGCGCTGCCCGACGGCAAGGCGTTCTATCGCCAGCAGATCCGCGAATACACCACGCTGGACCTGACGCCGGAGCAGATCCACACGATCGGCCTGGACGAGGTGGCGCGCATCCAGGCGCAGATGGACGCGATCATCAAGCAGGTCGGTTTCAAGGGCAGTTTCGCGCAGTTCCTGACCTTCCTGCGCACCGACCCGCAGTTCTATGCCAAGACCCCGCAGGAACTGCTCGATCGCGCTGCGTGGATCTCCAAGCGGGTGGACGGGCAGGTCGGCAGGTTCATCGGCACGCTGCCGCGCGGGCGCTTCACCATCAAGCCGGTGCCGGACGATATCGCCCCGTTCTGGACCGCCGGCCGCGGCGGCGCCACCACCTACTGGGTCAACACCTACAACCTGCCGTCGCGGCCGTTGTACAACCTGCCGGCGCTGACCCTGCACGAGTCCTCGCCCGGGCATTCGCTGCAGGGCTCGCTGGCGCTGGAGCAGGGCGACCAGCCGGCGTTCCGCCGCGAAAACTATATCTCCGCCTACGGCGAAGGCTGGGCGCTGTACACCGAAAAGCTCGGCCAGGAGATGGGCATCTACGAGACCCCGTACGAGGAATTCGGCCGGCTCACCTACGAAATGTGGCGTGCCTGCCGGTTGGTGATTGACACCGGCGTGCACCACGACGGCTGGAGCCGCGAGCAGGCGCTGGCCTACCTGCGCGAGCGCACCGCGCTGAGCGAGCACGAGGTCACCACCGAGGTGGACCGCTACATCTCCTGGCCCGGCCAGGCGCTGAGCTACAAGCTGGGCGAGATCAGCATCGTCAAGCTGCGCGCAGAGGCCGAACAGGAGCTGGGCGACCGCTTCGACATCAAGGCCTTCCACGACGCGGTGCTGAAGCAGGGCTCGGTGACCTTGCCGGTGCTGGAGCAGCAGGTGCGCGCGTTTATCGCCGAGAGCAAGGCGCGCCCGGCAACGTCCAAGCCCAGCGCCGCCGCGCCCTGACCCCGGCCAACGGTCCGCTCCACGTAGGAGCGGACCCGGCCGCGACGCCGTCCCCGTCCCCGGTGCCGTCCTGGCCTCGATCCCAGTTCCAGGTAATCGTCGGCAGCTTCTCGCCTTCCCGGGCGCTGTCTGCGATCAACCAGCATGTAGGCGAAGTGCCATCGCGCTGACCAGGACGGCGTCGCGGCCAGGTCCGTTCCTACGACCGCCCGTGTTGCTGCGTCGCGCCCGCCTGTTGCGTCTGATGGCGCCGCCGCGCCCTGACCCTGGCCACCGGTCCGCTCCACGTAGGAGCGGACCCGGCCGCGACGCCGTCCCCGGCGCCGTCATGGCCTCGATCCCAGATCCAGGTAATCGTCGGCAGCTTCTCGCCCTCCCGGGCGCTGTCTGCAATCAACCAGCATGTAGGCGGAGTGCCATCGCGCTGACCAGGACGGCGTCGCGGCCAGGTCCGCTCCTACGACCGCCCGTGTTGCTGCGTCGCGCCCGCCTGTTGCGCCTGATGGCGCTGGCCAAACGGTCCGCTCCACGTAGGAGCGGACCCGGCCGCGACGCCGTCCCGACCCCGGCGCCGCCATGGCTTCGATCCCAGTTCCAGGTAATCGTCGGCAGCTTCTCGCCCTCCCGGGTGCTGTCTGCGACCAACCAGCATGTAGGCGAAGTGCCATCGCGCTGACCAGGACGGCGTCGCGGCCAGGTCCGCTCCTGCGATGCTGCGCGGCAGGCATGCGATTGTGTAACTGCCCTGGCCCCGATAGGCTGCGCCCATGCTGCTGCGTCGCGCCCGCCTGTTGCACCCCTTGCTGCGCCTGATGGCGCTGGCGGTGCTGGCCATGGGCGTGCTGGTCGCACCGGTGGCCTGCGCGCTGGGCGATGTGCATGCGCTGGCGCACCACCAGATGCATCTGGAAGACACCGCGCCGCACGGCCATGATGGCGCCGACGAAGGCGATGCCGGCGAGCGCGATGGGGCCGGCCTGATGCACGCCCTGATGCATAGCGGCTACTGCCACGGCCAGAATCCGGCCGTCTTGCCGGCGCTGGCCTGGCTGCCGTTGTCCACGCACACGCAGGCCCAGCCCGTGGCCGTGCTCGCGTACTACCGCTCGCACCTGAGCGAGACCGGATTGCGTCCCCCGATCGCGGCCTGATGCATCGCCGGCGGCTGCCGGCCTGTCCATCGATCCCGATTCCGGAGACACCCTCATGTGGTTGCGACTGACGGCACTTGCCGTCTTCGCGGTCGTGCCGTGCGCCATGGCGCAGGACGTACCGCCCAAGCCCGTGCTGACCCTGGACGACGCCATCGCGCGCGTTGCTCGGCAGCACCCCGACCTGCGCCTGGCCGATGGTCAGCGCGCGGTCCTCACCGCCGACGCCGAGCGCGACGCGCTGCGTCCGCCGTTGCGCATCGGCGCCGAACTGGAAAATGTGTTCGGCAGCGGCCCGACCCGCGCGCTGGACCAAGCCGAACTCACCGTCACCCTGGCCGGCGTGCTGGAACGGGGCGGCAAGCTGGACGCGCGCCGCACCCTGGCCCAGGCACGCATCGACGCGCTGGCCCCGCAGCGGGCGCTGGTGCGGCTGGACGTGCTGGCCGAAGTCGCCCGGCGCTATCTGGCCATCGGCATGGCCGCGCAACGGCATGCGGCCGCCTTGGAAATCCTGGCCCAGCGCCAACGCACCGTCAGTGCCGCGCGCCAGCGTCTGCAGGCCGGCGCATCGCCCGAATCGGTGCTGCTGACCGCCCAGGCCCTACAGGCGCGCGCGGAACTGGAGCGCGATCGCGCGCAGCAGGAACTGCTGGCCGCGCGCCGCCAGCTGGCGGTGTTGTGGGGGCAGCGCACGCCGGACTTCGGCGATGTCACCGGCGACCCATTGCAGCTGCCGGCGGTTCCCGAGTTCGAGGTGCTGGCGCAGCTGCTCGATGCCACCCCCGAACTGGCGCGCTTGAACGGTGAGCAGCGCGTGCGCGAGGCGCGGGTGCGGCTGGCACGCAGCCAGGCGCGCCCGGACCTGGACTGGCAGGTGGGCGTGCGCCGGCTCGAAGCCAACGACGCCACCGCACTGCTGGGCAGCGTTTCGCTGGCGCTGGGCAGCGCCGCCCGTGCGCAACCGGAGATCCGCGCCGCCGAAGCGGAGCTGTCGTTGCTGGAGATCGAACGCCAATCGCAGGCACTGGCGCTCTACGCCACGCTGGCCGACGCGCATGGCCGCTACCGCGCCGCGCAGCTGGAAGTGGCGCGCATGCGCAGCGATGTGCTGCCCGCACTTGCGCGCGCCGATGCCGCCGCCGAGCGCGCGTACCGCGCCGGCGCCACCAGTTATCTGGACTGGGCGCAGCTGCAGGCACAGCGCAGCGATGCACGCCAGCAGCAACTGGCCGCCGCATTGGAAGCGCAGACCGCATTGATCGAGATCCAGCGCCTGACCGGGCAGCCGTTCGTGGCCGACAGCACTGCGCAGGTGGGGCCATGAGCGCTACCTCCGCTGCGCGTTTTCGCCCTGCCTGCCTGCATCCGCGTGGATCTGCTGCGCCGGTATCGGCCTCGACGCTTGCAACCGCATCGGCATCCAGCAGTCGCCAAGCGCTGCGCGCGCCTACCGCGCGTACTGCGCATCCAAGGCATCCAGCGCACACCATCTTCGTTCGTTCGCCCGACGCACAGCGTCGGCGCCAACCAGGATTTTCTTCGATGACACGTTTTCTGCTCGCACCGCTGTTGCTGGCGCTGCTGCTGGGTGGCTGCGGCCGCAGCGGCGAACAATCGCATGACCACGCAACGCCCGGTGCCGAGGGCGACGCCGACGCACATGGCGAGGAAGCCGAAAAAGGCGCGCACGGCGGGCGCCTGCTCGAACAGGGCGGCGACAGCGTGGAGCTGGCGATTGCCGAAGACGGCACACCGCCGACGTATCGTGCCTGGCTGTACCGCGACGGCAAGCCGTTGCCACCCAGCGCCGGCAGTGTCGAAGTGCGTTTGACCCGGCTTGGCGGCGTCAACGAAGTGCATCGACTGCGCGCACGCGACGATGGCAGCCTGTTGGCAGACAGCACGGTCGGCGAGCCGCATTCGTTCGATGTGGAAGTACGCGCCACCGTGCAGGGCAAGTCGCATCGTTGGGCCTATCCCAGCTATGAAGGGCGCACCACCATCGCGGCGAAAATCGCGCAGGACGCCGGCATCCGGGTCGCGCCGGTCGGTCCCGGCAGCATCGCCGACCAGCACGAAGTGCAAGGCCTGCTGACGCCGGCAGAAGGTGCGCAGGCGCAGGCCACCGCCCGCTTCCCCGGGCCGGTGCGCAGCCTGCGCGTCAACGTCGGCGACCAGGTGCGCGCCGGCCAGGTGCTGGCCACGGTGGAGAGCAACCTGAGCCTGACCACGTATTCGGTCAGCGCGCCGATCAGCGGCACCGTGCTCGCCCGCAACGCCAGCCTGGGCAGCAACGCCAGCGAAGGCCAGGCGTTGTTCGAGATTGCCGACCTGTCGAGCCTGTGGGTGGATCTGCACATCTTCGGCGCCGATGCCGGGCACATCACCGCCGGCGCACCGGTGACGGTGACGCGCATCAGCGATGGCGTGGTGGCGCAGACCACATTGGAGCGCGTGTTGCCGGGCACGGCCACCGCGAGTCAGAGCACGGTGGCGCGCGCGGTGTTGCGCAACGACGACGGCTTGTGGCGGCCAGGCTCGGCGGTGAAGGCGCGGGTGACGGTGGCGCAGCAGCCGGCGGCAATGGTGGTGCCGGTGGGGGCCTTGCAGCAGTTCCGCGACTGGGAGGTGGTGTTCGTGCGGGTGGGGGATGTGTACGAGGTGCGGCCGGTGAAGTTGGGCGCGCGTGATGCGCAGCAGGTGCAGGTGGTGTCGGGTCTGACCGCGGGTGACGCGGTGGTGGTGGTGCAGAGTTATCTGGTGAAGGCCGATATCGAGAAGTCGGGGGCATCGCATGATCATTGACCGCTGCGCTTCCGGTTTGCGTCTGCCTCGACCGCAAGCGCGTGCTTGCGCACAGTTCATCCATTCTTCGGTGAAACGTTTTTTACGTCGTCCACGCACTCACGGCGCAGGCGATCACGCCAGCAACAGCGTGAGAATCTGCGCTGCGAAAGTCGGATGCGTCGGGGGCGATCGCGATAGCGGCGAAGGTCGGGATCCTCTCTGTGGTGCTGCTGTCGGCCGACGGCAGCACGCTGCGATTGCACAGGCGTCGTGCGTGTGTACGCACGCGTTGATCGACGTGGCTGCGCACGCCGTTGCGCCGAGTGTGCGCGGAGGTGCGCGTCATGCTCACTAACATCATTCGGTTCGCGATCGCGCAGCGGTGGTTGATGCTGGCGTTGACGGCGGTGTTGATTGCGATCGGGGCGTGGAGTTTTTCGCGCCTGCCGATCGATGCCACGCCGGACATCACCAATGTGCAGGTGCAGGTCAACACGGCCGCGCCGGGGTACTCGCCGCTGGAGTCGGAGCAGCGGGTGACGTTTCCGCTGGAGACGGTGCTGGCGGGCTTGCCGGGGCTGGAATCCACACGCTCGTTGTCGCGCTACGGCTTGTCGCAGGTGACGGCGGTCTTTGCCGATGGCACGGACCTGTATTTTGCGCGGCAGCAGGTTGCCGAGCGGCTGCAGCAGGTCAAGTCGCAGCTGCCGGCCGAGTTGGAGCCGCAGCTGGGGCCGATCGCGACCGGGCTTGGCGAGATCTTCATGTACACGGTCGAAGCCAAAGCGAATGCGCGCAAGCCCGATGGCAGTGCGTGGACAGCCACCGATCTGCGCACCCTGCAGGACTGGGTAGTGCGCCCGCAGTTGCGCAATGTGCCCGGCGTCACCGAGGTCAATACCATCGGCGGCTATGCGCGGCAGATCCACATCACCCCGGACCCGGCACGCCTGGTCGCCCTGGGTTTCACGCTGGACGATGTGGCGCGCGCGGTGGAGGCGAACAACCGCAACATCGGTGCCGGCTATATCGAACGTAACGGCCAGCAGTTCCTGGTGCGGGTGCCGGGGCAGGTGGACGATATCGCGCAGATCGGGGCGATCGTGCTGGATCGGCGCCAAGGCGTGCCGATCCGGGTGCGCGATGTGGCGCAGGTCGGCGAGGGGCGCGAGTTGCGCACCGGTGCGGCCACCCAGGACGGCACCGAAGTGGTGCTCGGCACGGTGTTCATGCTGGTCGGCGCCAATAGCCGCACCGTGGCGCAGGCCGCCGCGCAGCGCCTGGAAGTGGCCAATGCCAGTTTGCCGGCCGGCGTGCAGGCGGTGCCGGTCTACGACCGCACCGCGCTGGTGGACCGCACCATCGTCACCGTCGCCAAGAACCTGATCGAAGGCGCGTTGCTGGTGATCGTGGTGCTGTTCCTGCTGCTGGGCAATGTGCGTGCGGCCCTGATCACAGCGGCGGTGATTCCGCTGGCGATGTTGTTCACCCTCACTGGCATGGTGCGCGGTGGCGTGTCCGGCAACCTGATGAGTCTGGGTGCGCTGGATTTCGGCTTGATCGTCGATGGCGCGGTGATCATCGTGGAGAACTGCCTGCGCCGCTTCGGCCAGGCGCAATTGCGCCTGGGGCGGGTGCTCGAGCGCGACGAGCGTTTCGAACTGACTGCCGAAGCCACGGCAGAGGTGATCCGGCCCAGCCTGTTCGGCCTGGGCATCATCACGGCGGTGTATCTGCCGGTGTTCGCACTCACCGGCATCGAAGGCAAGATGTTCCATCCGATGGCGATCACTGTTGTGCTGGCGCTGAGCGGTGCGATGTTGCTGTCGCTCACTTTTGTCCCCGCAGCGATCGCCTTGTTGCTCGGCGGCAAGGTGGCCGAGCAAGAGAACCGCGCGATGCGCTGGGCGCGCGGCGTGTATGCGCCCTTGCTGGATCGCGCGCTGCATCACGGCCGTTGGGTCGGTCTCGGCGCGGTGGTGGCGGTGGCGCTGTGCGCGGTATTGGCCACGCGCCTGGGCAGCGAGTTCATCCCGAACCTGGACGAAGGCGACATCGCGCTGCACGCCTTGCGCATTCCCGGCACCAGCCTGGAACAGGCCATCACCATGCAGTCCACGCTGGAAAAACGCATCAAGCAGTTTCCGGAGGTGGCGCATGTGTTCGGCAAGCTCGGGACTGCCGAAGTGGCGACCGATCCGATGCCGCCGTCGGTGGCCGATACGTTCTTGATCATGCATCCGCGCGCGCGGTGGCCGAACCCGCGCAAACCCAAAGCGCAGTTGGTGGCCGAGATCGAGGAAGCGGTGAAGCAGCTGCCCGGCAACAACTACGAGTTCACCCAGCCGATCCAGATGCGCATGAACGAGCTGATTTCCGGCGTGCGTGCGGATGTGGCGATCAAGGTCTACGGCGACGACCTGGACACGTTGGTCAAGCTGGGGCAGCGCGTCCAGGAAGTCGCCAGCACGGTGCCGGGTGCGGCCGACGTGAGCCTGGAGCAGGCCACCGGCTTGCCGATGCTGGCGGTGGTGCCCGATCGCGCCGCGCTGGCCGGTTATGGCCTCAATCCCGGCGTGGTGCAGGACACGGTGTCGGCGGCGGTGGGTGGGCAGGCGGCCGGGCAGTTGTTCGAAGGCGACCGCCGGTTCGACATCGTGGTGCGCCTGCCCGAAGGCCTGCGACAGGACCCGACCGCATTGGCCGATCTGCCGATCCCGCTGCGTGGCGATGGCGAGCGCGCCGATGTCGACGAGTCCAGCCGCGCGGCCGGCTGGCGCAGTGGCGAACCGACCACGGTGCCGCTGCGCGAGGTCGCAAAGGTACAAACCGTGCTCGGGCCCAACCAGATCAATCGCGAAGACGGCAAGCGCCGCATTGTGATCACCGCCAATGTGCGCGACCGCGACCTGGGCGGGTTCGTCGCCGAGGTGCAGCAGCGTGTGCAGGCCGAGGTCGTGCTGCCCACCGGTTACTGGATCGGCTACGGCGGCACCTTCGAGCAACTGATCTCCGCCGGCCAGCGCCTGGCCTGGGTGGTGCCGGGCACCTTGCTGCTGATCTTCGCGCTGCTGTACTGGTCGTTCGGTTCGCTGCGCGATGCGCTGGTGGTGTTCAGCGGCGTGCCGCTGGCGCTGACCGGCGGCGTGGTGGCGCTGGCGCTGCGCGGCCTGGCGTTGTCGATCTCCGCCGGTGTCGGCTTTATCGCGCTGTCGGGGGTGGCGGTGCTCAACGGCCTGGTGATGATCGCCTTCGTGCGCAGCCTGCGGGCCGAGGGCATGTCGCTGGAGCAGGCCTTGCGCGAAGGCGCGCTGAGCCGCCTGCGCCCGGTGTTGATGACGGCGTTGGTGGCCGCACTGGGCTTTGTGCCGATGGCCTTCAATGTCGGCGCCGGGGCCGAGGTGCAGCGCCCGCTGGCCACGGTGGTGATCGGCGGTATTGTTTCGTCGACCTTGCTGACCCTGCTGGTGCTGCCGGTGCTGTATCGCTGGCTGCACCGCGAGCGGGCGGGGAGTGCGGGCTAAGTGCTTGCGGCGCATAGGAAAGCCGTGCATAATGCGCGGCTCGCTGTGCCCGGATCGCTCCGGATGGCGGTACCCAGCGCGATGGGGTTGCCGGCTTGTTCCCAGCGTAAGTACTTGATTCCCAACGTTGCGTGGCAGCTTGACGCTGTCGGGGCCGCCGCTCCCCAGGCTATGGGTGGCAATTCATTTATCGAGGTGCGTAATGTCCCGCGTATGCCAAGTGTCCGGCAAGCGTGTGCAGACGGGTAACAACGTCTCCCACGCAAACAACAGAACCCGTCGTCGCTTCCTGCCCAACCTGCATGAGCGCCGCTTCTGGGTCGCCAGCGAGAACCGTTGGGTGAAGCTCCGTGTCTCCGCGCATGCATTGCGCACCATCGACAAGAACGGGATTGATGCCGTTCTGAAAGAGCTGCGTGCGCGCGGCGAAAAGGTCTGAGGAGTAAGCAGTCATGGCAAAAGGCAAGCGTGACAAGATTCGTATGATTTCCTCGGCCGCTACCGGCCACTTCTACACCACGGACAAGAACAAGAAGAACACTCCGGGGAAGATGGAAATGATGAAATACGACCCGGTCGTGCGTAAGCACGTGATGTACAAGGAAGGCAAGATCAAGTAATCCACCGATTACCCGATCTGCATCCAAGCAAACACCCGCCGCAAGGCGGGTGTTTGCGTTTGGGGAGTGTTGCGGGGGGTGATCGCAACAATGGTCGGCGTGCACTCCCCTTTCCCTTCGGGAGAGGGGTAGGGGTGGGTACGGGGCGAAGCCACTCGCAGTGGTTGGAGTACCAGAGGCTTCGCACGCACACTCACCCGCCCCTGCGGGGCACCTTCTCCCGATGGGAGAAGGGAGCGAGACGTCGTTCTTCCGATTGCACGCACCGTTAGTCGCTGGCAGTTCGAGGCGAAGCAGCCGGCGTTTCACTTCTGAAGGCGCGTGGCGACGCGTTTGACATCGCAGACGGTGACCGTTCTCCGAGGCGCCCCTCATCCGCCGCGGCGGGGCAGCTTCTCCGGCAGATAAGAAAGAGTTACAGCCCCCGCGCACGCAATTGCGCATCCAGGCGTGGATACACCCGGCGCGCATTGCCTTCGAATACCTTGCGCTTGTCGGCGTCGGAAATCGCCAAGGCATCGATGTAGCGCTTGGTGTCGTCGAAATACTGGCCGGTCTGCGGGTCGATGCCGCGCACCGCGCCGACCATCTCCGAGCCGAACAAGATGTTGTCGATGTCGATGACCTCGAACAGCAGATCGATGCCGGGCTGGTGATACACGCAGGTGTCGAAGAACACATTGCGCATCACATGCGTGGACAGCGGTGGCTTGCCGAGCATGTCGGCCAGGCCGCGAAAGCGGCCCCAGTGATACGGCACCGCGCCGCCGCCGTGCGGGATGATGAAGCGCAAGTCCGGGAAATCAGCGAACAGATCGCCTTGGAGAAACTGCATGAACGCGGTGGTATCGGCATTGAGATAATGCGCGCCGGTGGCGTGGAAGTTGGCGTTGCAGCTGCCCGACACATGCACCATCGCGGGCACGTCGAGCTCGACCATCTTTTCGAAGAACGGATACCAGGCGCGATCGGTCAATGGCACGCCGTTCCAGTGCCCGCCGGACGGGTCGGGATTGAGATTGCAGCCAACAAACCCGAGTTCGCTGACGCAACGTTCCAGCTCGGCGATCGACTGGGCGATCGGCACGCCCGGCGACTGCGGCAACTGACACACGCCGATGAAGGTCTGCGGATACAGCTGCACCACGCGCGCGATCAGGTCGTTGCAGTGGCGCGTCCACACCTGACTGACTGCTTCGTCGCCGATATGGTGCGCCATGGTGCTGGCGCGTGGCGAGAAAATTGTCATGTCGGCACCGCGCTCGCGCAACAGGCGCAGCTGATGCTGTTCGATGCTTTCGCGCAATGCGTCGTCGGAAATATGCGGATACACCGGCGCGGGCAAACTCGGGTCGTCGTACTGCGCGATCTGCGCCTTGCGGAAAGCATCGTGCGCCGCGGGCGCGGTGGTGTAGTGGCCGTGGCAGTCGATGATCATGGGAATGCTCATTAAGGTGCGCAGAGCGCGCTGCGCATCCGACCGAAAGATGTGCAGTGCGCATGTGGGCGGACATCTGGATTCAGATGCATGGATTGGGCAGCCATGCAGCTGCGCGTATGCATTGCCATCGGTGTGCAGTTGTCGGCGAAGCAACGCATCGCACCCGAGCGAACCGGAATGCCGCGCTGATATCCGGCCAGTGGCCCAAAAAGCCAGTTGCGTTGCTCGAGTGGGTGGAAAACGCGCGGCGCGCGGACGGTAGTAGCAGATGCGTAGACTGCAGGATGCAGCAAACCACGCGTCGACGACCCGGGTTCAGGCCAGCGTGATGCCGACTGCCGCATCGTATGCTGGCGGCCGTACTCAAGCAAACAGCTCACCATCGAACAACTTGCGTGCGGTACGTAGCACTGCAGCGCGCACCACCTTACCGTGCGCATCCAGCGTAATGACGCAACTGCTCGCGCCGCTGGGATGCTCGACCTCCAGCTGCTGGGTGGTGCCGCCAGGCAGCTGCGCCAGGGCATGCGCGGGCGAGCCGGGCAGCAGGCAGGCAGTGGCCACGGTGACGGCGCCGAGCACGCCGATCGAGGCGTGGCAGCGGTGCGGAATGAACGAGCGCACGCTGATCGCGCCGCCATGGCGCGGGGCGGCGACCAGCATCATCTTGGGCACGGTGGCGTCGGCAACATCGCCCAGCTGCATCAACGGGCCGGCCTGCAAGCGAAGCGATTCCAGGCGGGTTTTCAGTGCTTCATCTGCATCGAGGGTGTTGCGGTCTTCGTAACCGCTGATGCCCAGATCGCTGGCGCGCAGCACCACGCAGGGCATGCCGTTGTCGATCAGCGTGACCTCCACGCCATCCAGGATATCGACGCTATTGCCGGTGGGCAGCAACGCACCACAGGAAGAGCCGGCGATGTCGGCAAATGCCAGCGCAATCGGCGCAGCGGTGCCGGGCACGCCGTCGATGCGGGCGTCGCCGTCGTAGCGCACCTGGCCACCGGGCGTCTGCACGCTGGCGGTGGCCAGCGTGCCGGTGTTGCGCATGAAGATGCGCACCTCGGTTTCGCCATCGCGTGCCGGCAACAAGCCCCGCTCCAACGCGAAGGGGGCAACGCCGGCCAGCATGTTGCCGCAGTTCTGCGCGTCGCTGACCTGTGCCTGGTCCACCGACACCTGCAGGAACAGATAGTCCACGTCGGCATCGGCGCGTGCCGAGCGCGACACGATCGCGACCTTGGAGGTCAGCGGGTCGGCGCCGCCCATGCCGTCGATCTGGCTGACATCCGGCGAGCCGTAGGCGCGCAGCAGGAAGGCATCGCGTGCGGCGCGTTCGCCCGGCAACTCGTCGGCCAGGAAAAAGCCGCCCTTGGAGGTACCGCCGCGCATCCACATCGCGCGGACGTGCTCAGACATAGCGCAGGCCCTTGGCCGCCAGCCGCTCGCGCATGGCGTAGATGTCCAGGCCCAGTTCGCCACGTGCCAGGCGCTCGCGTTTGCGCAGTTCGCGCGCTTCGCGTGCCTGCGCTTCGGCCAGCACCGCGGCGGCGCTGGCGCGCGGCACCACGCACACGCCATCGTCGTCGGCCACCACCACATCGCCCGGCTGCACCAGTGCGTCGGCGCAGACCAGCGGCACATTGACCGACCCCAGCGTCTCCTTGATGGTGCCCTGCGCGCAGATGGCGCGGCTCCAGGCCGGGAACTGCATCGCCGTGAGGTCGCGCACATCGCGTACCCCGGCATCGATGATCAGCCCGCGGCAGCCGCGCGCCTGCGCCGAGGTGGCGAGCAGGTCGCCGAAATAGCCATCGCAGCAGGCGCTGGTGGGGGCGACCACCAGCACATCGCCGGGATGCAGTTGCTCGATGGCCACATGCATCATCCAGTTGTCGCCGGGCGGGATCGACACGGTGACGGCGGTGCCGGCGATGCGGCAGCCGGCATAGATCGGGCGCAGGCGATGGTGCAGCAGGCCGCTGCGCCCCTGCGCCTCGTGCACGGTGGCCACGCCGGCCTGCGCAAGCCCATCGACGACGGCCAACGGGGCGCGCGCGATCCGGGTGACGACCTGGCTCATCCATCCATCCTCGTTAGGCGTGTACCGAGTCTGTGCGGCGAGTGCCTGCTGGCTCAAGATTCATTTGAGGTATGCATATTGGTTTTGCTTATAGTTAGAGCATGCCGCCGACTCCCGAGCCGAACCTTCGCCATCTCTACGCCCTGGTGGTGGTGCACCGGTTGGGCAGCATCAGCGCGGCGGCGCCGCAGGTGAACCTGTCGCAACCGGCATTGACCCAGGCGGTCGCGCGGCTGGAACAGCAGCTCGGCGTGCGCCTGTTCGAACGGCATCCGGGCGGCATGGTCGCCACCGAGGCCACGCAGTTGCTGGTGCCGCGCATCGCGCGGGCGTTGGAGCAACTGGGTCGCGGCATCCGGGTGGCGCGGCGGGCGTTGCGGCTGCCGGCCCGGCCCGGCCTGGAGCGACGGGTCTCGCTGGGGCAGCTGCAGGCGCTGGTCGCGGTGGATGTGGCCGGGAGTTATTCGCTGGCGGCGGCGCGCGCCGGGGTCTCGCAACCGGCGATCTACCGCGCGGTGCAGTCGCTGGCCGATGTGATCGAGGTACCGCTGACGGTGCGCCGCGGCAAGACCATGCAGGCCACGCCAGCGGCCACGCGGCTGCTGCGGCAGGTGCGCCTGGCGCTGGCCGAATTGCGTGCCGGCCTGGACGAAGTGAGCGCGTTGCGCTCGCAGCACGCCGGCCGGATCGCACTGGGGGTGATGCCGCTGGCGCGGGCGATCCTGCTGCCGCAGGTACTGGCGCGGTTTGCGCGCGCGCATCCCGGTGCCAGCGTCAACGTGGTCGAAGGCCCGTATGACGAATTGCTGGCGCATCTGCGCGAGGGCGGGCTGGACCTGCTGATCGGTGCGCTGCGCGAGCCGTTGCCGGTGCGCGATGTGCTGCAGGAGCCATTGTTCGACGACGAGCCGGTGATCGTGGCGCGCAGCGGGCATCCGCTGGCCGGGCGCGCCTACGCGTTCGCGCAGTTGCTGGACTATCCCTGGGTGATCGCCACCATCGGCACGCCGGTGCGCGCACGCTGGGAGCAGATGTTTCGCGATCAGCGGATCGAGCCACCGGCGCTGCGCATCGAATGCGGCGCGGAGCTGACCATCCGCGGGCTGCTGCTGGAAGGCGACTGGCTCACGCTGATGTCGCGCGACCAGTTCCTGTTCGAGCGCCGCGCCGGCTTGCTGTGCGAGGTCGGCCGCGCCGGGCCGCAGCTGCGCCGCCAGATCGGCATGACGCTGCGCAGCGACTGGCATCCCACCCGCGCGCAGTCCGCATTCGTGCAAACGCTGCGGCAGGTCTGTGCCGAGCGCGTGCAGCCGGCCGATGCGCAGGGCGGGCCGTTTCGCTATTGCGCGCCGATCGACGCGCCCGCCCCGTTGCGTTCACGCACCGGGCGGTCAGAATCGGAGCCTTCTTGAGAACGGATCGCTGATGCTGCCTGACTGGTTGCAAGGGACCTGGCTGTTGGCACTGGACTGGGCGATTCGCCTGGCCGCGCTGTTGTGGATTCCGGCCCGCACCACGCCGGGTGCGGCACGCAGCTGGTTGCTGCTGATCGGCTTCGTGCCGGTAGTCGGCCTGCCGCTGTATCTGCTGTTCGGGCATCCGTGGCTATCGCGGGTGCGGGTGGAACGCCAGGCCACTGCCTCGCAGGTGATCCGCGAGCAGCAACTGCCGCTGCATGCCTTGCGCTGGACCCCGCAGGCGGACACCAGCAGCGCCGAGGTGGTGCCACTGATCGAACGCCAGGGCGATTTCATGCCCACGCTGGGCAATGCGGTGGACTTGCTGGACGACTACACGCAGTCGCTGCAGGCCTTGATCACCGCGATCGACATGGCGGAAAAGCGCGTGCATCTGCTGTATTACCTGATGTTCGACGATGCGGTGGGCGACGCTGTGGTCGCCGCGCTGCTGCGCGCCAGTGCGCGCGGCGTGCGCTGCCGCGTGCTGCTGGATGCGGTGGGCGCCAAGCGCGGTCTGCGCCATTACCGCAAGCAGCTGCAGGCTGGCGGGGTGGAGGTGCTGGCGGTGTTGCCCGGTGGCCTGCGCTGGCGCCGCAGCGGGCGCATGGATCTGCGCAACCACCGCAAGATTGCGGTGATCGACAATCAGGTGGGCTTTGTCGGCTCGCAGAACCTGGCCGAGGCCGGGTTCATCGATGGGGTGCCCAATCGCGAGCTGGTGGCGCGCGTGCGCGGGCCGGTGGTCAATCATCTGGAAGCGGTGTTCGCCAGCGACTGGTTCACCGAAACCGGGCAGCGCCTGGACGTATGGCCGGACGCGCCGGTGTGCGAGGCCAACATCGCCACGCAGCTGCTGCCCAGCGGGCCGGCGTATCCGTTCGAGAATGCGCGCGATGCGATCAACGCGGTGATCCATCTGGCGCGGCGCAAGGTGGTGCTGGTGACACCGTATTTCGTCCCCGACGAAGCCTTGCTCAGTGCCTTGCGCATTGCCGCGGTGTCGGGCGTGGATGTGCAGCTGATCCTGTCGGAGAGCAACAACCAGATCCTGGCGGCCTGGGCGCAGGAGGCGTATTTCGAGGAGCTGCTGCGTTGCGGGGTCAAGATCGCGCTGTATCGCCCGCACTTCCTGCATGCCAAGCACCTGAGCATGGACGAGGACATCGCGCTGGTCGGCTCGATCAACCTGGACATCCGCTCGTTCGCGCTCAATGCCGAGATCGGCATGCTCTGCTACGACCAGGGCGTGGTGCAGCGGCTGCGTGCGATCGAGCAGGATTACCTGGCCAACGCACGCCAGCTGGAGCTGGAGCAGTGGCGCACGCGCCCGGCCTGGCGCCGCAGCCGCGAGGGCATTGCGCGGCTGGCCGATGCGTTGATGTAGTGCGGGTGCGGTCCATGCGCGCGCAGTGCCCGTTGTGGCGCAGGGGTGCCTGCGGGGGCAGGTGAAGCGGGGCGCGCGTCTGGGGCGGCAAGATCGCGCAGCATGGACACGCGCCCGCGCTCGAATGGACACCTCAGGCGACCGCTTTGTTGGACGGGTGCGTCGCGTCGGCACGTACGCGCGGGGCGATCCCGGCCATCGCGGCGGGCATGGCCGCTGTCATCGGTGCGACGCGACGCATCGCCTACAATTGCCGGATGAATGAATTGCGTGATCCCGGCGATGCAGTGATCGCCATCGTTGGCGGTGGCGCATCCGGGGTGCTGGTGGCGCTGCAGCTGTTGCGTCAGGCCGTGGCACCGGTGCAGATCGTGCTGATCGAGCCGCACCCGGTGCTGGGCGAGGGCGTGGCGTACTCCACCGCGCGTCCCGAACATCTGCTCAATGTGCCCGCCGCGCGGATGAGTGCGCTGGTGGAGGCGCCGCAGGATTTCGTCGATTACCTGCGTGCGCACGCCTGCTGCCCGGAGCTGGAAGACGCACGGCTGCCGCAGGCTTTCGTCGGGCGCCGACACTACGCGCCCTACCTGCGCGAACGCCTGCAGGCCGCGCGTGTGCAGAGCTCGGCGACGCTCACCGTGCACAGCGCCCGCGTGCAGACGCTGCAAGCCGATGCCGACGGCGCGCGGTTGCAGCTCGACGATGGCCAGACCCTGCACGCTAGCAGCGTGGTGTTGGCGGTAGGCAATGCGTTGCGGCCGTTGCCGTTGCGCGGGGCCACCGGCCTGTCGGCAACCCAGCGGGTGGAAGCCTGGGATACCGAGGCGGTCGCCGCGTTGCCGCAGGACGCGGCGGTGTGCATCGTCGGCTCGGGACTGAGCATGGCCGACACGGTGGTGACGCTGGCCGCGCAGGCGCATCGCGGGGCGGTGCACGTGGTGTCGCGGCATGGGCTGCTGCCGTTGCCGCAGGCGCACTGCGTTGCGGCGGACTTCGATCCGCAGCCGTTGCTGGCGCTGTCGCTGCGTGCGCGCATGCGCAGCTTGCGGCAGCATGCGCGGGTGGCGATGGCGCAAGGCCTGCCCTGGCAGAGCGTGATGGAGCGTGTGCGCCCGCTGAGTCAGGCTCTGTGGCAAACGCTGTCGGCTGCCGACCAACGCCGCTTCCTGCGCCACGTGGTGCGCTATTGGGATGTGCATCGCCATCGCGTTGCCGGGCCGGTGCATGCGCAGTTGCAGGCGATGCAGGCGCGCGGGCAACTGCAGTTGCATCGCGCGCGGCTGGATGTGGCGTTTGAGGTCGGTGCATGCGTGCGCGTGAGTGCGGGCGCTGCCCGTGCCGGGCATGCATTGCAGCTGGATGTGCAGACGCTGGTCAATGCCACCGGCGTGGAAATGCGCGTGCAGGCGATGCGAAACCCGCTGCTGCAGCAACTGCTGGGGCAGGGTATTGCGGTGGCCGGGTCGCATGGAATCGGGGTGGATACCGCTGCCGATGGCCGTCTGATCGACGCCGAGGGGCGCGCCAATCCGCGGTTGCGGGTGATCGGCAGCCTGCGGATCGGGTCGTTGTGGGAGAGCCTGGCAGTGCCGGAGTTGCGTGAGCAGGCAGCGGCGATTGCGCCGGATCTGTTGGCATTGCTGGGGCGGTGAGTGGCCATTTTTCCCTTCTGCCGCCGGGAGAAGGCGGCGCGTAGCGCCGGATGAGGGCGCCTCAGACCTCCACCAGTGCCTGCAGTGACAAACGCGTCGCCACGCGCCTTCGGAAGTGATGCACCGACTGCTTCGCCCCGTACCCTCACCCCAACCCCCGCTGCGCGCCCCGGCCCGCGCCATTGGCGCGGGCGCTTCAAGGCACGCGCGCCAATGGCGCGCAAGCGGTGCCTTCTCGCCCCGCGGGAGAGGGGCTTACTCCCCTCTCCCACCGGGAGAAGGTGCCCCGCAGGGGCGGATGAGGGTGCGTGCGAAACCCCGCATTCCCAACCGCTTCATCGCAATCTCAGCCGCAGCGACGCCACAACCGGTAAAATGCGGCGGTGGATGTCTCTCATTTGCTCGATCATTTAAACCCCGCCCAGCGCGAGGCCGTTTCCGCGCCGCCGGGGCATTACCTCGTGCTGGCCGGCGCCGGCTCCGGCAAGACGCGCGTGCTGATCCATCGCATTGCCTGGCTCAACGAAGTCCAGGGCGTGCCCAACCACGGCATCTTTGCGGTGACCTTCACCAACAAGGCCGCAGGCGAAATGCGCCACCGCACCGACCTGCAGCTGCGCAACGGCAGCCGCGGGATGTGGATCGGCACCTTCCATGGGCTGGCGCATCGGTTGTTGCGCCTGCACTGGCAGGATGCGCGGCTGCCGGAAGGCTTCCAGGTCATGGACAGCGACGACCAGCTGCGGCTGGTCAAGCGCGTGGTGCAGGCGCTGGAGCTGGACGAGGGCAAGTATCCGCCCAAGCAGATGAGCTGGTGGATCAACGAGCAGAAGGACGAAGGCCGCCGTCCGCAGCATATCCAGCCCGAACCCAACGATGATTGGACCGAGGTGCGCCGGCAGGTGTACGCGGCCTACCAGGAACGTTGCGACCGCTCCGGCCTGCTCGATTTCGCCGAGTTGCTGCTGCGCGCGCACGAACTGCTGCGCGACACCCCGGCCTTGCTGGCGCATTACCGTGCGCGCTTCCGCGAGATCCTGGTCGACGAATTCCAAGACACCAACGCCATCCAGTACGCCTTCGTGCGCGTGCTGGCCGGCGAGACCGGCCATGTGTTCGTGGTCGGCGACGACGACCAGGCCATCTACGGCTGGCGCGGCGCCAAGGTCGAGAACGTCCAGCGCTTCCTGAAGGATTTCCCCGGCGCGCAGACCGTGCGGCTGGAGCAGAACTACCGCTCCAGCGCCAACATCCTGGGCGCGGCCAATGCGGTCATCGCGCATAACCCGGACCGGATCGGCAAGCAGCTGTGGACCGATTCCGGCGACGGCGATCCGATCGACCTGTATGCGGCCTACAACGAGGTCGACGAGGCGCGCTATGTGGTCGAGCGCGCGCGGCAGTGGGTGCGCGACGGCGGCAGTTATGGCGAAGTGGCGGTGCTGTATCGCAGCAACGCGCAGTCGCGCGCGCTGGAAGAAGCGCTGATTTCCGAACAGCTGCCGTACCGTGTGTATGGCGGCATGCGCTTTTTCGAGCGTGCCGAAATCAAGGATGCGTTGGCGTACCTGCGCCTGCTTACCAACCGCAGCGACGATGCCGCGTTCGAGCGCGCGGTCAATACGCCCACGCGCGGCATCGGCGATCGCACGCTGGATGAAGTGCGCCGCCTGGCACGCGCCAACGCCTTGTCGCTATGGGAAGCGGCGATGCTGTCCACGCAGGAAAATACCCTGGCCGCCCGCGCCCGCAACGCGCTGGCCACGTTCCTGAGCCTGGTCGGCCAGCTGCATGCCGAAACCGGCGACATGGAACTGGCCGAACGCATCGACCATGTGTTGATGCGCTCGGGCCTGCGCGAGCATTGGGCCAAGGAAAGCCGCAGCGGGCTGGATTCGGAATCGCGTACCGAGAACCTGGACGAACTGGTGTCGGTGGCTTCGCGCTTCACCCGCCCCGACGATGAAGACAGCCAGGGCATGACCGAGCTGGTGGCCTTCCTGGCCTACGCCTCGCTGGAAGCCGGCGAAGGCCAGGCCCAGGCCGGCGAAGAAGGCGTGCAGCTGATGACGCTGCATTCGGCCAAGGGCCTGGAATTCCCCATCGTGTTCCTGGTCGGCCTGGAAGATGGCCTGTTCCCGAGCGCGCGTTCGCTGGAAGAAAGCGGGCGGCTGGAAGAAGAGCGCCGGCTGGCCTATGTGGGCATCACCCGCGCGCGGCAGAAGCTGGTGCTGTGCTACGCCGAATCGCGGCGCATCCACGGCCAGGACAACTACAACGTGCCCTCGCGTTTCCTGCGCGAGATTCCGCGCGAATTGCTGCACGAGGTACGCCCGAAAGTGCAGGTCTCGCGCACCGCCTCGCTGGGCGCGGCCCGCGGCGGACCGGTGCATGGCGTGGTCGAAGCCGCACCGATCAAGCTCGGTGCCAATGTCCAACATCCCAAGTTCGGCGGCGGCGTTGTCGTGGACTACGAGGGCGCCGGTGCACATGCGCGCGTGCAGGTGCAATTCGACGACGTCGGCGCCAAGTGGCTGGTGATGGCATACGCCAATCTGACGGTGGTGTAGGCCGGCAACCGCGTCGCATCGCCGGGCAATGCGCGGCAGGGATTACGCGCCCGGATCCGGCCGGGGCGGCGTGTTCGTCGCCAACACGCCGCTGGCCAGTATTGGTGCATCGCCCGATGCATTCCCCGCGGCATCCGTGACACCCTTGCGTTCGAATCGAACGTCCAGAGATCCACGGCCCGATGCGCACCGAAAAACACAAGATGCTGGCAGGCGAGCTCTATAACGCTGCCGATGACGAATTGCAGGCCGACCAGGCTGCAGCCGCCGACTGGATGGCGCGCTACAACGCCTGTGCCGCGCAGCCGCCCGCCCAACGGCACGCGCTGCTGGTCGAGCGGTTGGCCGAGGTGGGCGAAGGCGCGGTGATCCGCCCGCCGTTCCACTGCGACTACGGCTACAACATTCGTCTGGGCGCGGGCGTGTTCCTCAACTTCAATTGCGTGATCCTGGATGTCTGCGAGGTCAGCATCGGCGAGGGCACGCAGGTGGGCCCTGCGGTGCAGTTCTATGCCGCCGACCATCCGCGCGACGCGGCAGGCCGCGCCAGCGGGCTGGAGTTCGGGCGGCCGATCCGCATCGGGCGCAACGTGTGGATCGGTGGCGGTGCGATCATCCTGCCGGGCGTGTGCATCGGCGACGGCGCGGTGATCGGCGCCGGTGCGGTGGTCACCCGCGACGTGCCGGCCGGCGCGATCGCGCTGGGCAATCCGGCGCGCGTACGCGCAAGCCGCGACGCTGCCGATGCCGCGCCAACCGACTGAGTGTTGCAGCACGCCGCGTGGCCGCATTGATGCGCATCAATGCGTGTACCGCAGCGCACTGTCAGGCTGAGTGCGCCGGCAGCCAGGCCGGTCATCCAAGGAGGTCACCATGTACAAACGTATCCTGATCGCCATCGATGCGTCCGAGTTGTCGCATCGCGGTTTGTTCCAAGGCCTGGAATTGGCCAAGGCCACTGGTGCCAAGGTGGATATCGTCACCGTGTCCGAGCCGTGGGCGATGGGCATGTACGACGCGATGGGCTGGAGCGTGGGCTACGAGGCAAGTCCGGAGTACCGCAAGGAACGCGAAGCTGCCGCAGAGAAGATCCTGCGCCCGGCGCTGGAGCTGGCGGCCGCGGCCAATATCAAGGCCACGTCGCGCCACGTGCTGGACCGCTTCGCCGCCGAAGGCATCGTGCAGACCGCCAAGGAGTGCAACAGCGATCTGATCATCATGACCTCGCACGGACGCCGTGGCATGCGCCGCATGCTGCTCGGCAGCCAAACGGTGGAGGTGCTGACGCACAGTTCGATCCCGGTGCTGGTGATCCGCTGATCGGTGGATGTTTTGCTGCGCCAGAGCAGATGCAAGGCGTCCTACGTTCCAAGTCGCACAATCTCCCGTAGGAGCGCGCCTGAGCGCGACGGGGCGTTATCGATAAAGCCTCATCACGCTCAGGCGCGCTCCTACGCGGATTGCGGATTGCGGATTGGAGGTCAGTTTTCCATTGGTGCCGGCCGTGCAAGATGCCGTAACGCGTCGGTATGCAAGGGAGCGGGGCGCACCGGTGGCAGGCCGGCACGCACCGGCGCGTCGTCCCGGCGTACGTGCTGGTTGAGCTCGCGCAGGAAGCGCCCCACCGGAATGTAGTGTCCGCGGCGTGGCGCATGCGTCGGCGGCGCGGCGCGGCACTGGCGGCGCCAGTGCATCGGCGGCATGCCGAAACGCTGCTGGAAACAGCGTTGGAACTGCCGCTCCGACGCAAAGCCCATCTCATATAGCAGCCAGGTCAGGCTGCACTCCGGGTAGGCTTGCAGGTAACGGTACGCGGCGTACAGGCGCTGCTCGCGGATATAGCTGGCCACGCCCCCGCGCGACTGGAACAGCCGGTACAACGACGCACGCGACAGCCCGAACGCCTGCTGCAGGGACTCGGTACCGAGCTCGGCCTCGCCGATGTGCTGCTCGATGTAGGCCAGCAGACCGCTCATCAGTGGCGCATGCGCCTGCACCGATGCCGATGCCTGCGGGACGATGGCGCCGTAATAGTTGGTGTTGCTCATGCGGGTGCTGCCTGCGGCCCACTCCCCGGGGCCTGTCATCTGGTCAACCGAGAAAAGCGGCGCCAACCCATCATTGCCTGTCGTGAACCCGGTGCTGCGTCACGCATTGGTGCGATCGACCGCAGTCCAGATCGATCGTCCGGTCCTTTCCTCGCTGCACCGCGACACTGGAAGCGCCTGGCCCGGCCTACGCGTCGGTGTGGTGGCTGATGCGGAGCCAATGGCATCGCATCGAGATCTGGGCTGGCAACGGCCGGCACGGGGTTGCGTGGGGTCGCACTGATTCGCCGCGTCGAACGGACAGGTCCTGCAGCGCGATGCCGGTCGCCAAGCGAATACCGAGGGCACCACGGCCCGACGACCCGCAGCAAAAGCGGCCGCAGATCACATGCTCGATGTCGCGAGACGATTTGTCGGGTGGTGGGCGGAGCCGCTTCTAAGGTGGTGCAACGGTAGACGCAACAGCCGTCGCAATCACTTCCGTACACCTGCGATTGATCCCGACAGCCATCGGTATCGCGCGCTGGACGGGCAGTCGGACAGCTTGTTCTTGGCGCCTTTGCCGCACACGTTTCAAGCCAGTGCCCGCTCTGCAGGAGACTTCAATGTCGTTCAATATCATCAGTTGCGATGGCGGCGGAATTCGCGGCCTGATCACCGCGATCCTCATCCAGGACCTGGATCAACACAGCAGTATCCTCAGCCACGCCAATTGCTTTGCCGGCACTTCCACTGGCGGCCTGCTTGCGCTGGCATTGGTGAAAAACGTCCCGATCGGCACGATCATCGAGATGTACATGACCAAGGGCGCCAGCATTTTCGAACCCAATGGGTGGTTGCTCGATCAACATGCGCAGGTGCAACGGCAAGGGGTGGATGCGGCACTGGGCAGCGGGCCGGGCTTCTTCAGCAGTCAGTACAAGAATGATGGCTTGATCCAGATCGCAAGCGGTCTCTTGGGTACAACGCAACTTGCGCAAGCGCAGCGCCTCGTCGTCGTCAACGCCGCACGCCTGTGGGATGCGAGCAGTGCAAACTGGATGCCTGCCACGTTCTCCAACGGCGCCAACAATGCGTACAGGCAGATCAGCATGGTCGATGCCGCATTGGCGACGTCTGCCGCGCCAACCTACTTCCCGCCTTATCGGATCGCCGGCACGAACGAGGATTACGGTTTCTTCGCCGACGGCGGCGTGTTCGCCAACAATCCGGCCATGACCGCAGTGGCCGAGGCCATCGCCAGCGGCCAGGTGACCAACATCGGCGATATCCAGCTGCTGTCGCTTGGAACCGGCAGCAGCCCGCAAGGAATTCCGGCCGCCGCGATCGGTAATCCGCTGGGCTGGGGCGCAACGTCCTGGCTGCATCCCTGGGCGAGCGGCCCGGTCCCGGCCATGCCGTTGCTGAATCTGACCATGGACGCGACGGCCGAGCTTGCAAGCATCCAGGCCGAGCAGGTGCTGGCCGGCAACTTCAGGCGCGCCAATGTCGAGCTGCAACATCCCTACGCACTGGATGACTGGAAGCATGTCGCCGATCTGGCCAGCCAGACCCAGGCTTACCTGCAGACAGATGCCTGGAAACAGACGCGTGACTGGGTCGCCAGCCGCTGGACATAGGGCGGCTAGCGGATCTATGCGCACGCGCAGCGTGGAGCTTCCGTGTGTGCAGCCGCGTCGGCAGCCCGCTCGCGGGATTCAATCGTTTTGCCCGCAGCCACCAGGCAGCTCGCCGTGCGTGGCGTGCCGGCCCGGCGTTGACCCGGAATCCGGACGCGTTGGCCGCGCCAGCGTCGTCGTTTCCAGGTCGTAGCTGTGTTCCAGCCGGAACACATTGTGTTGGTTTGCCACCAGGAGAAAAAGAATGAGCATTGCATCGCCACATCTGCAGGATGAATCCGGCATCGAATGGACCGACGCCGTCAGTGACAAGGGCATTCCCTATCAGGTCGGGTTTCGCGGCAGCAACCAGGAGACGGTGCGAGCCGATGCTGCAGGTGAAGAAGCGAAGAAAGATTTCGGCATTGCGGTCGCTTGGCCGCTGACCGGAAACAACTGGACCGATACCACCGCAGAGGTCAAATCGATTGCTGCGATTCCTCGCTACAGTCTCGGAGCCTACGGCGGAACCTGGGCCTACATCCTGTATTTCAGCAACACCGAGCACTACGACTACTATTTCTACGACAAGACAGGCGATAGCTATCAGGTCAACACCTATCGCAACGGCGATCACTACGTCCGCTACAACTCGAGTGATCCGGCGATTGCCTTTATCAAAGGCAGCTGATTGCCGGACGTCGGCCAGGCGCCGGCCGCAACGCCGCGATTGCGGCCGGCGTCAATGCATCTCGATCCCGGCAAGGACCTGAAATGCTGTCTCGGTGGGCGCGTCCATCTGCTCCCTGATGTCGAGCGAACGTGGCAGAGGTTGGAAGCGGCATGAGTGCAGGCGCCGTCTCAAGTGGCGTGCATGCTCTGACGACATTCACGACTGCGGCGTCCAGCGACTCAGGGTTGTTTGCCACTGCAGGAGCCGCTAGACCGCAACCGGGTGCGTTGTGCGTCAGTCCCACGTCTGTTGCCACCACCCGCGTCACGATGTCCTGGAAACCCGATGAAGAATGCGGAGTTGCGCATCCAGGGTCGCTGCAGGCTGCGTCAATGGTGTGCCAGGGTGCCGGGTGACCGGCAGCCCATGGCGAGAGGCGAGTCGGGGCAGCCTTCCCAGCCCCGAAAAAAGGGCACTTATCATGGCTATCACGATCCTTTCCGCTGTATACGGTACCGGCAATGCAGGAGTCGATGTCACCCAGCTATGCCAGAGTAGCGTCGATACAGGCAATGACGATATCACCGCAAGCAATACCTTCTTCGGGACCGACCCCGATCCGGGCACAGTCAAAAACTTTGCGATTCTTTACAAGAATCCGGCGTTGAACAATGGGAATCCCATTGCGCTCGGTTGTGCGGAAAATGGCCAGATCGATCTGGTGCCTAATCCGCCTACTGCCAGTACGCCCGTTCCGGTGCCTAGCAACCCCAGTTTTACCGTCGTGCGTGCAATGTACGGGACCGGCAACAACGGTTACGACGTCACCTCGATCTGCCAGTGGCTGCTCAACAACGGCGGCACAGCGATCCCGGTGAGCAACGCGACGTTCGGCGGGGACCCAGATCCCAACGTCAAGAAGAGTTTTGCCATCGTCTACACCGCCGTGGGCGGCGGCGCGCAGCAGTTCCGTGCCGGTGCAGAAGGTTCGACATTGAACTTGAGCTAGTCTTCTTTGAGCGGGGATCTACAGAGCTCACATGCCGCACATCAAGCGGACTGTTGGATCCGTGACGGTCCAGTGCCTTCTCCCATCAGCGGGGAAGGACTGGAAGGCATGCAGCGCAGGAGACGCTGCCGGAAGAGCGCAATACCGGGTCGTGAGGAGCAAAACCCTGTAGCGCAAGGAGCGATATCGTCAATCCGGATCCGGGCAAGCGCAACAACCCGATGGAAGGCACGCTATCCGCAGCGAACTGGTGGATGGCGTGGCTCTGTGGAAAGGCAGGATCTACGGCCCGGCATCCGGCAAGACCGGCAATGCCACGCTCACGCATGGGGCGGATGGCTTCTTGACGGTGGCGGGCTGCGTGGCCTTCTTCCGTCAGGGGCCGACCTGGTAGCCCGCACCGTGGTGGCTGTCCGACCCGGGCGGCCCGACGCGCGTGGTCGGGGGACCAGGCAGGCGAGCTAAACCGTTTGGTTTTGAAGTGCCTGCCCGGTCGCCAATGCGGGATACTGCGCTCCCACGCAGGCGAGATGGACCGGATGTCCGAGCTGCCGATCACCGAGTTGTTGCAGGCCTGGCAGCGCGACGAGCCCGGCGCGGGCGACGCATTGGCGCGGCAGGTCTACGAGGTGCTGCGCGCCACCGCGTTGCGCGAGCTGCGGCGCGATGTGCGTGCCGGCCTGCAGGCGACCGAGGTGGTGCACGAGGCGTGGATGCGGCTGGAGCAGGGCCAGCAGGCGTTTCGCTCGCGCGCGCATTTCTATGCGGTGGCGGCGCTGCAGATGCGCCATTTGCTGGTGGATCTGGCGCGCCACCATGCCAGCGCCAAGCGGCTGGGGCAGGCAGTGACCTTGACGATCAGCCTGTCCGACGGTACGCCACGGCCGGAGGCCTTGATGGTGGTCGCCGATGCCTTCGACAAGCTGGCGCGCGTGGACGAGCGCAAGGCCAAGGCCTTCGCGCTGACCGAGCTGGTGGGTTTCAGCGTGGCCGAGGCGGCCGAGCAACTGGAGGTGTCGGTGCCGACGCTGGAGCGCGATCTGCGCTTCGCGCGCGTATGGCTGGCGGCGCAGCTGTGAGCGGCGCCGCCACCTCCTGGCAGCGCTTGGAGGCCTTGTTCCATCAGGCCTGTCAGCTGCCGGTAGAGGCGCGCGAGGCATTCGCGCGTGCGCAGGCCGGCGACGATGCGGTCCTGCGCGATGAGTTGCTGGCGATGCTGGCGGTGGAATCGCAGGCCACGCTGCGCGTGCGTGCGCCGTTGCAACAGGCCGCCGCGGCACTGCGCGCGCCGCTGCCGGAACTGCCGGCCGGCACGCGCTTTGGTGCCTGGGCGATCGACCGCCTGATCGGCGCCGGCGGCATGGGCCAGGTCTATCTGGGCCACCGCGCCGACGGCGCCTACGAGCGCGAGGTGGCGATCAAGCTGGTGGCCGCCGAGGCCCTGGATGCGCAGGGCCGGGCCTTGTTCGAATTCGAATGCCGGCTGCTGGCGCAGATGGTGCACCCGGCGATCGCGCAGATCCACGACGTGGGCACCGATGCGCACGGCCGTCCGTATCTGGTGATGGAGTATCTGCGCGGCGAGCCGATCACCTGGTGGTGCGATGCGCACCTGCTGTCGCTGCAGGCGCGCGTGCTGCTGATGCTGCGGGTGGGCGAGGCGGTGCAGCACGCGCACCAGAAAGGCGTGATCCATCGCGATCTCAAACCGAGTAACGTGCTGGTCAGCGCGGTCGACGGGCGACCGATGCCGGGCGTGATCGATTTCGGCATCGCCGTCGATGCGTCCAACCCCGGTATGACCTCCGCGCATGGCCGCGGCACGCCCGGCTACATGAGCCCGGAACAGGCGCGCGGCGCGCCGGAGGTGGACGCACGCAGCGACATCTATGCGCTGGGCGCGATGTTCTACGAACTGAGTTGCGGGCTGGCCCCGGTGGCAGACCGCGACGGCGTGCCGCAGCCGCCATCGCAGCGGGTGGCGGCAGTGCCGGCCGATGCGCGCGCGCGGATCTGCGCGGCCCGTTCGACCAGCCACGGCAAGCTGCAGGATCAGCTGCGCGATGGCCTGGATGCGATCGTGCTGCGCGCGCTGGCACCGGAACCGGGCGCGCGCTATGCGTCGGTGTCGGCCTTGCTGGAGGATCTGCACCGTTGGCTGGATGGTTATCCGCCAGGCGCGTTGCAGGCCGGCGGCTGGTTGCGGCTACGCAAGTTCACCCAGCGCCATCGCAGCGGCGTGCTGGCTGCTGCACTTGTTTCGATCGCGCTGGTTGCCGGCCTGGGTGCAACACTGTGGTCGCTGCAACACGCTGCGCGCGATGCGCAGCGCGCGCAGGTCACCGGCGACTTCATGGGTTCGGTGCTGTCCAGCGTGGACCCGGGCATTGCGCAGGATCTGGACAAGACGCTGATGCTGCGTGTGCTGCAGCAGGCCTCGCAGCGTGCTGCGCGTGAGTTGGCCGAGCAGCCGGATGCTCGTACGCACGTGGAGCTGACCCTGGGCCGCACGCTGATCGCGCTGGGCGACTATCCGCAGGCGGTGCTGCATCTGCGCATCGCCCAGACCTTGGCGCGGCAGCACATGGGCGCGGCCAGCGTGCCGGCCCTGAAAGCGGCCTCGATGCTTGGCCAGGCGCTGACCGGCGCCGGCAAGGCCAGCGAGTCCGAGCACGTGCTGCGCCAGAGCATCGCGCTGGCGGCAGGCGGCGATGCAGAACAGCAGGCGCTGGGCAACGAGATGCGCGCGCGCTTGGCCTGGGCGTTGCGCGACCAGGGCCGCATGGCCGATGCCATGGCAGAGAGCCGGCATGCCTATGTCGCCGCGCTGGCCAACGGCGCCACCACCGCCGATCAACGCATCGATGCCGGCAATGTCTATGCTGGCCTGCTGGCCGACGTCGGCCAGCTGCTGCCGGCGATCGCCCTGCAGCGCAGCCTGCTGCGCGAGCGTATCGCCATGCGCGGGCCGGAGCACCCGCTGGTGCTGTCGATGCGCAACAGCCTGGCGGTGTTCCTGCTGATGCAACGCGACTTTGCCGCTGCCGAAACCGAACTGGCCTCGTTGCTGCGCCTCACCCGCAAGCTCTACGGCGACAACGCCGCCGACACCTTGATGGTGGAAAGCAACCTGGCCCACGCATTGCGGCAGCAGGGCAAGCTGGCCGACGCCGGCCCGCATTACCGCGCCGTCCTGGAGCGCGCGCGCACCCTGTTCGGCGACGATGCGCCGGCCACCATCGGCTATCGCAGCAACCATGCGTTGTGGCTCTTGGACAGTGGTCAGCTGGATGCCTCGCTGGCCGAACAGCGCGCGTCGCTGGCGTCGTCCATGCGGATACTGGGCCGTGCGCATCCACAGACCGCCGAGATCCTGCGCGGCCTGTCCGAAGCCGAGCGCAGGCTCGGCCAGCTGGCCGCCGCGCGCGACCACGCGCAGCAGGCATTGCAGATTCTGACCGGCATCTACGGCGATGCCGAACAACCCTTGCGCGCCGCACGCCAGACCTTGGCGCTGGTCGCCCCGGCCAAGGCGCTTCCCGCAACCTCCAGCGCAGAAACCATGGAGTCGGTGGCGCAACGCTGAGATGAAGTATCGGGCCGGCCAAGTACCGCCGGCCGACAGCTGCCGCAGGGCGACAGCACAGGCAATCCCTGTCGCCATGCGGCGGCGTACCGAAACCGGCCGGCCATCGCGCCCGGCACTAGGCTGATGTCACCGAAACCAGCGCCGCAAGACCCGCCAGGCTTACGCTCTACGATTCCCGATTCCCGATTCCCGAATCCCGAATCCCGAATCCCGAATCCCGAATCCCGAATCCCGAATCCCGAATCCCGAATCCCGAATCCCGAATCACCAGCTATACAGCTTCCAATACACCTTATTGACCTTGTCCTTCTCCGCATCGGTATGCCCGTCGTGATCGCGGTCGTACAGGAAGTAGGGCGCACCGCGGGCAGGCGTCACCCGCACCATTTCCAGCTGGCCGTTGACCCGGTACTCGTCGACCTTGTCGCCGTTGCCCATGGTCTTGCTGGTGACATCGGCACCGGCGGGGATACCGTCGCCGGCAGTACCGCCGGAGGTGGTGGCGCAGCCGCTGAGCAGCAGTAACGGCAGCAGCAAAAGACTCGCTCTCTTCATCGTCGTCATCCGTTCTAGGTCGTCGGCAAGTATGCGCCGGCACGGTGTGGCGTGAGCGTGCAGCGTAGAATTGGCGCATGAGCAGATTAGTCCTGATCGACGGGTCCAGTTACCTGTACCGCGCGTTCCACGCGCTTCCGCCGCTGACCAATGCCCAGGGCGAGCCCACCGGTGCCTTGTTCGGCGTGGTCAACATGCTGCGCGCCACCCTGAAGGAACGCCCGGCCTATGTCGCGTTCGTGGTGGATGCGCCGGGCAAGACCTTCCGTGACGATCTGTATGCCGACTACAAGGCCAATCGTCCGTCGATGCCCGACGACCTGCGCGCGCAGGTGCAGCCGATGTGCGACATCGTGCATGCGCTGGGCATCGACATCCTGCGCATCGACGGCGTGGAAGCCGACGATGTGATCGGCACGCTGGCCCTGCAGGCCGCCGCCGACGGCCTGAGCGTGACCATCTCCACCGGCGACAAGGACTTTGCCCAGCTGGTCCGCCCGGGCATCGAACTGGTCAACACCATGAGCGGCAGCCGCATGGATTCGGACGAGGCGGTGATCGCCAAGTTCGGCGTGCGCCCCGACCAGATCGTCGACCTGCTGGCGCTAATGGGCGACACCGTGGACAACGTGCCCGGCGTGGAGAAGTGCGGCCCCAAGACCGCCGCCAAATGGCTGGCCGAATACGACTCGCTCGATGGGGTGATCGCCAACGCCGACAAGATCAAGGGCAAGATCGGCGACAACCTGCGCGCCGCGTTGCCACGGCTGCCGCTCAACCGCGAACTGGTCACCATCAAGACCGACGTGACCCTGGCCAGCGGCCCGCGCGCGCTGGACCTGCGCGAGCCCAACGCCGAAACGCTGGCGGTGCTGTACGCACGCTACGGCTTCACCCAGGCGCTGCGCGAACTCGGCGGTGCAGCCGCCCAGGCGGGCCTGTCGACCGAACCGATGCCGTTGGGAGCCGCCGCAGCCAGCGCCCGCACCGAACCCGGCCGCGCGCGCGGCACCGGCTTCGTGTCCGGCCCGGCCAGCGCCCCGGTGGACCTGGACCCCGCGTTGTCGGCGCCCGGCCAGTACGAGACCATCCTGACCCAGGAACAGCTCGACAGCTGGATCGCGCGCCTGCGCGCCGCCGGCCAGTTCGCCTTCGATACCGAAACCGACAGCCTGGACCCGCTGCAGGCCGACCTGATCGGCCTGAGCGTGGCCGCCGAGCCCGGCCAGGCGGCATATCTGCCGTTCGGCCACAACTTCCCCGGCGCCCCGGCCCAGCTTGACCGTGCCCAGGCGCTGGCGCAGCTGGCGCCGCTGCTCACCGACCCTGCGGTGCGCAAGCTCGGCCAGCACGGCAAGTACGACCTGCACGTGATGCGCCGCCACGGCATCGCCCTGGCCGGCTACAGCGACGACACCTTGCTGGAGAGCTTCGTGCTCAATTCCGGCAGCGCCCGCCATGATATGGACAGCCTGGCCAAGCGCTACCTGGGCTATGACACGGTCAAGTACGAGGACGTCTGCGGCAAGGGCGCCAAGCAGATCCCGTTTGCCCAGATCAGCCTGGACGACGCCACCCGCTACGCCGCCGAAGATGCCGACATCACCCTGCGCCTGCACCAGGTGCTCGGCCCCAGGCTGGCGGCCGAGCCGGGCCTGGAGCAGGTCTACCGCGACATCGAGATGCCGCTGGTGGAAGTACTGGCACGCATCGAAGCCAACGGCGTGTGCGTGGACGCGGCCGAACTGCGCCGCCAGAGCGCGGACCTGTCCAAGCGCATGCTCGCCGCCCAGCAGAAGGCCACCGAGCTGGCCGGGCGCAGCTTCAACCTGGATTCGCCCAAGCAGCTGCAGGCGCTGCTGTTCGACGAGCTCAAGCTGCCCGCCGTGGTCAAGACGCCCAAGGGCCAGCCTTCGACCAACGAAGAGGCGCTGGAAGCCATCGCCGACCAGCACGAGCTGCCGCGGGTGATCCTGGAATACCGCGGCCTGACCAAGCTGCGCAGCACTTACACCGACAAGCTGCCGGAAATGATCCACCCGCAGTCCGGGCGCGTGCACACCAGCTACCACCAGGCCGGCGCGGCCACCGGGCGGCTTTCCTCGTCCGATCCGAACCTGCAGAACATCCCGATCCGCACCGAAGACGGCCGCCGCATCCGCCGCGCCTTCGTCGCCCCGGCCGGGCGCAAGCTGATCGCCTGCGATTACTCGCAGATCGAGCTGCGCATCATGGCGCACCTGTCCGGCGACCCCGGCCTGGTCGGTGCGTTCGAGTCCGGCGCCGACGTGCACCGCGCCACCGCCGCCGAGGTGTTCGGCCGCACCATCGACACCGTCAGCGCCGACGAGCGCCGCGCCGCCAAGGCGATCAACTTCGGCCTGATGTACGGCATGAGCGCGTTTGGTCTGGCCCGCCAGCTCGGCATCGGCCGCGGCGAGGCGCAGGACTACATCGCGCTGTACTTCAGCCGTTACCCGGGCGTACGCGACTTCATGGAAACCACCCGTCAGCAGGCACGTGACAAGGGCTACGTGGAGACGGTGTTCGGCCGCCGGCTGTATCTGGACTTCATCAACGCCGGCAGCCAGGGCCAGCGTGCCGGCGCCGAGCGCGCCGCCATCAACGCACCGATGCAGGGCACCGCAGCCGACATCATCAAGCGCGCCATGGTCAGCGTGGACGGCTGGATCGCCGACCATGCCGAGCGCGCGCTGATGATCCTGCAGGTGCACGACGAACTGGTATTCGAAGCGGAGACCGATTTCGTCGACACGCTGCTGAGCGAAGTGACCACGCGCATGTCGGCCGCGGCCGAATTACGCGTGCCGCTAGTGGTCGATTCCGGCGTTGGCGATAACTGGGATGAGGCGCACTGACGCAGCAGATAAGGCAGATATGCTGAATGCACAGACCAGACATAATACGAATCGAGCCTGCGCCGATGGAATGAATAACCGCTAAATTCTACATATTTTTAACAGTTATCTTCACGATCCATCAATGTAGAAAATGGTGTTATATCCCTCGACGGGCGCAACGCCTGTCGGCAGATCTCTCCCATCCCCTGGAGCAGATCTCGGAGCGGAAACTACTCCCCAAGTTTCCGTTCCCTGGCCCCGCCGACCTCCCCCTGGTCTGCGGGGCTTTTTATTTCCGGCCTGCAATTATTTTGCTACGCAACATAACCGGTTCATCGTATTGCACGCTTCACCGGCGTCGCTGGAGATCACAAATTTAAATGGGTTGAATTAACTCAATCGATCAACACAGCGTTTCATTAGCGCTGCGTTTTTTAATTGACCGATTCAACCGAGCCAGTCGCGCGGGACCAGATAGTCCATCAGCCGCGCCTCGGCGCTGCCCGGTTCTGGCGTAAAGCCGTATTCCCAGCGCACCCGTGGGGGCAGGCTCATCAGGATGCTTTCGGCCCGCCCGCCACTTTGCAGGCCGAACAACGTGCCGCGGTCGTAGACCAGGTTGAACTCCACGTAGCGGCCGCGGCGGTAGAGCTGGAACTCGCGCTCACGCTCGCCGTAGGGCGTGTCCTTGCGGCGCTCGACGATCGGCAGGTAGGCATCCAGGAAGCCGTCGCCAACCGCGCGCTGGTAGGCGAAGTCGCGTTCGAAATCCTGCCCCAGGTCGTCGAAGAACAGCCCGCCCACGCCACGCGTCTCGTTGCGGTGACGCAGGAAGAAGTATTCGTCGCACCAGCGCTTGTGCGCGGCATAGCGCTCTTCGCCGAATGGCGCGCACAGCGCCTGCGCGGTGCGGTGCCAGTGCAGCACGTCCTCGTCCACCGGATAGAACGGGGTCAGATCGAAGCCGCCACCGAACCAGGCCGCCACCACCTCGCCATCGCGCTCGGCACGGAAGTAACGCACATTGGCGTGGGTGGTGGGGATGTGCGGGTTGTGCGGGTGGAACACCAGCGACACGCCGCAGGCGCGCCACGTCGCCCCTGCCAGCTCTGGCCGGTGCGCACTGGCCGAAGGCGGCAGGCGCGAGCCGGACACGTCCGAAAACCCGATGCCGGCCTGCTCGAACACCGCGCCATCGCGCAGGATGCGGGTGCGCCCGCCACCGCCCTCCTCGCGCTGCCACAGGTCTTCGGCAAAACGCGCGCTGCCATCGATGGCTTCCACGGCAGCGCAGATACGGTCCTGCAGGCCGGTCAAATAATCGCGTACACGGTCGAATTCGTTCATGCCACGATTCTAAGCGGTGCATCGCGCTTCATGCAGTCGGGCGAACGCGCCCGTTTGTCGCAGGGCGAGGCGCTGCGGTGTTTAGGCAACGGGTGCTTGGCCAGCCGGGCTTTACCGGGTCGTCCCACGCCCGGATTCATATGCCGGCTGTTTTCTAGTTGGGACCAGGCAGTGTGGGCGAGGCAGAAGCAGCGGAAGCGGAAGCGGAAGCAGAAGCAGGGCATGCGATCGGCGGTCTGGCTGCACGGCCCTTGCCCGCCCACCATCGCAAGACACGCCGCAAGTACGTCCCTGTAGGCTCTTACGCGGCATCCATGCCGCGTAAGGTCCCGCGACGGTGGACTGACAAGGACCCGTCGAGCTGGTCGGTGTGCATGGTTTTCAACAGAACCGCCTGCGACCGGTGCGGTGTCCTCCCCGCGTCCTGAAAGCTGAGTTGGCTGCAGGGCCCTTGCCCGCCCACCCTCGCAGGACACGCCGCAAGTACGTCCGTGTAGGCTCTTACGCGGCATCCATGCCGCGTAAGGTCCCGCGACGGTGAGCGGGCAAGGACCCGTCGCGATGGTGGGTGTGCATAGTTTCGACAGAGCAACCGGTAACCGGTGCGGTGTCCTTACCGGTTCCGGGACCCTTGGCGGCATGGACGCTGCCAGGAAGCCTCCACAGACGGATTCACGGCGTGTCCGGGAAGTGGTGAGGGCATCGCGCCCTCGACTCACCGAACCTTTGATTCAAGCCTCGTGCCGTGTTTAACCGTCGCCACGGCTCAAGATCTCGATTCCCTCATGCGTTGCGCCCGCGCGAGGCGGCAAATTCGGCGCGCACTGCGGGCGTGCACAACCGCCATGCCAGCGCTGCGTGGAGACAGCCGATTGCCAGCACGCCCAGGCCTGTCAGCAGCAACGCCACCTGGCGGGTTGCCTGCAGGCGCGCCTGCAGCTGCGGCCACTCGGGGCTGTGCACGACATCGGCAGGCAGCATTGCCTGCACGCCCTCGAACAGCGGCCCGATCAACGCCAGGCCACCGACATTGAGCAGTGCGGTCACCAGCAACACCGCCACGAACCCGACCCGCGCCCACTCGCGTCGCTGCAGCAAGGCCCAGCTCAACCATGCGAATGCCACCGACAGCACCACGCCTACGACGGACAATGACAACGCATGATCGATCAACCACTGCAACGAGGTGGGCAGGATGATCCCTTCGGGCAAGCCCAGCGCCGCCGCGTCGGGCATCAGCACGATCATCGCGATCTGCAGCAGGTTGGACATCGCGCTGACGACACCCAGCAGCAGGGACACCCACGCCAGCGGCGTGACGAAGCCGCCGCGCGGTCGAGGGCGCGGTGTCGGCGCGCTCATTGCAGCGATGCGATATGGGCGGCCACGGCGGCCTGGCCATCCGGATCCAGGGCCGGCTGCAGTTGCGCGTACCAACCGGGCAGGGCGTCGGCCGGCAGGCACTGGCGCAACAACGGTGTGCTGCGCTCCAGGAAGGCTTCGAAGAAGGGCAGCCCGCGCACGTAGAGGAAGTGGCTGTCGGTGATCGACATCCCGGCGTAGGCCTCGCGCAACCACTCCAGATGCGGCAACGCGTGCGCGCCGTGACCGGCGCGGGTCAGCGCGGTGAGGAAACTGGTGCGCGCGGTGGCCGGCGAGGTGGAGCGCTCCTGCGCATTCAGATCGTCGAAGGTCAGCAGCCAATGTTCGCCACGATCGATCTCGTTGCACATCACCGAGGTGGTCGCCAACTGCAATGCGTTGTGCGCGGTAGGCTCCAGTTCGTATAGCGCCAGCCAGTGCGGGTATGCCTCGCGGTAGCGGTCCAGCGCGTTCAATGCCAGCGCGCAAAGACGTTGTGCGTCGGCACCCAGGTGCAGCTGCGCTTGCGCAGCGTTGTAGGCGCCCAGCTGATCGCCGCGCTGGAACAGGCTCAGTGCGGGCTGCAGTGCCGGGTCGATCTGGACCTCGGTATCAGTGTCATCGGCTGCAGCTGCCGGCGCTGCGGTCGGTTCGGCTCGGGGCGTCTTCGCCACCGGGGTCTTGCGTCCAAACAAACGGTCCCACAGGCCCATCGCGATTACCTTCTGCGCGCCGCGAATCGGAAACCGCTGCGGTGCCGGCGGCGCTCCGGTCGGGCGGCGGGCCGGCAAAGGGGAGCGCAATGCGCCAGCGATCTGCCGATCCTGCGCCAAGCTTAGGGCCAGTTGCGTACGTGCAGGTGAGTGCCGGGCAGGGTGACGCATGGCGATGGCTACCGTGGCAGCGCATCACGCGTGCAACCTGGGCGATCTGTCGCCTGCTGCAGCATGGGGATGCCGGCGCCGCGCGCGATGTCATCGACCGGGCGATGCAGCACGCATCGCCCGGCCGCAGCGGCATGGCTTACGGCTTTACCTGCTCATTGAACAGCTTGAGGATGCGCTTGTATTCGTCCAGCCACGAATCGGCGCGTGTAAAGCCATGGCGTTCCAGCGGATACGGCGCCACCTGCCAGTTGTCCTTGTGCAGCTCCATCAATTTCTGGGTCATGTCGACCGAGTCCTTGAAGAACACGTTGTCGTCGATCATGCCGTGCGCGATCAGCAGATGGTCGCGCAGCCCATCTGCGTAATTGATCGGCGATGAGGTCTTGTAGGCCTCGGGATCGAGCTCGGGCGTGTTGAGGATGTTGGAGGTGTACTCGTGGTTGTACTGCATCCAGTCGCCGACCGGACGCAGCGCCGCGCCGGCCTTGAAGGTGCCGGGGCTGCGGAACAGCGCCATGTAGGTCATGAAGCCGCCATACGAGCCGCCGTAGATGCCGGCACGCGCGCGGTCGCCCTGCTTCTGCGTCACCAGCCACTCCAGCCCGTCCAGATAGTCTTCCAGCTCCGGGTGGCCCATGTTGCGGTAGATCGCGGTGCGCCAGTCGCGGCCGTAGCCTTCCGAGGCGCGGTAGTCCAGGTCCAGCACGATGTAGCCCTGCTGCACCAGCAGGTTGTGGAACATCTGCTCGCGGAAGTACGGCGTGTAGCGCTGCGAGACGTTCTGCAGATAGCCTGCGCCGTGCACGAACATCACGATCGGATACTGCTTGCCGGGCTCGGGGTTCAGCGGCCCGTAGTACTTGCCCCAGACCGTGCCGGCGCCATGCTTGGACGGCACCTGCACGTACTGCGGCGCGATCCACGGCTGCGCCTTGAACGCGGGCGTGCGGGTGTCGGTCAGCAGCGTGGCCTGGCCGCCTGCGGCCGGCACCACCGCCAGCTGCGGTGGCAGGTAGCTGCCTGAGTAACGCACCAGCAGTTGCTGCCCGTTCGGCGACAGGCTGAAGCCTTCAACGCCATTCAACGCAGTGACTTCGCTGAGCTGGTCGCTGCGCAGGTCCAGCTTGCACACCTCGTAATCGCCCGGCCATTTCTGGTTGCACAGGAAGAACATGCTGCTGCCGTCGGCGCTGGGCACCGGCATCGACACTTCCCACTTGCCGCGCGTGCGCTGGCGCGGCTTGCCGTTGCCTTCCACCGTGTACAGCTGCGAATAGCCGGATTCTTCCGACAGCAGCCACAGCGTGCGGTTGTCGGGCAGCCAGCCGAAATCGTTGAAGTCCCAGTTGATCCAAGCGCTGTCGCTCAGGCGATGCCGCGGCTGCAACGTGGCGTTGGCTAGGTCCACGCTGGCGATCCAGCGGTCCTTGTTGTCCACCGCGCGAATCTCCACCGCCACGTTGCGCCCGTCGTCGCTCCAGTGCACCGCCGGCCCGCTGCCGTCGCCGTCGCTTTCCACACGGACGGCGCGGTTGCCCTTGAGCGCGTCGCGCTTGGCGGCCTTGCGCAGCGCGGCCAGCGGGTCGGTGGCGATACCCGGCAGGGTGTCGAAGGACAGCGGTCTTGCAGTGCCGGCGCTGACATCGACCAACCACAGCGCATGCGCCACCGGTGCGTTGCGACCGACGCGGGTGCGCACTTCCTGGAATTCCTCGTAACCGGATTCGGTCACGTACTTGGGCATCTTGCCGGCCTGGCCCTCTTCGGCACCCTTGGCCTGGGTGACCACCAGCAGGTGGCGGCCGTCCGGCGACAACGCGCTGTCGACGATCTCCACCTCATCGCCCAGGTACACCGGCGCTGCCGCACGCGTGGCATCGGCGCGGCGCCAGGCGTCTTCCTGGGTGCGTAACGCATCGCGCTGCTCACGGTCGCGCCGCAGCGTGGCCAGCGTGGCCAGCTGCTGCTCGCGCAACACATCGGCCTTGGGCGCAGCGTTGGGATCGCGCTCGGCCTTGACCACTGCAACCTGCGCCGTGCCGCCGTCGGCGCGCCAGTGGTACCAGTTGTTGCCCGCGCGCCAGATCGCGCCGCCATCGCTGGCAAATTGCGGCCGCGATTCGACCTCGTTGCTGCGGGTCAGCTGGGTCAGTGCGCCGGAGCGCAGGTCACGCAGGAAGATGTCGCCATTGCGCGCGAACAGCATGCGCTGACGGGCCGCGTCGTAGCTCGGGTTATCCGCATCCAGGCCGGCGCGGGCGTTGTCGGCCACGCGTTCGGCGCTGCCGCCGCCGGCGCCCTGGCGATAGGTGTCGCGCACCGGGGAACCGTTGCGTTTGAGCAGGTATTGCACCTGTTTGCCGTCCCACTGCCACCAGGCCTGGTCCACCGACGGCCCGATCCAGTCCGGATCGGCCATCACCTGTTCGATGGTGAGCGGTGTGGCGGATTGCGCATGCGCGGTGACAGCCAGCAACAACAAGGACAGCGGCAACAATCTGGGCATCGGTAACAACTGGACGCAACGAGGAGCGGACAAGCCTAGCAGCTCGCTTCCGCCGGGGGCTTGGGCCACAGGTCATGTGCGCGTGGAGGGAGTGCGTTATCGAACAGGCAAGGCATGGACGAGTGGCGGACGCGACCACAAGCGGTTGTGCGCGCGTTGGCTCGCACGGGCGTACGCGCTTGACGGCCAATGCACGCCAGCTGCAATGCGCTGCTGCAATGAGTTGGAATGCGCTTGGCGCACGGGCCTTGCCAAGGTTCCCGATCGCCGCTTCCGTGGCGCAGCCGGGAACCTCCCGACTTGCCAGCAGGGCAGGTGGCGGCCAAGCTAGCGCGCTTTTGCGATTGCCGGTTCCCATGTCCAGCCTGCCTGTTCCTGCCGTTTCCCACCCGATGGCCGTCGGCGCGCCCGGCCGGCCGCTGGCCTGGCGCGCGGGGCAGTCGGTTGATCTGGCCACCTTCATTGCACACGTGCATGGCCTGGCGCAGCAATTGCCGGACGGTCGCCACGCGGTGAATCTGTGCGAAGACCGCTATCGCTTCATGGTCGCGTTCTATGCGTGCGCGTTGCGCGGGCAGGTGTCGCTGCTGCCGTCATCGCGCGCGCCGGCCGTGGTCGGCGAAGTGCAGGCGCGGCATGCCGATGCCTACTGCCTGGGCGATCTGGCGCTGGAGCTGGCACCGCCGCGCTATTGGCAGCTGCCGGCCGATTTGCCGCAGGCCGCAGGCCCGATTCCGCAGCTGGCCGACGATGCCCTGGTGGCCATCGGCTTTACCTCCGGCAGCACCGGCAGCCCGCAGCCCAACCCCAAGACCTGGGGCAGCTTCCTGACCAGTACGCGTCAGGATCTGGTCGCGCTGGAAAGCCTATGGGCGCACACCGATGCGGTGCCGCACGTGGTCGCCACGGTGCCGCCGCAACATATGTACGGCATGGAACTGTCGGTGCTGCTGCCGATGGTGACCGAGCTTGCGGTGCATGCGGGCCGCCCGTTTTTTCCGGACGATGTGGCGCGCGCGCTGTCGGACATTCCTGCCCCGCGCGTGCTGGTGACCACGCCGGTGCACCTGCGCGCGCTGGTCGAATCCGGCGTGGCGTTGCCGCCGCTGGTCGGCATCGTCTCGGCCACCGCGCCGTTGGCGCAGGACGTGGCCGCGGCCGCCGAAGCGCGGTTTGGCGGCGAGGTACGCGAAATGTTCGGTTCCACCGAAACCTGCGTGTTCGCGGTGCGCCGCACCGCGCTGGAGGCGGCGTGGACACCGCTGCCCGGTGTGCGCCTGGAAACGCAGGCGGCAGGCACCTTGGTGCACGCACCGCATCTGGCCACGCCGGTGCTGCTGGCCGACATGATGGACGTGGCTGCCGACGGCACCTTCCAGGTGCGCGGCCGGCAGGCCGATCTGCTGGAAATCGCCGGCAAACGCGCCTCGCTGGCCGATCTGACCCGTCGCCTGCTGGCCATCCCCGGCGTCGTCGACGGCACCATCGTGCAGCTCGCACCCGAGCCCGGTCAGGCGGTCGGCCGTATCGCCGCACTGGTGGTCGCCCCGACCCTGGACGAAGCGCAGATCCTCGCTGCCCTGCGCGTCAGCGTCGACCCGGTGTTCCTGCCGCGCCGCCTGCGCAAACTCGCCGCCCTGCCACGCAACGAAACCGGCAAGCTGCCACGCGATATGGTGCTGGGTTTGCTCAACGGCTGAGCGCAGGCCTCGCCACGGAGCATTGCTGCTGCGTGGCTGCAGCGGGCATCAGTACTGATGACCGCAATCGCTCACCCATGCACCCCATCGATCTCCACCGCCAGCTCGTCGCGGCAGATCACCGCGTGCAGCAGCAGACGCGGTACCGCATCGCCGAAGCGGGCGTCCAGGGCCTGCGCGACCTTGGGCAGATCATCCTGCTCGCGCACGTAGACCTTCAGGCGGGTGCCGGCGCCGAACTGCGCGGGCAGGGCGGGGGCATGCTGGCGGGCGGCACCCAGCAGGGCGTCGAAGTTGGCGAAGGTCTCTTCCAGCTGCGCCAGCAACTGGCCGGTGTGCATCGAGGCATGCCCGACCACCGCGGCGGTGCCTGACAGCAGCAGCGGCATGTCGCTGCCGGCCGGCGGCAGCATGGCGCGCGCGAAACTCGGCGGCTGCGGGCCGTATTGGCGCGGGTAGTTGTAGGCGCTGACCTGGCGCGGGTTTTCCAGCGGGGTGCCGGCGTCGCTGGCGGCCAGCCAGTAGATCTGGATGATGCGCTCGGCATCGCAGCGTCCCACCGCGGTGGCGGCCGGCAATTGCGCATTGTCGAAGGCGCCCAGGCCGCGCGCACGGCCCACGCAGAACTGCCGGTAGCGTTCGCGGTCGCCACTGCCCAGGGTGATGGCGTCCAGATAGTTCCAGATACGCAGCAGGCGCGGGGTCTGGCTGCGGGTGACGAAGGCGGTGATTTCCGCATAGGCCTTGGCGGCGGCGGCTTCGATATCGACATCCTGCTCGTCGATTTCGATCACGCCGAACTGCAGGCGGCCGTCGCTGGCCCAGGCGATGTTGCCATCGCGGCCGCTGTGCACCGCCGCGTCGGTCCGCCACACTTCCAGCACGTCGGCGTGGTACGGCTGCAGCGGCACGCGCAGGTAGCGGGGGGCGTCCAGGCGCGGCGCCGCCGTGCCGAAGCCGAACACGGCCAGCACCTGCGGGTCGGCCAGCAGTGCAGACGGGTCGGTCTGATCGACATAGTCGACCTGCAGGCGGGGATGGCGCACGGTGTGCGTGGTCTGGGCCTGGAAAGCGGTCATCGCGTATCTCGTTGTTGCGTGTCGCGTTGCAAGGTGTCGCCGTCGAAGCCGAGCGTGGCCTGACGTCGGCGTTGGCGCCAGGACTGCCAGGCGCGCGGCATCATCGACAAGGTGGTCAGGGCATAGATGGCGCGGAACGCGCGCAGGCGCAGGCGCACCCTGGGGCTGTCGAACACATCGCCGGCCAGCATCGCCACCACCGCTTCCTCGATCTGCCAGGTGTTCTGCGGTTGCGCGAACAGGGCGCGCATGGTCGGCGAGGTGAAGCGGTAGATGAACCACTTGAACTCGTCCACGCCGCGCTTGAGTTCGCGCTGCAAGGCGCGCTGCAGTTTCGCTTCGTGCTGCGGCATGCGCAGGGCCTGGTCCACCATCGCCGCACCGCGCTCGGCGCTGTGCATGGCCAGGAACACGCCGGACGAAAACATCGGGTCGACGAAGGTGTAGGCATCGCCCAGCATCAACCAGCGCGGGCCGGACATGCGCGTGCATTCGTAGGCGTAATTGCCGGTGGCATGCACCGGGGCCACGCGTTCGGCGCCGAGCATGCGCGCGCTGAGCTCGGTGTTGAGCGCAAGCGTGCGCATGAAGAAGCCTTCGCTGTCGCCTTTGCGGGTCTTCATGTATTCCGGATAGCAGACCGCGCCCACGCTCATGATGTCGTCCGGCAACGGGATCAGCCACATCCAGCCATGCGCATGGCGGTAGATGCTGATGTTGCCGGCATCCTCGCCCGGTCGGCGCGTCACGCCGCGGAAATGGCTGAACAATGCGGCCGATTGATGCCTGGCATTGGCGCGCTTGAGCTTGAGGCGGTTGCCCAGGAAGGTGTCGCGGCCGCTGGCATCGAGCAGGTAGCGCGGGCGGAACTGCTGCGCACCCGCCACGCCCTGCGCCTGCAGTACCGGCTGCTGCCCGTCGAACTCCACCGCGTCGACCTTGACCTGGTCGCGCGCATCCACGCCCACCGCGCGCGCGCGCTCGAACAGCACCTGGTCGAACTGCGCACGCGGCACCTGGAAGGCGAAATCGGCCTTGGCCTCCAGCGCATGCGCGAAGCGGAAGGTGTTGTAGCCGCCGCTGTCGTTGGGAAAGTCCGCACCGCGCTTGAGCACGCCGATGCTGCGCACCTCTTCCAACACGCCCAGGCGTTCGAGAATCGGCATGTTCATCGGCAGCAGCGACTCGCCGATATGGAAGCGCGGATGCTGCGCCTTCTCCAGCAAGGTCACCTGCCAGCCCTGCTGGGCCAGGACGATGGCCGCCGCGCAGCCCGCCGGCCCGCCGCCGATGATCAGGACATCCGGACACTCGGGTCCGGGGGCCGGCCCGGCTACCGGCTTGGCGGTCGGGGTAGGGCCAACAGCGGTGGAAGTCATCCTGGAACGAACCTGCAGCGGGCGAGCGTCATGCAGTCATGATAGCCTGACCGGCGGCCCGGACAGGTATGCCGGCCGCCGACTCGCTGTTGCAGACCGATCGACACCCTCGCCAATGCGGCCGCAACGCCGGTGCGGCGGGCGCTCGGAATCGGCCGGCACGGCAACGTACACTGTCTGTGCCCTGCAGCATCGCCGATGCCGGCCTGACGGTTGTCTGCGCCGCTGTGGTTGTTCTGCAATTTCGCTGTGAATCTGTTGCCCGACCCTCACCTGGAAGCTCTCTGGATGTCCTCGCAAACCGCTGCCGAACGTGAACTGGCCGAACTCCTGGTCGAAAGCCTGAACCTGGAAGACGTCCAGCCCGCCGACATCGACCCGGAGGCGCCGTTGTTCAATACCGGGCTGGGACTGGATTCGATCGACGCGCTGGAACTGGCGCTGGCGATCAGCAAGCGCTATGGCTTCCAGCTGCGCTCGGACAATGACGAGAATCGTCGTATCTTCGCGTCGCTGCGCGCATTGTCGGCGCATGTCGAAGCCAACAAGACCGTCTGAGGTCGCGACCGCCGCGCCCGGCGATGCGCCCCCGTGGGTGCTGGGGCTGGGCGTGTTGCTGGCGGTGGCGTATTCGCCGCTGGCGCACTGGGCCAACGCCAGCCATCGCCCGGAGCTTGCCGTCATCGCCGGTGGCTTGTTGGTGCTGATGGTGCTGATCGAACCGATGGTCGCGCGCCGCGCCTGGGCCTGGGCGCTGGCCGTGCTGACCTTGCTGGGCCTGAGTGCGTTGTGGCACTCGCCGTACGCGATGCTGGTGCTGGCCGCGCCGCCGGTGGTGTTCACCGGCTGGGTCGCCTGGTTCTTCGGTCGCAGCCTGCGCCGTGGGCGCACGCCGTTGATCACGCGCATCGTCGAGGGGCTGTATCGCCAGGCCGGCATGCCGATCACTCCGGAGCAGTACCGCTACACGCGCCGCCTCACCCTGGCCTGGGCGCTGCTGCTGTGCGCGCTGACCCTGGTCAACCTGGTGCTGGGCCTGTGCGCCGAACCCAGTGGCGTGCTGACGCAACTGGGTTATGTCTCGCCGCTGCCGATCAGCGACGCGCGCGCATCGTTGTTCGCCAATCTGCTGGCGTACGGGGTGGTTGGCGGGTTCTTTGTAGGCGAATATCTATTGCGCGGCCGCTGGTTTCCACAGCGCCCCTATCGTAATCTGCCAGACTTCTTGCGCCAGATGGCGCGGCTCGGGCCGGAATTCTGGCGCGATCTGCTGCGCTGAGTGCGTGGCCAGGGGCAGCGACGTACGTGCACATTTTCGGGGACAAGACAAAGATGCCGCTGGCAAGGATGCCGTCGCGCCTGGCGTGGGCCGTGTTCAATCTGCTGCAACTGGCCTTCACGCTGACGTTTACCGCGGGCGGAATCGCCTATGGCCTGGCGTTGCTGGCGATCACGCGCGACACCGATCGCCTGCTGCGCATGGGCGCGTGGATGTGGTCGCCGGTGCTGTTTCGCGGTGCCGGCGCCACGGTGATCGTGGAAGGCCGCGAGCGCGTGGACTGGTCCAGGAACTACCTGTTCGTCAGCAACCACCAGTCCATCATCGATATCTGTGCGTTGTTCTACGCCTTGCCGGTGCCGCTGCGGTTCCTGCTCAAGGACGAAATGCTCAAGGTGCCGTTCGTGAACTGGTATGCACGGGCCACCGGCATGCTGTTCCTGGACCGCGACAGCCGGCGTGCCGGGGCGATGGTGCGCCGGCAGGCCGCCGCGCTGCTGCGCGAGGGCAAGCAGTTGTGTCTGTTTCCCGAAGGCACCCGCAGCCGCAGCGGCGCATTATTGCCGTTCAAGGCCGGGCTGTTGCAGGCCGCTATCGATGCTGGTGTGCCGGTGGTGCCGGTGGCAGTGGATGGCTGCGGCAAGGTGCTGCCGGTGGAGGGTGTGTTCAGGGTGCGCCCGGGCATCATCCGGGTACGTATCGGCGATCCGATCCCGGTGACCGGGCCGGATGCGCCGGACCGCCAGCAATTGACCAAGCAGGCACACGACGCCGTGGCTGCGATGCTCCAACCCAGGATTTGAGTTACCCGCTTATGGATTTCGTCGTGCCGCATGATCATCCCTGCCTGCCCGGGCACTTTCCGGGGCGCCCCGTGGTGCCTGGCGTGGTCGTGCTCGACCATGTGCTGCAGGCAGTGGAGGCCGCGTATGGCCCACGCGCGGCGGCACGCCTGCCGCAGGTGAAGTTCGTGCAGCCGTTGCTGCCCGGGCAGACGGCATCGGTCATGCTGGACGGCGCCGGCCCACGCTGGCGCTTTCGCGTGCAGCGCGCCGACGAGCTGCTGGTCAGCGGCGAACTGGTGGCGGAGGCGGCGCAATGAGCAGTCAGTGGAAGCAACGCCCGGAAGGCGGCGGACGTTTCGCGCTGTGGCTGATCCGCGGCATCGCCCAGCATGCCGGGCGTGCGGTGGGGCGCGCGCTGCTGTACCCGATCACGCTGTACTTCCTGCTGGTGCGTGCGCCCGAGCGCAGCGCCTCGCGTGCCTATCTGACGCGCGTGCTGGAGCGCCCGGCCACGCTGCGCGATGTGGCGCGGCATATCCACACCTTCGCCTCGACGATTCTGGACCGCGTGTACATGCTGTGCGGGCAGATGCAGCGCTTCCGGGTCGACATCACCGGGCTGGACCAGCTGCATGCGCAGATGGATCGCGGCCGCGGCGTGCTGATCTTCGGCTCGCACCTGGGCAGCTTCGATGCGCTGCGCGTGCTGGCCACCGAGCGGCCGGACGTGCAGGTCAAGGTGGTGCTGGACAAGGCCCACAACCGCGCCATGACCGAGCTGCTGGGCGCGCTGAATCCGCAGCTGGCCGCCAACATCATCGACGCCGGCATGGACGCGACCTCGATCGTCATGGCGATCAAGGACGCCACCGACGCCGGTGCGCTGGTGGCGCTGCTGATCGATCGCCCGCGCGAGGGCGACCCGGCGTTGCCGGCGACGTTCCTTGGCCGCAATGCGATGTTCCCGACCTCGCCGTGGCTGATCGCCGCAGCGCTGAAAGTGCCGGTGGTGCTGGCGTTCGGCCTGTACCGCGGCGGCAATCATTACGAGCTGGCGTTCGAGACCTTCAGCGAGGGCCTGGACGTGCCGCGTCGCCAGCGCGCACCGGTGCTGGCGGTACTCATGCGCGATTACGCGGCCAGGCTGGAACATTACACACGCTACGCGCCGTACAACTGGTTCAACTTCTACGATTTCTGGAACACCCACCATGCCGATGTGCCGCACCCTGCCGTGGATGCTGATACTGCTGTTCAGCGCCGCACCGCTATGCGCCGCACCGCCTGAGACGCTGGATGTCGGCCAGGTGCTGCAGCGCCTGGCACGCCCTGCACCGGTCAGTACCGAGTTCGTCGAACTGCGTGGCTCGGTGCTGCTGAAGACGCCGCTGCGCGTCCAGGGCCATTACCGTCGCCCGGACGCGCAGACCCTGGTGCGCGAGGTCAGCGCGCCGTATCGCGAGACCACCACGTTGCAGGGCGACGAGGGCGTGCTGGAACGCGAAGGCAAATCGCCGCGGCGGTTTTCGCTGAGCCGGGTGCCCGAACTGGCCGGCCTGAAGTCCGGCTTCGGCGCGTTGCTGGCCGGCGACCGCGCGCTGCTGGAGCAGCACTACCGCATCAGCGGGCAGGGCCAGCCGCAGGCCTGGCAACTGACGCTGCAGCCCAAGGACGCTGCCGTGGCCAAGCAGGTGCGCGAGTTGAGGCTGTATGGGCGCAATGACGAGTTGCGCTGCATCGAGAGCCAGCCGGCCAAGGGCGACGTGCAACGCACGCTGCTGGCCGGTGCGGCGCGCGCGGCCGCAAGCGTGACCGATGCGGCCGCGCTGACCACGCTATGCCACGGATCGGGCGCGTGACGCAGCGCGCCCACGGCGCAAGCAAGCCGCTCGCACGATCCCATGCCGCGCGCGCGGCCGGTGGACGTTCCGCTGGCACAGCGAGGCTTGCGCATGGCGTTTAAGTTGAACGCAAACCGCCGCATCGGCCTGGCGCTACTGTGGCTGGTGTTGCTGGCGGTGGCCGGGTTCTGGTTGAGCGAGACGCTCAAGGTCACCGGTGATCTGCGCAAATTCATGCCCGCCCGCAGCAACGGGAAGGCGCCCGCACAGCCCGATGCCGCGCGCGCGGCCGGTGGACGTTCCGCTGGCACAGCGAGGCTTGCGCATGGCGTTTAAGTTGAACGCAAACCGCCGCATCGGCCTGGCGCTGCTGTGGCTGGCGTTGCTGGCGGTGGCCGGGTTCTGGTTGAGCGAGACGCTCAAGGTCACCGGTGATCTGCGCAAATTCATGCCCGCCCCGCGCACGCCGGCGCAGAAACTGCTGATCGAAGAGCTGGGCGAAGGCCCCGGCTCGCGCCTGTTGCTGATGGCTTTGTCCAACAGCGACCCGGCCACGCTTGCCGCGCAGTCGCAGGCCCTGCAGCAGGCCCTGGCCGCACAACCGGAACTGTTCGAGCTGGTCGGCAACGGCGGCACTGCGGGGCTGGATGCGATCCCCGAGCGCCTGCTGCCGTATCGCTATCTGCTCAGCGACAGCTTCGACACCACGCCGCTGGATGCGCACACCCTGCAAGCGGCATTGCAGTCGCGCGTGCAGGATCTGGGGTCGCCGGCGGCGGCGCTGGTGGAGCCGTTGCTACCGCGCGACCCCACGCTGGAAGTGCTGCATCTGGCCGAAACCCTGCAGCCGGCCGCGGCGCCGCAGACGCGCAACGCGGTGTGGTTCGACCGTGCCGACACCTCGGCCTTGCTGGTCGTGCAGACGCGCGCAGCCGGCTTTGATCCCACCGGCCAGCAACTGGCCTACGACGCGGTGCAGGCGGCCTTCGCCAAGGTCAGCAAGGGCAGTACGACCCGGCTTACCTTGACCGGCCCCGGTGCATTCGCCGTGGAAATCACCGCGCGCACGCAAGGCGAGGCGCAGTGGATCGGGACGCTGGATACGGTGGGACTGGTGTTGTTGCTGCTGGTCGCCTATCGCAGCTGGAAGATTCCGGTGCTCGGCGTGCTGCCATTGGCCAGCGCCGGCCTGGCCGGTCTGGCTGCGGTGGCGCTGCTGTTCGATGGCGTGCATGGCATCACCGTGGCCTTCGGCTTCACCCTGATCGGCGTGGTGCAGGATTACCCGATCCACCTGTTCAGTCATCAGCGCCCGGGTCTGGATCCACGCGACAACGCGCGTCATCTATGGCCGACGCTGGCCACCGGCGTGGTGTCCACCTGCATTGCCTATGTGACCTTCCTGTTTTCCGGTGTGGACGGCTTGCGGCAGCTGGCGGTGTTCACCATCGCCGGGCTGGCGACCGCCGCGATCACCACGCGGTGGCTGTTGCCGTCGTTGATTGACCCGGCACCGCGCGACTACGCCGATTCGCGCATGCTCGCCGCGCTGTGGCGCGGCATCGCGCGCCTGCCACGGCCGCGCATCAGCCTGGCGCTGATTGCGCTGATCGGCATCGCGGTGATCGCGTTCGCACCGGGGCAGTTCTGGCAGAACGATCTGTCGAAATTGACCCCGGTGCCGCCCAAGGCCCTGGCGCAGGACACGCATCTGCGCCAGGAACTGGGCGCCCCCGACGTGCGTTACGTGCTCGCGCTGTCTGCCGCCAACGACGAGGCCGCGCTGCAGGCCAGCGAGCAGTTGCGCCCGCGCCTGGATGCCCTGGTGCGCGACGGCGCATTGACCGGTTACGACATGGCCGCGCGCTATCTGCCCAGCATCAAGACCCAGCGTGCGCGCCAGGCCGCGTTGCCGGATGCTGCGCAAGCGCGCGCATTGACCGACAGTGCGATGGCCGCCACGCCGTTTCGCAGCGATGCGTTCGCGTCGTTCCTGCAGGACCTGGACGCTGCCAAGCGCGCCGCCCCGCTGTTGCCGAAGGACCTGGCCGGCTCGCCGCTGGCAACGTCGGTCGGCGGGCTGCTGCTGGGCCGCGGCGATCGCAGCACTGCGTTGGTGTCGTTGACCGGCCTGCGCGATCCGTCGGTACTGGCTGCCGCCGTGCAAGGCAGCGGCGCGCAGTTGCTGGATCTGAAGGACGCGTCCGAGTCCCTGGTGGCCGCGTATCGCGGACGTGTGCTCGGCGCGCTGGTGCTGGCCGCGCTGCTGCTGGCGGTGACGGTGGCGATCGCGTTGCGCAGCCCGCGCCGGATCGTGCGCGTATTGCTGCCGATGGCGCTGACCACGGTGCTGATCCTGGCGATCCTGCGCGGCATGGGTGTTGAGCTCAACCTGTTCCATCTGATCGCGCTGATCCTGGCGGCAGGCCTGGGCCTGGATTACGCATTGTTCTTCGACCATGCCGGCGACGATCACGCCGACCAGCTGCGCACGCTGCATGCGCTGATCGTGTGCAGCCTGATGACGCTGCTGGTGTTCGCGCTACTGGCTGCCTCCAGCATCCCGGTGTTGCGTGCGATCGGCAGCACGGTGGCGCTGGGGGTATTGTTCAATTTCATCCTCGCCTTGCTGGTGTCGCGCGAGCCGGCGCTGGAGCGCGCAAGACACGGAGATGCACATGCAGGGACGTGAGGCGATTGCTGCGCTGATTCCACACCAGGGCAGCATGTGCCTGTGGGAAGCAGTGCTGGAATGGGATGCGCAGCGCATCGTGTTGCGCAGCGATGCCCATCGCAGCGACACGCATCCGCTGCGTTACAATGGCCGCCTGCGCGCGCTGCATCTATGCGAATACGGCGCGCAGGCCATGGCCGTGCATGGCGGCTTGCTCGGCCGGGAATCGGGCAAGCCGGTGCGCCCGGGCATGCTGGTGGCGCTGCGTGCGGTGGACTTGCACGTCGCGTATCTGGACGACCTGCCCGATGCGATCGTCTGCGAAGCGCAGGTGTTGCTGCAGGGCGAGGACAGCCAGCAATACAGTTTTCGCCTGAGCCACGCCGATCAGTTGCTCGCCGAAGGGCGCGCCACGGTGATGCTGGGCGCCGCGCAGGCCACCCAAGCCCCGTAGGAGCGCGCGTGCGCGCGATGGCCTTACCGCTGACGCCGCATCGCGCGCAAGCGCGCTCCTACAAGATGTAGGCGATCAATGCTGGATCTATTCCTGCGCCTGCTGCGAGTCGTTAGGATGAGGCTCTTTCCGCCGTCGTGTCTGCGGCTTTCATTGAGGCTTCCATGAGCACTTCCATTCCACAGCGCCGCGCACTCGTCACCGGCGGCAGCGGCGATCTTGGTGGTGCGATCTGCCGTCAGCTGGCGGCGCAGGGGCGCCATGTGATCGTGCATGCCAATCGCAATATCGCCCGCGCCGATGAAGTGGTCGCAGCGATCGTGGCCGACGGCGGCAGCGCCGAGGCGGTGGCGTTCGATGTGGCCGATGCGCAGGCCAGTGCGGTGGCGCTGGCAGGCCTGCTGGAGGGCGGTCCGATCCAGATCGTGGTCAACAACGCCGGCATCCACGACGATGCGCCGATGGCGGGCATGAACGCCGAACAGTGGCATCGGGTCATCGACGTGTCGCTGCACGGGTTCTTCAATGTCACCCAGCCGCTGCTGCTGCCGATGGCGCGTACGCGCTGGGGCCGCATCGTCAGCGTGTCGTCGGTGGCGGCGGTGCTGGGCAACCGCGGGCAGACCAACTACGCCGCGGCCAAGGCCGCCTTGCACGGCGCCAGCAAATCGCTGTCGCGCGAGATGGCCAGCCGCGGCATCGCCGTCAACGTGGTCGCGCCGGGCGTGATCGAAAGCGAGATGGTCGGCGAAAGCTTCGCGCCGGAAGTGATCAAGCAACTGGTACCGGCGGGCCGCGTCGGCAAGCCCGACGAAGTGGCCGCGTTGGTGGCGTTTCTGTGTTCGGAGTCAGCCGGCTACATCAACGGCCAGGTCATCGGCATCAATGGTGGGATGGGCTGAGAGCGGCTAACGAAAACGACCGTGTTCGCCACCTGATGGGCACGACCCCCGACCAGCCCTGCTTTGGGATGTCGTAACGACGCTGAAGCTCAGCCCCTTGTTTGGCGTGAGAGCGATTGACCCGTGCAGATGCGTCGGCTGTAGAGCGGAGGAGCTGCGGCTTGGCCGCAGGGAACGTTGCGGGACAGGCTGCAAGTACGTCCATGTAGGCTCGGGCTGGCCGCCGGTGTCGCCGTGGTGCATCACACGCGCGGGGCAAGCTAGCGCAAATCAAGAAAAAACGCGCCGTTGCCGGCGCGGTTTTCAAACTCACGCCGCGTCGGCGTACCAGGCGGCGGTGAGGATCGGCTCGCCGATGGCGTTGGCGGTCAAGGCGTCCAGCCCGTGGTCCGGCAGTGCGGCATGGCGCTGGCGTGCCTGCTGCAGGATCTCGCGTGCCAGCACCGCCATCTGCGCCACGTTGCTGTGGATGCGTGCGGCAAAGGCATCGTCGTCGAGGGTGTCGTTCAAGGCGCCATTGAGTTCGTTGAACCAGCCGATCAGGTATTGATCGAGCAGGCGCCCATCGTCGGTGGCCAGGCCTTGTGCAGTGTTGTGCTGGCCCCAGTCGTGCAGCACACGCTGCATTGCCAGATTCATGTCGCGCGCATAGAAGAAATCGGACTTCATGCGCGAGAGCAGGCTGAGGTCGGCGATGCGTCCGCTGCAGAACAGCGGCGCCAGCAGCGACCAGTAGTAGGTGTAGTCCCAGATCACCTTGACCGGCATCACCTGCGCGTCGCCGAACAGCGCGTACTGGTCCTGATACAGGGTCAGGGTATTTTCGTAGAACGAGAAATACAGCTGCTGATACAGCTCCACATACGGGCTGAGCGATCTGCCGGCGCGGTCGCGGCCGATCAGTTCGCAGATGTAGGTATTGGAAATCGCAATGAAGTCGCTGCCGGGCGAATAGAACGGGTCCAGGAACAAGCCCGCCTCGCCGGTCAGCGCCCAGCGCTGCGGCGAGAACACCTGCTTGCAGCCATAGGAGAAGTTACGCAGGAACAGGAAGTCCTGCAGCCGGTAGTCGGCCTTGTCGAGTGTGGCGGCGACCTGCGGCTGATGCGTGCGCAGCCAGGTCATCGCCTTGTCGTGGGTGTTCATCGTGTCCAGCGGGTGCATCGTTGCATCGCAGACGATGCCCAGCGAATGCGCGCCGGACGACAGCGGAATCAGCCAGAACCAGTAGCCCGGCCCGCACATGTGGTTGGTCGAGCGCCAGCGGTCCGGCGGCGTGCAGCGCTGCAGCCAGTTGCTGTCCTGCGACCAGCCATTGGGGTCGATCAGGCCTTCCACACGCCACCATACCGCATTGGCGTCGTGCGCATTGTCCTGCGCCAGGCCGAGCTTGCGCTTGAGCAGGCCGGCGCGGCCGCTGGCATCCACCACCCAGCGTGCGCTCAGCGTGCCGGCCTCGCCCGCGCGCTCGTAGCGCACGGCGTGGTCGGCCTGGTCATCGGACAGGTCCACGCCCTTGACGCTGCAGTTGTCGACAAACGTGATGCCCTGCGCGCGGGCGCGCTCGCCGAGGAAATTTTCGAAGCGGCCACGGTCGATCTGCCACGACGGCGTCGGCAGGATCTGGCTCACGCCCAGCTCGGTGCAGCGGTCGATGTCCTCGCGCTTGTCGGAGAAGAAGAAGCGGAACCCGAACTTGCGGATCTGCTCGGTTTCCAGATGCTCGCGCAGGCCCAAGACCTCGGCGAAGTAGTGCGCGCCGATCTCCACCGTGGACTCGCCCACCTTGAACGCCGCCTCGCGCACCGGGTGCGCACGGCGCTCCAGCACAGTGATCGCCAGTTCGGGGTCGCGTTGGCGCAGCTGCAGGGCCAGACTCAGGCCGGCCAGGCCACCACCGGTGATAACGACATCGGCACGCTGTGCATTCATGGGGATGGCTTGCTCTTGGTAACCGCCGGCACAGTAGCAAATTCGCCGTCAGCGTCGTCGATCAGCACCGGGTTGGCGCGCACGCGGCGGTACTCGCGCCAGATATGCCCGTAGCTCCAGGCCTGGACCACCACATGCGAGGTGATTTCCCACAGATCGCGTACCAGGCGGAAATGGCTCTTGCGGAACGCGCCCGGCGAGGTGCCGGCGTAGCGGGTTTCGATCGGCACCGCGACCACGCGCGCGCCGGCCTGGCGTGCGGCGGAAATCAGCAGTTGCGCTTCGAACACGAAGCCTTCGCCGGGCACGTCGGGCAGGGTGAACACCGAGGCCGGATACAGGCGCTGGCCGCTCTGGCTGTCGACCAGCTGGAAGCCGCAGGCCCAGGCGATGCCCCAGTCGCCGAAATCGTTGCCGATGCGGCGGATGGTGGGCTGGGTGGCGCGCTTGCGCATGCGGGCGCCGACGATGACGCAGCCGGGGTGGCGGTTGGCCGACGCCAACAGGCGCGGGAAATCGGCGGCCTTGTGCTGGCCGTCGCCGTCCATGGTCATCACCGCGCGCATGCCCATCCGCTGCGCCTGCGCAAACCCGCTGCGCAACGCGGCGCCCTTGCCCTTGCGCTGCGGGTGCCGGATCAAGGTGATCGGCAGGCCGGCGATGCAGTCGGCAGTGCCGTCATCGGAGCCGTCGTCGATCACGATCACGTTGGAACAATAGGTCAGCGCATCGTTGACCACTTCACGGATGCGCAGCGATTCGTTCAGCGCCGGCACCAGGATCGCGGTGTCCTCGCGGGTCAGTGGCTGCCGGCTCACTGCTGGAGCTCCACGCGCAACACCCGGCCCGGGCCGGCGTACAGCGCCACGCGTTCGCCGCCAGTGGCGATCAGGTCGAACAACGGCAGCATCGGCGCCATCGCATTGGCGGCGACATGCCGCGCCAGCGGGCCGGCGCCCGTCGTCGGCGTGCCGTCGTCCAGCCACGCCCGCAACTGCGGCTTGCCGGCCTGGCCGGGCGCACCTAGCACCAGCGCGCCACCGAGCAGCCCCTGGCTGGGGGCGACCCGACCCAGCGGCCCGACCGAGCGGGCGTCGTAGCCGGCCAGCAGCACTGCGTCCATGCCGGCGGCACGTTGGACCAGCGCCTCCAGCAAGCCTTGCGCGAAGCTGCCCAGGCTGGCGCTGATCGCGGTGGCCGGGGTCATCGCCCCGGCGCCGATGGTCCAGTAGCCGGCCGCGGCGTTGTGCACCGAGTTGTGGAACTTGGTCGGCGAGATCGCCGTGGGGTCGCTGGCCAGGGTGGTGCACATGTAGTCGGAGATGGCCAGGTCGCCGTACGTGGAAGTGAAGATCGACGGCAGGCTGGCCGGCTCGCGGCCGGCGGCGGTGCAGGCGGCCAGCGCGGCCTCCAGCGAGACCGCCACCGTGTCCGGTGCGCGACGGCGCTCGTTGGCGGCCAGCAGCTGCGGCGCCGGGCGCGCGCCGGTGTCCTGCAGCGCGCCGCCGCGCACGAACGCCGCAGCGGCGTCCCAGCTCGGCAGGCCCTGGGTCCAGAAGCCGATCCCCTCGATGGTGGCAGCCAGCATCAGCGGGCCTGCCCGAACAGCAGCGAGCAGTTGTTGCCGCCAAAACCGAAGGAGTTGTTCATTGCGTAATCGATCTTGGAATGGGCATTGTCGAAACGGATCTGCGGGCCGCAGGCGGGGTCGGGCACTTCGCTGTTGAGCGTGCCCGGCAGCACGCCGTCACGCAGCGCCAGCAGCGCGATCACCGACTCGACGATGCCGGCTGCGCCCAGGGTGTGGCCGGTCCAGGCCTTGGTCGAGCTGGCGTGCAGGGTGGCCGGGAAGATCGCCGCCACTGCGGCGGCTTCGACGCTGTCGTTGGCCGGTGTGGCAGTGCCGTGCAGGTTCAGGTAGCCCACCGCGGCCGGCTCCAGGCCGGCGCGTTCGAGCGCGCCGCGCATCGCCAACTGCGCGCCCAGGCCCTGCGGATGCGGGGCGGACATATGGTGCGCATCGCTGGATTCGCCATAGCCGTACAGCCACAGCGTTGCGTCCGGTGCGGCAGCGGTGCGTTCGAGCATGGCAAAGCCGCCGGCCTCGCCCAGGCTCAGGCCGACCCGGCGCGCATCGAACGGCTGGCACAGCTCCGGTGCCACCACCTGCAGCGAGTTGAAGCCGAACAGCACGCTGCCGCACAAGGTATCCACGCCGCCGACCAGGGCGGCATCCACCACCCCGGCATCGATCAGGCGCGCGGCCTGGGCAAACACCTTGGCGCTGGACGAACAGGCGGTGGCCACGGTCACGCTCGGGCCGCGCAGGCCGGTGGCGTGCTGCACGAAGTCGCCCAGCGAGTGCGGGGTGTGCACGATCGGGCGATCCAGGTCGTCGGGGAAGCGCGCGCCGTCGGCGTCTTCGACCAGCCGCGTGTAGGCCTCTTCGCTGGCGCCGATGCTGGAGGTGGAAGTGCCGATGATCACCGCCACGCGCTCGGCGCCGTAGCGCTGCGCGGCGGCCTGCACCGCCTCGGCCATGCCGTCCTGCTGCAGGGCCAGCCAGGCCAGGCGATTGTTGCGGCAGTCCCAGCCTTGCAGGGCCTCCGGCAACACGATGTCTTCCACGCCGTCGACGCGGCCGATCCAGCACGCCAGCGGCTGCGGGCCGAAATCGTTGCGACGCATGCCGCTGCGGCGAGCAGTCAGGGCGGCGGCCTGGGCATCGAGCCCGGCGCCGAGCGCGGTGGTGGACGTAAAAGCGGTGACGGCGACCGGGGCCATCTGGGACGAATGCTGCGCTTGGCTCACGGTGGTCTGGCTGGCAAGAAGTGGGCTCAGTATATCGATGGCGGGTGCGCCTCCCGTCGATGGCGCAACTGAACGTGCCGGTCATGTCGCTGACGGGGCTGGAGTTTTCGCGCGTTGCCGCGCTTTCGCCATCGGCGCAATTGGGACACAATCCTGCGACACACTTGCCGATCGAGCGCGACCACGCGCGCATGCACGCCTACGTCTATAAAAGCCAACGCAAGCAGGACACCTTCGTCTATCTCGCCACGCGCGACGACTTCTCCGGTCTTCCCGCCGCCGTGCACGCGCAGCTGGCGCCGTTCGCGTTCGTGCTGGAGGTGGCGTTGACGCCGGAGCGCCGTCTGGCGCAGGCCGACGTGGCCACGGTGCGCGAAGCGCTCGCCAGGCACGGCTTCTATCTGCAACTGCCCAAGACGGTGGTGCTGGCGGGCGAGTGCGACTATGACTGAGGCCGCACGGGCCGCACGCTTGCGGGCCGCAGCGCTGGCCGGCCTGGCCGGCGTGGCGTTGTCGTTGCTGGGCGGCATCGGCGGCGGTGTCGCCGCGGTGACGCTGTGGCTGGCGCAGCCGGCGTTCGCGCTGGCGGTGTCGTGGGCGCGCGGTAGCCGCGCACTGCCCAGCCAGCCGCGTGCGGTTGCGCAGGCAGTGCCGCCGTTGCTGACGATCTGGGGTGTGGGCCTGCTGGCGCTGGCCGCCCTGATCAGCTGGCCGCTGACCGCCCTGCGCGACAGCGGCAGCCTGGCCGCCGCATTGGCCTTGAGTGTGGCGGTCAGCGCCGCGTTGCTCGGGTTGTGGCGGACCTGGCCGCTGTGGGGCGAGGTCGAACGCGATGGCGGCGCCCTGGCCCCGCGCTGGCATGCGCTGGCAACGCAGGAGTTGCACGCCTGGCGCGGCCTGCTGGCCGCTGCCCTGGTGCTGGCGATGTGCACGCTGGTGGTGGCGCTGGCCTGGCCGGGCTGGTTGTCGAGCAGCCTGCGCTGGAGTCTGGCGATCGCGGCCAGCGTGCTGCTGCCCGCTGCCCACCTGCTGTTGCAACGCACGGCCGCCCCGGCGCGCAGCGATGCCCCGGCGGCCCTGCAGGCGGCCGATTTCTTTTCCGAAGCGGCGGCCGAGCCGCGTCCGCTGGAGCCGGTGGCCCAGCACCAACTGGTGCCGGAGCTGTTCGAGGCCGCGCGCAGCGGACGCGTGGACCGCGCGCTGCAGTTGCTCGACGCCGGGGCCGACCCGCAGGCGATGCCGCTGCCGGAGTGGCGCGACCAACGCAGCCTGCCCGCGCTGGCCGCGGTGCTGCCGGATCTGCGCCTGCTGCGCGAGCTGATCGTGCGCCGCGTCGACGTCAACCAGCCGCATCGCGGCATGACCCCGTTGCTGGCCGCCACCCGCGACAGCTGGCATGGCCGCCCGGATGCGGTGATGACGCTGCTGGCCAACGGGGCCGACCCGCGCGCCTGCGACAACGACGGCAACACGCCGCTGCACCACGCGGTGCGCAGTTCCGACCCGGGCGTGGCCGCGCTGCTGCGCGATGCCGCCGCCGAACTCGATGCGCTCAACAACGAAGGCCACTCGCCGCTGGCGATGGCCTGCCAGGTCGGCAACTGGCGGCTGGCCAAGTTCCTGCTGGAACGCGGCGCGCACTCCGAACCGGAAGGTGGCGCGCCGGTGCTGCTGGCCGCGGCCGGCACCGAGGAAGACGACCCGGCCGGCGTGCAACTGCTGCTCAAGCACAAGGCGCGCGTGGATGCGCGCGACCGCCAACGCCGCAGTGCCCTGCACGAAGCCGCGTTGGCCGGACATGGCGACATCGTCGAGGCGCTGCTGGCGGCCGGCGCCAATCTGGAAGCGCGCGATCTGCTCGGCCGCACGCCGTGGCTGGATGCGGCGCGGCAGGCGCGCAGCGGGGTGCTCGAACGCCTGGTCGCACGCAAGGCCGACGTGCTGGCCATCGACGGCGAGGGCCGCAATGCGGTGATGCTGGCCTGCGCCGCCGACAGCGTGTCGCCGGCGCTGATCCGGCGCCTGCTCGAGCTGCAGGTGCCGGCCGACAGCGCCGACGCGCACGGCCGTCGCGCGGTGGATGTGGCCGCCGAAGCCGGGCGCTGGGCGATCGTGCAGTTGCTCGATCCCGGCTATCCCTTGCCGGCGGCGGTCAGTGACGCGCACGGCGAGAGCCCCGGCGTGACGGTACTGCCCGATCGCCCGCCACTGGTTCTGCTGCGCGAAGGCCTGCAGTTCGGCCAGCGCGACGGTCTGGTCGCACTGGCCCGCCTGTGCGGCCCAGAAGAACTCGGCGGCCTGCTGCACGACGCGCATCTGGCCTTGAACGCCGATGCGGTGGACTGGCTGCTGCGCCACGGGGCCGATGCCGAAGTGCGCGATGCCTGCGGCGATGTGCCGATGTTTGCGCTGCTGTCGCGGGGCGTGGAGGCGGTGCCGGCGCTGCAGGCGCTGCTGCGCCATGGCGTGTCGCCGGCCGGTGCCGGCGGCCTGACGCGGCTGCTCAGCGCCTGCGTGCAGCACGATGCGGCATCGCGCGGGCTGGAACAGTTCGCGCTGGAACTGCTGGAACGCGGCGCCGACCCGTTCGCCGCATCGGCGGCCGGCGATCCGCCGTTGTCGCTGGCGGTGCGGCTGGGCTGGCTGCGCCTGCAGCAGTGGCTGCTGGAACACGGCGTGGACCGCGAGGCGCGCGACAGCCATGGCATGACCGCGCTGCACCTGGCCACCGCGCTGGGCCGCGAGGCGTCGCTGAAATTGCTGGTCAAGCAGGGCGCCTCGCCGGAAGCGCGCGCTGCCGACGGGCAGACCCCGCTGGGGGTGGCGCTGTCGATCGGCCGCCGCGACCTGGCCGACTGGCTGGACTGGCGCATCTGGTCGCTGCCGCAGCGCAGCCTGCGCGAGGCGGACGTGCCGGCCGCCGCGATGGTCGGCGACACCGATGCGGTGCGCCGCCTGATCGATCTGGGCCTGCCGGTCGATGCGATCGATGCCCAGGGCTGCACCGCGTTGCTGCGTGCCGCCGGTGGCGGCCATCTGGGCGTGGTGGCGCATCTGCTCGGTCGCGGCGCCGACCCGCAACGCGCGGCCAATAGCGGCGCCACGCCGTTGTCGGCGGCGGTGAGCATGCGTCAGACCGAGATCGTGGCCGCGTTGCTGCAGGCCGGTGCGCAGATCGAGCACCGTCTGCCCGGCGGCGTCACCGTGCTGATGCTGGCCTGCGCGCTGGGCCTGCCGGATATCGTGGCGCGCCTGCTCACCGCGGCGGCCGATGTGCACGCCAACGACGATCAAGGCCTGGCGCCACTGCATTGCGCCGCGCTGTACGGCTTCACGGCGCGCGACAAGAGCCGCCTGCTGGCCTTGCTGGATACCTTGCTGCTGGCCGGCGCCGACCCGGACTACCTGGCCGGCGGCCGGGTCAGCCCCTTGCTGCTGGTGCTGGGTGCGCGCGCCGAGCCGGGCACCGCCTGCGACGAGCAGGTGGTGCTGGCCGGCGTCGAACGCCTGCTCGACGAAGACGTCTCGCTGGACGTGGCCGATCAACGCGGTTTCGGGCCGTTGCACCTGGCCGCACTGCACGGCCTGCCGTTGCTGGTGCAGCGCCTGCTGCGTGCCGGCGCCGATGCCGACCGCCGCGACGCGCTCAACCGCACCCCGCGCGAGATCGCGATCATGCGCGGCTTCATCGATGTGGCCGGCCAGTTCGAACCCGCTTTGCCGGGGGTGTCCTCGATGGCGCGCTTCCTGCGCGAAGGCCGCTGAGCCAGCGCGCCGGCGCACCGCTGCGGGTGCTGTTCGTGTGCAGCCGCAACCGGCTGCGCAGCCCCACCGCCGAGCGCGTGTTCGCCGACTGGCCGGGCGTGCAGACGCAATCGGCCGGGCTGGCCGCCGATGCGGAGGTACAGCTCACCCCGGAGCTGTTGCACGAAGCGCAACTGGTGCTGGTGATGGAGCGTCGTCACCTGCAGTTGCTGCGCAAGCGCTTCGCCGCCCATCTGCGCCATTGCCGGGTGATCTGCCTGCAGATTCCCGACGACTACGCGTATATGGATCCGGCACTGATCCGTCGCCTGGAACACACGGTGCCACCGTTGCTGCGTCTGCCGGCGCAGTCGTAACCTGATCCCGACACCGCGCATGCAAAACTTGGCCCTCCCTCGCACGAAGGAAGCGCCTCTACGATGAGCGTGCGTATCGAGGACCACGCCATGCTGGGCAATTGCCACAGCGCGGCCCTGGTCGACCACCGCGGCACCATCGACTGGCTGTGTCTGCCACGTTTCGATTCCGATGCGTTTTTCGCGTCCCTGCTGGGCGATGAGCAGCACGGGCAATGGGCGTTGTCGCCGGCCGGCGACTTTCGCAGCGAGCGTGCCTACGAAGACGACAGCCTGGTGTTGTGCACGCGCATGCACACCGACACCGGCACGGTGGAACTGGTCGACTTCATGGTCGCCAGCGATGAAGGCGACGGCCACCAGCACCTGGTGCGGATCGTGCGTTGCGTGCAGGGCCAGGTGCCGATGCACATGCGCCTGACCTTCCGCTTCAACTATGGCCGCACCGTGCCATGGGTGACGCGCATCGACGGCGGCATCCGCGCCATTGCCGGCCCCGACCAGCTGGCGCTGCGCTCGCCGCAGGCGCTGCACGGCGAGGACATGGGCACCGAAACCGACTTCACGCTGCGGCAGGGCGAGAGCACCTGGTTTGTGCTCAGCCACGGCCTGTCGCATCAGCCCACGCCGACGGCGATCGATCCGGAACAGGCGCTGCAACGCACGACCGCGTTCTGGCATGGCTGGGCGCGGCGCTGTACCGATGTCGGCCCCTGGACCGCGCAGGTGCGCCGCTCGCTGGTGGTGCTGAAAGGGCTCAGCTATCTGCCCACCGGCGGCATCGTCGCCGCGCCGACTGCCTCGCTGCCCGAGCATCTGGGCGGCAGCCGCAACTGGGATTACCGCTACTGCTGGCTGCGCGATTCGGTGTTCACCCTGATCGCCTTGCTGCAGGCCGGCTATCGCGACGAAGCAGAAGCTTTTCGCGACTGGGTGCAACGCGCCATCGCCGGTTCGCCGGATCAGTTGCAGGCGCTCTACGGCATTGCCGGCGAACGCCGCCTGCAGGAGTGGGAGGCGCACTGGCTGCCCGGCTATGAAAATTCCGGGCCGGTGCGGATCGGCAACGGCGCGGTGGACCAGTTCCAGCTCGACGTCTACGGCGAGCTGATCGGCGCGTTCCATTACGCACGCGAAAAGGGCGTGGCGCCGCCGTCCGATGATGATGGCTCGTCGGCATCGTTGCTGGAAAAGGTGCTGGAGACGCTGGAAACGCTGTGGCGCCTGCCCGACGAAGGCATCTGGGAAATCCGCGACGAGCGCCGTCATTTCGTGCATTCCAAGGTGATGGCCTGGCTGGCATTCGACTGCGGCGCGCGCGATGGCATCACCAATGCCGATGCGGCCAAGCGCGCGCACTGGGGCCGCATCGCCGACGACATCCGCGCCGAAGTGCTGGAAAAAGGCGTGCACCCGGACGGGCACTTCGTGCAGAGCTACGGGTCCGATCGTCTGGATGCGGCGTTGTTGCTGATCCCGATCGTGGGGTTCCTGCCGGCCGATGATCCGCGTATTGCCGCGACCGCCGATGCGATCGCACGCGATCTGACCATCGATGGATTGGTCGAGCGCTATCGCGCCGACGACAGCGCCGACGGCTTGCCGGCCGGCGAGGGCACCTTTCTTGCCTGCAGCTTCTGGCTGGTGGAAAACTACGCCCTGCTCGGGCGCACCGAGCAGGCACGCGTCCTGCTCGAGCGTCTGCTCGGGTTGTGCAACGACGTGGGCCTGCTCGCCGAAGAGTACGACCCGCGCAGCAAACGCATGCTTGGCAACTTCCCGCAAGGGTATTCCCACGTGGCTCTGGTCAATGCGGCATTGCGCCTGCACGGACGCATGGGCAAAGAGGAAACACATCCATGAACGAACAAGCCACCACCCCGCCGTGCATCATCGTGGTGTTCGGTGCACGCGGCGATCTGACCAAGCGCCTGGTGATGCCGGCGCTGTACAACCTGCGCCGCTCCGGTGCGCTGGGCGAGCAGTTCGCCATCGTCGGCATGGATCACGGCGATATCAGCGAGCGTTCGTGGCGCACGATGATGGGCCAGTCGATGACCCAGCTGCTCAGCAGCCGCGATGCCGAATTCCAGACCGACGAGTTCGACACCGACACCTGGGAGTGGCTGCGCGAGCGCATGCATTATCTGCGCGGCGATTTCACCGACCTGGGTGCCTATCAAACCCTGGGTGGCGCGCTGGAGAAGCTGCACAAGCGCTACGGCACCCAGGGCAACGTGCTGTTTTATCTGGCTACCGCCGCGCGCTTCTTCGAGCCGGTATTGCTCAACCTGGGCGAAGCCGGGCTGGTCAGGCAACGTGAGGGCGAGGGCTGGCGTCGGGTGATCGTGGAAAAACCCTTCGGCCACGACCTGCCCAGCGCCGTCGCGCTCAACGCCACCGTCGCCAAGGTGCTGCATGAGGACCAGGTGTTCCGCATCGACCATTTCCTCGGCAAGGAAACCGTGCAGAACATCCTGGCGTTCCGTTTCGCCAATGGCCTGTTCGAGCCGGTGTGGAACCGCGACCGCATCGATCATGTGCAGATCACCGCCGCCGAAACCATCGGCGTGGAAGGGCGCGGGCGCTTTTACGACCCCACCGGTTGCCTGCGCGACATGGTGCCCAACCACCTCTTCCAGCTGCTGGCGATGATTGCGATGGAGCCGCCGGCTGCATTCACCACCGAAGCGATGCATCGCCGCCGCGCCGAAGTGATCGAAGCGGTGCGCCCGATCAAGCCCGAAGACGTGGTGCGTGGCCAGTACGCCTCTGGTGCGGTCAACCGCAGCGCCGTGCCCGGCTATCGCGAAGAAGACACCGTGCCGGACGATTCGGAAACCGAAACCTACGTGGCGATGAAGCTGCAGGTCGACACCTGGCGCTGGGCCGGCGTGCCGTTCTACCTGCGCACCGGCAAGCGTCTGCGCGAGCGCACCACCGAGATCGCGATCCGCTTCAAGCCCGCGCCGCTGGCGCCGTTCCGCAGCACCGAAGTGGGCGGCTATGGCCCCGACTGGCTGGTGCTGCACATCCAGCCCGACGAAGGCATCTCGCTGCAGTTCGACGTCAAACGCCCCGGCGCGCAGGTCAGCCTGGCACCGGTGCGCATGGACTTCCGCTACCGCGACTGGTTCCCCAAGGAATACACGGTGGGCTACGAGCGCCTGCTGCAGGACTGCATGAACGGCGAGGCCGGCCTGTTCCAGGATGCGGCAATGGTGGAAGGTGCCTGGCGTATCGTGCAACCGATCCTGGATGCCTGGAAGCAACCGCCCAGCGATTTCCCCAATTACGCCGCCGGCAGCGCCGGACCCTCGGCCGCCGACGCCTTGCTGGCGATGAACGGTGGACACGCCTGGCGCGCGCTCACCCCCGGCCGCAAGCCACCGCCGCGCCGCGCACCGGAAGCGCGCAGCAGCGCTGCAACGCCGATCAAGAAAGCCACCGGGAAGACGGTCAAGAAGGCTGCCAAGGCGCCGGCCAGGAAGATCACCAAGGCGGCAGCCGAAAGGGTCACCAAGGCGCCAGCCAAACGCGCATCTGCGGCTGCAGCAAGACCATCGCAGGATGCGGCTACGTCGCCGGGCAGTGCGGCAAAGAAAGCCGCGGGCAAACGCGCAACCGGCAAGGTCGCAAAGACCGCCGGCAAAACCGCGGCTGGCAAGAGCGCAGCGAAGAAGTCGGCCAGCAAGCCCGCGGTGCGCGCGCCACGCCGCTGACGGAGGCAGCCGCCGCAGCTCCACGTAGGAGCGTGCCTGCGCGCGACGAGGCTTTATCGGTAACGCCCGGTCGCGCGCAGGCACGCTCCTACGAAGGGCGAAGTGATGGTGGGTGGTTGGTGGGGCTCGCCGTCACATTGGCGTATGACTTGGACGCAATCGGCCGCTTGCGTGCAGGTCGTTTCCAAGGCATCGACTGCGTCACTACCGCTGACGAACGATGCACCACATCCACGTAGGAGCGTGCCTGCGCGCGACGGGCTTTATCGGTAACGCCCGGGTCGCGCGCAGGCACGCTCCTACGAACGGCGCAACCATGGTGGGTGGTTGGTGGGGGCTCGCCATCACATCGGCGTATGACTTGGACGCAATCGGCCGCTCGCGTGCAGGTTGTCGCCGAGGCAACGACGGCGCCGTTACCGTTGACGAACGATGCACCACATCCACGTAGGAGCGTGCCTGCGCGCGCCGGGCTTTATCGGTAACGCCCGGTCGCGCGCAGGCACGCTCCTACGAACGACGAAGTGATTGTGGGTGGTTGGTGGGGGCTCGCCATCACATCGGCGTATGACTTGGACGCAATCGGCCGCTTGCGTGCAGGTCGTTTCCAAGGCATCGACTGCGTCACTACCGCTGACAAACGATGCACCACATCCACGTAGGAGCGTGCCTGCGCGCGACGAGCTTTATCGGTAACGCCCGGGTCGCGCGCAGGCACGCTCCTACCAAGGGCTCAGCGATCCTGTGTGGTAGGCGCGGGCTCGCCGTCCACATCGGCCTTGACGTCGGCTTCGAACAGATTCATCAGGTCGGCGCGTGCGTCGCGCGAGGTCTGTATCACCTTGGCCTCGTCGTCGTAGACCAGGTGCTGGCGATGCAGCAACTCTTCGTCGTGCTGACGGAAGCGTTTGACGTGATCCTTGGCAACCGCCTCGCCCAAACCGAGCGAGGTCAGCACGCGTTCGCTCAGTTCCAGGCTGGAGGCGAACACCTCGCGGAACGGTTCTGCGCCCAGGTCCATCAGTTTCCAGGCGTGCTGGCGATTGCGTGCACGTGCCAGCACCGTGGCCTGCGGGTACAGGCGGCGGATCAGCCGCACCGTCTTGATGTTGGTGTCCGGGTCGTCCACCGCGATCACGAACACCTTGATGCGGTCGGCGCCGGCGGCGCGCAGCAGTTCCGGTCGCGTGGGGTCGCCGTAGTACAGCTGGCTGCCGAAGCGGCGCAGATCTTCCACGGTGTCCGGATTGTGTTCCAGGGCCACGAACGGCACATGCCGCGCGGTGAGCAGGCGCGCGACCACCTGACCGAAGCGGCCCATGCCGGCGACCAGTACCTTGGGCGTCTGCGCATCGATGGTGTCGAACGGGCGGTCGGACTTGGGCGCATGCAGCCGCAGCGGCCCGTTGAGGATGCGCTGCATGCCCAGCAGCAACAGCGGCGTCAGCGCCATCGACACGCCGACGACGGCCACCAGCCGGTCGTGGTTGGCGCGCTCCAGCAAGCCGACCCGATCGGCCTCGTTGAACACCACGAAGGCGAATTCGCCGCCCAGCCACAACACGCTGCCCAGCATCAGGCTGCTGCGCAGCGGCAACTTCGCCACGCTGCCGATGCCGACCAGCAGCGAGAACTTGACCACCAGCAGGATCGCCACACCGCCGGCGATCAGGCCTGGCTCGGCGACCACCCGGTTCAGATCGATGCCCATGCCGACCGAGATGAAGAACAGCCCCAGCAGCAATCCTTCGAACGGCTCGATCTGCGATTCGAGCTCATGGCGGAATTCCGAATCGGCCAGCAGCACGCCGGCGATGAAGGCGCCCAGGCTGGCGCTCAATCCGGCTTCCTGCATGATCCAGGCGGTGCCCAGCACCACCAGCAGGGCGCTGGCGGTGAACACTTCCGGCATGCGCGTGCGCGCCACCACGTTGAACAGATGGCGCAGCACGAAGCGCCCGCACAGGATCACCAGCGCCAGTGCCGCGACCGCCTTGGCCACGTCGGGCCATGCCAGCGTGGCGTTCTTGCTGCCGCCGAGCAGCGGAATGGCCGCCAGCAACGGAATGGCGATCAGATCCTGGAACAGCAGGATGGCGAACGCCAGGCGCCCGTAGTCGCTATTGAGCGCCTTGCGCTCGGCCAGCAGCTGCAGGCCCACCGCGGTGGACGACAACGCCAGCGCCACGCCGACGATCAACGCGCTCTTCCAGCCCAGGTTGCCGAGCATCAGCAGGCCACCCAGGATCAGCGTGGTCACCACCACCTGGGTGGCGCCGGCACCGAACACCGAATGACGCATCACCTTCAGGCGCGCCGGCGACAGTTCCAGGCCGATGACGAACAGCAGCATCACCACGCCGATCTCGGCCGCGCCGCTGATGCGCTCGGCATCCTGCACCACGCCCACGCCATCGGGCCCGAGCACCACACCGGCGACCAGATAGGCCAACACCGCGCCTAGGCCGAAGCGCTTGAACACCGGCACCGCCACGATGGCGGCCAGCATCAGCACCAGAGCCAGTTCCAGACCACCGCTATGCATGCACGTTCTCCGTTGAGGTTCGCATTATGCCGCCCGCGGTCGGCTGCTGGCCTGGATCGGCGTGCGCTGCGTGCAACTGTGTGGATTGGCGGTGTGCTCTGGTCCGGTGATGCAAGCCGGCAGCACCACATCGCGGGCAGCAATGCGCCACGTGGTCCGCATGACTGAGCCGCATGTCGCCACGTCGTTCCGCATTGCATGCGTGCACGCAGCCGCCGTTGCAGGCAATGACCCACGGTCCTGGTCGGTCGCGCACGGCCGGTCGTCGGGTGCAGTGCAGTCGCTTGTCGACATGACAGGCCCGGCGTTGTGGCGTCCGCCTGGACGCCCGCTGAGCATGGCCTGCGCAGGGCATTGACCAAGCGGGCGCAGGCGCGCAGACTGCGCCGCGCTGCCGCCCGGATCACCGGCCGGTACGCACTTTTCGGAGCCCTTACTCATGTCCAGCGACAGTCACCCTAGACCCGGGTCGATGACCCAGCTGGCGCACGCCTGAGGCTCAGGTTCGCCGGCTGTCATCGACGACGGTCGTCACCAGGCGAACCACCATGCACAACGAAACCCTGCGCCTTGCCCAAGGCGTCGATGCCTTGATCGCACCCATCGCCGACTTCAACACGGCCGATGCGGTGGAATACCTCAACACCCTCGACCGCGACGAGGCCGCACAGGTGCTGGCCGCGCTGCCGCAGCCGCGTGCGGTGAAATTGCTCGAACAACCCGAGCTGCATGCCGCCAGCGCGCTGGTCGCGCTGCTGCCGGCCGAGCAGGCCGCCTCCCTGCTCGGGCAGATGGCCGACGACCGCGCCACCGACATCTTCCATGGCCTGGATGCCGAGCAGCGCCAGCCGCTGCTGTGGCTGCTCAGTGCCGAGGCGCGGCTGTCGATCCAGGCGTTGATGCGCTACCCGCCCAATACCGCCGGCGCGCTGATGACCACCGAGTTCGTGGCGGTGCCGGCCGACTGGACGGTGGGCCGTACGTTGCAGCACATCCGCGAGGTGGAGCGCAGCCGCGAGACGGTCTATGCAATCTATCTGCTCGACCCGCATAGCCGCGTGCTGACCCAGGTGGTCACCATGCGCCGGCTGATCACCGGCGCGCCGGATGCGCCGATCCTGGACGTGGCGCAGGTCAATCCGCCGGTCACGGTGGACCCGGCACTGGACCAGGAAGAAGTCGCCCGCCTGATCCGCCGCCACGACCTGCTGGCTATCCCGGTGGTGGATGCGCACGGCCATGTGCTCGGCATCGTCACCGTGGACGATGTGCTGGACGCATTGATCGCCGAATCCACCGAGGACGTGCACAAGTTCGGCGGCATGGAAGCGCTGGACAAGCCCTACATGCAGATCGGCTTCGGTCAGATGATCAAGAAGCGCGCCGGTTGGCTGAGCGTACTGTTCCTGGGCGAAATGCTCACCGCCAGCGCGATGCAGCACTTCGAGGACGAGCTGTCCAAGGCGGTGGTGCTGACCCTGTTCATTCCGCTGATCATGAGCTCGGGCGGCAACTCCGGCTCGCAGGCCACCTCGCTGCTGATCCGCTCGCTGGCACTGCGCGAGCTGCGCCTGGGCGACTGGTGGAAGGTGGCGCTGCGCGAGCTGCCGACCGGGCTCACCCTGGGCACCATCCTGGGCCTCCTGGCGATCGTGCGCATCACCATCTGGCAGACCGCCGGCCTGTACGACTACGGCCCGCACTGGCAGATGGTGGCGCTGACCATCGGCGCGGCGCTGATCGGCATCGTCACCTTCGGCTCGCTGTCCGGCTCGATGCTGCCGTTCGTGCTGCAACGGCTCGGCTTCGACCCGGCCAGCGCCTCGGCGCCGTTCGTGGCCACGCTGGTGGATGTCACCGGGCTGGTGATCTATTTCAGCATTGCCGCGGCGATCTTGAGTGGCACGCTGTTGTAATCGGTTGCCTTGGAGGCCTGGCGAGCAGTCGCCAGGCCTCTATCCATGCCGGACGTGTCTCGACTGACCGGAAGGGTGAATGCCTGCGTCCTTGGCGCATCAGGTGCATCGGCCTGGCGCATCGCCGACTCTGGCGATGCCTCTGCACCCCCGGTTGGGGTGGTGACCCCGGCGTGACACACTCATGGTGCACAGCGCGCCGATGCCTGGATCCATCAGTGCGTGTACCGTAGCGCGATGGCATTGTTCTCTTCCGCACGATGAGTACCTACCACCTGCAGCAGGTCTTTCGTCCCACCACCGTGGCGGTGGTCGGCGGCAGTCCGCGCGATCGCTCGGCCGGGCGGGCGGTGGTGCGCAACCTGCGCGCGGCCGGGTTTCCCGGGCAGATCGGCTGGGTGAGCCCGCGTTACAGCGAGATCGATGGCGTGCGCACGGTGGCGCGGCTGACCGATCTGCCCTGGGTGCCGGACCTGGTGGTGATCACCGCGCCAGCGCGCATCGTGCCGCGCATCGTGTCGATCGCGGCGCGGCGCGGGGTGGCCGCGGCGATCATCCTCACCGCCGGGCTGGGCAACGGCCCGGGCTCGCCGGCCGCGCGCATGGAGGCGGCCGCGCGCGCCAAGGGCATGCGCATCCTCGGCCCGCACTGCCTGGGCGTGATCGCCCCGCATGCGCGGCTCAATGCCAGCATCGCCGCGCATTGCCCGCAGGCCGGCGACCTGGCGCTGATCTCCGAATCCAGCGCGATTGCCGCAGCCTTGGTGGAATGGGGCGTGGCGCGCTCGGTGGGGTTCTCGGCGGTGGTGTCGCTGGGCGATACGCTGGATGTGGATTTCGGCGATCTGCTCGACTACTTCGCCACCGACTACCGTACCCGCGCGATCCTGCTGTACGTCGAACGCATCGGCGATGCGCGCAAGTTCATGTCGGCCGCACGCGCCGCCGCGCGCGCCAAGCCGGTGGTGGTGGTCAAGTCCGGGCGCCAGTTCCGTATCAATCCCAATGCCGACACCCACGCGCAGGCGCTGGCCGGCTCGGACGCGGTGTATGGCGCGGCATTCGCACGTGCCGGCCTGTTGCGGGTGGGCGCGCTGGACGAGCTGTTCGCCGCCGCCGAAACCCTGGGCCGGCTCGGCAGTTTTCCCGGCCGGCGGCTGGCCATCCTCAGCAACGGCGGCGGGGTGGGGCAGCTGGCGGTGGATCAGCTGGTGCTGCGCGGCGGCACCCTGGCCGAGCTGTCGGCCAAGACGCTGGAGCGGCTGGATCAGTCGCTGCCGCAGGGCTGGTCGCGCAGCAATCCGGTCGACATCATCGTCGATGCCGACGGGCCGCGTTATGCGGCGGCGATCGAAGCCTTGCTGGACGATCCGGAGAACGACGCGCTGCTGGTGGTCAACGTGCCCACCGCGTTCACCTCCTCGGCCGATGCGGCCAAGGCGCTGACCCGCGCGCTGGACCAACGCAACCGCTACCAGCGCGAAAAGCCGGTGTTTGCCGTATGGCTGGGCCAGGACGATGCGGCAATCGCCGCGCTCAATGCCGCGCGCGTGCCCACCTATGCCACCGAGTCGGACGCGGTGCGCGGCTTCACCCACCTGGTGCGCTACCGCGAGGCGCAGGCGGCGTTGATGGAGACCCCGCCCAGCCTGCCGGAAGATTTCGTGGTGGATGCCGGCATCGCCCGGGCGGTGGTCGACGACGCCCTGGCCGCCGGTCGGCGCTGGCTGGACCCGGTCGCCACCAACCGCCTGCTGGCCGCCTACGGCATCCCGATCGTGCCGCTGCAGGTGGCCGCCACCGCCAACGAGGCCGCATTGCTGGCCGACCCGTTACTGGCCGTCGGCCGCACGGTGACCTTGAAGGTGCTGTCCAGCGACATCGCGCACAAGTCCGATGTGGATGGCGTGCGCCTGAACCTGTCCAGCGTGGCGGCGGTGCGCGAAGCGGCGACCGGCATCCTGGCGCGTGCGCGCGCCGCGCACCCCAATGCGCTGATCGAAGGAGTGATCGTGCAGCCCACCGTGCTGCGGCCCAAGGCGCGCGAACTGATCGCCGGGATCGCCGACGACCCGGTGTTCGGCCCGGCGATCGTGTTCGGCCGCGGCGGCACCGCGGTGGAAGTGATCAACGACCGTGAGCTGGCGTTGCCGCCGCTGGATCTACGCCTGGCCCACGAGCTGATCGGCCGCACGCGGGTGTCGCGCATCCTCAAGGCCTACCGCGACGTGCCGGCCGCCGACGAGCGCGCGGTGGCGTTGGTGCTGGTCAAGCTGGCGCAGCTGGCCGCCGACATCCCCGAGATCACCGAGCTGGACATCAACCCGCTGCTGGCCGACCGCGATGGCGTGATCGCGCTGGACGCGCGCGTGGCGGTGGCGCCGGCGCGCAAGCTGCACAAGGGCCGCGGCCATCCGCGTTTTGCGATCTTCCCGTACCCGAAGGAATGGGAGCGCCAGATCGGGCTGGGCGATGGCACGCATGCGCTGGTGCGCCCGGTGCGCCCGGAGGACGACGCGCTGTTCCGCGCGTTCTTCGCACGGGTCACCGACGAGGACCTGCGGCTGCGCTTCTTCCAGTCGGTCAAGCATTTCAGCCACGAATTCATCGCGCGGCTGACCCAGCTCGATTACGCGCGCTCGATCGCGCTGGTGGCCATCGACCCCAAGACCGGCGACATGCTCGGCGCGGTGCGGCTGCATGCCGACGCCGACTACGAGCGCGGCGAATACGGCATCCTGATCCGCTCCGACCTCAAGGGCCACGGCATCGGCTGGCAGCTGATGCGCATCATGATCGAGTACGCGCGCTGGCTGGGCCTGAAGCAGATCGAAGGCCAGGTGCTGCGCGAGAACCGCACCATGCTGGCAATGTGCCAGAGCCTGGGCTTCGGGGTCCGCCCGGATCCGGACGATGCGACCCTGATGGCGGTGACACTCCCTATAATGGGCGAGCCACGCCCGGCCTGACCCTGCGTCACGCCGCGGTCCCCCATCCTCCACCGCATGCCGGATCTGCCGGGCCTCACCCTGGCCGGTTGCTTCGGCTGTCGTCTCGGCCCGCCTGGGAGTGTCAATGTTTCGCGAGTTCAGAATGTCGTTGTTAGTCGCCGCCATCTGCCTGGGCGTTGCCGCCTGGTGGGGCCACACCACCGCAATGGGACTGTGGCAGGCGCTGTGGCTGTGCCTGGTGCTGAGCGTGCTGGAGGTGTCGTTGTCGTTCGACAACGCGGTGGTCAACGCTGGCGTGCTCAAGCACATGAACGCGTTCTGGCAGAAGCTGTTCCTCACCGTCGGCATCCTGATCGCGGTGTTCGGCATGCGCCTGGTGTTTCCGATCGTGATCGTGTCGGTGGCCACCGGCATGGGCCTGGTGCCGGTGATGCAGATGGCGCTGAAGGAGCCGGACCGCTACAGCCAGGTGCTGACCGACAACTACCCGTCCATTGCCGCCTTCGGTGGCATGTTCCTGTTGCTGGTATTCCTGAACTTCCTGTTCGACCAGGAGCGCAAGCTGCACTGGCTCGGCCCGGTGGAACGGCTGGTCGGCAAGCTGGGCAAGGCCGATGCGATGTCGGTGATCGTGGCGGTGACGGTGCTGCTGTGCACCAAGCTGTTCCTGCCCGAGGCCATCTTCCAGAGCGTGCTGTTCGCCGGCCTGGGCGGCATCCTGCTGTACCTGCTGGTCGGCAGCGTGGATGCCTTGTTCGAGTCCGAAGAGAGCGAAGACGGCATGGGCCCGGCCAAGCGCTCGGGCATTGCCGCCTTCCTGTACCTGGAAGTGCTGGACGCCTCGTTCTCGTTCGACGGGGTGATCGGCGCGTTTGCGATCACCCGCGATGTGGTCATCATCATGCTGGGCCTGGCGATCGGTGCGATGTTCGTGCGTTCGATGACGGTCTATCTGGTGCACAAGGGCACGCTGGACGAGTTCGTGTTCCTGGAGCACGGCGCCCATTACGCCATCGGCGTGCTGGCGATCATCATGCTGGTCGGCACCGTGTACCACGTGCCGGAAGTGCTGACCGGCCTGATCGGCGTGGCCTTCATCGCCGCCTCGGTGTGGTCGTCGATCCGCTACCGCAAGCGCCACCACATCGGCCCGACCGAGATCTGATCTCGCGCATGGCCGCGCTCAGGGCGTAATGCTGTTGACTTGAGAGCGGCTGACAGCGTCTTCATGGCCATCGGGCGGGCGTCGCTAGTTCTGTGGCTTGGCTGCATTGCCTTTGCACGCCCAACCTCGACGCTGTGGGTTTGCTGCAGGGCCCTTGCCCGCCCACCCTCGCGGGACACGCCGCAAGTACGTCCTTGTAGGCTCTTACGCGGCATCCATGCCGCGTAAGGTCCCGCGACGGTGGGCGGACAAGGACCAGTTGAGTTGGCCGGCGCGCATGGTTTTTAGCGAAGCAGCCGGCAACCGGTGCGTTGTCCTCGCCAGGCTCTCGGCGCTGTGAGTTTGCTACCGAGCCCTTGCCCGCCCACCCTCGCGGGACACGCCGCAAGTACGTCCATGTAGGCTCTTACGCGGCATCCATGCCGCGTAAGGTCCCGCGACGGTGGGCGGGCAAGGACCAGTCGAGATGGTCGGTGTGCACGGTAGGAGCCGTGCTTGATGCGCGTTGTTCGATCATGACGCGCCGGCTCAGCGTCCGATGCGCAATGCGCTACAGCAGCTTTCACGCGACCACCGACCAGCAGTCTGGTGCGGTGTCCTCGCCGATTGCGGGACCGTGTGGCGGCATGGATGCCGCCGCCGAGCCCCCAGGGAGGGGTTCACGGCGTGTCCCGCGAGCGGTGAGGGCGCCGCGCCCTCGACCCAACGTCGGCAGCGGCGAGTTCCTCCCATTGCCGGTGTCCGGGCAGGCGCCCCAGGCGTGCGGTGCCGCCTGAGACAGTCACGGCCAACCGTGACCGGCTTTAGTGTCAATGGGTGTCGCAGCCAACCCAACCGGACCCAACTGATCGATAGAATTACCGGTTTGGGCCTTGACTGCGCAGTCCAATTGGACGGGTTCGCAGCCTTGCGCCGACCGTTCGTCAGACAGTGCTTTGTGCTGTAAGGGTTTTCGGGATTTTCCTACATTTGGTGTTGACCCCTCCGGGGGACCCCACTATCTTGGGGGAGTCGGTGGTTGGTCGCCCCAAGGCGTCCGGACCAGTGAGAGCATGATTTGCAGCAGGTTGCCAATCAAACGCCTCTCCGCGGCGGCAGCAACGAACGATCACAGCCATCCGGGCGTCGCCTGGAGCGGGCGGCGTGGTCTCGTTGCGCCGCGGTTGTTTCGCCACCGACCACTGCGCGACAGCACACCGCGCGGTGGCGGCCGTGGAATCTCCGGTAAGGAGATGGCTGGTGAAGGCGATGCCGCCGCAGACCGTGGGTCTTGCGTGCTGGTCGTCGCGCACCGCCATCGCTGTCCAGGGAATCCGGATCCGGCCGCAACCCGTCCCCAGCCGGGTTCGTGTGCCTACGCATGGAGGACGCATGACCACCAACGACACCCTTGCCGCGATCGCCGCCGGTACCGCAACACCCACCAGCGTTCCCGCCAGTGTCAGCGCGCCCGGTTGCGGCGCGCCGGAATTGACCGACCCGTCGGACATCGTGCCGCCTCCCCGCCAAGCCATTGCAATGCACGCACAGACCATCGAAGAACAAGCCGTCGCCACCTGGATCACCAAGGAAGCCGGCAACCGTCGGATTCCGTTCGAGCCGGAGCGCCTGGAGCGCGCCATCGACCAGATCCATGCCGAATTCCCGCAGCTGGACGTGGCCGACTACAAGCGCTCGGTGTTCGGCTTCGTCGACCGCAAGGACAGCGTCAACGCTGACGATCTGGTCGACCACCTGATCCGCGAGGCCGAGGCCCGCGTCGATCTGACCACCCCGGAGTGGGAGCACTTTGCCGCGCGCCTGTACCTGCGCCGCCTGTACAAGCGCGCCAGCCGCAACCGTTTCTACGACGCCAGCCAGAAGTACGGCTCGTTCGTCGGCCTGCAGGAGAGCCTGGCCGACCGCAATGTCTATTCCAACGACATCCTGCGCCGCTACTCCAAGGACGAGCTGATCGAAGCCGGCAAGATGATCGAGCCTGAGCGCGACAAGCTGTTCGCCTACAACGGCCTGTACCTGCTGGCCACGCGTTACCTGGCCACCGACAACTCGCGCGGCGTGTTCGAGCTGCCGCAGGAGCGTTGGCTGACCATCGCGCTGTACCTGATGCAGGACGAGATCGGCAACGGCAAGGGCAGCCGCGAGCGCCGCATGCAGTTGGTCGGCGAGGCCTACTGGGCGCTGTCCAACCTGTACATGACCGTGGCCACCCCGACCCTGGCCAATGCCGGCAAGGTCGGCGGCCAGCTGTCGAGCTGCTTCATCGACACCGTCGACGACAGCCTGCAGGGCATCTACGACTCCAATACCGACGTGGCGCGCGTGTCCAAGCACGGCGGCGGCGTGGGCGCGTACCTGGGCTATGTGCGTTCGTCCGGTTCGGCGATCCGCGGCGTGTCCAATTCCTCCGGCGGCGTGGTGCCGTGGATCAAGCAGCTCAACAACACTGCGGTGTCGGTGGATCAGCTGGGCCAGCGCAAGGGCGCCATCGCGGTCTATCTGGACATCTTCCACCGCGACATCGAGGCGTTCCTGGATCTGCGCCTGAACAACGGCGACCAGCGTCTGCGCGCGCACGACGTGTTCACCTCGGTGTGCATCCCCGACCTGTTCATGGAAGCGGTCGAGCGTCGCGGCGACTGGTACCTGTTCGATCCGCACGAAGTGAAGCGGATCAAGGGCTGGTACCTGCAGGACTTCTACGACGAGAAGAAGGGCGACGCCAACAGCAGCTTCCGTCGCAAGTACGAGGAAGTGGTTGCCGACGAGCGCATCACCCGCAAGACGGTCAAGGCGATCGAGATCTTCAAGCGGATCATGGTCAGCCAGCTGGAAACCGGCAACCCGTTCATGTTCTATCGCGATGAAGTCAATCGCAAGAACCCGAACAAGCACGAGGGCATGGTCTATTCGTCCAACCTGTGCACCGAGATCCTGCAGAACATGAGTCCGACGCGGATGATGCAGGAGATCATCAGCGGCAATCAGATCGTCACCACCAAGAAGGCCGGCGACTTCGTCGTGTGCAACCTGTCCTCGATCAACCTGGGCCGTGCGATCACCGTGCAGGCAGACCAGGCCGATCTGCTGGGCGCCGACGTGCTGGAGCGCTTGATCCCGATCCAGGTGCGCATGCTCGACAACGTGATCGATCTGAATCAGTTGCCGGTGCCGCAGGCCACCATCACCAACCAGAAGTACCGCGCCATCGGCCTGGGCACCTTCGGCTGGCACCATCTGCTGGCGCAGAAGTCCATCCACTGGAATGCCAAGGAAGCCGAGGACTACAGCGACGAGCTGTACGAGCGCATCAACTATCTGACCGTGCAGGCGAGCATGGAGCTGGCCAAGGAAAAGGGCACCTACAGCGTGTTCCGCGGCAGCGACTGGCACACCGGCGAGTACTTCCGTGCGCGTGACTACAACAGCCCGCAGTGGCTGGAGCTGTCCGCACAGGTGGCGGTCAACGGCGTGCGCAATGCCTGGATGCTGGCAGTTGCGCCGAACATGAGCACCGCGCAGATCGCCGGTTCCACCGCCTCGATCGACCCGATCTACAGCGCGTTCTACTACGAAGAGAAGAAGGACTTCCGTCGTCCGGTCGCCGCTCCGGGCCTGTCGCTGGAAACCTGGCCGTACTACGAAAAGGGCGCCTACAAGGTCGACCAGTTCGCCAGCGTGCGCCAGAACGCGCGTCGCCAGCGGCACGTCGACCAGTCGATCAGCTTCAACTTCTACGTGCCCAGCACCATCCGTGCGAGCACCTTGCTGGACCTGCACATGACCGCCTGGCGCGAAGGCCTGAAGACCACGTACTACGTGCGCTCCAACGACATCGACATCAGCGAATGCGAGTGGTGTTCGAGCTAAAGCGCATGCAGTAGCTAAGCGCATTCGCGCTTCGCTTCCACGGTTCGCGTTGCGAACCGTGGACCCTGCTTCACCAGCTCCCACACCCCCGCGTCTTCGGCGCGCCCCCTGACTCAGGGGGCTTTCCTCCAGATTGATTTGTTGCGCCGCCGTACGCGCGACGCCTGAAACACGAGTAGAAACCCATGTCCGCAACATCGCTTGAGCGCATCAAGATCCTGGAGCCGCGTCACCCGAACCGCTCCACCGCCATCATCAATGGCCAGACGTCCGGCATCCTCAACTGGAACGACATCCCGTACCCGTCCTTCTATCGGGCTTACAAGGAGCTGTCGACCAACTTCTGGATCCCCGACGAAGTGGACATGAAGGGCGACGCGCGCCAGTACAACGAGCTGTCGGCGCGCGAAAAGAACGCCTACGACTCGATCATCGGCCTGCTGGCCACGCTGGATTCGCCGCAGACGCGCTTCATCTACAACGTCGCCGAATACATCACCGACCCGGCCGCGCATGCCAATGCCGCGATCATCGGCCAGCAGGAAGTGATCCATAACGAGAGCTACAGCTACGTGCTGGCCTCGATCACCGGCCTGGCCGATCAGAACCGCGTGTTCGAGATCGCGCGCACGCATCCGACCATCATCAAGCGCAATGCGCCGATCATGGGCGCCTACGAAGACTTCATGCGCGACAAGACGGCCGAAACGCTGATCCGCGCGCTGATCCAGTCCTCGATCCTGGAAGGCATCAATTTCTATTCCGGCTTTGCGTATTTCTACAATCTGGTCCGCCAGAACCGCATGACCGGCACCGGCAAGATCATCAGCTTCATCAACCGCGACGAGCTGGCCCACTCCAAGTTCATCAGCGAGCTGATTCGCGCCATCATCGGCGAGAACCAGGCATTGCAGGGCGACCAGCTCACCGACTACGTGCACAAGGCCTTCGAGCACGCGATCGACCTGGAAACCCAGTGGACCGCCGAAGTGCTGGACGGCATCGACGGCATCGACGTCGACGAGATGATCCGCTACGTGAAGTACCGCGCCAACAAGATGGCCGGCATGCTCGGCATCGAGAAGCTGTACGAAGGCGCCAACGACAACGTGATGCCGTGGATCAAGGCCTACGCCGACAACTTCACCGAAACCAAGACCGACTTCTTTGAGATGCGGAATGCCTCGTACAAGAAGACCAACTCGGATAACGGCTTCGACGATCTGTGAGGAGCCGGGATTAGGTATTCGGGATTTGGGATTCGTCGCAGCCGCATCGATGCGCTTTACGAATCATCAAGATCCGGGATTGGAGAGTGGGTAGGCGGGATTTGCAACAGCAACTTGATGTGCTTTGACGAATCTCCAGTTCGACTCTCCAATCCCTGCTTTAGACGAATCCCTAATCACGACTCCCGAATCCCCGCCCCATGAACATCCTGCTCGCACTGGCCTCGTTGAGCGGCAACACGCGCGATGTCGCGCGCAGTGTTGCACTGCGCTGCGAAGCGGCCGGGCATGCGGTGACCTGGGTGGAAACCGATGTGCAGACGCTGGCGCAGGTGCCGCATGCGCCGGGGCAGTACGAACTGTTTCTGCTCGGTAGCTGGACCGACAACGGCGGCCGTACGCCGGCAGAGATGAAACGCTTCATCGTCGAGTTGGTCGAGACGCTGGGCAAGCCGCCGCGGGTGGCGGTGTTCGGCACCGGCGAAACGCAATGGGGCGAGGACTATTTTTGCGGCGCGGTGCATCGCATCGCTCAGTTCTTCGCCAGCCCGTTTCCACGTTTGACCATCGAACAGATGCCCCACGGCCAGCGCGACGCGCAGGCCATCGCCGCCTGGACCGACGAGGTCCTGGCCCAATGCAAGAACGATCCCCATGATGCAGACCATTACCGTCACGTCGCCTGAGCACTACACCGCCGCCCTGGCCGCGCATCCGCGCTTGCTGGTCGACTACTACAAGGACAATTGCCCGGGCTGCAAGATGCTCGACATGTCGCTGACCAAGTTCGCCGCGAGCGAGGACGCAGCAGGCGTCGCACTGCTCAAGGTGAAGCTGGAAGTGGTTGGCGAGGAGTTCTTTCGCAGTCTGGGCCTGCGGCAGACGCCGACGTTGGCCTTGTTCAAGGACGGCGCGGAAGTGACACGTCTCCCCGGTTTCCAGTCGCCGGCGCAGGTCGAAGCGGCGGTCCGTAGCGGGCTGTGAGCGCGCCGGAAGTCCATCGCAACCGCGCAGGCTTCCGGCGATGAACGCCACCGTCGCTATCGTCGCCTGGAGCTTCCTGCTGGCGGGGCTGGGGTTGTTGACCGGTGCGGCGCTGTTGCCCGATCAGGCGCGCTGGATCCTGTTGCTGCTGGGTGTGGCGTTCGGCGGCGTGGGGGGCGGCATCCTCGGTTATCGCGTCTGGCATGCGCGGCGTGCTGCGTGGTTGCGCCGGTATGGCACGGTGGTGGAAGCGCGTTTGGTGTGCGTCGAACGCAATGCGTCCTTGCAGGTCAACGGCGTGCACCCGTTCCGTATCCTTGCCCATCGCCAAGACCGCACGCACAACACCCTGACTGAGTATCGCAGCGACAACCTGTGGATCGATCCGCAGCCGTTTCTGGTCGACGGGCAACCGCTGCGGGTCCTGGTCGATCCACGACGCCCAGCGCGCTACCACATGGACCTGAGCTTCCTGCCAACGCTGCGCAGCTGATCTGGCTGGCTTTCCTTCCTTCTTCCGGTACCGCCTTCATGAGCAGCTCCACCACCGTTGCACCGACCGAGGCCCGCATGGCCGAGATCGTGTTCCCCAACCACACCAACCACATGGGCACGCTGTTCGGTGGGCAGGCGCTGGCATGGATGGACAAGGCCGCCTTCCTGGCCGCCTCGCGCTATGCGCGCCGTGCGGTGGTGACCGCGCGCTCGGACCAGGTGGATTTCAAGCTGCCGATCCGCCAGGGCCAGATGGTGGAAACCATCGCGCGGGTGGTGGCGGTGGGGCGCAGCTCGATCAAGGTGGAAGTGGAACTGATCGCCGAAGACCTGCTCAGCGGCGCACGCGAGCTGTGCACCCGCGGCCACTTCGTGATGATCGCGCTCGGCGACGACGGCAAGCCGACCACGGTGCCGCCGCTGCCCGCGGTCAGCAGCTGACGGCGCTTATTCCTCGACCTCGCGGTCCTCGCGCTTGGTTTCCGCCATCGCCTCGGGCTCCAGCTCTTCGGCGCTGCGATTGAGTTTGACGAATACGCCCCAGGCGATCAGCAACAGCGCCGCGCACAGGCCCACCGCCGCCGCATACGGCAGCTTGGCCGGGTCGTCGTGCATCAGCTCGAAGATCGACACCAGCGTTTCGATCGCCAGCGCAATCACGATCACCACGAAGAACCGCGACAGGTAGCGGCGTACGCGCGTGGGGCCGCTGACCTTGACGTCGCGCAGGATCTCTTCCTCGAAGATGGTCTGGCCCAGCTCCAGCGTCACCAGCGCCACGGTGAGCAGGCCGATCGCCTCCAGCACCACGTTGAAGCGGTCGCGCACCACCATGTCGCCGCCCGGGGTGAAGCCATGCCACAGCTCCAGCCCGGCCATCGCCACCAGACCCGCCGCGCACAGCACGAAAAACGCCAGGATCACGAAATGACCGGCACGGAACAGGTGGCTGAGCGCTTTCATCGGCGGCGACACGGGCAAGGGGGACGCAGAGCATCGTGTGCACCGCGTCGTTGCAGCGCGAAGGCAATGGCAATGCCCATGTCGGCGGTGGCGCGTTGCGGCGATGTCGCCTTGCAGTGGTCATGCGTTGGCACTGCGACGCATGCGCCTGATCGAAGCAGGCATCAGGAACCGGCTTCTTTGCGAAGACCGCTTCAACGATCAGCGCCGAAAGGGCGTCAATCAGCTGCAACAAGCGTGGAGGTGCCAGAGAGGGAGGGCGCCACGCGAAAAGCCGTCCGCTCCAGGTCACAGCCCGTCCCCCACCGGGGGAAGGTGCCCGCAGGGCGGATGGGGGCACGGTTCACGCACACCCCAACACCCTCAGCTATGCCGCAACACCTGATACGCCTGCAGATGCACATTGGCCGCCATCAGCAGCGGCGCGTTGCGCCCTGTCTCGCGCACCCGCTTCAACATGTCGCCGACGATCTGCGCCGCTTCCACGTCCTGGCCGGCTTCCAGATCGCGCAGCATCGAGGCCTTCAGCGGCGAATCCACCTGCAACAAGGTCTGCAGCGCCTTGGCGCGCGCAGCTTCCGGGATCGGCTGCCCGGCCGCATCGGCGGCCCACAGGCATTCGTTGTACAGGCCGTTGATCAACGCGCGGCCGTCGTCGGTGGCGACGATCGCCCCGACCGGCGCACGCATCAGGCAGGTGGCCGCCGCCAGCGCGGTGAGGAAGCTGTACTTGACCCACTGCTCCTGCGCGATCTGCTCGCTGGCGACATGATCGATGCCCGCCTGCGCGCAGGCCGCCGCAAGCGCCTGCACCCGTGCCGATGCGGCGCGGCCATCGCGCTCGCCGAAGGTCATCGCCGCCGGCTTGCCCAGGTGCAGGATTTCGCCGTGCTCGCCCTTGGTCGCGCTGATGAAGCACAACCCACCCAGCACCCGCGCCGCACCGAAACGTTCGTCCAGCGCCGCGTAATGGCGCAGGCCGTTGAGGATCGGCAGCACCGTCGTGTGCTCGCCCACCGCCGGCGCAATCGCCTCGATCGCGCTATCCAGGTCGTAGGCCTTGCAGCTGAGGATCACCAGATCGAACGGCCGCTGCGCCACCAGGGCCGGCAGGTCCTGCGCGGTGACATGCGCCACCGGCAGATCCGCATCGCCCAACGGACTGCGGATGCGCAGGCCATCGGCCTGCAGCTGTGCGGCCCGTGCATCGCGCACCAGAAAGGTCACATCGACCCCGGCCTGCGCCAGGCGTCCGCCGAAATAACCGCCGGTGCCGCCGGCACCGAGGATGAGGATACGCATCGCCATCGTCATCAGCTCCGCAGACCCACGCCACGGCGCAGCAGCCACAGCGCCAGCGCGCTGAGCACCGCGACAAAGCCCAGCATCAGCGCGTAGGCGACCCAGATCGGCACATCCGAGCTGCCGAGCAGGCCGTAGCGGAACGCGTTGACCATGTAGAAGATCGGGTTGGCGTGGGTGGCCGCTTCGGCCCACGGCGGCAGCAGCTTCACCGAATAGAACACGCCGCCCAGATAGGTCAGCGGGGTCAGGATGAAGGTCGGCACGATCGCCACGTCGTCGAACTTCTTGGCGTACACCGCATTGACGAAGCCGGCCAGCGAGAAGATGGTCGCGCCCAGCAGCACCGTGGTCAGCGTGACCAGCGGATGCGGGATGCGCACCGGGGTGAAGAACATCGCGATGATCAGCACCAACGCGCCGACCATCACCCCGCGCAGCACCGCGCCGGAGACGTAGCCCCACAGGATCACCCAGTTGGGCATCGGGCTGACCAGCAGCTCCTCCACATGCCGGCCGAACTTGGCGCCGAAGAAGCTGGAGGAGATGTTGCCGTAGCTGTTCTGGATCACGCTCATCATCACCAGGCCCGGCACGATGAACTGCATGTACGAGTAGCCGCCCATGTCGCCCACGCGCGAGCCGATCAGCCCGCCGAAGATCAAGAAGTACAGCGTCATGGTGATGGCCGGCGGCACCAGGGTCTGGCCCCAGATGCGCAGGATGCGCTGCACTTCGCGGCGCACGATGGTGCCCAGCGCAGTCCAGTTGCGGCGCGCGTTGGTGGGTTCGGTCACGGTGCGGATCTCGTTCATGGCTGGCCTCCGCTGCGCGGCTGCGCGGGCGGTGTGCCGTTGGGGGCGACGGGCGTGGGGGCGGTGGCCGGTACCGGGGCGTCACCAGTCAGGCGCACGAACAGCTCTTCCAGGCGATTGCTCTTGGTGCGCATCGAGCGCACCCGGATGCCGGCGCTGCCGAGCGTGGCGAACACGCGGTTGAGGTCCATCGCGCGCGGCATGTCCAGGTCCAGCGTGTGGCCATCGATGGCGGTGAGCGTGGTGCCTTCGATCACCGGTAGTTCGGCCGGCAGGACACCGTCGATATCGAACAGGAAGCCTTCCACGTCCAGCTTGGCCAGCAGTTCGCGCATCGGCCCCTGGGTGACGATCTGGCCGTGGTTGATGATGGCCAGGTTGCGGCACAGGTGCTCGGCTTCTTCCAGGTAATGCGTGGTTAGGATGATGGTGGTGCCGGCGGCGTTGATCTCCTTGAGCACGCGCCACATGTCGCGGCGGATCTCGATGTCCACGCCGGCGGTGGGCTCGTCCAGGATCAGCAACCGCGGCTGGGTCATCATGGCGCGGGCGATCATCAGCCGGCGCTTCATGCCGCCGGACAGCGTGCGGCTCATCACCTGGGCCTTTTCCCACAGGTGCGAGCGGCGCAGCTCGGCTTCGGCCAGCGCGGCGGCCTGCTCGCGCGGCATGCCGTAGAAGCCGGCGTAATTGACCAGGATATCGAAGGGTTTTTCGAACAGGTTGAAGTTGACCTCCTGCGGGACCAGGCCGATCAGGCGCATCGCATCGCTGCGTTGGCCGACCAGGTCGGTGCCGAACACTTCCACCTGGCCGGCGGACAGGTTCACCAGCGAGCTGATGATGCCGATCAGGGTGGATTTGCCGGCGCCATTGGGGCCGAGCAGGGCGAAGAAATCGCCTGGCGCCACGTCCAGCGAGACGCCCTTGAGCGCCTGGGTGCCGTTGTCGTAGGTCTTGCGCAGATCGCACACACGCAACGCGGGTGCGGTGATCGGAGATGGAGAATTCAAGATATTCCTTCGCGTCAGCGTGACGGCGCAGCGAGTTGCAGGCCGTTATTATAGAAGCCCGCGGGGGCAAGCCCCGATCACAGACTGTCCCAAATACGTTCGTGCCCGTTCAATTCCCCCTCAAGCTTGTCGACCGGCGCATGATTGCGCCCACCGTGGCCCACTGCCAGTTCCTGCGTGACGACGGGCAGCCGCTGGATTTCCAGCCCGGGCAGTTCATCCAGATCCATTTCGATGCCGCCGACGGCACGCCGACCAAGCGCAGCTATTCGCTGGCGACCATCCACGACCATGCGCTCGGACCGGGCGAGGCGGTGGATATCGCGGTGAGCTTCGTGCCCGGCGGCTCGGCCACCGCGCTGTTCGAAGGCCTGCAGATCGGCGACCAGTTGCAGGCCAGCGGGCCCTACGGGCGCTTCTGCCTGCCGCCGGGCGACCACAACCGGCGCTATGTGCTGATCGCCACCGGTACCGGCGTCACCCCGTACCGGTCGATGCTGCCGCTGCTGGCCGAGGCGATCGCCACCCGTGGCGTGCAGGTGCTGCTGCTGCAGGGCGCACGCACGCCGGCCGAGCTGTTGTATGGCGACGACTTCCGCGCGTTTGCCGATGCGCACCCGCAGTTCCGCTATGTGCCGTGTTTTTCGCGCGAGCTGCCCGAGCAGCCGCATGCCGATGTGCGGCACGGTTACGTGCAGCAGCAGCTAGCCGAATGCGCGCCCGACGCGCAGGGCGATATCGCCTACCTGTGCGGCAACCCGGACATGGTGGACAGCTGCATCGAGGCGTTGAAGGCAGCCGGCCTGCCGAACGCGCAGATCCGCCGCGAGAAATACGTCAGCCCGGCTCCGGCGAAAACCTGAGCCAGTCGCGCGGTGCCGGGCTGGCTTGCTCAGTACCCGCCGATCGCGCCCGGTACGCGGTTCCCGACGCGTTCAAGGCCGCTCGACAGCATTGCGATGCTGTCCCAGGCATCCTCCCCGCCCACTGTGCGCTGCTGCAGTCGCATCCTGTGCTCCGGCGCGTGGTGCAACTGGAGCCACTGCTGCTCGGGCTGGCATTCTCGCTGACCGCTTCCGCGCTCACTACTGCAGGGCGCCGAATGCAGCGCGCCGCCGAATCGTCAGGCTGCAGCCCGCGTCGCTGGCGGGCGCTGCAGCTCGACGGTGATGTGCACCAGTTCTTCGTGGATCTGCAGGGCAGCGCGGACCAGGTCCGCATCGATGTCGGCCGCCGTGACCAGACTGACGACGCAGGCATAACGATCGCTGCCCACGCGCCAGACATGCAGGTCGCCGATGTCGATGGCATGCGGCAGCTCGGCGATGACCTGCTTCACTTCTTCCACCACCGGTGCATCCATCTCCGCATCCAGCAGCACGCGGCCGGTACTGCGCAGCAGCCCCCACGCCCACACGGTGACCAGCACCGCGCCGAGCATGCCCATGATCGGATCCAGCCAGGTCACGCCCCAGTACATGCCGGCGAGCAGCGCGACGATCGCCAGGACCGAGGTCGCCGCGTCGGCCACCACGTGCAGATACGCGGCACGCAAGTTGAGATCGGCATGCCCATCGTGGTGATGACCATGACCATGACCATGACCATGACCATGACCATGACCGTCATGCGCGTGGTCGTGGTGATGACCATGCGCGTGGCCGTGCGAGTCGCGTAACCACCAGGCGCAGATCAGGTTGACCAGCAGGCCGATGACGGCGATGACGGTGGCTTCCTGGTACTGGATGGGCTTGGGCGAGAACAGCCGTTCCAGCGACTGGAATGCCATCAGGCCAGCCACGCCCAACAGCAGGATGGCGCTGGTATAGCCGCCCAGCACTTCGACCTTCCAGGTGCCGAAGCTGAAACGCAGGTCGTTGGCATTGCGCCGCGCGAAGCGGTAGGCGAACAGTGCCAGCCCCAGCGCCAGTGCGTGCGAGCTCATATGCCAGCCATCGGCGAGCAGGGCCATGGAATTGAGCGTCCAGCCGCCGACAATCTCCACCACCATCATGACCACGGTCAGGATGACGGCCTTGCGGGTGCTGCGCTCGGCGAGCGGGTTGGCACTGGCGAATGTGTGCAACTGCGCGCAATGCGGCGCGGCGTGCGTGATCGACATCGGAAGAGGCTCTGGCTACGATACCCCCCAAGGGTATCTCAGATACCCCCAGGGGGTATACGGCAATGGCACATCTGAATCAGGACAAGTCCAAACTGCTCGCCCGCGTGCGCAGGATCCGCGGGCAAGTGGAGGGGCTGGAGAAAGCTCTGGCGCAGGACGTGGACTGCACCGCGTTGCTGACGCAGGTGGCGGCGTTTCGTGGCGCGGCGCAGGGCCTGATGGTCGAGCTGCTCAGCGAGCACTTGAAGCACCATGTCGCGGCACCGGAGGCGCTGGGCGAGCGCGAGCTGGCGGTCGACGACATCACCGCCATTCTCAAGACCTATCTCAAGTAAGAGCGGTCATCAAAACGACTGCGCTCACCATCAGGTGGGCGCGGCCGGTGCTTGGAATGGGCATGTACCACTCGTGCACTGCGGTTCCTCCGCGCTGTCTGCACCCGCTGGTCACTGCGCGCTACGTTTTGTTTGCCGCTTCGAGTCCTGCACATCGGGTCCAAGCGATCACGCCGATTCGATTTCAACCTTGTGCGCTGCGCGGGCTGAGCGACGGCCCAGCGCGCTGGACCTTGATGATGTCGTGCCTGCAGTGTCCTGCGGCGATGCGCACGACGTGCCGCAACGCACGCGTGACGCATCCGATGTTGCGAACGATGCACGGTCGGGACGTCGCGCCGAACTGCGCGCATCGTTGCGCGCACGCAATCCACACCCAACGCCTCGCCTGATTGCAGGCGCAACGGCGTGCCGGGCGCTCAGCGCGCCGACGGCTCCAGCGTCATCAGCACCACATCGTTGCTGCGCATCGGCACGCGGATCTCCACCACGCCATCGGCGCCGACGCGTACGCGCCGGTCCTGCTCGGGCGTGTCGCGCGTGGCTTGCTGCAACTGCGCCAGCTGCCGCGGCGCCAGGTCCTTGGGCATGCCCATGTCGATGTACAGCGACAGCGGATCGTTGCGCCGGTAGCCGGTCTTGCGCACCTGCAGCCGGTAGTTGCCGGCCGGCACGTGTGCCAGGCGGAAGACCAGCGCTGCGCTGTCGGTGCTGGGCACCTGTTTGGTATAGAACGGGGTATTGCTCACCGCCTGCACCGGCTGCTGCCAATCCCAGGCCAGCGCGGCGATGCGCTGGCCATCCACCGCCGCAAATGCGTGCGCATCGCGCAGCGGAATATCGCGGCCCTTGAGCGCGTTCAAGTACTTGTAGGCAAACCACGCCGGCTTGCGGATGCCCTCGCGATTCATCAGCCCGAAGCCGCCGTGGAAGGGCGTGGGCGGCGGACCGGGTTCTTCGAACAGATCGGTGTAGGTCCAGTAGCTCATGCCCTGCACCAGGCCTTGCACCTGCTTGAGCTTGGTCAGGATGTAGGGCGCGTTGATGTAGCTGTCGTGGACGAAATCGCGCGGCGTATAGCTGCTGCTCCACTCGGTGAAGTACAGCGGCAGATCCGGAAATGACGAGGCCTGGATCTGCGCACGCACGCGGCGCACGTCGCCGACGATGGCATCCGGCGATGCCGACAGCTTGACGTCCTGCTTGCCATGTTCATCGAGAAAGCCGCCCTCCACGCCATAGGTATGCGTGGTGACGAAGTCGATCGGCAGTTTGTGCTTGGCAACGAAGGCCAGCAGTTCCGGCACCCAGTCCGCACCGGCGGTGGAGGGGCCACCGACGCGCAGCTGCGGATCGATCGCCTTGATCGTGCGCGCGGTGTTCGCATACAGGTCGAAGTAGGCCTGCTGGTCGGCGTTCTCCCAGAAATCCTTGAGGTTGGGCTCGTTCCACACCTCGAAATACCACTGCCGCACTTCGTCGGCACCGTAGCGCGCACGGATGTGGCGCACGTACGCATCGATCAGCTGCGTCCACTTGGCCGGGTCCGGATGCGAGGTGTTGCCCTTCCAGTAGAAGAGCGTCTGTTCGGAGGTCTTCATCGCGTCGGGCGTAAAGCCCAATTCCACGAACGGACGGATGCGCTTGGCCAGCAGCGCATCGTAGAGCTGATCCAGTTTGGTCCAGTCGTAGACGAGCGTGCCGTCGACGTCTTTCACCGTGCCGAGCACGTCATGGAACACGTCGTGGAAGCGGATATAGCGAAACCCCAGCTCCTGCACCGCCGGAACCAGTTGCGCCTGGCTGTCGCTGCGGATCAAGGTGCCGGGAAAGTCCGAGCCGATCGACAGGTCGTAGAACCGGTCGACCGGCCCGGCGGCGCTGGCCAGATCCAGCTCGATCGTGCGAGGTGCGGCGGCCTGCGCCATGGCAGAGCTCGCCATGCAGCCGCTCAGTGCAATTGCCAACCAGATCTTCAGACGCATCACCGCTCCCGCCAATGTTCGATCGCGGAGCGTAACCCAGCTCCGGCCCAGTGCTGCGGACGGGCGTGCTTGGTCTTCCTGCTGCCAGCGTTGCGTGGCGATGGGCAGGGATTGCACGCGGTCGAGTGTGTAAAGGGTGCTTGACAGCCGGCCGCGCCCGGCGCATCGTGCCTGTCAAGTTGACTTGACAGGCGAAGGGAATGCGTCAGCAGCATCGGCAATGGGAGTGCATACCGGCGTGGTCGGCGCAGCGGTCGCTGCGCAGCGATACCGGGATGGAGGGCACTGACCTGCCAGTGCGTCCATCGGACCGCGCGAGGCAACGCGCATGACCCGCTGCAGACGCAATGCGCTACTGGCGCTCTGCCTGGGAGCCGGCCTGCTCGCCGTCAGCGCGCTCGGTCGTTGGCAACTGCTGCCGCTGAGTGCCCACCTTGCCGGGCTCTGTGCCGGCGCGGGCGTGTCCTGCCTGGTGCTGTCGCTGCTGCTCTTGCTGTCGCGCGGCAGCCTGCGCGACAGCACACGGCCGGCATTGGCGCGGCGCTATTACCGCGAATTCGGCGTGCCGATGGGCTTGTATGTGGTGGTGATGCTGTTCTGGAGATATTTGCTTGCGCATGTGGATCCGAGCTGGGCACGCGTGCTGATCGCCTTGTTGCCGGCCGTGCTGGTCGCCCTGGTGATCCGCGCGGTGGCGCGCTACGTGCGCGACTCGGACGAAATGCAGCGGCGCATCGAATTGGAGTCGATCGCCATTGCCGCCGGCCTGGTCAGCGGCGCGTACATGACCGGCGGGTTCCTGCAGGCCGCCGAGCTGATCGACATCCCCGCGACGGTGGCGATGTTGTGGGTATTTCCGATGTTGTGCGCCATCTACGGCATCACCAAAAGCATCAATGCCCGACGGTTCGAATGAATAGCCGGGTGCGCGAATTGCGCGAGGCCAGCGGCTGGTCACAGGGCGAGTTGGGCGAACGCCTGGGCGTATCGCGGCAGACCATCAATGCGCTGGAAACCGGCAAGTACGATCCCAGTCTGCCGTTGGCATTTCGCATCGCGCGTCTGTTCGGGGAATCGATCGAGCACGTCTTTCTTTACGAAGACGGGCAGTAGCCGCGCCGGTCACACCCGACCGGATGCGGCGTCAGGGGACAGGAACTATCAGGAGAGATGGTGAACATGGTGAAGCAACCCACACTGGTGGCGGCGCTGCTGATCGCATTGCTGGCAACCGGATGCCAGCCTGCGGACCAGCCAGCTAAAAACACGGCTGCCACGACCAAGACGGGCGCAGCCACGCCCGGCCTCGCGCAGCCGCAGACCGGCACCGCCGCAGGCAATCGTTACGGCACGCTGCAATTTGCACCGTGCACGCTGAGTTCCGGCAGCGCGGCCGGCAATATCGAGGCGCAATGCGCCAGCCTGCGCGTGCCGGAAAACCCGGCCGCGCCGACCGGGCGCAGCATCGATCTGAAGATCGCCTGGCTGGAAAGCGAGGCCGGCGCCGGCAGCACGCCGGATCCGGTGTTCTTCATCGCCGGCGGACCGGGACAATCGGCCACCCAGGTCGCCGCGATCGTGGACATGGGGCTGCATGAAGTCCGCAAACGGCGCGACATCTTCCTGGTCGACCAGCGCGGCACCGGCGGTTCGCATCCGCTTGCGTGCCGCGATGCCGCCGGCAAGCCGCTCGTACTGGAAAACAGCAGCGCCGCCACCGCCGAGCAATTGACCGATTACGCACGCCAATGTGCACAAGGGCTACGCAACGATGCCGATCCGCGCTATTTCACCACCAGCGAGGCGATTGGCGATCTAGATGCGGTACGCGCCGCACTGGGCGTGCAGACGCTCAACCTGATTGGCGGCTCCTACGGTACCCGGGTCGCACAGCACTATGCGGCGCGCTATCCGCAACACACACGCACGCTGGTGATCGATGGCGTGGCGCCAAACGATCTGGTGATCGGCGGCAAGTTCGCGCGCACGTTCGAAGACGCGATCGCGTTGCAGGCCACCCAATGCCGCAAGGACGCGGCATGCGCCAAACGCTTTCCGGTGGACACGCGCACGCAGCTACGGCAGGTGGTGGAGCGCTTGCGTCAGGCGCCGGTGGCGGTGGATTACCGCGACCCGCGCACCGGTGAACTGCACCACGAGCAGGTGACGGCCGATACCGTGGTCGGCCTGGCGTTCGGGTTTTCGTATGTGCCGCAAACCGCCTCGTTGTTGCCGCTGGTGCTGGACGAGGCGGCGGCAGGGCGTTACGCCTCGCTGATGGCGTTGGCGCAGATGAGCGCTTCGGACATGTCCGACCAGATGAATCGCCCGATGCAATGGTCGGTGCTGTGCAGCGAAGACGCCGGCCGCTACACGCCGCCATCCGGCAAGGACGACACCTTGCTGGGAGCGGAGGTGGCGCAGATGTTCTTTGCGCCCTGCAAGGCCTGGCCGACCAAGCCGACCCCGGCTGCCGACGCCGCACCGTTCAAATCCAACCTGCCGGTACTGTTGCTGTCGGGCGAGCTGGATCCGGTGACGCCGCCGCGCTATGCCGAGCGTGTGCTGCAGGGCCTGCCCAATGGCCGTCACCTGGTGGCGCCGGGGCAGGGCCACGGAGTGTTTCGACTGGGCTGCATGCCCAAGGTGCTGGGCCAGTTCCTGCAGACCGCCAATGCCAAGGCACTGGATGCGCAGTGCGTGGCCAGCCTCAACAACGTGCCCGCGTTTACCTCGTTCAACGGATGGGAACCATGAGCCGCACCGACCACGCCACGGAGGCGCACGCATGATCGTCGTCGACAAACTGCACAAGTCGTTCAAGACCAAGACCGGGCTGGTGAAGGCGGTCGATGGGGTCAGTTTCAGTGCTGCCGATGGCCAGATCACCGGCCTGCTCGGTCCCAATGGCGCCGGCAAGACCACCACCTTGCGCATGCTCTACACGCTGATGTCGCCCGACCAGGGCAGCGTCACCGTGGATGGCGTGGATGCCGCCCGCGACCCGGTGACCGTGCGCCGCGCGCTGGGCGTGTTGCCGGATGCGCGCGGCGTCTACAAGCGGCTGACCGCGCGCGAGAACATTGCCTATTTCGGTGAGCTGCACGGCCTGTCGCGTGCGCGGATCGCCGAGCGCACGCGCCTGCTGTCGGCCGCGCTGGACATGGACGACATTCTCGACCGTCAGACCGAAGGCTTCAGCCAGGGCCAGCGCACCAAGACCGCGATTGCGCGCGCGCTGGTGCACGACCCGCGCAACGTCATCCTCGACGAGCCCACCAACGGGCTGGATGTGATGACCACGCGCGCCATGCGTGGCTTCCTGCAGCAACTGCGTGCCGAGGGGCGTTGCGTGATCTTTTCCAGCCACATCATGCAGGAGGTGGCGGCGCTGTGCGATCGCATCGTCATCGTCGCCAAGGGCACGGTGGTGGCCTGCGGCAGCGCCGACGAACTGCGCGCCAGCACCGGCGAAGACAATCTGGAGGACGCCTTCGTCAAGGCGATCGGCTCGGACGAGGGACTGCACGCATGAGTACCACATCGTTGTTGTCCACGCTATGGACGGTGCTGCGCAAGGAGTTGCGCGACATCGGCCGCGATCGCCGCACGCTCGCACTGGCCTTGCTGCTGTCGCCATTGCTGTATCCGGTGCTGATCCTGGGCATGGGCGCATTGAGCGAAAGCCGCGTGCGTACGCAGATCGACAAGCCATTGGAGATCCCAATGCTCGGCCGCGAGAACGCGCCCAATCTGGTGCGGTTCCTGGCCGCGCAGGGCCTCAATGCGGTCGATGCGCCGGCCGATCTGACCGCCGCGATCCGCAATCAGGATGTGGATGTGGCACTGCGCATCAGCGACAGCTACGCCGACGATTGGCGCGCCGGGCGCCCGGCCCTGGTGGAGGTCATCAAGGACAGCACGCGGCGCGAGGCCGACGTGCCGAGCCTGCGCCTGCAGGCCGCACTCGGCAGCTATAGCCAGCAGGTGGGTGCACTGCGCCTGCTGGCGCGCGGCATCGATGCGCAGGTGGGCAGGCCGCTGGAAATCGCCGCGCAGGATCTGGCCACTGCCGACGCCAAGCGCGGGCAGATGATGGCGATGCTGCTGCCGGTGCTGCTGGTGATCACCTCGTTCCTGGGTGGCGCCTCGCTGATCCTGGATGCCACCGCCGGCGAGCGCGAACGCCAGTCGCTGGAACCCTTGCTGGCCACCCCGGCGCCGCGCAGCGCGATCGTCAGCGGCAAGATCGCTGCCGCCTGCGTGATCGGCATGGTGTCGCTGTTGCTGACCTTGCTGGCCTTCAAGTTGAGTGCGCAGCTGTCCACCTCGAACCTGGGCCGCCAGCTCAACGTCGGTTTCGTGCCGATGCTGCAGATGCTGTTCATCCTGGTGCCGATGCTGTTCATCGGCACCTCGCTGCTGACCTATCTGGCCGCCGCCGCCAAGAGCATGAAGGAAGCGCAGGGGCATATGACCTGGCTGTTGCTGCTGCCGATGCTGCCGGGCTATGCGCTGATGGCGTATCCGTTGAAGACGCAGCTCTGGCATTTCGCGGTGCCGTTTCTGGCGCAGAACCAGATGCTGCTCAAGGTGATCCGCCACGAGCAGATCAACGCGCAGACCTGGGCGGTGTATCTGCTGGCGGGCTTCGGTGTGGCCGCGGTGCTGTGGTACGCGGCAGTGCGGCGCTATCACCAGGAGCGGCTGGCGATTTCCGGCTGATGTTCCTTCTCCCCCTCGGGAAAAGGTGCCCGCAGGGCGGATGAGGGTACGGGTCACCAGCAAACAAAAAGCCCGCATCGCTGCGGGCTTTTTGTTTGGTGCCCGACATTCGCCGGGCGTGTAGTGCATCGATCATCGGCAGCCATTGGCCATCAACCAGCAATCAACAAACGATCGACCAATCAAGCGATCAACGACCAAGCAACCAATCAATCAGTCAAGCAATCAATCAATCAAGCAACCAATCAAGCAACCAATCAAGCAACCAAGCAATCAATCAATCAAGCAACCAATCAAGCAACCAATCAAGCAACCAACCAACAGACTCACTCACTCAGCCGCATGCAGATGCACTCGATCGCCCAACGCACCAATCAACCGCCGGGGTTGAACGACAGCGTGCGCCGCGTGGTCACCGGGGCAGCCACCGGTTCGAAGCGCCAGCGCTTGACCGCATTGAGCGCTTCGCGGTCGAACACGCGCGGCGGGGTGGCGCGCAGCACGCGCGAGGCGGTGATCGAGCCGTCGGTGCCGACGGTGATCTCCACCAGCACTTCGCCGGAGGTGCCGGCGCGCAGCGCTTCCGGCGGGTAACGCGGTGCCGGGGTGCTGATCGGGCGCAGCGACTGTGCGGCCGGTGCAGCCGCGGCAGTCGCCGGGGCCGGGCGCGGGGCGGCCGGGGTCGGAGCAGGCGTGGGGGTCTCGGCCTGACGGCGCGCGGCGGCCTGGCGTTCGGCCTCGGCGCTCTGCTGACGGGCGGCTTCCTGTTGCGCGGCGATCTGCTGCGCAGCGGCCGCCTCGCGGGTCTGCTGCTCGGCCAGACGCTTCTGCTCAGCGGCCTGCTTGGCCTTGTCCTCGACCAGCTTCTTGGCCTGCTCGGCATCCTGCTCGGAGCGGCTGGCGGCGGTCTTCATGCCGGTTTCCAGGCCGCTCTTCAGCCGCGGCAGTGCCGGTGCCTTGGGGTCGACCTTTTCGATCAACGCGATCAGGCGCTGCGCTTCGGGGAATTCTTCGCGGCTGATGCCCTGTTCGGCGGCGATCAGCGTGTACGGCAGCAGGTCGGTCAGCGCGCTGTTGACGGTGGCGTCCTGCGGCTGCTTTTCACGCAAGGCCAGGTAGTACTCCACCGCGTTGTCGCCGGCCGGGGCGTACATGCGATTGTCCTGCAAGGCCTTGGTGGCCGATGCGCGCAACTGGTCGGCGGCCATCGATTGCACCTGCGGCGACACTGCGGTGGCCGGCGTCGGCGCGGCGGCCGGTGCCGAAGGCGTGGTGCCGGTGGCAGGCGCGGTGGCGGCGGCCTTGTCGTCCTGCTTGGAGCAGGCGGCCAGGCCGACCAACAAAATGACCGGCGCGATCCGGCGTGCCATACGGCCCTGTGTCAGATCCAACATGCGTCCCCCTTACCCCGATTGCGAAAGATGCTGCGGCGAGGCCGGCCATTGTTCCCGCAATGGACGGCAAAGCGGCAATCTAGCATTGCTGGGGCGGTCTAAGCCAAGGGGGGCGCCTGCCGGGCGCAAAATTCATCGCGCTCCGGTAGCCAGCGCGGCGTTGGCCGGCAGCCGCGTGGCCGGCTCGGGCAGCGGCGGCGCAGGGCAGTAGCGGTGCAGGAAGTCCGCATGCGCAGGCAGCCGCGCCAATGCGGCATCGACCCGTGTGCGGATGGTTTCCAGGAAATGACGAAGCTCGGCATCGCCCATCAGGTCGGCCACCGGGTGGTGCTGCTTCGGCGTGATGCCCTGGCCCAGCATCACCTGCACCCAGGAATTCTCGGCAAACAGCTCGTTGGCCTGGTGGAACACCCGCCCGCTCTGGCGGAACAACTCCACCCGGTGACGCAGCGTGTCGGGGATGTCCATCGCCGCGCAATCGCGCCAGAACGGCGTGTCGCGGCGGTCGGTGGCGTGGTAATGCAGGATCACGAAATCGCGGATATGGGTGATTTCGGCGGCGGCCTGGCGGTTGTACTCGGCAATGTCGACATCGTTGATGACCTGCGGAAAGGTCTGCATCAGCCGGATGATGCCGCGCTGGATCAGATGGATGTTGGTCGATTCCAACGGCTCCAGGAAGCCGCTGGCCAGCCCCAGCGCCACGCAGTTCTTTTCCCAGACCCGATGCCGCTGATTGGGCGTGAAGCGCAGTGCGCGCGGCTGGGTCAGTGCGCGGCCGCTGAGATTGCGCTGCAGTACCTGCGCGGCGCTGTCCTGATCCATGTAGCGGCTGGAGTACACGATGCCGTTGCCGACGCGGTGCTGCAGCGGAATGCGCCACATCCAGCCCGCCTGATCGGCGCGCGAGCGGGTGTAGGGCACCGGCGCGCCGACCGATTCGGTCTGCACCGCCAGCGCGCTGTCGGCGAACAGCCACTGCGACCAGTCGTCGGTGCCCACGCCCAGCGTCTTGCCGATCAGCAGGCCGGAAAAGCCGGTGCAATCCAGGAACAGATCGCCTTCCACCCGCGTGCCGTCGTCCAGCGTCAGCGCGGTGAGATAGCCGCTGTGCGCGTGGGTCTCCACGCTGCCGATGCGGCCTTCGATGCGCTGCACGCCGAAGCCTTCGCTGAAGCGGCGCAGGAAGCGCGCGTACAGGCCGGCATCCAGGTGATAGGCGTAATTCATGCCGCCATTGGGCAGATGCGCAAAGCGGCCTTCCTGCGCGGCACGCAGTTCCAGGCAGTAGTCGCCGAAGTCGCGCGCCAGGCCACGCTGCCGGCCCTTCAACCAGAAATGCTGGAAGCCCGCGCTCCAGTGATCGGTGCCGGTGTGGCCGAAGGAGTGGATGTAGTGCCGGTCCACATCGCGCCAGTGTTCGAAGCCGATGCCCAGCTTGATGGTGGCCTGCGTGGCGGCCATGAACGCGGCCTCGTCGATCTCCAGCAGGCGGTGGAAGGTGACCAGGCTGGGGATGGTGGCTTCGCCCACGCCCACGGTGCCGATCTCGTCCGACTCCACCAGCACGATCTGCAGATGCCGGCCCAGCACTTTGGATAACGCGGCGGCGGCCATCCAGCCGGCGGTGCCGCCACCGGCGATGACGACGCGGCGTACCGGGCGCTGTTGTGGGTCGGAAGAGGCGGTGTCGGTCATGGCGTCAGATCCTCAGCGATTCAGGCGTTGCAGCAACCGCGCGCGCAGGCTGCGGGCACGGGCCTCGTCCATCGGCGCCAGGACGCCGCGCGCAGACTCCGGCATGTGTGCGGCGGTGTCCGCATCGGCATCGAACACGTAATGGTCGAACACGTCCCGCCAGATCGCGCGTTGCTCGGCTGGCAGGTCGCGGAGGGTGAGCAGCGCCAGCATCAGCGCGTTCATCGGCGAATCCATGTAGGCCGGGCTCTGCCGCCACCAGAAATTCACCAGCACGTTGAACGGTGTCAGCGCTTCGACGTGATGCCACCACATGCTGGGAATGAACAATGCATCGCCCGGTTCCAGCTCGGCCACCAGCGCGTGTTCCAGCGCCTGCGCATAGCGTGGAAAGCGCTGCAGGTCCGGCGCGGCGATATCCACCAGGCTGACCGGCTGCCCGGCCGGGGTGAGATCGAGCGGGCCGATATACAGATTGGCCAATTGCTGCGGCGGAAACAGGGTAAAGCGGCGGCGCCCGGCGACCACGCAGGCCAGGTTGTCGGGCAGGTCCTGGTGGGCGGCGATGCGGGTGCGGTTGCCGATCCAGATACTGGCCAGCGGCTCGCGCTGCGGCAGCGCGATCGGGTTGTGCGCGCGCAGGCCGGGCAGGTAGGTGTCCAGCGTGGTGGAGCCGACGTAGATCGCCGGTGGCTGCGGGTTGTGCAGATCGCGCAACAAGGTCTCCAGCACCACGCCCAGCGGCACGCGCTCGGGACGGAAATTGAAGCCGCTCATGTCCGCGTTGTAGAAGAAGCGCCCGCCGATGTCCGGCGGGCCGACCTGTGCCACCACCGCTTCGCCGCGATCGAAACCGCGCAGGTAGGCGGCGGCGGCCTGCGCCGAGGTGGCGCCGGCCTGCGCCAGTGGCCAGTCGCGCACCAGCCCGCGCAATACCAGCGGCATGGTGGAGCGCAGCACGGCCGGGTCCAGCTGCTGCGGGTCCAGCCCGTGCCGTTCTTCGATGGCGCGCGGCTCAGCCAGCATGACGGCGCTGCATGCGGTCGAGCAGATGGCGGAACTGCGCGATCGAGGCCACCGCCATGTACAACGGCTCCAGATCGCCATGCCGGTGCAGGTCGAGCAAGGCCGCATCGTCGAGTGCGCGCAGGCGTTCCTCGTGCACGGCGTAGAGCCCGGTCAGACGGCATTCCAGGCCGTTCTGCAGCGTGGCCTCGAACACGAACGGTTCGAGCAAGTCGTAGCCAAGCAAGCGGTCGACGAAGGCCTCGCTCGCGGCCAGGCCATCGTGCAAGGTGCGCAACACCTGGCTGATGTGATCGAGAAACTCGCTGGTGCCGCCGTGTTCGCGAAACAGCACCTCGCCTTCGCTGCGGCTGATGCGCGGGCTGTCCAGGTCCACGTGCACCATCGGCCCGTCCTCTTGCTCGCCGATCAAAAACGGTTGCCGCTGGATCGCCAGCGGCACGTACGGCGCATCCCAGCGCGCGCCGTCCAGGAACAGGTTCTCGCCCAGGCGTAATCCCAGCAATGCCAGCGGCTGAAAACTGCGCTCGCCGCTGCGATGGAACACGATCGGGTACTGCGCCTGCAGTTGGCGGAACTCCTGCGGAAAGGTCGCGGCCGACATCACGTCGTCGCCGTAGGCGGCGCCGTGCGTGGTGATCACGCGCAGGTCGCGGTGATCGAGGTTGTTCAACAACACGGCATTGGTCATGGGGGGAAAGAAACATCACGCGGGGCGCGTGGCCCATGCTTGGACAGTTGCTTCGGCATGGCAAGTCCCGGATGCGACACATCCGGGAAACGCCACGAGAGCGCCGTGCGAAACGCCCCGGCAGACTCGCTGCCGGGAGCGCTTAAAAGAACATCACTGCATGACCAACGCGCTGCATCACCAGAACTTGTAACGCACGCCCAGCATGTAGCGCGGGCCGGTCTGGGTGGCGTAGATGATCTGGTTCGGGTGACGGCCGTGCTGGCGCTGCACCTCGTCGGTGAGGTTGATCGCCTCCAGGCTCAGCGACAGGTTCTCGGTCCACTGGTAACCGATGCTCAGGTCCAGCTGGCCATAGGCTTCGGTGTAGACCGGGTTGGGCTGGCCGCTGCCGTCGAAGCGTGCAGCCAGGAACTCGTCGCGCCAGTTGTAGGCCGCACGCACCTGCCACTTGTCCCGGTCGTAGAAGCCGACCACGTTGGCCGAATCGCTCAGCCCTTCCAGCGCGAACTGCTCGCCGATCACGTAGTTGTCGTAGGTCAGACCGGAGTCGACCATGGTGTAGTTGGCCGACACGCCAAAGCCGCTGTCGCCGAACATGTGCTGCAGGTTGAATTCCCAACCGTCCAGCGAGGCCGAGCGCTGGTTGGCCGGCGCGGTGATGGCGAAGTTGGCCACCGGATCGCCCGGCTGCCCGCTGATCACGCCGGTGGCGTTGCCGTTGGAGTCGTCCGGCCCGCGCACCACACCCGGCGCACCGCCGCGGTTGCGGAAGATGTAGTTGCGGATGCAGGTCAGGTCGGCCGAGGCGCAGCCGTTGCCCAGCGCTTCGTTCCAGTACGCACCACCCACTGGCGTGTTCAGGCCCAGCGAGGTGTCGTTGCGCGTGGTCACGCCGATGTAGTTGTCGATGTTCTTGCGGAAGAAGCCCACCGAGGCGTAGCTGGCATCGCTGTAGTACCACTCCAGCGAAAAATCGATGTTGTGCGAAAGCAGCGGCTTCAGGCCGGGATTGCCTTCCTGGCCGGTGCCGCCTTCCAGGCGCGCGATCTGGTTGAGCGTCTGCCCGCCCTGGATGTCGCCCCAGCCGGGCCGGCCGATGGTTTCGCCGTAGCTGCCGCGCAGCACCAGATCCTCGGTGAGCTTGAAGCTCAGGTCCAGGCTGGGCAGCCAGTATTCGTATTTGCCGCTGCCGCTGGCGAACGCCGAGTCGGCCAGGCGGATCGGCAACTCGTTGTTGGCGACCCAGTCGATGCCCACCGCCACCGGCACCAGTGCCTGCGCCTCCACCTTGGTTTCTTCGTAACGCACACCGGCGGCCAGGCTGATCGGCACGCGCAGATCGTCCCAGCTGTTGTTCCACTGCAGGTAGGCGTTCTTGGATTTTTCGGTCACGCGGCGGTCGGTGGTGAACACCGGCGAGGTGCGGTACAGCGCATCGTCGCCGGCCACCTGCGCGGCCGCCTGGCGGGCACGTTCGAAGTCGAACAGGAACAGCTGGTTGAACTGTGCCGGATTGCCGCTGCCGTCGATCGCATCGAAGTACTGCGCAAACGAACTGGGGATCCACAGATCGTCCGGATAATCGGCCGCGGTGCCGGCACCGCCCCAGGTGTCGCGCTGCACGTTGGAGAATGCCGAGCGGTTCTTGACCTCGGTGCTGCCGATGCCGAACTTCAACTGCGAATAATTTTCGAAGGTGAAGTCGCCGTTGACCTGGGCCTGGTCGATCTCCGACTTCATGTAGCTGTTGCGGAACGCCGAGCCGGTGACCAAGGTGCGCGACGGATCCAGCCCGGTCAGGCCGAAGCCCAACTGCTGCTGCAACACCGGGAAATCCTTGCTGAAATCCACCACCGAGGTGCCGCGGTAGAAACCGGACACGCCCAGCGAATTGCTGGAACCGAACGGGCTGTCCGCACCGGCTTCTGCGGTGGAGCGGTGGATGTCGAAGTTGAGCTTGAACTGGTCATTCACCGCCCAATCCACGTTGAAGCCCAGCGACTTGTTCTGGTTGCGCGTGGCCGCATTGGAGCCGGCGGTGGCCAGATCGCTGGTGGCCGGATTGACGATCTCCGAATAGCTCACCGGCCCGGCGACCGGGCCATTGGTCCAGGCGCTGGCCGACGGCCCATAGTTGAACCACACCGACATCTCGTTGCGCTGCTGCTGGATCTTGTTTTCCGAATAGGTGTAATCCAGCGTCGTGGTGACGTTGTCCAGCGGCTTGTACTGCAGCGTCAACTGGCCGTTGGTGCGCTGGCGCTCGACGCCGACCACGCGGTAGTTGAGGTTCTGCGGCACCGAGTAGATGTCATTCGGGCCGGGGCGGTTGACGATGTTTTCCGAGCCCGGTGTACCCGGCTGCGGGATGGTGCCGTAGGCGGTGGAATCGCCGCGGAACGAACGCCAGCCGTTGGGCACGCCGACCTGGCTATAGCCGAAGTCGCGTTCCTGGTAGCTGCCGCTCAGCGATACGCCGAAGCGCCCATCGGCCGAGGTGTTGCTGAAGATGCCGGAGATTTCCGGGGTCAGCGCATCGCCCTGCAGGCGTCCGGGCAGATTCTCGTTGGAGCTGTCGTGTACGCCCTTGAGGCCGACGTTGGCATGCAGGCCCGGGTTGTCCAGCGGCCGGCTGGTCTTGATGTTGATGGTCGCACCGATGCCGCCGGTGGGCGTGCTGGCGCGGCTGGTCTTGAACACCTCGATGCCGGAGATCGACTCCGACGCCAGGTTGGCGAAGTCGAACGCGCGCGAATTGGAGGCGTTGGATTCCTCGATGCTGGCGCCCGGCATCTGCCGGCCGTTCAACAGCACCAGGTTGAAGTCCGGGCCGACGCCGCGCACGGTGACGCGCGAGCCTTCGCCCAGCGAACGGTCGATCGACACGCCGCTGATACGTTGCAGCGACTCGGCCAGATTGGTATCGGGGAACTTGCCGATGTCTTCGGCCACGATGCCGTCGACGATGCCTTGCGCATCGCGCTTGACGTTCATCGACGAGGTCAGGCTGCCGCGGATGCCGGTGACCTGCACCGCATCGAGCGTGGCGGGGTCGGCCTGGCTCGCGCCGGGGACGGTAGATGCGGACTGCGGTGCCGGCGCGGTCTGCGCGGCCAGCGGCGTCGACAGGGCAAACAGCAGGGCAGACGTCAGACGCCGCGTGCGCGGCAGGGTGCGTGGCTCTCTCACAATGATTTCTTCCCCAAATGAAGATAGCCGGCCCCAGAGGGCAGGCAAAGGTCGATGACACAATCGTGCATTTGTGAGCGCAGGCTTAACCAAGTCAATTTGCACTGCAGCATCGGCCACGAGCCAATCGCGTCACACATCGTTCCAGCCAGCACCACCGCACGCGCACGCACCGGTCGCGGGCTTGGTCGTACCATCGATCGCCAAGGCGCGCGCTGCGTGCCACCCCTTGCCGAACTGGAGCGCACGATGATCGACCTGTACTACTGGCCCACCCCCAACGGCCACAAGGTCACCTTGTTCCTGGAAGAGGCCGGGCTGGACTACACGCTCAAGCCGGTCAACATCGGCAAGGGTGAGCAGTTCGAGCCGGCCTTCCTGCAGATTTCGCCCAACAACAAGATGCCCGCGATCGTCGACCACGCACCGGCCGACGGCGGCCCGGCGCAGAGCGTGTTCGAATCCGGCGCCATCCTGCTGTACCTGGCCGAGAAGACCAGCCGTTTCCTGCCGCGCGATGCGCGTGGCCGCATCGCCGCGCTGGAGTGGTTGTTCTGGCAGATGGGTGGGCTGGGGCCGATGAGTGGCCAGATGGGCCACTTCAACGTCTACGCGCCGGAAAAGATTCCCTACGCGATCGAACGCTACAACGCCGAGGTGCGTCGCCTGCATGGCGTGCTCGACAAGCGCCTGGCCGAGCAGGCATTCCTGGCCGGCCCCGAGTACGGCATCGCCGACATGGCCAGCTATCCGTGGATCGAGGTCTACGCCGACATCCGCCCCGATTACGCCGAGCTCCCGCATCTGAAGCGCTGGCACGACGCCATCGCCGCGCGCCCGGCCACGCAACGTGCGTATGCGCTCAAGGAGCAGGTCAACCCCAACGCCGGCAAGCCGCTGAGCGAGGAAGAGCGCAAGCATCTGTTCGGCAAGCGCTGAGGGCGCAGTAGCAACAGCGCGGCACGCACGGCAGTTCCACACGGCGGCTGAGCCCCCTCCCCCCGGGAAGGGGTTGGGGTGACGGTACGGTCCGCGCGCCTTTACCGCGCGCACAAAGTGGCAGGACGTCCACGCGCGCCATCACCCGCCGCGCTTCTCAAACACCCCACGTGCCCGCATCCTGTGTGCTATCTCAAGACAGGATCTTCGATGCGCGCCCTGTTCGCCGCCCTTGCCCTCATGCTCAGCACGATCACCACCGCCCACGCCGAAAGACTCACCCTCGACGCCATCACCGGCCCATTGCCGTTGTCCGGCCCGACGCTGATGAAACCCAAGGTCGCCCCCGACGGCTCGCGCGTGAGCTTCCTGCGCGGCAAGGACAGCGACCGCAATCAGCTGGATCTGTGGGAGTACGACATCGCCAGCGGTCAGACCCGGCTGCTGGTGGATTCCAAAATCGTGCTGCCCGGCACCGAAACGCTCAGCGATGTCGAAAAGGCCCGCCGCGAGCGCCAACGCATCGCTGCCTTCGCCGGCATCGTCGATTACCAATGGGCGCCGGACGCACATGCACTGTTGTTCCCGCTCGGTGGCGAACTGTATCTGTACGACCTGCGCAAGACCGGCGCGGCGGCAGTACGCAAGCTCACCCACGGCGAAGGCTTCGCCACCGACGCCAAGCTCTCGCCCAAGGGCGGCTTCGTCAGCTTCGTGCGCGAGCGCAACCTGTGGGTGATCGACCTGGCCAGCGGCAAGCAGCTGCAGCTCACCAGCGACGGCAGCGAGACCATCGGCAACGGCGTGGCCGAGTTCGTCGCCGACGAGGAAATGGATCGCCACACCGGCTATTGGTGGGCGCCGGACGACTCGGCGATCGCCTTCGCGCGTATCGACGAATCCGGCGTGCCGGTACAAAAGCGCCCCGAAGTCTATGCCGACCACACCGAAGTCATCAGCCAGCGCTATCCGCAGGCCGGCCAGCCCAATGTGGCCGTGCGACTGGGTGTGATCGCACCGCGCGCCAACGCCGCGCCGCGCTGGATCGAGCTGGGCAGCAATCCCGATATCTATCTCGCACGGGTGGATTGGCGCGATGCGCAGCGGCTGACCTTCCAGCGCCAGTCGCGCGACCAGAAAACTCTCGAGTTGATCGAAGCCACGCTGGCCAGCGGCAAGCAACGCGCGCTGATCACCGAGACCTCGCCGACCTGGGTGCCGCTCCACAACGATCTGCGTTTTCTCAAGGACGGTCGCTTCATCTGGAACTCCGAGCGCAGCGGCTACGAGCATCTGTACGTGGCATCGGAAGATGGCCGCACGCTCACGCCGCTGACCTCCGGCGCCTGGGTGGTCGATGCACTGCTCGCCGTCGATGAGCAAGCCGGCACGGTGTATTTTTCCGCCAGCAAGGAGTCGCCGACCCAGGCCCACATCTACGCCGTGCCGCTGGCCGGCGGTGCGATCGAACAACGTTCGACACCCCACGGCACGCACGCCGCCAGCTTCGCCAACAACGCCAGCGTGTATGTCGACAGCTGGTCCAACACCTCCACGCCGCCGCAGATCGAGCTGTTTCGCGCCAATGGCGAAAAAATCGCCACGTTGCTGAAGAACGATCTGGCCGATCCCCAGCACCCGTATGCCAGATACCGCGACGCGCAGCGCCCGGTGGAATTCGGCACGCTCACCGCCGCCGACGGCACCACGCCGCTGCAGTATCGCCTGATCAAACCGGACGACTTCGACCCGGCCAAGCGCTATCCGGTGATGGTGTACGTGTATGGCGGCCCCGCCGCGCAGACCGTGCTCGATGCCTGGCCAAGCCGTGGCGATGCGCTGTTCGATCAATATCTTGCGCAGCGTGGTCACGTGGTGTTTTCGCTGGATAACCGCGGCACCCCGCGACGCGGCCGCGCCTTTGGTGGCGCGCTGTACGGCAAGCAGGGCACGGTGGAAGTGGACGACCAGCTGCAAGGCGTGGCCTGGCTCAAGGCGCAGCGCTGGGTCGATCCCGCCCGCATCGGCGTGCAGGGCTGGTCCAATGGCGGCTACATGACGCTGATGCTGCTGGCCAAACACAGCGACGCCTACGCCTGCGGCGTGGCCGGTGCACCGGTCACCGACTGGGGGTTGTACGACACTCATTACACCGAGCGGTACATGGACCTGCCGGCCGGCAACGCCGCCGGCTACCGCGACGCACGCATCGCCACCCATCTGGACGGCCTGCGCGCCAAGCTGCTGCTGATCCACGGCATGGCCGACGACAATGTGCTGTTCACCAACTCCACCGCGCTGATGAGCGCGTTGCAGGCGCGCGGCACTGCCTTCGAACTGATGACCTATCCCGGCGCCAAGCACGGCTTGTCCGGCAGCACTGCCCTGCATCGCTACAAGACCGCGGAGGCATTCATCCAGCGCTGCCTGATGCCCTGAGCGGCCGGCAATCGGGTGCCGGGGAGACGGAACTGCAGTGGTAAACGGTCGCCGATGCCTGGTATCGGCGACATTCACCAGAGCGGTCGGGCAGGAGATGCCCGTTGAAGCGTGGACCTGCACGGGCCGCGCGGCGAGGGAAGCCGGCGCCAGGCGGACGCCGGTCGCAGGCACGGGCGATGGCGCTAGCAAATGCTGACATTCGCCAGCACACCGCCAATCCAATCAACCTGGTAGCCGACCCGCAAGCGCCGCCGCACTCCTGCCGACCATGACCTAAGACGCATTGCCGCAGCCGCCGCGGATGGGTAGGGTCGCGCTACTCAACTTGCGGATCCGCCCCATGAAACCACTCGTTCTCGCCATTGCGCTGGCGCTCGGTGCTTCGCTGCCATTGCAGGCACAGACCGGCAAAGCCGCGCAGGCCCAGCCTGCCACGCCGGCCTGGGTGCAGACCAGCAACGGCTATGCACAGATCCTGCTGAATGCGCAGGCGCCATTCCAGCCCGAATACGCCAGCTTCTTCGGCGTGCCCGGCTACGACGACCAGGTCATCGACCTGGGGCCAAACAACGCCGCGCGCTACCGCGATGCGATGAACAAGGCACGCGCCGCGTTGCAGGCCAAGCTGGCCACCGAGCGCGACGTCAATGTGCGCCAGGACCTGCAGATCATGATCGCTGCGGCCGAGCAGAACATCGAAGGCAGCGAACTCAACGAGCGCTATCTGTTGCCGTGGAACGATGCCCCGCAGCTGGTCTTCAGCGGCCTCAACGGATTGTTGTCTGACCAGACCGTGCCCGAGCGCCGCGCCAAGGCGCTGGATCGCCTCAAGCGCTACGTCGGCCTGGTGCCGGGCAGCACGCCGACCACCACGCTGGCCCGCCAGCGCTACGAAGAGCAGCTTGGCAACACCACCTTGCTGCAGCCCACTCAGCGCGAAGTGGAGCAGGCGCTGGCGAACGTGGACACCTACGTCGCCGGCATCGGCGAGTTGTTCGCCAAGTACAAGATCGCCGGCGGTGACGAAGCGCTCAAGGCGATGTCCACCCAGTTGAAGGATTACGCCAACTGGACCCGCACCACAGTATTGCCGAAGGCACGCAAGGACACCCGCCTGCCCGAACCGCTGTATGCCTTCCAGCTCAAGCAGGTCGGCATCGATGTCGCCCCGCAGCAGCTGATTCAGCGCGCGCAGCTGGAATTCATGGAAACCCGCTCGGCGATGCGTCAGCTGGCGCCGCTGGTGGCCAAGGCCAAGGGCGTGCAGGGCAGCGATTATGTACAGGTGATCCGTGCGCTCAAGGGCAACAAGATCGCCGACGACCAGCTGGAAACTCACTACCGCGGCGTGATCGACCAGATCGACCCGATCATCCGTCAGCAGCGCATCGTCGATGTGCCCAATCGCCCGATGCAGATGCGCCTGGGCAGTGCCGCCGAAAGTGCCGCGCAACCGGCGCCGCACTTCCTGCCGGCCCCGCTGATCGGCAATACCGGCCAGCAGGGCCAGTTCGTGCTGCCGCTGGGCAACCCGACCGCCGACGGCGCCAAGAAAGAGCAGTACGACGACTTCAACTTCGGATCGGCCGCCTGGACGCTCAGCGCGCACGAAGGCCGCCCCGGCCACGAGCTGCAGTTCACCGCCATGGTCGAACGCGGCGTGTCGCTGGCGCGCAGCCTGTTCGCGTTCAACTCGGTCAATGTCGAAGGCTGGGCGCTGTATGCCGAAGCCGAGATGGTCCCGTACGAACCGCTCGACGGTCAGCTGATCGCCCTGCAGTTCCGCCTGCTGCGCGCCGCCCGCGCCATGCTCGACCCGATGCTCAACCTCGGTCTGATCGACCGTGAACGCGCACGCCAGGTACTGGAAGACGACGTCGGCCTTTCGCCGGCGATGACCCGCCAGGAACTGGACCGCTACACCGTCCGCGCCCCCGGCCAGGCCGGCAGCTACTTCTACGGCTACACCCGCATCCTCGAATTGCGCATGCGCACCGAGCTGGTCCTGGGCAAGAAGTTCGACCGCCTGGCCTTCAACAACTTCCTGCTCGACCAGGGCCTGCTGCCGCCGGACCAACTGGCCAAGGCGGTGGAGACGCAGTTCATCCCAGCGCAGCTAGGTAATCACAGCCAGTCAAATTGATTGACTCTGACAGCTATATGAGGCTGGATCTGCGGCGCGGTCCCGAATGACGCGCCGATGGATCGACTCCGATGTCTTCAGACTGTAGCTACATTGAACGGGTGCAATGCGTTTCAAACGGCAGAAGTGATCGGCGCCTGCCGAAACTAGCCGGTCCGATTCTTTGAGGCTGGAGAGCGCAGGCAGCGATGCATCGTCTGATGCGCATGTGCCGCTTCACGACGATTATCCAGTGCATCTGCACTCAATGGTCATGAGGAACGTTTTCAGGCGGCCTCTTGCCATTCCAACTACCTCGCTTCATCGCTTTGGGGCAGATCCTTTTGTACTGGTAATACGCATCGATTCCAGTCTGGGTCCATGGTCCGCAATACGGGCCTTTGCAGCAGACGGAGAGACTGGGTTGAACACAGTAGCCTAGCATCGGTGCTGTTGTCCCACTGATTGGATCTACCGCTATCCAATTCTTGTCCGCACCTTTGCATCCCTGTGTACAGAATACGAATGGGTCATTGTCGCGGCACACAAGCTTTTCATAAACGCTTTGCGCCTGAATCTCGGCCTGGCCTGCAAAAAACAATACCAATATCCATATCAAGTTCTTCATCGCTAGTCCTTATGTCCAGGGAGGTCAATAGATGCAATTAATCAACGATTGGCGATTTGATCATCGCTAAGAGCACCCAATTCCTATTTGTTTGTAAGATGCGCATGCGGTACCTGCAAACTCATCTGCCCGGGCAAGATAACGCATCCTATCTCGGGTTTCACCTTGTGGGCATGCGTCCAAGCCATGAACGTCCGGACGCATGCGGGTCGGCAATCAAAGGTCGATAACGCTTTCGAAGGCAGCCATATTAGCTAACTGACTGGCCGCAAGTACGTAGCGACTGCTGTCAGCAGGAGAGGAGCAATCAGCGAGCGGTCCTAGTCTTGCGCCCCCGCCGGCACCCAGATCGCCATGCCGGCCGCACGCTTCTGGGTGGTCGGGATGCCGATGCCCAGCCCGCCGCCGACCCGGCCGCCGTAGCTGCCGCCGCCGACCGACAGGCCGCCGCCGGAGCGTTCCGAGCCCACGCCGACGATGACCACGCCGTTGGCGCCCAGCTTGGCGGCTTCGCGCTTGAGCCGTTGCACGGCCGCATCGGTCTGGCCCTGGGTGCCGAAACCGGCAGCACTGGTGGATTCGAGCTGGGCGATTTCCACCGAGCCGACCGGTGCATTGGAGTACACCTGCACCAGTGACGGGTCGATCGGCGCGCGCGCCTGGCCCAGCATCACCTTGGAACTGCTGGCGCAACCGGCCAGCAAGGCAACGGTGGCTGCCGCGATGGCGGCATTCCTGATCAGCGATTGCATGTACATGGTGAAACCCCCTGTGGGTAATGGCAACGATGATCCGGCGCCCGGACTGAATCGCTCTGGACTTTGCCGCACCCTAGCCATGCCCACGTGAGGCTACCGCCAAGCCGCCATTGGTCAGGGTGACCATCTGCCCACAGCGCCTTGGCGGGCGCGGCGCTAAGCTCGGGGCTTCTTTGAATGGCGAGGTGGCACGTGGGATTGATCAGCCTGCTGTGGGGCATTGTGGCGCTGCTGTGGATGGTGCTGGCCTTCATCCCGTTGCTGGGCTGGGGCAACTGGTTCCTGATCCCGTTTGCGGCGTTGGGCGCGCTGATCGCGGCGATCGCGCTGCTGTTCACCTCGGCCGGCAATCGCGGACGTGCCAAGACCGGTCTGCTGCTCAACGGCCTGGTGATCGTGGTCGGGGTGATCCGCCTGAGCCTGGGCGGCGGCGTGATCTAGCACGCGGCGTCGCCTTCCAGGCAGGTCGCGCGAGCTCTGAAGGGCCGTGCACCGGCTGGGGACGGAGAAGATCGACGCGTGGCACCGCCGCCAGCCGGGCGTGTTCCCTGTGGGGTGAGCTGACCGCGTGGTCCAAGCGGATCACGCTTGCATTTGCATTGATCACGGCGAGATCCGGCCCGTTGCACCGCTGCGACACAGCGTCGCAGCGCGTCCGGCGGCGGGTCGCGGGCGTAAACTTGCGGGCTGCTGACAGGAGCCCATGATGGCCCATCCCCATTACCGTCCCCGCCGCATGCGCCACGATGCGTTTTCGCGCCGTTTGATGCGCGAAAACACGTTGACCACCGATGACCTGATCTGGCCGGTATTCGTGCATGAGTTGTCCGGCCGCGCGCCGATCGCATCCATGCCCGGCGTCGAGCGCCTGTCGCTGGACGAATTGCTGCGCGAAGCCGAAGCGGCCCTGGAGCTGGGCATTCCGGTGATCGACCTGTTCCCGGTGATCGACCCGGCCGGCAAGAGCCTGGACGCGGCCGAGGCCTGGAATCCGGACGGCCTGGCGCAGCGTGCGGTGCGCGCGCTGAAAGCGCGGTTTCCCGAACTCGGCATCATGACCGACGTGGCGCTGGACCCGTACACCACGCACGGCCAGGACGGCATCATCGATGCCAAGGGCTATGTGCTCAACGAGATCACCGTCGAGGCGTTGGTCAGGCAGTCGCTGTCGCATGCCGAAGCCGGTGTGGACATCATCTCGCCGTCGGACATGATGGATGGCCGCATCGGTGCGATCCGCCGCGCGCTGGATGCGCAGGACCATCTCAATGTGCGCATCATGGCTTATTCGGCCAAGTACGCCTCGGCGTTCTACGGCCCGTTCCGCGATGCGGTCGGCAGCGCCGGCAATCTGGGCAAGGCCGACAAGACCACCTATCAGATGGACCCGGCCAACAGCGACGAGGCCATGCGCGAGATCGCGCTGGACCTGGAAGAGGGCGCGGACATGGTGATGGTCAAGCCGGGCATGCCGTATCTGGACGTGGTGCGGCGGGTGAAGCAGGAATTCCGCGTGCCCACCTTCGCCTATCAGGTCAGTGGCGAGTACGCGATGCTCAAGGCCGCCACCGCCAATGGCTGGCTGGACGAACGCAAGTGCGTGCTGGAAGCGCTGATGGCGTTCAAGCGCGCCGGCGCCGACGGCGTGCTGACCTATTTCGCACCGCAGGTGGCGCGTTGGTTGCGGGAAGGCTGAGTGCGCCGAGGCGGTGCTGTGGCGCCCTCCAGGCCGCAATTGGCGCCTGCAAGCTTGGCCCGATTCGAAAACCCAACGATCTCGCAGGCCGCGTTCTCTCCCGGCCTGCGCTGCGTGCGGCGCGGGCCATCCTTCCGGATGGGGAGGGAAGGTGTGGCGCAGGCAGCTTGATCAATCTGCTTCCCGCAGATCAATGGGTACCGGCGTTGCTGCAACGATCGAGTGACACAGCAGTCGCTGTCTGACGGCGTTGCGTCAACGGCGCGAGCCTCCAAAACCCCACGCAAACTACGATAACGATTCTCATCTACAATGGCGAGCCCACTGTTTGCGGCTGCTCGCGCGTGCTCAAGACCGTCCTGTTCCAATTGCACTGGCTGTTCGGCATCACGGCCGGGCTGGTGCTGTCGGTGATGGGGCTGACCGGCGCGTTGATGTCCTTCGAAAACGAGATCGTGCGGCTGGCCAATCCGGCCATCGCGCAGCTGGCACAGCGGCATGCCGCAGGCGAGCGGCCATTGCCGGTGAATGTGCTGCTGCGCCGGCTGGACCTGGATCAGCAACAGGCGGTCACCCGTATGCTGATCGATCCGACTGGCAAGCGTCCGTCCAATGCACGCCTGGCCGGCAAGGGCGGCGGCCGGGTGTATTTCGATCCGTACACCGGCGACAGGGTCGCCCCCCCGCGGCTGAGCGGCGCGTTTGCCTTCATCGAGGACCTGCACCGCCATCTGACCGCCGGCAAGCGTGGCCAGGCGGTGACCGGTGCGAGCACCCTGATCCTGCTGTTCTTCTGCGCTTCCGGCCTGTATCTGCGTTGGCCGCGACGCTGGTGGAGTCTGCGCACCTGGTGGGCAGTGGAATGGCGGCGGCAGGGGCGCAGTTTTCTGTGGAGCCTGCACGCGGTGTTCGGCACCTGGTGTCTGCTGGTGTACCTGCTGGTGGCCCTGACCGGGCTGACCTGGTCCTACAGCTGGTACCGCGACGGCATGGTGGCCTTGCTCGGCACCGAGCCGGCGATGCGTGGCAACGGGCGCGATCACCGCCCGGCCACGGTGGATTTTGCAGCCGTGCAGCGCACCCTGGATGCCATCCCGGCCACGCACAGCACGGCACTGGACCTGCGTATCCCGCCGCGTGCGGGGCAACCGCTGAGCGTGCGGTTCCTGCCCGACCATCCCGATCACGATCGCGCCTACGACAATCTGGAGATCGAGCCGGGCAGCGGTGCGTTGCTGCGTCGCCAGGACTATGCACTGCTGCCGCGCGGCCAGCAGTTGCTGGTGAGCATGTTTCCGCTGCATTCGGGCAGCTTCTTCGGGCTGCCGGGCCGCATCGTGGTGATGCTGGCCAGTGTCGGCATGTCGGTGTTCTTCGTGACCGGCTGGATGTTGTACCTGGATCGCCGCCGCAAGAAGCGCGCGCTGCGTGCCGCGCGCGATGTCCTGCACGGTGCACCGGCGGCCTCGCAGGCCGAGCCGTGGTTGATCGGGTTCGCCAGCCAGAGCGGGTTTGCCGAACGGCTGGCCTGGCAGGCGGCCGGGCATCTGCAGGCGGCCGGTCTGCCGGTGCAGGTGCGCTCGCTGGCACAGCTCACTGCGCAGCATCTGCAGGGCACCCGGCATGCCTTGTTCGTGGTCAGCACCTTTGGCGATGGCGAGCCGCCCGATACCGCCCGCAGCTTCGAGCGCGAACTGTTGCGTCAGCGCATGACGCTGCCACAGCTGACCTATGCCGTGCTGGCCCTGGGCGACCGCCAGTACGCGCAGTTCTGCGGGTTTTCCCGACGCATCGAGCAGTGGCTGCAGGCGCAGGGCGCGCAGCCGTTGTTTCCGGCAGTGGAGATGGACAACACCGATCCGCAGGCCCTGGCGCAATGGCATGCGCAATTGGCGCAGATTGCCGGTGCGCCGGTGGCCGCCGTGCCGCTGGCCCGCCCGACGCTGCTGCACTGGACGTTGGCGGCGCGTACGCATCTCAACCCGGGCAGCGAGGGAGCACCGATCTGGCAGATCGATCTGCTGCCATCGCCCGGCACGCACTGGCAGGCCGGCGACATCCTCGAATTGCAGCCGGCGCACGCCTACACGCACGTGCGCGCGTGTCTGGCCGCCTGGGGCCTGCCGCCCGACGCGCTGGTGCATGTCGATGCGCAGTTGCTGCCGCTGCAGCAGGCCGTCGCGGAGCGCGTGCTGCCGGAGCCGCCCACGCGCCCGCCCACGCCGCATCCGGATCCGCAGACCTGGCTGGACGCCTGCGCCTGGCTGCCGACCCGCGATTACTCGCTGGCCAGCGTGCCGGCCGATGGCGTTGCGACCGCGGTGGTGCGCCTGACCACAGGCGCCGACGGCAGCCCCGGCCTGGGCTCGGGCTGGCTGATTTGTCACGCACCCGTCGGTGGGCAGATACGCGCACGGTTGCGCACCAATCCCGGCTTCCATCGCATCGAACAGGCGCCGATGGTGTTGATCGGCAACGGCACCGGTATCGCCGGTTTGCGCAGTCTGCTGCGCGAGGCCGAGCTGGCCGGCGTGCACGGACATTGGCTGCTGTTCGGCGAACGGCAGGCCGCGCACGATGGTCTGTTTGCCGACGAACTTCAGGCCTGGCACGCGCGTGGCCATCTGCAGCAGCTGGACCGGGTGTTCTCGCGCGACCAGGCGCACAAGCGCTACGTGCAGCATCACTTGCGCGAGACCGGTGACACCTTGCGCCACTGGATCGATCGCGGTGCGGTAATCCATGTCTGCGGCAGCCTGGACAGCATGGCGCGTGAGGTCGATGTCACGCTGCGCGAATTGCTGGGCGAGACGCGGCTGGAGTCGCTGACCGCAGCGGGACGTTATCGGCGCGATGTGTATTGAGCGCGGTCATGGCCACTGCATCGCTGGGTTGGAGCGGCCAGTAAAACGTGGCGTGCGGTCGCCCAGCGGGTGCGAACGGTTTGGGAAAATCCCGGTGAACGACGGAGACATGCTGCGTCCTAGCTAGCATCGACCGCGCCCTCCTTGCAGCGTGTGCGGTGGTTTTGTTAGCTGCCAACCATGGCGGCGTCTAAGCGCGGTCCGATGCTTGAATCAAAAGCCTGGTTGGTCGAGGACGCGATGCCCTCACTACTTCCGGGACACGCCGTGAATCCGTCCGTGGAGGCTCCGTGGCGGCATCCATGCCGCCAAGGGTCCCGGAACCGGTAAGGACATCACGCCTGCGAAGTCGGTCGTGCACTGATGGAACCGCACAAGCGGGATGACTCAAGCGAGGCGACTTAACGCAGCGGTCTGGTCGCTTGCATGCATGTGTGGATGACCATTAGCGATAGGGGGCAAGCCCAATCCACTTGCTTCCCGCTTTCGACGGACAGCTTTGGAAATCAGACCACGTCTGCCAGATCACAAGGATCATGCAACCACCGCTGCGTCTGACCCATCGGTCGCCGCTCCCGCTTCTGACCATGCACACCGACCATCCCGACTGGTCCTTGTCCGCCCACCGTCGCGGGACCTTACGCGGCATGGATGCCGTGTAAGAGCCTACAAGGACGTACTTGCGGCGTGTCCTGCGATGGTGGGCGGGCAAGGGCCCTGCGACCAAGCCTCAGATCAGCAGCCCTGCAGTCACACCGCATATCAGCGCCCTGTAGCGTGACCCAGATCATTCGCTCCGCAACCGCTTGGCGTGAAGTCGTGTCCCGGGCAGCCCCCTGGCAAGAGTCTGCGCATCCACCCACCCTCAACGGCAGCTCGTATCCCCCTCCACCGCCGGCGCCTTCATCCGGTAGATGTCCAGCTGCCCCGCACGCGGTGCGCGCGCACTGCCGGTCACCAGCAACTCGCCTGGCTTGGCCGCATCCACCACCGCACCGAAGGTGCGTTCCTGCGGCCCGTTGAACGACAGCGGCACTGCCTGGCCCACGGTGTAATGGCCGTTGCTGCAGGTCGCCAGCAATAACTGGCTGGGACCATTTTGCTGGCCGCGTGCCCATACCAGCCCCCGTCCATCGCCAAGCCAGGCCGCATCCAGCTCGTCGGCAGCGCTGTTGATATCGCTCAGCGCCACCGGCGCGATGAAGGCCTGCCCATCCCAGCGCGCCACGAACATGTCCATGCCGCCGGCGCCGCCGTGGCCGTTGCTGGCGAACAGCAGGCGGGTGCCGTCCAGCGACAGTGTCGGGGAGCGCTCGTCGCCGCGGCTGTTGATCGCCGCGCCCAGCAATTGCACCGCACCGATCCGGCCCTGCGCATCCACCGGCGCGCGATACAGGTCGGCGCCGCCGGCACCGCCGGGCCGGGTGGAGGCGAACAGCAGCCAGCGGCCATCGGCACTGAACAGCGGGGAGGTCTCGTCCTGCGCGGTGTTGATCGGCAGCACTTCTGCGTTCTGCCAGCGCCCGCCGCTCAACCGGGCCTGCCACAGATCCCAGCCCCCGGTGCCGCCGGCGCGGTCGCTGGCCCAGACAATGCGTTGCCCGTCCGGACTCAGCGTGGCGCGCGCTTCGTTGGCCGGCGTGGAGACCACGCCCATGCCTTCGATGCCGAATTCGGCAAGCCCCGACGCGACCGGGACGCAGAGTAAACTTGCCGCCAGCGCGAGCAGTGTCCATCGAAGTTGCATGCGGGGTTCCTGCCTCAAGTCGCGCACAGTCTAGTCAACCAGAGAGCGTTTCATGCCCGTATCCCGTTATGCCGTGTTCGGTCACCCCGTCGCCCATTCGCTGTCGCCGGCCATCCATGCCGACTTCGGGAAGCAGACCGGCATCGCGCTGGACTACACCGCCATCGACGCACCGCCAGAAGAGTTCGCTGCCGCGCTGGAGCGCTTCGCCGACGAAGGCGGCAAGGGCGCAAACGTCACCCTGCCGCTGAAGGAGGCCGCCTGTGCGTTGTCGGCCAGCCTGAGCGATCGCGCGCGTCTGGCCGGTGCGGTCAACACGCTGGTGCGCAACGACGGCCAGTGGCAGGGCGACAACACCGATGGCGCCGGTCTGGTACGTGACCTCACCGACCGCCACGGGCTGGATCTGCGCGGTCGCCGCGTGCTGCTGCTCGGCGCCGGTGGTGCCGCGCGCGGCGTGGCGCCGGCGCTGCTGGAAGCGGGCATCACCGAAATGGTGGTGGTGAACCGCTCGCCCGAGCGTGCCGATGCCTTGTGCGATGCGCTTGGTGAACCGGGGCGGGTGGTCTCGCGCTACATCGAAGACCTGCGCGATCTGGGCGACTTCGAGCTGATCGTCAACGCTACCGCGGCCGGGCGTGATCGCGATGCCGGCGCGTTCGCCATGCCGCTGGGCCTGGTCAACAGCCTCACCGCGGCGGTCGATCTCAATTACGGCGCCACCGCCATCGCCTTCCTGGCCTGGGCACGCGCGGCGCAATGCCGCTACGCCGTCGATGGCCTGGGCATGCTGGTGGAACAGGCCGCCGAGAGTTTCGCGCTGTGGCACGGCGTGCGCCCGGACACCGACCCGGTCTACGCCGCGCTGCGCGCGCGCGAGGCCCTCCTGGTCAGTGCCGACTGAGGTGGGCAGCGTCACCGCCACCGATATCCTGCTGACCCTGGTCACCAGCCTGCTGTCGCGCGTGCCGATGCTGATCGCGTTGCTGCTCGGGCTGGTTCTGCTGTGGCGTGCCTCGCAAAGCCCGCTGCGGCGTGCCGGGCTGGCCGCGCTCTGGCTGCTGCTGGGCTGCTTGTTTGCCGAGGTTGCCTTCCAGGCGATTCCGATGCTGTTGCTGCAGCAAGGCAATGTGCGTCAGATCAGCATGGTGACCAGCATCGCCCACTTCGTGCTGATGGCGATGCAAGGCGTGGGCATCGGCGTGCTGGTGTGGACGCTGGCAGGCAGCCTGCAACGCGTGCCGCCCGCCGCCGGCCCGCGCCCATGATTCCGCTCAAAGCCATCGCGCTGGTGGTGCTCGGGCTGGTCAGTGCCGGGCAGGGCGGGTGGACGCTGCTGCATCCGCAGGCGCTGGCTGCGGTCAATCGCGGCGGCCTGCTGTATGAGCGCTTCGGGCCCACTGGCGTGGGTGCCGGCATGTTGCTGATGGGCGTCGCAATGGTGGTTATCGGGCTGGTATGGGCGCGCCATGCATGGCCGCCGCGGACGCAAGGCCGCTGACAACGTGGAGCGACGCTGCCTGCTCGTTGCAGGCAGCGCAGGGTGATTGGGGCGGCATCCGTTGCGCGCCCCTTCGGGTCAGAACTTGCGGGCAGTGCCCGCCAGCGATGAGCGGATCCGACGCATGCAGTGGCCGTGCAGCGTGCGTACCCGGGACCAAGATGGCGGTGGCGCCGCCCCGCGCCAGCAAACACGTTCAGCCGAGTGCCACGTCGGTCGCAGGCGCTGCGCCGGTCCGTGCGAAAATAGCGCGATGAATGAAGTCGCCCCACCGGCCGCGCCGTCGGCGCCGGTTCCCACCCAGCGCGTTCTGACCGACCCGATCAAGGCCGGCATCCGCGAGGCCTACGCCAAGCTGCAGGCCAACACGCCCGGCTTTGCCACACGGCGGGCGCAGAGCCAGATGATCGGCCTGGTCTCGCGCGCGCTGGCCACCTCCGGCGGCATCGGCATTGCCGAGGCCCCCACCGGCGTCGGCAAGAGCCTGGGCTATCTCACCGCCGGCGTGCCGATCGCCCTGGCCACCAAGAAGAAGCTGGTGATCAGCACCGGCACCGTGGCGCTGCAGTCGCAGTTGGTGGAGCGCGACATCCCGGCCTTCCTCAAGGCCACCGGGCTGGAAGCCACGGTCGCACTGGCCAAGGGCCGCACCCGCTACCTGTGCACGCGCAACGCCGCCGAGCTGCAGGGCGAGACCAGCCAGGAAGGCATGTTCGACGACGAACAGGTGCTCTACGATCGCCCGCTCAGCCCGGCCGACGCGGATCTGGCCAAGCGCCTGGCCACGGCCTACGCCGAGCGCAGCTGGAACGGCGATCTGGACGATGCGCCCGAGCAGGTCTCGGTGCCGCTGCGCCTGCGCATCACCACGCCGGCCTCCGGCTGTGCCGGCCGCCGCTGCAGCTACGCCGCGCAATGCCCGGTGCTGAAGGCGCGCACCGACGTGCGCGAAGCGCAGATCGTGGTCACCAACCATGCATTGCTGTTGTCGTCGCTGTCGCTGGGCGATGCCGAGAATGGCCAGCCCTTGATCGCCCCGCCCGCCGACATGCTGCTGGTGCTCGACGAAGGCCATCACATCGCCGGCGTGGCGATCGACCAGGGCGCCGCCAGCCTGCCGTTGGACGAGATGGCCAAACGCACCGGACGGTTGCAGATCCTCATCGCCGCTGCCTACCGCGCGGTGGACAAGGACAAGATCGGCAACCTGTTGCCCAACGAGGCCATCGAGTTGGCCGCGCGCGTGTCCAAGCTGCTCAAGGCTTTCCACGCCGAGGTCGAACGCGTGTGGAAGCCCGAGCCCGGCGAGCGCGATCCCTTGTGGCGTGCGGCCAACGGCAAGCTGCCGCCGCAATGGGGCCCGGCCATCGAAGAGCTTGGCGAAGAAACCCGCGCGTTGTTCAACTGGGTGCATGCCGCGCACAGCGCGATCGCCAAGGGCAAGCAGGACGACTCGGCGCGCGAACGCCTGCAGCGCAGCCTCGGCCTGGCTCTGGAAATGGCCGAGCAGCAACACAATCTGTGGAGCGGCTGGCGGCGCGAAGACAAGGAAGGCCAGCCGCCGATGGCGCGCTGGATCACCCTCTCGCGCGACGGCGATTTGATCTGCCATTGCTCGCCGGTGTCGGCCGCGCAGGTGCTGCGCACGATGATCTGGAACGAAGTGGATTCGGTGGTGATGACCTCGGCCACACTCACCGGCGGCGGCGATTTCCAAGCGTTCGCGATCGACAACGGCCTGCCCGATCACGCCGAAATGGCCTCGCTGGCCTCACCGTTCGACCTGCCCAATCAGGCCGAATTGATCGTGCCCAATTTCCCGGTCACCCCAGACGATCGCGAAGGCCACCCGAAGGAAGTTGCGCGTTACCTGGTGCGCGAACTCGACTGGACCGGCAAGGGCAGCATCGTGCTGTTCACCTCGCGCTGGAAGATGGAAAAGGTCGCCGACCTGATGCCGCTGGCGCAGCGCAACCGCGTATTGGTGCAGGGCGAGGGCAACAAGTCGCAACTGATCACCGAACACCTGCGCCGTATCGCCGCCGGCGAAGGCTCGGTGCTGTTTGGCCTGAACTCCTTCGGCGAAGGCCTGGATCTGCCCGGCGATGCCTGCACCACGGTGGTCATCACCCAGGTGCCATTCGCGGTGCCGACCGACCCGCAGACCTCGACCCTGAGCGAATGGCTGGAAAGTCGCGGCCATAACGCCTTCAACCTGATCGCCATCCCGCACGCGCTGCGCACGCTCACGCAGTTCGCGGGCCGCTTGATCCGCAGTTCCAGCGACCACGGCCGCGTGATCATCCTCGACTCGCGCCTGCTGACACGCCGCTACGGCAAACGCATCATCGACGCGTTGCCGCCGTTCAAGCGGGTGATTGGCTAGCCCAGGGCAGCCCTGCGCCAGTCCCGTGCGGAGGATGGAACATCCGTCTCGCAGAGTGCCGCTGTCACACGTTTGCGGTGCATGACCGTGCCCGTCGCTGCGCGTGTGGTGTCGATGGCAGCGGTATCTTTCCCTGCCGTGCTTTATCGACGCGATGTCGTGACCTTTTGAGATCCGGGAGGATTGCGGATGAAGACAGTGATGCTCGGTGTACTGCTATGGCAGCTGACAACGGCGGGATGGGCGATTGCCGAAGCCGATCGCACTCTGCAGCAAGGTCGTCCAGGCATGAACGCCTCTTATCGCGAACAGCTGCTGGCACTGGCCGATGCCGATCAGAAGATCCGTGAGCAGATTCGTGGTGCTTTCACGGCGCAACAGCTGCAGGCCAATCAAGGTGCAGCGAAAGACATGGCCATGCGTCTGGTTGCGTCGCAACGGGAAAACCAGGCTGCGCTGTCTGCACTGATCGACAAATTCGGCTTCCCCGATGTCGCGTCGGTCGGCGAGGACGGGGCGCATGCCGGTTTCCTGGTCGCGCAGCACTCCACTGACCGCACGTTTCGCGATGGCTTCCTGAAGAACATCGAGGTTGCGGTGGCGCGCGGGTCTTACAGCACCGTAGACATGGCATTGTTCGTGGATCGTAATCTGATCATGTCGGGCAAGCCGCAGCGCTACGGCACCCAGCGCAAGGCGGACGGCAGCCTGTTCGAGCTGGAGGATCCTGCCCAGTTGGCACGCAGACGGGCAGACGTAGGTTTGCCTGACGAACAGGGCGGTTCTGGGGGCCTTTGAACCATAAGCGATATCCAGCTGCGACGCGATAGATGCTGGTCAACGCATGGGGCGCGCGTGCATACCTGGATCAAGAAGACGTTGCGAGTTGTTGGTGCTTCGGTTTCCACCAGGCGATGACGCCCGGCCCTGCGCTTATTTTTCACCGCATGGCGTTGCTGGTTCGTGAGCCTGCCGATCTTCTGCACTGCAGTATTCTTACGGTCACCAACGCACTACGTGCGTCGTTGTGAATCAGCCTAGTCACCGCATGCGTAGCGCAAGCGACATGATCTTCAACGTGCTACCGCCTTGCAACGCGATGCATATCACGCTCTGTAGTCATCATCATGTTCGCCTATCGCAGCGATCATAACTAACGACTTCTCACGCTTCGGTCCGCTGGCCATGATTCAGCTCCCTCAAACGAGCTGACGCCATGCGCCCTGGATCCCTCATGGTGCTAGCCCTGCTAGCCCCGACGCTGATCGCACCGCCGGTCTTCGCCCAATCCGTCCTGACCCGCGACAACGGCGCCAAGGTCGGTGACAACCAGAATTCGCAGACCGCCGGAGCCAATGGCCCGACCCTGCTGCAGGATGTGCAGCTGATCCAGAAGCTGCAGCGTTTCGATCGCGAGCGCATCCCCGAGCGCGTGGTGCATGCACGCGGCACCGGCGTCAAAGGCGAGTTCACCGCCACCGCCGATCTGTCCAGCCTGACCAAGGCCAAGGTATTCAGCGCCGGCGAAAAGACCCCGGTCTTCGTGCGTTTTTCCTCGGTGGTGCACGGCAACCACTCGCCGGAAACCTTGCGCGACCCGCATGGCTTCGCCACCAAGTTCTACACCAGCGAAGGCAACTGGGATCTGGTCGGCAACAACTTCCCGACCTTCTTCATCCGCGATGCGATCAAGTTCCCCGATATGGTCCACGCGTTCAAGCCGGACCCGCGTACCAATCTGGACGACGATTCGCGCCGCTTCGATTTCTTCTCGCACGTGCCCGAGGCCACCCGCACGCTGACCCTGCTGTACTCCAACGAAGGTACCCCTGCGGGCTATCGCTTCATGGATGGCAACGGCGTGCATGCCTACAAGCTGGTCAATGCGCAGGGCGAAGTGCATTACGTCAAGTTCCACTGGAAGACGCTGCAGGGCATCAAGAACCTCGATCCCAAGCAGGTCGCTGCCGTCCAGGCCAAGGACTACAGCCACCTGACCAACGATCTGGTCGGTGCGATCAAGAAGGGCGACTTCCCGAAGTGGGACCTGTACGTACAGGTGCTCAAGCCGGAAGACCTGGCCAAGTTCGATTTCGATCCGCTGGACGCCACCAAGATCTGGCCCGACGTGCCGGAGCAGAAGGTCGGCCAGATGGTGTTGAACAAGAACGTCGACAACTTCTTCCAGGAAACCGAGCAGGTCGCGATGGCGCCGGCCAACCTGGTGCCGGGCATCGAGCCGTCGGAAGACCGTCTGCTGCAGGGGCGCATCTTCTCCTACGCCGACACCCAGCTGTATCGCATCGGTGCCAATGGCCTGAACCTGCCGGTCAACCGTCCGCGTGTGGCCGTCAACAACGGCAACCAGGATGGCGAAGGCAATAACGGCCACACCACCAGCGGCGTGAACTACGAGCCGAGCCGGCTGGAGCCGCGGCCGCAGGACACCGCTGCGCGTTACAGCGCGTTGCCGCTGTCGGGCACCACCCAGCAGGCCAAGATCACCCGCGAGCAGAACTTCAAGCAGGCCGGTGAATTGTATCGGTCCTACAGCAAGAAGGATCGCGCCGATCTGGTGCAGAGTTTCGGCGAGTCGCTGGCCACCACCGACACCGAGAGCAAGCATCTCCTGCTGTCGTTCCTGTACAAGGCCGACCCCGAGTACGGCACTGGCGTGACGCGTGTCGCCAAGGGCGACCTGGCCCGGGTCAAGCAGCTGGCCTCCAGCCTGCAGGACTGACCCACCCACGGCATCGCGGCCTGTGCCGCGGTGCCGTTTTCGCTATCGGGAGAGCCATATGCGCACCCTGCTGTTTCTGATGCTTGGCACCCTGTCTGCAGCTGCCAATGCTGCCTCGCCCGCGCCGATGTCCGCCAGCGCCACCGCTGCCGCCGCCGACCCGGCGCAGATCAAGCTGCAGTTGCGCGAGTACTTCTTCGACGCGGCACGCGAAGGGCGGCAGGACATGCTGGCCGAGTTCATCCGCTCGCACTACGACCTCAATACCCGTGACGAGAAGGGCTACACCGCCCTGATCCTGGCGGCCTATCACGGCCAGCGCCCGGCAGTGGAGCAACTGCTCAGCGCCGGTGCCGACCCCTGCGCGCAGGACAAGCGCGGCAACACTGCGCTGATGGGCGCGATCTTCAAGGGCGAGCTGGGTATCGCCAAGCGGCTGATGCAGGCCGACTGCGCGCCGGACCAGCGCAACAATGCCGGTCAGACCGCCGCGATGTACGCAGCGCTGTTCCAGCGCACCGACGTGCTCAAGGATCTGGCCGCCAAGGGCGCAGACCTCAGCCTCAAGGATGGGCAGGGCAACGATGTGACCAAGCTGCAGCGCGGCGAGTTTGCGACGACCCCGGCGCGCTGAGCGCGCCTGTCATGCGTGGCGGGGCAGGTATGCGTGACGCCAGGCGTCAGCAGGCTCGCACCGGCGCCATGCGGCCGATACCGGCGTGAGCCGACGGCGATGCGTGCTGCAGCGTGCCGTACCACGATGCACCTGATGCACAGGCCAGTCGCCTGCAGCCCGCATCCTGGCGGATTGCACGCATAGCGCTCGGCCGTCTTCGAAGCGCTGTAGGTGGTTGCGACGGCAGCTCCATCCCGGTGGCCGTCGGATGAGTCGCTGATTGTTATCGCCCGAGTCCTGCACCTCGATACCCGGAGCCTCGACGGCCTCGCCTGCAGCACTCCACCGCGCGTGCTGACGCCACCGGTGCGTACCGGCGACACCCGCTCATTTATGACCACCGACGTGGTTCGGGAGGTAGCCGTTGCGTACCGAGCGCACCGCATGCTCGCTCTTAGATCGGCTGGCCGCGCGGTGACTTACTCAAACTGCCTTCATCACCTGCCGAGAGGCGCAACCACCGCCTCGGCCCGGTTCGGAGGTCAACCACTGTGCACCGAGAGCAGTGAATCCTCGCTCCCGGGTCGGCCAGTGGCTCGCCGACCTGCTCGATTTGTCTCCACGACTCGCTGGAAAACGCAGCCACCGCCTCCGCCGGTTTTCCGCCGCAGGCGCGTTGGATCTTTGGCGGCGCTGGTGATTTTTGTGCCAATGCGTCAGGAGTCCCCTGACACGGAAACCTTTGTGCGCCAAGGGTTTGACATAAGTCTGAGTGCGCGCTGACTTGCCTGAAATTTGTTCGGAAAAATCGCAAAAAACAGTTCAAGAAAGCACTGCGAACGCCGATGCTTCCGCTATCGCACACTGGAACCCCCGGACCATGAAGCTCGATCCCTCCATCCCTTTCCTGATGTCCCTGCTGGCGATGGTGCTGTGCACCGCTACCGCCGTGGTCGCGCTGGTGTTCGGTCAGGTACACGTGCTGGCCACGTCGTGGAGCTTCTACACCGTGCTGGGTACCGCCCTGATCACCCTGGTTGCCTCGTACCATGCGCTCGGCAAGCCGCTGAGCGCCGAAGAGCGTGTGGGCTTCCGCAACCCATAACTGCAGATCCTGTCCAGGCGCAGTGCACGACGCCAGCACTGGACGACACAAGCTCCGCTCGTCATTGACGATGCACCGCGTTCGCTCGACATGGGCGAACGCCCAGGCACTGCGCATCCTGCAGCGATGCCGCCCGATAACGCGCGCACCTGGCGTGCGAGGGCAACGACAGCAGCGCCAGCAGGGTGTCGTTCGTCTCTTTCGGTGGCAGTGATAGCCGCGATACCGGACGCCCAGGCGCGCCGCCAGCGGGTTCCATCAACGCGCGGCATGCCGACCTTCGCCAGCCCCTACGGGTCGATCACATGGCGCAGTAAACCGGCGATCGATCAGCGGGCTCCAGCAGGACAGCCTCGCAGGATGCCATGCCGCGCTGCGGCAGATTCATCGACACCCGTGTAAGCTGTTGATCCTGCTCCGCATTCCGATGGCTGCCCGCTGCGGCCACATGTCGATGACCGCTTCCACAGATCGCTACGCCGCCTCCCTGCGCCTGTCCGTCGCCCCGATGATGGATTGGACCGACCGCCATTGCCGGGTCTTCCATCGCCTGCTGGCACCCTCGGCACGTCTGTACACCGAGATGGTGCACGCCAATGCGGTGATCCATGGCGATCGCACGCGGCTGATCGGGTTCGATCCGGTCGAACACCCGCTGGCGCTGCAATTGGGCGGCAGCGAGCCGGCGCTGCTTGCGCAGGCGGCGGCGATCGCGCAGGAGTGGGGCTACGACGAGATCAACCTCAATTGCGGCTGCCCGTCTGATCGCGTGCAGGCCGGGCGCTTCGGTGCCTGCCTGATGCGCGAGCCGGACCTGGTGGCCGACTGTGTTGCCGCCATGTGTGCGGCGACCACGCTGCCGATCACGGTCAAGTGCCGCCTCGGCGTGGACGACGATGACGACTACGCCGTGTTCGCCAGCTTCGTCGATCAGGTGGTCGCAGCCGGTGCCGCCATGGTGGTGGTGCATGCCCGCAACGCGTGGCTCAAGGGCCTGTCGCCCAAGGAAAACCGCGAAGTGCCGCCGCTGCGTTACGACTGGGCGTATCGCCTCAAGCAGGAGCGCCCCGCGCTGCCAGTGGTGCTCAATGGCGGCATCGCGGCGGTGGAGACCGCGATGGAGCATCTGCACCAAACCGACGGCGTCATGCTCGGCCGCGCCGCCTACCACGACCCCTATGTACTGCATCGCCTGGATGCAGCCCTGACGCATCGTGCGGAACAGCCGCGCGACCAATTACTGCGCGCCTTGCGGCCCTACGTCGAGTCCCAACTGGAGCAAGGCCTGGCCTTGAAACACATGACCCGACACGTGTTGGGGTTGTTCCATGGCCAGCCGGGCGGACGCGCGTTCCGGCAGGTCCTGAGCGAGGGCGCACACCGGCCAGGTGCCGGCTGGGAGCTGGTCGAGCAGGCCTTGCAGCGGACCGACACCCAGGGCTGGCGCGTTGTGGCCTGAATTGGCCTGCCGCTTGCATTACCTGAACAGGCATTTCCGCTGTCTGCATCTGACCGGGATGCCAACTGCCGGGCACGGGCACGAGTTCCAGAAAAGTGCCGTTCCAGGCGTCCAGATATTCATTTCACTGAACAGCGTTAACACAAAGCTAAAAAGTTCAGATGGGATTCACCCCGAAAAATCAAGAATTTGGACCATTCTCGGGCTCGACCATGCTGTCACCGGTGGCCGGTTTCACGAATTTTGAATGTTCCTGAACAACCCGCTAGGATTCATTGTGACCCAGCCCTCCTGCCGCGCTTGCTATGTCGTCCTGGTTGCCCTCGGGCTAGCCATGGCAGCGCCATTGGCGTGGGGGCAGGCATATCCGATGTCGCACGCGGGACGCGATCCATTGCCGCCTTCCGCGCGCGGTAATGGGCGCACGCTCTCGGACACCATCCGACAGGTGCAGCGGTCCACCGGTGGACAGATCCTCAGCGCCGAACGCGTGCCGTTCGACGGGGGCAATCTCAACCGCGTCAAGTACATGAAGGACGGCCGCGTGCATACCGTGTACGAGTCGGAGCAGATGCAGGCCGCGCCGCCGCGCAGCCAGGCGCCGCCGGATGCGCCACCACGCGACGATAACCACTAGACGTAGATAGTTCTGCGTTCAGTCTCATAAATTCCCCGGCCATTGGCCGACAACGTAACTAGGGAGAGTGCATGCGTATCCTTTTGGTCGAAGACGAAGCTCCGCTGCGCGAGACCCTTGCCGCGCGCCTGAAGCGTGAGGGCTTTGCTGTCGACGCTGCACAAGACGGCGAAGAAGGCCTGTACATGGGCCGTGAAGTCCCGTTCGATGTCGGCATCATCGACCTCGGCCTGCCCAAGATGTCGGGCATGGAGCTGATCAAGGCGCTGCGCGACGAAGGCAAGAAATTCCCGGTGCTGATCCTGACCGCGCGTTCGAGCTGGCAGGACAAGGTCGAGGGCCTCAAGCAGGGTGCCGACGATTACCTGGTCAAGCCGTTCCATGTCGAAGAGCTGCTGGCGCGCGTCAATGCGCTGCTGCGGCGCGCGGCAGGCTGGAGCAAGCCGACGCTGGAATGCGGCCCGGTCGCGCTGGATCTGGCCGCGCAGACGGTCAGCGTCAATGGCGCCAACGTGGACCTGACCAGTTACGAGTACAAGGTGCTCGAATACCTGATGATGCATGCCGGCGAACTGGTCTCCAAGGCCGATCTGACCGAGCACATCTACCAGCAGGATTTCGATCGCGATTCGAACGTGCTGGAAGTGTTCATCGGCCGCCTGCGCAAAAAGCTCGATCCCGATGGTGAGCTCAAGCCGATCGAGACCGTACGCGGTCGCGGCTATCGTTTCGCCATTCCGCGTACCGAAGGCTGAGTCCGCGCATCGGCAAGCAGGAAGATCAGGTGCCGGGCCGCTCCAAGTGGTATAGACGCTGGCGGCCGCGCTCGCTGCAGGCCCGCCAGCTGCTGGCCGCCAGCCTCAGTCTGGTGGCCTTCCTGGCGCTGGCGGGTTACGCGCTGGATGTGGCGTTCGCCGACACCGCCGAAAAGAATCTGCGCGAGCGGCTGAAGAACTACGCCTCTGCGTATGCCGCCAATATCGATTTCGTCCGCGACGGCTCGCTTTACATCGGCGGCCAGCCGCCGGATCCACGTTTCGATGTGCCCGGCGGCGGGCTGTACGTGGAAGTCGTGCGCCCGGACGAAAGCTGGACCTCGATGTCGGCCGAAGGCCCGAACATTCCGCACGGGCGCATGCTCGAGCCGCGCCAGGAAGAATTCATCGGCCCGCTGGAGATGACCCAGATCGACGGCAGCGTGGGCCAGTTGTACCGCTACGGCCTGGGCGTGAGCTATGTCGAGCGCGAACACGGCGGCGAGATTCCATACACCATCTACGTGATGGAAGATGCGCGCTCGATGGGCGCGCAGCTGCGCGTGTTCCGTGGCGCGGTGTGGTTCTACCTCGGCAGTGCCGGTGTGGTGCTGCTGGTGCTGCAGGCCTTCATCCTGCAGTGGAGCCTGCGTCCGCTGCGGCGGGTCATCAACGAGTTGACCAAGGTGCAGCGCGGCGAGATCCAGCGCATGAGCGAGCAGCATCCGCGCGAACTGGAGCCGCTGACCGAAAGCATCAACGCCTTCATCGAGAGCGAGCGCGACAATCTGGACCGCCAGCGCAATACGCTGGCCGATCTTGCGCACAGCCTCAAGACGCCGATCGCGGTGTTGCGCACCCAGCTCGATAGCGGCCAGTCCGAGCGCGACCTGCACGAGGAAATGGATGTGCAGTTGCGCCGCATGAACGATCTGGTGTCCTACCAGCTCGCACGCGCGGCCTCCAGTGGACACAAGCTGTTCGCCGCACCGCTGCCGATCGAGTCGACCGCCGAGGAGATCGTGCGCGGGCTGGAGAAGGTCTATTCGGTCAAGGGCGTGTTGTGCGAATTCGATATTTCGCCCGATGCGCGCTTTCATGGCGAGCCGGGCGATCTGCAGGAATTGCTGGGCAACCTGCTGGAAAACGGCTTCAAGTGGGCGCGCAGCCGCGTGCTGCTGACCGCACAGCCCGGTCCCACCACCGGCAGCCGTCGTGCCGGATTGATCCTGTCGGTGGAAGACGACGGCCCCGGCATCGCGCCGGAAGACGTGGCCAAGATCCTGCAGCGTGGCGTACGTGGCGACGAGCGCGTGCAAGGCCACGGCATCGGCATGTCGATCGTGCAGGATCTGATCAAGGCCTACCGCGGCGAGCTGCAGGTGGTGCGCTCGCAGGAACTGGGCGGCGCCCGCTTCGACGTGACCCTGCCGCCGGGACTGTGACCGGCATGGGGTGCGGAATGAACCCGTGGTCAACGCTGCGGCGCGCTCCGACAACCGTTTAACGCCCCGCGCGTTGGCTTGACCATACTGGGCCCGTTTCAGGCCGTTGCGATGGAGAGCTGCATGTTCGAGCGCAATGCACAGACGCGCTGGCTGAGCGCACGTCCAGCAGGCGCACCCCGCCATCACCGATGGCAGCTGGCATGGCTGTTGGCGGGCTGCGCTTTGGCCATGTCGTGCAGTGCTGCCAATCCAGCACTGACGCCGGCGCAGACGCGCTGGCTGCAGCGTGCGACCTACGGCGTGGATGCCGACAGCGCCGCGCAACTGCAGCGGCTCGGTCCCAAGCGCTATGGCAGGTCGCTGTTGCAGGCCAGCGACGACGCGGCGTTGCCAGCGCCGATCCGTGCACAGCTGCAGCACTTCGATGCGCTGCACACACCGTTGCTGACCTTGCTCACGCAGTACGAGGCCGACAAGATTCGCCTGCAAGACATGCCCGATGGTGAGGAAAAGACCGCCTTGCGCAAGGCATGGCAGGCGCGTGGCGGGCAGATGCTGACCCAGGCGCGTCAGGCGCAGCTGTTGCGTGCGGTGTATGCGCCGGAGCAGACGCGCGAGCAGCTGGTGTGGTTCTGGCTCAATCATTTCAGCGTGTACGCCGATAAGGGGCGGGTGAAATGGATGGCGGCCGATTACATGGAAAACGCGATCCGCCCGCATGCCACCGGCAAGTTCGCCGACCTGGTGATGGCGACGCTGGAAAGCCCGGCGATGCTGGAATATCTGGACAACGCCAAGAACGCCAAGGGCAAGGTCAACGAAAATTACGCGCGCGAACTGATGGAACTGCACACGCTGGGCGTGCATGGCGGTTACAGCCAGCAGGATGTGCAGCAACTGGCGCTGATACTGACCGGTGCCGGCCTGGTGCCGGTCAAGGCCGGGGGCGCTCCGCCCTTGCCGACTGCCGTGCCGGGGCAACCGCAGGTGGTGCGCAAGGGGCTGTTCGAATTCAATCCTGCGCGCCATCAACCCGGCGACAAGAACTTACTGGGCCAGCGCATCGCCGCGGGTGGTCTGGACGAGATCGAGCGCGCGGTGCAGCTGTTGGTGCGGCAGCCGGCATGCGCGTATTTCATTTCGCAGCGCTTGGCCGAGTACTTTGTCAGCGACAAGCCGCCGGCCGCGCTGGTCGAGCGCATGGCGAACACGTTTCAACGCAGCGATGGCGATATCGCCAAGGTGATGCAGGCCATGCTGGACGCGCCGGAATTTGCGCAGGCGCAACCGCGCAAGTTCAAGGATCCGAATCGGTTCGTGGTTTCGGCCATGCGGCTGGCGTACGAGGGCCAGCCGGTGGTCAATGCCGCGCCGATGGCGAGCTGGCTGCAGCAACTCGGCGAGCCGCTGTTCGGGCGCATCACCCCCGATGGCTGGTCGCTGCAATCGCAGGCATGGACCAGTTCCGGGCAACTGGCGCGACGCTTCGAGGTGGCACGTTCGCTGGGCAGCGGGCCCAAGCAATTGTTCCGCTTCGATGGCGATAACGACACGCCACTGCCGGTGCTGACGCAGATCGACACGCGCCCATCGTATCGCTGGGTGGCGCCGTCGCTCTCCAGCGGCACGCGCGATGCCTTGGCGCAGGCGCGTTCGCCTGCGGAATGGAACGGATTCCTGCTGTCATCGCCGGACTTCAACTATCGCTGATTCGAGGGTCGCCGATTCGACGGTTGCCGATTCAAACCCGCTGTTCGACGTTCGACCAGCGATCACCGCCACGGAGCGCGCCATGCAACGACGTCAATTTCTGCTTGCCTCTGCAGCGGCCGCAAGTCTGCCCTGGAGCGGTCGCCTGTTTGCTGCGCCACGCGACAGTGCGCGCATGCTGGTGGTATTTCTGCGCGGCGGCTACGACAGCAATAATCTGCTGGTACCGCATGCCAGCGATTTTTATTATCAGGCGCGTCCGACCCTGGCGATCGCGCGGCCGGATGCGGCCAACCCGAACAGTGCCGTTGCGCTGGATACGCAATGGGGTCTCAACCCGGTGATGCGCGATGCGCTGCTGCCGCTGTGGCAACGCCGGCAACTGGCGTTTGTGCCGTTTGCCGGTACCGACGATCTGTCGCGCAGTCACTTCGAAACCCAGGACGATATCGAATCCGGGCAATCCGGCCGACAGCGCCGCGATTATCGTTCCGGCTTCATGGCGCGCCTGTCGGGTGTGCTCAGCGGAGTGCCGGCGATTGCCTTCACCGATTCCTTACCGCTGACCTTCCAGGGCGGCGGCGACTTGCCCAACGTGTCGTTGCGGGGCATCGGCAAGGGCGGTCTGGATGCGCGTCAGGCACAGATCCTGTCGCAAATGTACGACGCAACCCCGCTGGCGGCCGCTGCGCGCGAGGGACTGGCACTGCGTCAGCAGGTCACCGCGCAGCTGCGCGAAGAGATGGAGCAGGCCGGTCGCGGCGCCGCCAGTGCGCGCACCTTCGCCGACGAAACCCGGCGCATGGCAAGCCTGATGCGCGAGCGTTATCGGCTGGGCTTTGTCGATGTCGGCGGTTGGGACACGCATGCCAATCAGGGCAGTGTCGAAGGCGGCCTGGCGAACAATCTGCGCAATCTGGGCGAAGGGCTGGCGGCATACGCCGACGCCCTCGGGCCGGCATGGAAGGATACCGTGGTGGTGGTGCTGTCCGAGTTCGGCCGCACCTTCCGCGAGAACGGCAGCAGGGGCACCGATCACGGGCACGGCACCACCTATTGGGTGCTGGGTGGCAGCGTGCGTGGCGGCCGGATCGCCGGCGAGCAGGTAGAAGTTGCGCAGGCGCAGCTGCTGCAGAACCGCGATTATCCGGTGCTCACCAATTACCGCAGCCTGTTCGGCGGTGTATTGAGCCGGTTGTGGGGATTGTCGCCTGCGCAGCTGGAACGGGTGTTTCCCGGTGCCAGGCCGCGCGATCTTGGGTTGGTGTGAGTGCCTGGCAATGCGCGAGCGATGTCGATCCGTCCGCGTGTAGCCGCGTGCGACATCGCGCATTGGTGTGCTCAGTCGCTTGAAACGCGTGCGATTGATGCGCGCGACAGCATTGCACGACGACAGCCCAACGCATGCAGGCATGCCACCGCACCATCAGCGCTGCGCTGACGCCGCAAACGGCGACGGCCCATAAAAACGCGTCAGCTGTGCAGCGACATCCGGCATGAGGCGCGCCAGCAGCTGTGGCGCGGAGAAGTGGTATTCGCTTACGACCGCGAAGAATTCTTCCGGTGCCTCGGCGGCATACGGGTCGATCTCGGTATCTTCGCCCGCATCGACGCGTTGGCAAAACGTATCGAAGGCGCGCTGGAAATCGCGTGCCCAGGCACGCTGCGCATCGCGCGGCAGCGGCGGGGTGCCGTCGAGCGCGCCATCGAGTGCATCGAGCTTGTGCGCCATCTCATGCACGATCACGTTGAAGCCGGCCTGCGGGTCGTCCAGGTCGGCCTGTACGTCGGCCCAGCTGACGATCAGCGGCCCTTGCTCCCAGGCCTCGCCAATCAGGGTGTCGTCCCAGGCATGCATCACTCCGGCCGCATCCACATGCGTGCGTTGCACGCGGAATGCGTCCGGGTAAACGATCAGCTGCGACCAGCCACGCCAGCCGGCCGCGCCGATGTTCAGCAGCGGCAGGCAACACATGGCTGCCAGCAGGACGTGATCGTGCGGTTGCAGCTGCAGCCCGTCGAGCGGGGAAATGGTTTTTTGCCGCAGGAACTGCGCAGTCAGTGCACGCAGACGGTGCTGGCGGGGCAGATCGAGCGCAGCGACCCAGGCGCAGCGGCGGCTGACCTGCAGCCATAAGGCATCGGGAATATCGGCCGGCGGCCGGCGCAGCCGGCGCAACAACCACTGGATCAGCGGAACATGCCCGGCAGGAAGCTATGCCAGCGCGGCATCGTGCGCATACGGGGGAACAGTCCGTCGCCGTCGCCACCACCACCGCCGGTGGCCGGCGCGGGCTTGTGCGCGGGAGCACGTGCCGGGGTTGCCGGCTCGCCGTTGGGGGTTCTGCCGCGTGCCGCCGAGTTGCTGCTGACGCAGCTCTCATGATCGCCATCGGCCAGCTGGTCCGATGCCAGCGCGGCAAGCGGAGCCAACAACAAGAGCAGGCAAACCGTGATTCGGCGCATCGTCCACATCCAGGGCAAGCGGCGTGAGTCGCCGATCATAACGTGCTTTTCACTCCCTCACGCAAGCCAGGCTGGGCGGGTGCGGACGCTTGGCGCATACTTTCGCGGATCGATTTGGGGACTTGCCGTGGATGACCGCGCCTTGCTGGCCAAACTTGCGAGCGGCCGGCTATCCGGCGATGCGTTGGCGCGCGATGCCGGGTTGACCCGTGCGGCGGTGTGGAAGCGGATCCAGAATCTGCGCGCGGCCGGGGTCGAGATCGAAGGGCGGGCCGGGGACGGCTACCGCCTGGCGGCGCCGCTGGACCTGCTGGACGACGCGCGCATTCGTGCGGCGATGGCGGCCGATGCGCTGGCAGGCCTGGCTGCGCTGGAGATCGCCTGGACCCTGGAATCCACCAACACCAGCTTGCTGGCGCGCCCGGCGCCGGCGCAGGGCGTGGCGGTGCTGCTGGCCGAGCGGCAGACCGGCGGGCGCGGCCGGCGTGGGCGTCAATGGACCTCGCCACTGGGTGCGCACATCTATCTGTCGGCCTCGCGCCGTTTCAGCGGCGGATTGGGCCAGCTGGCCGGGCTCAGCCTGGCCGTGGGCGTGGCGGTGGCCGAGGCCCTGCGCGGTTGTGGCTTTGCCGATGTCGGGTTGAAGTGGCCCAACGATCTGCTGGCGCGCGAGCGCAAGCTGGGCGGCCTGCTGATCGAAGGCGGCGGAGAAATGGCCGGCAACGCGCGCGCGGTGATCGGGTTGGGTTTGAACGTGCATATGCCGGCGGCAGCGGCCGCTGCGATCGACCAACCGTGGGTGGATCTGGATACGCTGGCCGGCCACGCGGTGTCGCGCGATACCGTGGTGGCCGCAGTGTTGTCGGCGCTGCTGCCGGCGCTGGAACTGTTCGAGGCGCAGGGGCTGGCTCCGTTCCTGGGCCGCTATGCGGCCTTGGACGTCCTGAGCGGCCGCGCGGTGCAGGTCGAGGAAGCCGGCACCCGGCATCACGGCATTGCGCTTGGCCTGGCAGCCGACGGCGCGTTGCGGGTGCAACTGGGCGAGACGGTACGGCTGTTCCACTCCGGAGAAGTGAGCGTGAGACCTGCATGAGCGAGTGGTTGTTCGACCTGGGAAATTCGCGGTTCAAGTACGCACCGCTGCAGGGCGACCGCGCCGGCGACGTGCAGGCCTGGCCGCACGGTGCCGAGGCGATGGACGCGGCCGCGTTGTCGGCCTTGCCCACCGGACGCATCGCGCACGTGGCCAGCGTGGCTGCGCCGGCGTTGACGCAGCGCATGCTCGGCTGCCTGCGCGAGCGTTTCGAACAGGTGCGCATCGTGCGGACCGCGGCCGAATGCGCCGGTATCCGCATCGCCTATGCAGACCCGGGCCGCTTCGGGGTCGATCGCTTCCTGGCGCTGCTGGGCGCACGCGGCGACGCACCGGTGCTGGTGGCCGGCGTGGGCACCGCGCTGACCATCGATGTGCTCGGCGCCGATGGGCAGCACCACGGCGGCCGTATCGCCGCCTCGCCGACCACCATGCGCGAGGCGCTGCATGCGCGCGCGGTGCAGTTGCCGGCCAGTGGCGGGAACTATGTCGAGCTGGCCGACGACACCGACGATGCGCTGACCTCCGGCTGCGATGGCGCGGCGGTGGCGCTGATCGAGCGCAGCCTGCAGCACGCGCAACGCAGTCTGGGCGTACCGGTGCGGCTGCTGGTGCACGGGGGGGGCGCGCCGCCGCTGCTGCCGTTGTTGCCCGATGCCAGCTTCCGCGCCGCGCTGGTGCTGGACGGGCTGGCGACCTGGGCGAGGTCTGCGTCGGCGCCTTGAACGGCGGGCCATGCGATCGTGCGGCCACGCGGCGGGCGCGGCCGGGAGACGGAATCGGTCGGCAGCGCTCGTACACTGCGCCCCCACTACCTGGCATGGGCAGCAAGCCGACCAGCGCTCGCCGGTTGTGACTGCCCGCGCTTAGAATCCATCGCATGTATGTACGCGCACTCATCGTCGTCCTGATCGTCCTCAATGCCGGTGTGGCCTTGTGGTGGGCGTTGCAGCCGGCACCGGCAGCGGTGGCGGCACCGCCGCAGCCGGCCGGTGTGGCGCGCCTGGAAGTGCTGCCGAGCACTGCGGCAGCATCGCCAGGCGAGGCGAGCGAGGCAGGCATGGGCCCGGCAGCTGCGGTCACCGCACCATCGGATGCACCTGCACCTGCACCTGCACCTGCACCTGCACCGACTGAGACACCGACGGCAGCAGCGGCAGCGTCTTCTTCGATAGATGCGGCCGCCGCGAAGGTGGCCGCAACGTCGCAGACGTCGGCACAGGTTCCACCACCAGCCAAGGTCGCTCCAACACCGAACGAAGTTGCGGCAGTGGCGATCAAACCATCGCCAGCGGTATCTACTCCCGCCGCTGCGCCGGAGCGTTGCGCCAGCTTGGGGCCGTATGCGGCGCGCGCCGATGCGGATGCCGCGCTGGCACGCCTGCGTGGCCAGGCCCTGCGCACCCGCGTGCGCGAGGACAAGGACGCCGGGGTCAGTACGTTCCGGGTGATGCTGCCCAATGTCGGCGATCGTGCAGCGGCGCAAGCCTTGGTCAAGCGCATCGCCGCCGCCGGCATGGGCGACTATTACGTGATTGCCCAGGGCGAGAACAACACCATCGCGCTGGGGCAGTACCAGAGTCGCGAGCGTGCCGAGCGCCGTCAGGCCAGCCTGGTCGGTGCAGGGTTTCCGGCGCAGTTGCTGCCCAGCGGCACCGGGCAATCGCGCTGGTGGATCGATGTGCGCAGCACGGCTGCGATCGGCACATTGCAAGGCACCGCAGGTGCAACGCGTCAGCGGTCGCTAGATTGCGCCGCGCTGCGCTAGAATGCGCACCGGCGCGCAATGCGCCCGCCTTTGCCGGCATAGCTCAGTTGGTAGAGCAACCGCCTTGTAAGCGGTAGGTCCCCAGTTCGAATCCGGGTGCCGGCACCACGAAGGTTCTTGGTTCAACCTGTAGACGCACGGGTCGCATGCAATTGACTGCGCTGTGGGTCAGCGTCTCCAGACCGCGTCTTGCGCGGTTTGATCTGCCGAAAACAGCTATCTGCCCGCAGCCCGCCAATCGCAGCGCGCCAGTTGCTGTTGCCTGCGCGCGGTACGCGCAGCGACTCAGGCCGGGCGACCGGCCGACAGCAGTTCCAACGTGGCCTGGTCGGCATCGGTGGCGTCGACGCGCAGGCGTTCGGCCAGTGCGGCAACAACGATGGCGTGGGCCTGGCGGAGCACGCTGTCCGCATCGGCGCTGGCATCCACGACGTGCTTTCCCGGCAACTGCAGCTGCGCAAAGATGCTGCGGCAGCGCTCCAGGTTGTCCTGGGTTTCGAAGTGATTGGGTGCATCGCCGCGGGCGCGGATACGCGCCAGGCCGGTGGGCGGGGGCAGGTCGAGCAGCAGCAGCACGTCCGGGCGCGGCGCAAAGGCGTTGCGGTCCAGCAGGTCGTCCAGCGGCAGGCCGGCGGCGCCTTGGTAGGCGACCATCGAGGGGAAATAGCGGTCCAGGATCACGATGTCGCCGCGTGCCAGCGCCGGCGCGATCAGGGTGTCCACGTGTTCGTGGCGGTCGCGGATCAGCAGCTCGGCTTCTTCGTCGGCGCTGAGGCGGCCGGTGGCGGCGGACTGGCGCAGCTGGGTGCCCCAGGGGCCATTGGTCGGTTCCTTGCTGAGCACCACGCGCGCGCCGGCCGCTTCCAGCGTGGTGGCCAGGCTGCGGGCGAGGGTGGTCTTGCCGGCGCCGTCGATGCCTTCGATCGCGATCAGTAGACCGCCGGGCTTCAGTTCGATTGTCATCGCGCTACTTTATCCGATCGTGGTGCTGGATCAGCACCTGGCATTGGCGCGGACGTCGCCCTGCAGCGGCCGATCCCGGCGCATCGGGTCTGCGCTGCGCGTTACCGATGGCACCGCCGCTGCCGCGCGTCGATGCCTGTGCGAGATGGCTTGACGACCGTCATGTCCAACGCAGTGCCGGGCATGCACAACAACCGCATCACGACCGCCGGTTGCAGGCGCTGCCGGCTGCTGGCGCTATTGCATATGCCGTATGACCGGTATGTCCTGCGCGATGTCGGGAACGTCCCGATGCCCTGATTTCTGGCTGCGCGGCATACTGAACAAGTCAGGCAAAGCACCCGAATGTATGACGTCCGCGTCGCGTGCCTGGCAACAAGGAAGATGGACGCGTCGCCGTCACCCTAGAGGCGGCATCCCCCGCGTGACGCCCTGTCAGGCACCGTCGTGACCGGATTCCTTGTTTTTCTCGCGCGCCGACCACGTCGGCAATGCCACGTACGCGCCCGCTTAGCTGGTCGCCGAGGTGTAACGATAGGACAGCAGCGACTTCACCAGGAACGTGATCTGGGTGGCCGAGCGTGCGTCCACGCGCATGACCGGGATGCGGAAGCCTTCGGCCACCAGCGCATCACGGAACGGCGGCAGCAAAAAGTCCTGCATTTCGTCGGTCATGGTGATGCCCACCGCCAGGCTTGCCGCAGGTGCGATCTGCGAAAACTCGCGCAGCAAGGCCACGGTGGCATCGCGCATCTGCGGATCGCGCGCGCTGACCAGCACGATCACGCCCAACGCGCCGTCGCACACCAGCGGCCACATGAAATCCAGGTACTTCTGCCCGGGCACACCGTAGACGTGCAGCAACTCGCCGTCTTCCAGTTCGATCGAGCTGTAGTCCAGTGCGACCGTGGTGTAGGTCTTGTCGCCGTAGGCATCCTGGCTGAGCGGCATCTCGGTGCTGACCGGCTCCACGTCGGAGATGGCGCGCACGGCGGTGGTCTTGCCGGCGCCCATGCCGCCAACGAACACCAGTTTGTTGGCCGGAAGACTCATGACTGCGCCTGAAAGAGAGAGAGGCCAAAGCGACGTGCGACCCAGGAGAAGAACCGGGAGTTGCTGCTGTCCGGACGGGGCTGCGTTGCAGGCACGGGAATCTCCGCAGTCTGGGCAAGGCCGCTGGCGAGTGCAGCGGCGAACAGGCATTCCACCGTTTGCAGCGGCAGCTTGCAAGCATTGGCCAGCGCCTGCGGGCGCCACGGGCGCGCATGCAGGTGGGCAATGGCAAGCAGCTGCGCCGGCGAACTGGTCTCGGCACTCAGCTCCGGCCATTGCCGCAACCGCAGCGCATGGCTGGGTTCTACCGCCGGCAGCGCGGGGCGCAGGTGCTCGGGCAGGGCGAAATACAGCGCCTCGAAGGAAATACGTTGGCTCAGTGCGCTGTCGGCAGTGTCCGGCGCAACCTGCCAGCCGGGGCGATCCAGGGCCGCCAGCAGCTCGGTCAAGGCGATGCCGGCGGGAAGCTGCACGCAGCTGTCGGCCGGGTCCACGCGCACCTGCAAATGTCCGTTGCGCAGCAGCACCGCAGCGGTGCCGAATTCGCCGCGGCAATGGCGGACCAGCAAGGCCGGCTCGGCGACCTGCGCATGATCGGAGGACGACAGCAATAGGCGCATCTGCTCGTTGAGTTCGCGCACGGTGGCGCCGTGCTTGAGCCATGCGCCGCCGACCGGTGTCCGCGACACCACCAGCACACGCACGGGTTGCCCTTGCAAGGCCTGCCAGGCGGCCAGGCCGTCGGGGCTTTCCAGCCCCAGCACCACCACCTCGGCGGCGTGTTGCGGCCATTGCCCCAACTGCACGTCGATGCGCTCGGCCAGCAGCAACGAGCACGCCAGTTTCAGGCGCGTGGTGTGCAGCAGGTCCAGGCCGGCCGTGGCGACCCGCATGGTGTGAATGGGTGAGGTCATGACAGGGCGCCGCGTCGGCGCGTAGCAAGTACGGTGGCTGCCGGTACGGACCGGCAGGCCGGGCAGGCGACGCGTGCGCGCCGCCTGGTTGGCATCAACCGAAGTCCAGGGTCTTCTCGAATGCCTTGAGCTCATGACGGGCCATGGCCAGATTGGCCTTGGCGCGATCCAGCACGACGTACAGGAACAAGGTGCCGTTGCTCTCCAGCGGGCGCAGCAGGTGGTATTGACGCGCCAGGGTGATCAGGATGTCTTCGATGGTGTCGTTGAGGCCGAGCTGCTCGGCGATACGGCGCTTGGCACGCACCACCTCGGTGTTGCCGGCTGCGGCAAGTTCCAGGTTGAGATCGGTGCCGCCGGTCATGCCCAGCGCCATGCCGCTGTCGCTATCGACCAGGGCAGCGCCGACGAAGCCGGCGATCGAATGCAGGTGTTCCAGATTGAGTTTTGACACGGGTCGTCCTTACGAGCGGTGAGAAATTCAGTGCACTGGCACAAGCACGAACAGTGCCAAACGCTCAGTCGGCCGGCTGCGCCAGCGCTGTCGCCAGGCGGCCGGCGCAGTCGCGTGCGTTGAACAGCAGCGCTGCGGCATTGAGATCGCTGCTGCCCACCGCGGTGAGCGTCAGCGGTTTGTCGGCGCGAATGCGGATCAGCACCAGCTGCCCGCCGCGCGTACTGATGGTGGCGTAGTCGGCTTCGCTCAGACTGGATTCGCGTGCCAGGGTCTCGCCCAGGGTCAGGAACGAATTGGCCATCGCTGCCAGCCGGCGACCGTCCACATCCAGGCTGGATTGTTCGGCGATGGCGCGCCCGTCGGCAGTGGACAGCATCAGCAGACGGATGCCCGGCTCGCGCTCGATGGTCTGCGCGAACTCGCGCCCGATGCGCTGCAGATCGTATTGGTGCGACGCCCGCGCGACCTCGCCCACGGCAGCCTTGACGACCTGGTTGACGGCGTTATGCGGCATGAAATCCTCCCCTGTACGAAACCCGCTGCGCGATGAAAGACCTTGTCGATGACACCGGGTCCCGCGCTGGCGGGCGAACAGTAGCATCGGCACCTTCCGTCATCGTCATAGCACCCTCAATCTCTTAACTGTGCGGTCAGACAAGCACAGTCCGCAAAGCGCAGATACGCCACAAACTGCCCAACCACGTCACTTCAAGCGGCCAGCACGCGTTGGTCGCCGCCGCCAAGCGGGCGCGGCCGATGCACTGCCAGTGCTCCGGCCTGACTGCAGCGCGCCTGTACCGCGGTGTTGCGCCTGCCATCCGTACCGGTCCGACCATTGCCCGCTACGCACTATCGGCCGCACTTTCGATTGCTGCAGTGGCAAATGCGATTGCGTGATCGGTGACGCAGGCCGGGCGCCGTGCTGCGCTGCCGCGCGTCAGCGCACGAGCCGGCGACTAGACTGCAGCGCTTTCTCGATGCTGGAGCAATGCATGGCGACGCAGTACCTGCCGGTTTCCTTGATTGGCGTTCCCACCGACATCGGTGCCGGCCACCGTGGTGCGCGGATGGGGCCGGAGGCGTTGCGCATCGCCGGGCTGCAAGAGGCTTTGATCGGCCGCGGCGTGGAGGTGCACGACTTGGGCAACCTGGATGGCCCGCGCAATCCCTGGCAGGCCCCGCAGGCCGGCTACCGGCATCTGGACGAGGTGGTGGCCTGGAACCAGGCGCTGATGGAGGCCAGCTATGCGCAGCTGCGCGCAGGCCGCATGCCGGTCATGCTCGGTGGCGACCACTGCCTGGGCATCGGCTCGATCACCGCGGTGGCCAAGTACTGCCGCGAGCAGCAACGCCCGCTGCGGGTGCTATGGCTGGATGCGCACTCGGACTTCAACACCAGCGAGGTGACGCCGTCGGGCAATGTGCACGGCATGCCGGTGGCCTGCCTGTGCGGGCTGGGCCCGCAGGCGTTGACGCATCTGGGCGGCAGCGCACCGGCGTTGCTGCCCGAGCAGGTGCGGCAGATCGGCATCCGCTCGGTGGACCCGGAGGAAAAGCGCCTGATCAAGCAGCACCGCATCGATGTCTACGACATGCGCTACATCGACGAGGCCGGCATGAAACGCACCATGGAGACCGCCCTGCAGGGGATGAGTGATGACACCCATCTGCATGTGAGCTTCGACGTGGATTTCCTGGACCCGAGCATCGCACCGGGCGTGGGCACCACCGTGCCGGGTGGGCCCAACTACCGCGAGGCGCAGCTGGTGATGGAGATGATCGCCGACACCGGGCGCATGGGGTCGCTGGACATCGTCGAGCTCAATCCGGTCCTGGACAACCGCAACGCCACCGCCGAGCTGGCGGTGGATCTGGTCGAGAGCCTGTTCGGCAAGTCGACACTGATGCGAGATTGATCGATCGCTGAACGCAGCACGCCGCGTTCACATCAAATCCACGGCCGCGCAGTCAGATTTGTCGCCAGACACGGTGCGTCTGCACCGAACGCAGAACTGAGGAAGACCGATGAAGCGACTGCTGACACTGATGGTACTGGGCCTGTTTTCGGCCGGCGTGATGACTGGCTGCAACACCATGGCCGGCGCTGGCAAGGACATGCAGGGTGCAGGTGAGAAGGTCGAAAAGAAGGCCGACAATTGCAGCGACGGTAAGTGCTGATCCTTGCGTTTTGTTTGAACCCTAGTTGTTTGATTTGATTGATCTGCGGCAAGCCGCCGCTTTACCCACGAAGGAGTCTGTTATGAAGCGTGCAATTGTGCTGCTGGTGCTGTCGGTGTTGTCGGTCGGTATGTTGTCGGGTTGCAACACCGTCGCAGGTGCCGGCAAGGACGTGCAGGGCGCTGGCGAGAAGGTGGAAGACGCTGCGCGCAAGTAATCTAGCGCTGCATGCAGAAAAAACGGGCCGCAAGGCCCGTTTTTTTTTGCCTGATGCCTTGCGCAGGCAGGGCAGCGCGGCGACGCATCTGGGCATGCGACGGCGCGGCCATACGTAGAACTGCGCCGCAAGCATCGGCAACCGTTCAGTGCGGTGAGTGCGGATTTGACGGCTTTTGATCTGCGGCGAACGGCGCCATGGGCAACCTGCGTAGACGGTCAATCGCGGCCGCAGCAGCGGAGTCGACGCAATGAACACTGACATCATTTCCGGCAAGTGGACCCAGCTCAAGGGCAAGGCGCAGGCCAAGTGGGGCGACCTCACCGACGACGATTTCAAGGTTGCCGAGGGCAACGCCGAATATCTGCAGGGCAAGCTCCAGGAGCGCTACGGCTTGGATCGCGACCGCGCCCAGACCGAAGTGCGCGCCTTCGAAAAGTCGTTGCGCGACGACACCTGACGGTGCCGCGCAACCACGCCCACCCGCCGTGGTGAGCGCAACTGCACAGGACGGGCCGCTTGATGCGGCCCGTTCTGCGTCTGCCGCCGCTGCCGGTAGCGGCAGGTACAAGGCACCGTCTCGTTCATGCCAGGGGCACGGAACCGCTAAACTTGCGTGCTGACTCCCTGGCCTTACGCAGATGACCACTCGCGTCCTTACCGGCATCACCACTTCCGGCACCCCGCATCTGGGCAATTACGTCGGCGCGATCCGCCCGGCCATCCAGGCCAGTACGGCTGCCGATACGGAAAGCTTCTACTTCCTGGCCGACCTGCACAGCCTGATCAAGGCGCAGGACCCGGCGCGGACGCAGCGCTCCACATTGGAGATCGCCGCCAGCTGGCTGGCCTGCGGCCTGGACCCGGAAACGGTGTGGTTCTATCGCCAGTCCGATGTGCCGGAGACCACCGAGTTGCTGTGGCTGCTGACCTGCGTGGCCGGCAAGGGCATCCTCAACCGTGCGCATGCCTACAAGGCGGCGGTGGACAAGAATCGCGCCGACGGCGAAGACGACGATGCGGGCGTGACCGCCGGCCTGTTCATGTATCCGGTGCTGATGGCTGCAGACATCCTGATCTTCAACGCGCACAAGGTGCCGGTGGGGCGCGACCAGATCCAGCATATCGAGATGGCGCGCGATTTCGCCCAGCGCTTCAACCACGTGTATGGCCGCGACTTTTTCACCCTGCCCGAGGTGGTGATCGACGAGCAGGTCTCGACCTTGCCGGGTCTGGACGGCCGCAAGATGAGCAAGAGTTACGGCAACACGATTCCGCTGTTCTCACCGCGCGACGAACTGCGCAAGCTGGTGTTCTCCATCCTCACCGATTCGCGCGCGCCCGGCGAAGCCAAGGACACGCAGGGGTCGGCATTGTTCCAGCTGTACCAGGCCTTTGCCACGCCGCAGGAAACGGCGGCCTTTGCGCAGGCCTTTGCCGATGGCATCGGCTGGGGCGACGCCAAGCAACAGCTGTTCGAGCGTATCGACCAGGAGATCGCACCGCTGCGCACGCGCTACGAGGCGCTGATGGCCGAGCCGGCCAAGATCGAGGCGATTCTGCGCGCCGGTGGCGCACGTCTGCGCGCGCGCTACGCCACGCCGTTTTTGGCCGAGCTGCGTGCTGCGGTGGGGCTGCGCGATCTGTCCAGCCAGGGCGATGCGGCTACGACGCCAGCGAGCGAGAAGAGCGCGCCGCCGGTGTTCAAGCAATACCGCGAGAGCGACGGGCAGTTCTATTTCAAGTTGACCGATGGCGCCGGTGCGTTGTTGCTGCAGAGCGACGGCTTCGCCTCGCCACGCGATGCGGGCCAGCTGATTGCGCGGCTGAAGCAGGCCGAGCAGGGCAGCGACCTGCAATTGCCGGGCGTGCATGCGCAGGTGGAGGCGGAGTTGATCCTGGCGGCACTGCGCGTGTTGCGCGAGGCGTAACGACACTCATGGAGCCGGTGGCTAGACTGTGGCCTCTCGCATAGCCGTGGGGGAGCAATGACAGCGACTGCCGATTCCAGCATCCACACCATCGACACCGGCTTTGGCGGTGTGCAGTTCGATGCGGCGTACCTGATCGTCGAGGCGCAACGTGGCGCCTTCGTCGATTGTGGCACTTCGCTGTCGGTACCGCAGATGCTGGCCGCATTGCAGTCGGCCGGGCTGACGCCGGCGCAGGTGGACTGGCTGATCCTGACCCACGTGCATCTGGATCACGCCGGCGGAGCGGGTGCCTTGCTGCAGCACCTGCCCAATGCGCGGGTGCTGGTGCATCCGCGCGGCGCGCCGCACATGATCGACCCCGCCCGGCTGATCGCCGGTGCCACGGCGGTGTACGGCGCGGCGGAAATGGCGCGCAGTTACGGCGCGATCGTGCCGGTGCCGGCCGAGCGCGTGCTGGAAGCGGCCGACGGACAGACCGTGATGCTGGGCGAGCGCGCGCTGCGCACCATCGAGACGCCGGGCCACGCACGCCATCATCTGTGCGTGTGGGATGCGCGTAGCCGCAGCTGGTTCACCGGCGACACCTTCGGCCTGTCGTATCGCCAGCTTGATAGCGCGCAAGGCGCCTTCATCCTGCCGACCTCCTCGCCGGTGCAGTTCGAACCGGAGGCGATGCTGCACTCGATCGCGCGGCTGATGGAGACCGCGCCGCAGGCGATGTATCTCACCCATTACGGCCGGGTCGAATCGCCGGCACCGCTGGCGCAGGCTCTGGTCGAGCAGATCCATGCGATGACCGCCATCGCGCTGGACTGCGCGCAGCAAGCGGACCGCCGTCGCTGCATGGTGGCGGCGCTGACCGACCTGTATCTGCAGCGCGCCCGCCTGCACGGCTGCCGGCTGGACGATGCACGCGTGGCGCAGCTACTGGGCACCGATATCGAACTCAACGCGCAGGGCCTGGCGTGCTGGCTGGATCGCGCGACGCGTACCAATTAGCGCCACTGGAGTGGGTAACACCCCACTAGAACGCTGCAGCGAGTCGTCGCGTCGTTCGGCAACAGTCAAAAGCTGCGTCAGTCGAGCGCGCGGTGCCCTCACCGCTTGCGGGACTTGCCGTGAATCCGTGCGTGGAGGCGCGGTGGCGGCATCCATGCCGCCACACGGTCCCGCAACCGGCGAGGACACCGCACCAGAGAGTTGGTCGGCTGCTTTTGAAAGCTTGTTGCTCGGCTAGCGGTAGTAGATGAGACGTTTTTTAAGTTGCGTGTTGACACCTGCCTGCCGCTCGGCTCGCGATGGGAAGATGGTGAGGCGCTAATCGAACGAACAAGTGATCCGACCAGCGCAGGTCATGCACCGCTTTTAACCATGCACACCGACCATCCCGACGGGTCCTTGTCCGCTCACCGTCGCGGGACCTTACGCGGCATGGATGCCGCGTAAGAGCCTACATGGACGTACTTGCGGCGTGTCCCGCGATGGTGGGCGGGCAAGGGCCTTGCAGCCAAGCCGCAGATCCGCCGCCCTGCAACTGATCTGTCCGCACTGCACAGGCTCCGGAAAACCATGCCAAAACAATCGAGACCTTGAACCGTAACCGTGTTTGCGCGCAATCAGAGGCTCGATTCAAAAGCTCGGTGAGTCGAAGGCGCGATGCCATCACCACGCACGGGACAGGCCGTACACCCGCCCATTGAACTCCGTGACAGCATCCATGCAGCCCAAGGGGCCTGCTAGAGAGGAAGACATCGCGCCTGCCAACGCGTGTCAAAGCGCTCCCGTGACGGCCGCGCGCTTGTAAACTGTGTGTCATCTATCTGTTGCAAGGCCATGCCGTGAATCCGATGCGCATCCTGTTGTTGTCCGCCTGCCTGTTCGTGGGGGGCGTGGCGCAGGCCGCCAACGATCTGCCCGGTGGCGGCATCGATGCCGAAGCGTTGTCGCGGCACGTGCGCCTGCTGGCATCGGACGAGTTCGAGGGCCGTGCGCCGGCCAGTGCCGGCGAGCAGCGCACGGTCGATTACCTGGTCGAGCAGTTCAAGGCTGGCGGCCTGCAGCCGGGCGGCGAGCAGGGCGGTTGGACCCAGGCGGTGCCGTTGGTACGCGCCCAGGTCGATGGCCCGGTGCGCGCCAGCCTGCGTGTCGGGGGCAAGAGCCAGACGCTGGTCAATGGCACCGATGTGACCCTGCAGAGCCTGCGTCCACAGGACGCGGTGCGCTTGAAGCATGCACCGCTGGTGTTCGTGGGCTACGGCATCAGTGCGCCGGAGCGGCAGTGGGACGACTACAAGGGCGTTGACCTGCGCGGCAAGATCGCGGTGGTGCTGATCAACGATGCCGACTTCGAATCCAGCCAGCCTGGCGCCTTCGATGGCAAGGCGGTGACCTACTACGGCCGCTGGACCTACAAGTACGAAGAGGCCGCGCGTCGTGGTGCCGCCGGCGTGTTGATCGTGCACGAGACCGCGCCGGCCGCGTACGGCTGGGCGACGGTGCAGAGTTCGGGCCTGTCGCCGTTGTTCGATATCGAACGCAGCGATGCCGATGCGAAGGCGCAGCATGTGCCGGTGCGTGGCTGGATGCAGCAGGCGTTGGCGGTGTCGCTGTTTCAGCGCGCCGGGCTGGATTTTGCGCAGGCCAAGCTGCGCGCGCAGCAGCGCGACTTCGCCCCGGTGGCGTTGGGCGATGCGACGCTGTCGGTGGACTTCAAGCTCAAGCGCGAGCGCGTGGTCACGCACAACGTGGTGGCCAAGCTCACCGGCAGCCAGCATCCGGACGAGACGGTGATCTTCTCCGCGCACTGGGATGCCTTCGGCGTGGGCAAGGCCGATGCCGGCGGCGACACGGTGCGGCGTGGCGCGGTGGACAACGCCACCGGCGTGGCCAGCGTGCTGGAACTGGCGCGCGTGTTCGCGGCCGGCCCCAAGCCGCAGCGCACGCTGTATTTCATCGCGTTGACGGCAGAAGAGAAGGGCCTGCTCGGCGCCAACTATTACGCCGCGCATCCGCTGGCGCCGCTGGACAAGACCGTGGCGGTGCTCAACATGGAGATGTTCAGCCCCGATGGCCCCACCCGCGATATCGCCTCGTGGGGACGCGGACGGGTATCGCTGGAAGGCGATCTGGAAACCGCCGCCAAGGCGCGCGGCCGCAGCTATTCGCCGGATCCGAATCTGGAAGCGGGCTTCTTCTACCGCGCCGACCATTTCGCCTTTGCGCGCATGGGCGTGCCGGCGATCACCGCCGGTCCCGGGCTGGACATGCTCGACGGCGGCGTGACGGCCGGCAAGGCGCTGCGCGACAAGTATTTTGCCGAGTGCTATCACCAGCCCTGCGATCGCTGGACCCCGCAATGGGATGCCAGCGGCCACGCGGCCGACACCACCCTGGTCTACGATGTCGGCGTGGCGCTGGCCAACGGCCGGCAGTGGCCGAGCTGGCAGGACGGTTCGGAGTTCAAGGCGATCCGCGCCAGCAGCGACGCCGCGCGCAAGTAGGGCCGGCGGTGTGCAAACGCCTGCTGCTTTCGAGCCCGGGCGTCGGGCGATCGGCGAGGCGAACGTCAGTGCATCGGGCCATTGCGTGGCGGTTGGTCGAGCCGGCCTGCGGCGACCGCGCCGCCTATTTGCGGCACGGGTAGCGCTTGGCCAACGCCTGCACGATCAACGCAGGTGCGGCCTCGTCCAGGCGTGCATCGGGTAGCGCGCCGATATCGCTGATGATCGCCTGCATGTCCGGCGGGCCGCTCTTGCCGGCCGGCATGCACCATTGCGTGCGGTAGCTGCTGCTGGCGACGCCGAGCAGGTAAGCGCCGGCGCGGTTCGCCGAGAGCATGACCTTGAGCTCGGTTTGTTCGGGCGCGATCTCCGGCGCCAACGAACCGTCCAGCCCGGCCTCGAGGAGCTTGCGCCCGCTGGGCTCCCAGGGTTCGGGCACGCGTGCCAATGCACTGGCCGATAGCACGGTCAGGGCGGCCAACATCAAGCAGGGGACGCGACGCTGCATATGCACTCCGGGCCGGGGATCAATGTGCACCATACCGCGGCAGGCGCCCGAGAGGCGTACGACGTTGGCGTGGGCAGGTGATCTAGAATTGAAGCTTCCGCTGTATTTGGCAATCTTCGATGTCCTCTTCACACGATGCTGTGGCGCCTGCGCGCAGCGGCCTGGTCGTTGTCGCGTTGTTGCTGGTCTATGTGGTCTGGGGCTCGACCTATCTGGCGATCCGCTTTGCGTTGGAAGGCGGCGCGTTGCCGCTGACCATGGTGTCCGGGGCGCGCTTCGTCGTGGCCGGCACGGTGCTGTATGCGGTACTGCGCTGGCGCGGGGTGGCTGCGCCGACGCGCGCGCAATGGAAGAACGTGGCGATGATGGGCGCGGCCCTGTTGCTGCTGGGCAACGGCATGGTGGTGCTGGCCGAGCGCAGCGTGTCGTCGGGCCTGGCCGCCACCTCGGTGGCATCGGTGCCCCTGTGGATGGCCTTGTTCGGCGCCTTGCGCGGGCAGCACGCCAGCCGTGGCGAATGGCTGGGTATCGTGATCGGCTTTCTGGGCGTGGTCTGGCTCAACGCCGGCAGCAGCCTGACCGCCACGCCGGGCGGGCTGGTGTTGTTGCTGATCGCGCCGATCGGCTGGGCCTTCGGCTCGGTGTGGTCGCGCGGACGCGACCTGCCGTCGCCGTTCATGACTGCCGCCGGGCAGATGCTGTGCGGCGGCGTGTTGCTGGTCAGCACCGGCCTGCTGATCGGCGAGCGCCCACAGAGCCTGCCGACCTCGCAGGGGCTGCTGGCCGTGGCCTATCTGTGCGTGTTCGGCTCGATCGTGGCATTTACCGCCTACGTGTGGCTGCTGCATCACGTGCGCCCGGCGTTGGCCGGCAGCTACGCCTACGTCAACCCGGTGATTGCGGTGGCGTTGGGTGCGTGGCTGGGGCATGAGCGTTTCAGCGCGCACGACATCGGCGCGATGGCGGTGATCCTGTCCGGCGTGCTGGTGGTGACCCTGGCCAAGGCGCGGCGATGACGGCGGTCTCGCCGACCGAGGCGCGTCGCGGGCTGTTGATCACCGCATCGACCTTCGTGATCTGGGGCCTGGTGCCGCTGTACTGGCACCTGCTCAAGGCGGTGCCGTCGCTGCAGATCATCGCGCACCGCATCGTCTGGAGCGCGCTGCTGGTGGTGGCGTGGTTGCTGGCCAGCTCGGGCCTGCGCTGGTGGCGCGCCATCGCCGCGCAGCCGCGCGCGCTATGGATGCTGGCCGGCAGCAGCGTGGCGATTGCGTTCAACTGGGGCCTGTATATCTGGGCGATCAACGCCGGGCACGTGATCGAGGCCAGCCTGGGCTATTTCATCAATCCGCTGCTGAGCGTGTTGCTGGGCGTGCTGGTGCTGAAGGAACGCCTGCAGCGCATCCAGTGGGTGGCGGTGGTGTGTGCGGCGGTGGGCGTGCTGTGGCTGACCCTGGATGCCGGTGCGCCGCCGTGGATCGCGCTGGGGCTGGCGTTCTCGTTCGGTGCCTACGGCCTGCTGCGCAAGCTGGTGGCGGTGGATCCGGTGGCCGGGCTGGGCGTGGAAAGCGTGTACCTGTTCGTGCCGGCGCTGCTGCTGGCGGGCTGGGGCGAGCAGGGCCATGGCGGCGCCTTCCTGAGCGGCTGGGATCTGCGTACCGATCTGCTGCTGATCTTGGGCGGCGTGCTGACCGCGGTGCCGCTGATCGGGTTTGCGTATGGCGTGCGGCGGATTCCGCTGTCGCTGGTGGGCATCCTGCAATACATCGCGCCGAGCCTGCAGTTGCTGCTGGGCGTGTGGTTCTTCCACGAGCCGTTCGATCAGGGGCGCGCGATCGGATTTGCCGCGATCTGGGTGGGGCTGCTGCTGTTCGTCGGCGATAGCCTGTGGCGGCAGCGGCGGCCGGTGGTGGTGACGCCTTAAGCATCGGCCGCTGCGCGATCCGGGCGATCGCGCAGCGGCTGCGTTGCTAGGTGGGCAGCAGCGCGGTGCGCGCTTCGACAGCCTGCCGTTGCGCAGCTCCTGCCTGGATTCAGGGCGAGCAACAGACGACTGCGTTCACCGCGGTGCGGGTGCAGTCATCGGCATGTCATTCAGACCCACCGTTTCGGAACGCGCGGTCCGCTCCCGCCTGACGACCGTTCGCGACCTTCGTCCACCGCTCTCAGCCGCGCGGCGCCAACGCCGGTGTCGCCACCGCCAGCGTGGAGGTCGGCAGTGCCTGCGGCGCGGGGCAGTGGCCTGGATCCTGTTGCGTCTGCGCCAGCCACTGGTCGATCGGCCCACCCAGCAGATCCAGCCGCAGCGGCAGGCTCAGATGGGTTTCGCCAGGTAGCTCGACGTAGTGCGCGCGCGGGCTGGCCAGCGCCAGCGCACGCCCATGCGCGACCGGGATGTGCTGATCGGCATCGCCGTGCACCAGCAGCACACAGCTGCGCGTGTCGGCCAAGGCCTGCGTGACATCGACGTGGTCCAGGTCCAGCTGCAGCTGGCGGTCGGCGGCGGCGATCACCGCATCGATATTCTGGTCGGCATAACGCCAGCGCGCATACGCGGCCACCGCCTGCCCACGCCAGCCATTCGGTTGGCTGGCGAGCAGGTGCGGGACCATGTCGCGAATGCCGCGCCCGGCGTTGGCGAAGGATTCCATCGCCACCACGCCGGTCACGCGCGGCCCGAGCTTGTCGGCGGTGAACAGTGCGGTGGCGGCGCCGTAGGAAATGCCGAACAGGTACAGCGGGCCACGGATCTCGCCACGCGGTTGCAGCGCATCGAGCACGTCGATCACATCGTCGGATTCGCGCGTGCCGTAACCGGACGGGCCACCGCCGGAATGGCCATGGTTGCGCAGGTCGATGGTGATCACCCGGTAGCCGGCCTGCGCCAGCTCCAGCGACCATGGCAGCAGCGAATCGCCATCCATCATCCAGCCATGCAGCAGCACCACGGTGCCGCGCGGCGTCGGCGGGGTCGCGGTGGGCACCTTGAAACTGAAATCGACATCCAGCGCATGCGCCGGATCGTGGCGCTGGCCGAGATAGCGGTAGTGCATGGCGTACTGGCCGGGGTCGATCGCGCGCCAGAAGATCGGCACCTGATCGCGCGTGACCACATGCCCGCTGCGGTTGGGCACGGTGGCGATGGTAGCGGCAATGCGCTCCTCATCCAGCAACGGCGAGGTGCCGCCGGGTGCAACCAGGCGCTCGCTGAGCGAGGTGGAGGACGAGGAACAGCCGGCCAGCCACAGGCAGGCGCAGGCCAGCAGAATCAGGCGCGTCATGGGCGAAGATCGATGGATGCAACGGCCGGGCAGCCTACGGCCTGCCCGCCCCGCGCATCTACCGCAGTGCAGTGACAGAACGATGACAGCCCGCACTACGTTCAGCCGCAGCACCCGCACTCCCTCTGCCTTGGCTGTCACCATTCCCCAATCCCGATTCCCCATTCCCGGCGGGCCAAGGCCCGCGCTACACCTCACGCAAGGCAGTGGTGATCGGCAACCGCGCCGCCCGCAAGGCCGGGAACAGCCCGCCGACCAGGCCAATGCCCAGCGCCCATTTCAGCCCGCTCCACAACAGCTCCGGCGAGACCTTGAACTGGAACACGATCTGGCTGAAGTTGCTGCCCAGCGTGGACACGCTGTAGCCATTGAAGATGGCCCAGGCGATCAGGCCACCGAGCAAGCCGCCCAGCAGCGCCAGCAGCATGGTCTCCAGCATCAGCGCCATGATCACCGGCGTGCCGCGGAAACCGATCGCCCGCATCGTGGCGATCTCGCGCGCGCGCGTGGCCACCGCCGCATACATGGTGTTGAGCGCGCCGAACACCGCGCCCACCGCCATGATCGCGCCGATCACCGTGCCCAGGATGCTGATCAACCTGTTCAAGCCACCGCCCTGTTTGCCGTAGTAGGCACGGGTGGTTTCCACATCCAGTTTGAGCCGCGGATCGGCGGCCATGGCGGTCTTGAACTGGCTGAAACCGGCCTTGCCGGTGGTGCGCACGCTGATCGACTGGTAGGCGCTGCGGTTGTAGGTGGTGGCCAGCGTCTGCGCATCGGTCCACAGCTCCGAATCGTGCGCATCGCCGGAGGCGAACACGCCGACCACGGTCCATTGCTGGCTGCCGAGAGTGAGCGTCTTGCCCAGCTGCAGTCCGCGGAACTGAGTCAACGCGCCCTTGCCGACCACGATCTCGCGCAGGCCGGGGGTGAAGCGCCGGCCCTGCACCAGCCTGACCTTGTCGTGCACCGCCCAGGCCTGTTCGCCCACGCCACGCAGTTGCGCGTTGACGTCGGTGCCATCGGATCTGGAGGCGATGTTGACCACCTGCGAGAGCTCCGGCGACAGCAGCGGGCGGCCCCTGGCATCGGCGGCGATGCCGGGCAGGCTGCCGATCAGCGGCACCAGGTCGCGGGTGATCACCGAGTTGGTTTCGGCCTGCGAGCCGCCGCGCAGAACAATCGCGGTGGTGTCGTCGCCGGTGCTGTTGAGCGTGGCCTGAAACCCCTGGCCCATCGCCAGCATCGCCACCAGCACGCCGACCACACCGGCGATGCCGACCACGATCACCGAGCTGGCACCCCAGCGTTGCGGCAGTGTGGCAATGCCGATACGTGCGGCGGCCAACGACAGCCGGCCGCTGCGCGTGACAACCAGCCACACCGCCAGCAAGGCGGCGGCGACCAGCACGCCGATCCACGGCAGCGCGATCCACACGGCCAACCCGACGGCCAGCGACACGATCGACAGCAGATTGACCAGACGGTTCTTCCATTGGGTTTGCATTTGCCTGCTCCTGTCAGCGGCCGGCGAGGGCATCGACGATCTTCAAGCGCTGCGCGCGTCGCGCCGGCAGCACACCCACCACGATGCCGATGCCGGCCATCAGGCCCAGCCCGACCAACCAGGTCTGCAGCGGCACGCCCTGCACCGGCATCACCCCGCCGCTGCGTGCGGCCACCAGCGGGATCACCAGCGACGCCAGACCCATGCCGATCAACCCGCCCAGGCCGATCAACAGCACCGACTCCACCATCACCAGACTCAACACGGTGCGGTCCTGAAAGCCCAGCGTCTTGAGCGTGGCCAGCTCCGGTATGCGCTCGCGCACCGCCTGCGCCATGGTGTTGCCGGTCAGCAGCAGCAAGGTAAAGAACACCGCGGCCATGATCGAGGTGACGATCAGGCCGATATCGGCGAACTGTTTGATGAAGGCCTGCTGGAACGCCGATTCGGTCTGCGACTTGGTTTCATGATCGGAGTTGGCCGACAACGCGTCGATCGCCTGCGCCACACGCGAGGCCTGGTCGGCGTTGCGCAACGTCACCGTGTACCAGCTGACCCTGCTCTTGATGTAGTCGTTGGACTCGTCGAAGTATTTCCAGTTCATCATCAACTGGCGTTCCTGGTTGGCCGCCACCGCGCGGTCCTTCATGCGGAAGATGCCGACCAGTTGCAGCGGCCAGTCGTTGCTGCCGCCGCGCGGGAAGATGGTGGCCTGCAGCGGAATGGTGTCGCCGATCTTCCAGCCATTGGCCTTGGCCAGGGTCTCGCCGACGACGGCGCCGGTGCGCGTGGTCTGGAACGCCTTGAGCTGTTCCCTGGGCAGCTCGTACTCGCTGTAGACGTCGAAAAAATTGGGCGCTACCGAAAAGTTCGGGAAGAAATTCTTCGGGTCGCGGTAGATGCCGCCGAACCACATCGCCGAGGTCACATCGCGCACGCCCGGCACGCTGCGGATCTGCGGCTCCAGGCTGATCGGCAGCGATTGGGTGATCGACAGGCGCGAAGCCACCACCAGGCGGTTCACGCCGCTGACGCTGCCGCCGGAGGTGAAGGCCACGCGCACCGAATCGAGCATGCCGAACAGCAGGAACGCCGCCACCACCGACAGCAAGGTCAACAAGGTGCGGGTCTTGCTGCGGAACAACTGCGCCCACACCAGCCAGAGATACTTCATGGCAGCACTCCCTTAGAGCACGAGCGGCGCATCGGCCAGCTCGCCCTTGTCCAGATGGATGGTATGGGTGGCGTACTCGGCGGCCTTGGGGTCGTGGGTCACCATCACGATGGTCTTGCCGTGTTCGCGATTGAGTTCCTGCAGCAGGCGCAGGATCTCTTCGGCGTTATGGCGGTCCAGATCGCCGGTGGGTTCGTCGCAGATCAGGAACGTGGGGTCGGACACGATCGCGCGTGCAATCGCCACGCGCTGCTGCTGGCCGCCGGACAGTTCGCTGGGCTTGTGGTTGCGGCGTTCCTGCAGGCCGACCAGGGTCAGGGCGATTTCCGCATTGCGCTTGCGTTGCGCGGCGGTGAGCGCGGTGAGCAGCAACGGCAGCTCCACGTTCTTTTGCGCGGTGAGCATCGGCATCAGGTTGTAGAACTGGAACACGAAGCCGACGTGGTGACTGCGCCAGGTCGCGAGCTGGCCGCCGCTCATGCGGCCGATGCGCTCGCCCTGGATCTCGATCTCGCCACCGCTGGGGTTGTCCAGCCCGCCGATCAGATTGAGCAAGGTGGTCTTGCCCGAGCCGGACGGACCCATCAGCGCGACGAAGTCGCCGCTGGCGATCTCCAGGTCGATGCCGTGCAGCACCTGCACCTGCTCGGGGCCGCGTTGGTAGGTCTTGGTGATGTTGCGCAAGCTGACGAGGGCGGTCATGGCGACTCCTGATGGTGCAATGGAAAGAGGCAAGCGCGATGCGCACGGCGACCGCGATTGCATGAGGCGGCAACACGGCAACACGGCAACACGGCGATGCGGTGACGGTGAGGCGGCAAGACGGTACGAGGCTGGATGACGACAGACGCAACTGCTGGGTGACGTGCGCGACGACGCATGGCGGCGACAAGCAGGCGGCTAGGTCTGTACTGACCGATGACGCCGCTGGCTGTGGATCACCAACGCCGCTGCGATCGTTACTAAGTGCTTGCATTACCTTGCGCGATCGCAGCGCCATCCAGGTGCCACGATCGCATCAGCCATCGCCGCCACCGTGGGCGCCGCGCTCCCCGGAGCGGCGTCGCTGCCCAGCTGGTGACTGCAGTGACCGGCGCAGTTACTCGGCAGCGGCCGCGTCGGCTTCGGCCACCGCGTCGCCGTCTTTCAGGCCTTGCGGCGGATCCAGCACCACACTGTCGCCCGCACTCAAACCCGACACCACCTGGCGGTCCTCGCCCATCACCATCCCGGGAGTGACCGTCTTCATGCCGACGGTGTTGCGCTCGCCGACCACGAACGCGACCGTGCGCGTGTCGCGTTCGACCAGTGCCGCAGCCGGCACGCGCACGCCTTGCGGCTTGCTGGCCTCCTGCGTATTGGCCCGTTCCAGAAAGCTCACCCGCACGCCCATCTCCGGCACGATGCGCGGGTCCTTGAGCTTGAGCGCCACGCGCACCTTCACCGTGGCCTTGCCGCGGTCGGCCGTGGGAATGATGGCGATCACCTCGCCGGGAATCTTCCATTCCGGATAGGCGTTGAGCACCGCTTCCACCGGCATCTTCGGCTGCACGCGGCCGATGTAGGACTCGCCCACTTCCACTTCGATCTCCAGCGATTCCATGTCCACGATGGTGCCGATGCCGGTGCGGGTGAAGCCGCCGCCGGCCGACAGCGGCGAGACGATTTCGCCGGGCTGCGCGGCCTTGGCGGTGACCACGCCGGCAAACGGCGCACGCACCACGTTGAAGTCCGAGCGGATTGCCGAGATCGCCAGCTGGTCCGATGCCACGCGCACATTGCGTTGCGCATTCTGCAGCTGTGCGCGCAAGGCATCGCGCTGTGCGGTGGCCTGCTCGTACTGCGAGCGCGACACCAGTTGCGCACCGACCAGCGATTGCAGCCGCGCCGCATCGGCATTGGCCACTGCCAGTTGCGCCTGCATGTTGTCGACCTGGCTGCGTGCGGCCGACAGCTGCGATGCCGACAGCGTGCGCTGCGCATCGGCATCCAGCGGGTCCAGCGTGGCCATCACCTGGCCTTGTTCGACGCGCATGCCTTCTTCGATCATCACCTCGCGCACCTTGCCGGTGACCTGCGCCGACACCGTGGCCATGCGCCGCGCCACCACGTAGCCCGATGCGTCCAGCACCGAGGCACTGCTGCTGCCGGCGCTGATCGCCACCACCGCTGCGGTCTGTACCTTCGCCACCGGGCGACGGGTGAACCACCACGCCGCGGCCGCCAGCAGCACGATGACGATCACGGCGGCGATGATCCAGCCGCTGCGCCGTGCAGGTTCGGGGGCGGCAGGACGCTGGCGGTCGATGCGGAGTTGCTTGAGCAGATCGGCGGAAGTATTCATCGATGACCAGGACGGGATGCTGCGCGAAATGTGACCGGCCGCAGGCGGCGCCGCAAGCTGCCGGAAGTCACCAATGCGATCGCGGCGACGAACGGTAGCGCGACCAACGCTGCTGCCAGGTGCTGCGCAGCATGCGACCGCGATGGCGGCATCCACCAGTGACAGCTGTCACCTGCCGTGCATGACAGCGGCAACTGGCCGCGCCCTTCAGGATGGGCGAGGCTGCAGCATCGGGCGCCCGGTCGGGCCCGGCAGTGGCAGAATCCGATCACCTACATGGACCCACCTCGATGCGCGTGTCGTTACCCGCCTGGCTTCGCCCCGCCGCCAATTCGCAGGTTGCCGCGCGGCTGGCGCAGGGCCAGTCGCCGTGGATGGATGGCGTGCATCTGCTGTGGTCGAGCTGGGTGTTCGTGGTGCCGGTGTTTTCCTCGCGGGGGTACGACAGCACCTGGCTGCTGTGCACCCTGCTGTCGTATCCGGTCTTCCTGCTGCTGTATGCGCGCATGTTGCTGGCGCCGCGCGGCACCCTGTATCGCTACGCCTGGGCGATGGGTGTGCTCAGTGCCGCGTTGCTGCCGGTGTATCCCTCGGGAATCAGCTATTTCGTCTTCGCCTGCCTGAGCCTGCCCCCGTCCACACGGCAGGCCCTGTGGCGGCACTTCGCGATGCTGGTGGTGATGAACGTGCTCTACCTGGGCTGGGCGCACTGGCTGGGAATGCGCCTGCAATCGCTGGTGTGGTTGCCGGTGTCGGTGCTGGGCATGGCCGGTGTCGGTGCGGTGTACAGCATCAACGAACGCAAGGACGCGTTGCTGCGCCTGTCGCAGGACGAAGTGCGCCGGCTGGCCGCCACCGCCGAGCGCGAACGTATCGGCCGCGACCTGCACGATCTGCTCGGCCACACCTTGTCGCTGGTGGCACTCAAGTCCGATCTGGCCGCGCGCCTGATCGCGCGCGATCCGCAGGCCGCGCGCGGCGAGATCGATGCGGTGGCGCAGATTTCGCGCGATGCCCTGGCGCAGGTGCGGCGTGCGGTCACCGGCATTCGCGCCGCCGGGCTGGTGGCCGAGCTGGCGTCGGCGCGGGTACTGCTGGAGATGGACGGCATCGTGCTGGAACACGCACTGGAAACGCTGGCCTTGCCGCCCGAACACGAAACCGCACTGGCACTGGTGGTGCGCGAAGCGGCCACCAATGTGCAACGGCATGCGCAGGCCAGGCGGATGCGCGTGAGCCTGCGCGCGCAGGGCGAGCAGGCGGTGCTGGATATCAGCGACGACGGGCGTGGCGGGGTGATCGTGCCCGGCAATGGCCTGGACGGCATGCGCACACGCCTGCACGGCCTGGGCGGCGCGCTGGAAGTGGAAGCGCTGCCGCGCGGCATGCGCCTGCGCGCCAGCGTGCCGTTGCCGCAGCCCACGCTGGCGACGGCGCAGCCGCCCTTGCCGGTGCCGCTGCTGCCACCGTCGCGCTGATCGCGCACACGTCCACCGCATTGCACGCAATGCACGGCGGGCCCAAGCGCTGCTATCGTGCGCCACCGTTGTCTGCATATGAGCGCGCGCGATGATCCGGGTGTTGTTGGCCGAAGACCAGGCGCTGCTGCGTGGCGCGTTGGTCGCCTTGCTTGGGCTGGAAGACGATATCGAGGTGGTCGGCAGCGCAGGCGATGGCGAAACTGCCTGGCGCGAGCTGCAACGACTGCAGCCGGACGTGCTGATCACCGATATCGAAATGCCTGGCCTGACCGGTTTAGAGCTGGCCCAGCGCATCCAGCGCCAGGCACTGCCGGTACGGGTGATGATCGTCACCACCTTCGCCCGCCCGGGATTTCTACGCCGCGCGCTGGATGCCGGTGTGGCGGCGTATCTGCTCAAGGACGCGCCGGCCGAACAACTGGTCGGCGCCCTGCGTCAGGTGCAGCGTGGCGGGCGGGTGATCGACCCACAACTGGCGCTGGACGCCTGGGTCGAAGCCGATCCCTTGAGCGAACGCGAGCGCACGGTGTTGCGGCTGGCCGGCGAAGGCCGCTCGGCCAGCGAGATCGCGCAGCAATTGCAGTTGTCGCATGGCACGGTGCGCAATTACCTGTCCGAATGCATCGGCAAGCTGGGCGTGGCCAATCGCATCGAAGCGTATCGGCTGGCGCGGCAGAAAGGCTGGCTGTGACGCGGTGACGCAGACGCGTTGCGCTATCAGCGAGCGCAGCAATGGATGGCATGCTGCGCCGCGTATCTGTTGTGCATTGCCGCCTGCCGCTATTCCAAATAACGCGAAAAGCATGCCGCGCAGGCGCGGGTACACTGCCGGGCCAGAACGATCCCTGCGAGCGAACGGCATGAAATCCCTGTGGCTGTTGGGCCTGCTGATGGTGTGCGCATTCAACGCGTCTGCCGAGCAATTCAAGATCCTGGTGGCGGCGATTCCCAACCAGTATCACCACGACTATATCCCGGTCGCCAAGCCGCAATTCGAAGCGATGGCGCGCAAGCATTATGTCGAGTTGGTGTGGGCGTGGAATGCCAAGGCCTTCGATGGCGATCTATCGCAATACGCGGCGATCGTGCTGCTCAATACGCCGGCCACCGATCTGGATCCCACGCAGCGTGCGAACTTTCAGACCTACGTGCGCAACGGCGGCGGCGTGGTGGCGGTGCACAAGGCGTTTGCGATCAAGCGCGGCGAGTGGGAGTGGTACGACCATCTGATCGGCCGCTCGTTCCGCACCCATCCGTACATGCAGACCGCGATGGTCGACGTGGTGGACGCCAACTTCCCGGCCACTGCCGGCCTGCCCGCGCGCTGGGTGTGGACCGACGAATGGTACGAATACGATCCGCCGTACAGCGACGACCTGGTCACGCTGATGACGGTGGACGAAACCAGCTACGACCCCACGCTGATCTGGCCGGGCCAGGTCGCCAAGGGCATGGGCAAGCAGCACCCGGTGGCCTGGTACCACCATTTCGAAGGCGGCCGCGTGTTCGCCACCGCGCTCGGCCACCTGGCCGAGGCCTACAACGACCCACGTTATCTTGAGCATCTGTACGGCGGGATTTACTGGGCCGCCACCGGCAAGGGCATCCAAGCATCCGCGCCAGCGGCCAAGACAAAACGCCAGCGTTAAATCCTAGCCCCTCTCCCGCCGGGAGAGGGGTGAGGGTGCGCGGCAACGCCACTCCAGATGGCGGTCAACCCGATGCTTCGCCCGCACCCGCATCCGTCCTTGCGGGGCACCTTCTCCCGGCGGGAGAAGGGAGCCAGCAGCCATCCATCAACGCGCAGACCGCTCGCCACGCGCCATGCTGGAAAACACGCCATCGCGGCGCACCCAGGCATGGAACAGCGCCGCGCTCAGATGCCCCAGCACGGTGGCGAACAACAGGTACGCCAACCAGCCGTGCGCGCTCCGCAACCAGGCGTACAGCGCAGGATCGTGCGGCGCGATCGCCGGCAGGTTCGCGCCCGGCCATAGCACGATCGGATAAGCGCCGGCCGACAGCATCGCCCAGCCGATCAACGGCATGCCCAGCATCAGCGCATACAACAACCAGTGCGAAGCGGTCGCCGCGGCCTTCTGCCAGGCCGGCAGGTCGGCCGGCAGCGGTGGCGGGCGGTTGCGCAGGCGATTGATCAGGCGCAGCACCGCAAGGATCAGGATCGCAATGCCCAAGGGGCGATGCAGATCGATCAACCACGGCCGCTGCGTCACCGAAGCCACCATGCCCACGCCGACGAACAGCATGGTCAGGATCATCGCGGCCATCAACCAGTGCAGCACGCGTGCGGGCAGATTGAAGTGGGTATGGCTGCTCATTGGCGTGCTCCCTGGCCGGTGGCGGCGCTGCCTGTGCCATTGGCGATCTCATGCTCGCGCCGGTTGAACGATTGCGAATACACCGACGAGCGCGCCGCCAGGATCGGGTCGTTGGATCCGGCAATGCCCTTGGGCAGGATCAGCGGGTCGTAATTCAGGTCGCGGCACGGGCCGGTGGCCTGCGGCTCGGCATGATCGATCGATACCGTGCCGGCGACGATCTGCTTGCGGCTTTCCGGCCATGGCTGCGAGGGATCGTCCACCGCATCGCCCGGCTCGGCCATGGTCAGCACCAGGTCCCAACGCAGCGGCCCCTGCGCCAGGCGCGTGTCCAGATCGGTGGCGAGAAAATCGCCATCGGCCTGCGCGCGCTGTTCGGCGCTGAGCTCCTGGAACGGGGTATGCGGACGCATCGACCAGCGGATGTAGCGCTCGCGTCCATCGGCGGCAATCGCGCGGAACGCATTGACCCCGTTGTATTGCGTATTGGCCCAGCTGTTGGACCACGGTGCGGTCTTGGCCCACTGCTGGAACTTGGCCGCTTCCGGATACTGCTTGCCGAACGCGGCCAGCTTGGCCGGGTCGGGTTTGCCAGTCGCCGGGTCCGGCCGCGATGCCACGTTCAATGCCTGGAAACCGGCCGGCGTGGCCACCACGAAGAACGGAAAACTGTTCATCGCGGTGCGCCATTCCTGCCCGTCGTCGCTGCGCAACAGCAATGCCATGCTGCGTACGCGTGCCGCACCATCGGCGCCATGCGGGTCGCCGCCGCCGATCGACAGGCGCCCGAGTACCGGCGTACTGGCCTGGCTGAAGATGCGTGCCGACGACAGCCAGGTGGCCTTGCCGCTGGCCTTGAAGTCCCCGCTCACACACACGCCCTTGGTATGTGCGCGGCGAAAGCCCGGATGCGGCGGCCCGCTGGCCTCGATGGTGTCGGTCATGCGCGCGGCGGTCAGCCGGTCGCCACCGATCCAGCCGGCGGTCCAGGCGAACGCAACCGCCAGGCCGCCGGCAATCGCGGCGATCCCCAGCAAGGGCGCCACGCGAACGCGTCCATGCTGTGGCGGTGGGGAAGGAGGTGGCAAGGTCATGGCTGGCTCCAGGGGTCGGTGCGGTGAGTGGTCGATGCAGTGAGACGACGTGCAGGCCGACTTATTCCCGTGATCGCCCAGGCGTTGTGGCACGCGCATCGAACTTGGGAATAGTCCACGCTCCAGCGCGTCTACTTTGTGATGCCACCACCAAACCTGCCGATGGATGCTCTGGACGATGACCAACTGCGTGCTGTGCTGCCGGCGCTGCGTCGCTTCGCGCGCTCGCTGAGCGGCGAGCCCGCCAGCGCCGACGACCTGGTGCAGGCCACGCTGGAACGTGCGCTGCGGCGTTGGCGCACCCGCCATACCGCTGAGGCCCTGCAGCCGTGGCTGTTCGCCATCCTGTACCGGCAGTTTCTGGACGGGCAGCGCCGCGCCGCGCGCTGGCAGCGCGTGGTGGGCTTGTTCGCACCGCAGCAGCCCAGCCAGTCCGCATCGGCCGAGCAGGTGCACGACGGCCGCGCCATGCTGGCCAGCCTGGCGTTGCTGCCGCCGGAACAGCGCGCCTTGCTGCTCCTGGTCAGCGTGGAGGGTTTCAGTTACCGCGAGGTGGCCGACACCCTCGGCATCCCGATCGGCACGGTGATGTCGCGGCTGTCGCGTGCGCGCGAACGCCTGCGTGCATTGAACGAAGGCCACGTGCGCCACGCACCTGCATTGAGGATCCTGAAATGACCAGCACGCCGCCGCCTGACGAACACGCACTGCACGCCTATGTCGATGGCCGGCTGGAGCCGGCGCAACGCGCAGCGGTGGCCGCCTGGTTGCAGGCGCACCCGGCGCAGGCCGCGCGCGTGGCCGGCTGGAAACGCGATGCCGAAGCGCTGCGCGCCGCGCACGCCGGCCTGGAGCCGGAGATGGCCACGCTGGCGCTGACGCCTGCGGCGATTCGCCGTGGCCTGCAGCAACGCCGCCGGACCCTGGCGGCCATGGCCGCCAGTTGCGTGCTGGCGCTGGGCCTGGGCACCGGGCTGGGCTGGCAGTTGCGCGAGAGCCGGCTCGCCATTCAGCGCGTGCCGATGGCTGATGCAGTGGCCGCCTACCGCCTGTTTGCCGATGTCGACGCGCATCCGGGCGTTGCGTTGGAGGTGCAGCGCCGTACGGAGTTGGAGCCGTGGTTGCGCACGCATTTCGGCAATGCCGGTGTGGTGCCGGATCTGCGCGCGCAGGGCTATGTGCTGCGCGGCGGGCAGCTGCTTTCCACACCGGAAGGCGCGGCAGCGATGCTGGTCTACAGCGATGCCGACGGCGCGCGTATCGGCCTGTATCTGCGTCCGCGCAGCGGGCCGATGCCCACCGGCGAACGACGCGATGGCCGTCTACTGGCGCAGTACTGGGCCGAAGGCGAGACCGCGTTTGCGCTGGTCGGCCCGGCGACGCAGACGCGCATGCGCACGATCGCGCCGTTGCTGCGCAGCCAGGGATGACCGGCGCGACTCAAGCTGCGTGCTGATGGCCCGCGCGCGCTACGTGCGCGGCGAGCTCTGCGAGCTCAGCCGCCGTAGCGTTGCTGGAGCATCGCAAAGGCCGAGCGCAGCGCCAGCGCCTCGCCGCCCGCCGGGCGGCCGGGGCGGTCGCTGTCGTTCCAGGCGTACACGTCCAGATGGGCCCACAGCTGGCCCGGCGCGACAAAGCGCTCCAGGTACAGCGCGGCGGTGACCGCGCCGGCCATGCGCGAGCCGGCGTTGGCCATGTCGGCGACGTGGCTGTTGAGGTAACGCAGATACGGGCGCCACAGCGGCATGCGCCAGACCGGGTCGCGGGTCTGCTCGCCGGCACGCAGCCAGGCCTGCGCCAGCGCATCGTCGTTGGCGAACAGCGCGGGCAGGTCCGGCCCCAAGGCGATGCGTGCGGCACCGGTGAGCGTTGCGAAATCCAGGATCAGATCGGGGCGCTGCTCGGTGGCGTAGCTCAGCGCATCGCACAGCACCAGGCGGCCTTCGGCATCGGTGTTGTCCACTTCCACCGTGACGCCGGCGCGGGTGGTGATGACTTCGCCCGGGCGGAACGCATCCGGGCCGACGGCGTTTTCCACCGCGGCAATCAACAGGGTCAGTCGTACCGGCAGCTGCTGCGCCATCACCAGGCCGGCCAGCGCCAAGGCATGCGCCGCGCCGCCCATATCCTTCTTCATGTTGCGCATGCCATCGGCCGGCTTCAGATCCAGCCCGCCGGTGTCAAAGCACACGCCCTTGCCAACCAGCACCAGATGCGGATGCGCCGCATCGCCCCATTGCAGCTGGATCAGCCGCGGCGCCCGGTGCGAGGCACGCCCGACCGCGTGGATGGTGGGGAAGTTCTGCGCCAGCAATTGCTCGCCGACGATGGCATCGACCTGGGCGCCATGCGTTTGCGCCAGTGCGCGCGTGGCCTCTTCCAGATGCTGCGGGCCCATGTCCTCGGTCGGCGTATTGACCCAGTCGCGCACGCGGATGCAGGCCTCGATCAAGGCGCGCGTCTGCGGTGTCGGCGTAGCGGCAAGTTCGGCCGGTGCGCGCGGTACCTTGCGGTAGCGCGAGAAGCGGTACGCACCCAGGCCCCAGCCCAGGTGCAGCAGCGCCTGCTCGCTCTCGCTCAGCGTGTTGGCCAGGGTCCAGCGGCTGGCCGGCGGCAGCGCCATCGGTGCATGCGCGTAGGCGTAGGCATCGGCGCGGTCGCCGATGCCCAGCACCGCGCCGGCCAGCCCCTGTTCGCCCGGCAACAACAGCACGCTGCCCGGCGCGGCATCGAACCGTTGCGCCTGTGCCCACGACAGCACGTGCGTGGGCTGCTCGGCGCACCAACGTGCAAAGCCTTCGCGGTCGAGCACATGCAGCGGCAAGGCTGCGGCGTTGGGATCGATGAAACCGGTGAGCTGCGACATGGAAATCCTCGGAGGCGGCGCCATGCGCCGAGCAAAAAGTGGCTCAGGCGGGAAGGCGGATGCCGGCGTGTGCGGGGTCGGGGTGCGGCTGCTGCGCGTCCAGCCAGTCGGCCAGCCCGGTCATGGAGTCGAACTCCAGATCCGGTTGCTGGGTCGGGTGCGACCACTGCGCTCCATCACGGTTGATCCAACAGGCGCGCAGCCCGGCATCCAGCGCGCCCAGTACGTCCATGCGCACGTGGTCGCCCACATGCAGCACCTGCGCCGGCGGTACCTCCAGCCGCGCACATGCAGCCAGGAAGATGCTCGGATCCGGCTTGGCGCTGCCGTGCTCGCGCGAGCCCAGCTGAAACGCGAAGTGATGCATCAGCCCGATGCGTTGCAGATCGGCATTGCCATTGCTGAGCGCCGCCACCGGCACATGCGCGGCGATACGCCCCAGCGCGTCCAGCGCATCCGGGTAGCACTCCACCTGGTTGCGCGCGGCGTAGAAGACGTCGTACGCAGGCTCCAGCAAGGCCAGGTCGCCGCCGCTCTCGCGCAGCGCCATTTCCAGCGTCAACCGCCGCAGCGCGCTGAGGTCATGATGCAGGTGCGGGTTGTCGGCAAAGCTGCGCTCGCGCAGTTCGCGCATTGCCTCTACCGGAAACCGCTCGGCGGTGACCGGGCTGTGCTCGCGCATCCAGTCGTACAACACCTGGTCGATCCGCGCCCCGATCGGCGCAAAGGGCCACAACGTATCGTCGAGGTCGAGGGTGATGGCGCTGATTTGGAAGCTCATCGCGAAATTGTAATGCCGGGAATGGGGAGTCGGGAATCGAGAATGGGTAGAGCGCAGCCACTGCTCTTGCGATTCCCGATTCCCAACTCCCGATTCCCGGCTACTCCAGCAGCCGCGCCCAACGCTGCATTCCCTCCACCCGGCTCAGCACCATCTTGATGCAGACCAGCAGCGGTACCGCCAGCAGCAGGCCGACCATGCCCCATAGCCAGCCGAACAGCATCAACGCCAGGATCAGCATCAGCGGCGAGATCGCCATGCGGCGGCCGAGCACGATCGGGGTGACCACCTGGCCTTCGATGGTGTGCAGCGCCAGGTACAGGATCGCCGGCAGCATCGCCGACAAGGTAGTGCGGAATTCCACAAAGCCCATCAGCAGCATCAGCATCACGCCGATCAACGGGCCCACATACGGCGCGAAGTTGAGCAGCGCCACCACCGTGCCCCACAGCAGCGCTTCGGGCAGCGGAATCTTGAGCACATACAGAATGCCTGCGAAGACCAGCCCGACCAGCGTATTGATCACGCTGATAGTGAGCACGTAGCGCGAGACCTCGCGCTCGATGTCCAGCATGATTTCGGTGGTGAAGCGTTGCTGCTGTCGGTTGGGCAGCAAGGCGATCGCATGCCGTTGCAGGCTTTCGCCGTAGACCATGAAGAAGAACGTCAGCAGCACCACCGCAAGCACCGAGGCGGCCAGCTTCGGCGTGCGCACCAGCGCCTTGTAGGGGTCGTCCATCTGCGTGCGCACGATCTGCACGCTGCGCTGGCCATCGCCGCCGGCCGCGCGTGCAAAGTTTTCCGCGGCCTGGTTGGCCTGCATCACCGGCTTGGTGAAATCGCGCACGTCGCGCGCGATCTGGCGCATCTGCCGGGGCGCCTGCTGCACCCATTCGGCGGCCGGCCCGGCCAGCTGCGCGGCCAGTGTCACGGTACCGGCCAGGCCCAGGCACAGCACCATCAAGGCGCCGAGGAAGCGGGGGATGTACAGCTTGCGCAGACCGCGCAGGATGGGGTTGCCGATCAGGGCAAAGAAGGCGGCCAGCATCACCGGCAGGATGATCGTCTGTGCAGCCCACAGCGTATAACCCACCGCAAGCGTGGCCAGCACCACCAGCGAGACCGGTGCGCGCGGGCGCGGTGCCGGTGGCGGCGGGAGCGAATCTGCCGCAACGGCAGCATCCATAGAATCGACGGGAAGAGTCATGCGCGCCCTGGCAGCAGACTGGCGTGCTGCCAGCGGTGGGCCATTATCAGCCGAACGCGTCAACGCAGCGCACAGAGGGTGTGCGTGTAACGTCAGTCCTTAATAGCATCGGTGGCGGGCTCTGCCGCGCAGCGGGCGGCGGATACCCGCAGCGTGATCCCGAGCGGTGCTCGGGAACCCGCCATTACGCGGCGCGATCGATTGGCGCCTGCACCACCGTCACCGGTGGATCGGCAGCGACCTCTTCGGCACTGTCTGCGGCACGTTCGGCCTGCTCGGAGGCTTCCTGCGCACGGTGTGCGGTGAACAGCGCAGAGATCGTGCTGATCATCTGCAGAATCTTCGGGATACCGCCGAGCTTGCTGGCGATGCTGCCCAATGCCGCCTGCGGTTCGTTGCGGCCGGTGACAAACCCCAGGCCGAAACCAACCACCATGATTCGCAGCGGAGACCACCCGGCACGCCAGGTGTCACGCAATTGTCCCCAATGCAGGCGTGTTTCCTGGGCGCGCCCCTCCACCAGGAATTCGGCGCGTTCCACGCGCTGACGCAAGGTGCCGAACTTCATGTGCGTGCTCCATTGGCAGCCGATGCGTGGGCATCGTCGTCGTCGCTGCTGTCATCAAAGATGCCCAGCTTGACCAGCTGACGACGTGTTGCATTCAGGCCGGTGTGGTCGAAGTAGAAGAACACCCGCCACGCCGCAATGCCGGTGACCAACAAGCTGGCCAACGCGGTGAAAAACATCGCCTGGAACCACGACAGGCCGGCGCGTTGCAGCAGCGCGATGATCGCACCTGCCAGCAACAGCCACGACGACGCGCCGAAGACCACGGCAACGCATGCCCAGGCCAGTCCACGCCCGAAGGCACTGCGTGCAAGTTGCAAGTCGGCCGACACCAGCCGGCGCAACGCGCGGCTGGTGTCCTTGGCCGAGCCCAGCGTGGCGCGGCCGGCTGCGCCGACCGCACGTACGCTTTCGTCCAGTCCTGGCGTTTCCGGCCGCGCGTTGGGCGCGTCGGAGGCGGCAGCTGTAGAGGCCTGGTCGCTCACGACTTAGTTGTCGTTGCTGCGTGCCAGCTTGGCAATGATCCAGCCGGTCGCAAACGCAACGCCGAACGCAGCCAGCGGGCGCTCACGAATCAGATCGGTGGCGCTTTCCAGCAGATCGTTGCCCTTGCTGACCAGCACGTCGAGCTGTTCCTTGGCAGCGGCGCCGCCGAACTCGGCAGCAGCCATGCCGGCCAGTGCGGTATCGGAAAGCTCAGCCTTGACGTTGGCGCGACCGAGCTTGAGCTCATCGCCTGCAGCGCTGGTGGCGCCCTTGACGGCTTCGCCTGCGGCGCTGGCGGCAGACTTCAGGTGGGTGCTGGCTTCGCTCAGATTTTCTTTCAGCTGGTCGGTATTGGTGGGGCTCATGCGATATCTCCTTCGTCATTGATGGCAGCCGCGACAGCATGCGGGCGTGGTGCAGCAATAGCATCGCTACGGTGTAGGAGGTGTTAGTGCGCGCCGATGGCAGTGCACGCCACGTCAACGCATCAACGCGTCGTACTGCGCGTTGCCACGCAGGATGCGCACGACCAGTTGCTGCGGTTTGCGCTGGAAGTTGGCACGCCAGCTGGCCAGATCGGCAAACTCGCCCACGCTGCTGGCCACGATCACATCGCCGCTGACCAGACCATTGGCTGCGGCACGACCGCCGCGTTTGACCTCGCTGACCATGACGCCGGTAATGCCGGACTGGCGCAGCGATTCGGGCAGGTCCACGAAGGTGGCGCCGCCCAGGCGTGGGTCGAGCATGTCGCCGGTGACTGCCCGGTCCTGCTCTTTCAGTTTGGCGGTGAGGGTGAGCGGTTTGCCATCGCGGCGAATCTCCAGCCTGACCGGGCTACCAACCGCCTGCAGGCCTTCATAGTTGTGCAGCGCCTCTGCGCTGTCCACGCGCTGGTCATTGGCGGCCACCACCACATCGCCCGGCTGCACGCCTGCGGCGGCCGCAGCCGACCCTGGCAACACGCGCGTCACCAGCGCACCGCGCAACGAATCCACACCCAGGCCCTGCAGCATCTGCTGGGTGAGGTTCTGGGTTTCCAGCCCGAGCGTGCCGCGCACCACCACGCCCTTGGTCACCAGTTGCTCCACCACATTGCGCGCCAGGTTGGAGGGAATCGCCAGGCCCAGGCCGATATTGCCGGCCATGCTGCCCTGGGGATTGAAGCTGGCGGTATTGATGCCCACCAACTGGCCCTGCAGGTTGACCAGCGCACCACCGGAGTTGCCCGGATTGATCGAGGCATCTGTCTGGATGAAATTCTGATAGCCCAATCCGCGAATACCGCTGCGGCCCACCGCCGAGACGATGCCGGAGGTCACCGTCTGGGTGAAGCCGAACGGGTTGCCGATCGCCACCACGAAGTCACCCACGCGCAGCGCATTGCTGTCGGCCAGCTTGATGTCGGTGAGGTTGTCGGCCTTGATGCGGATCAGCGCGATATCGGTATCGGCATCGGAGCCGATGAAATCGGCCTTGACCGTGCGCCCGTCGCCAAGCGTCACCTGCACATCGTCGGCATTTTCGATGACGTGGTGATTGGTCAGCACATAGCCTTTTTGCGCATCGATGATCACGCCAGAACCCAGCGACTCGTTGATGCGGTCCTGCGGCACCTGCGGAAACAGCCGGCGCAGGATCGGGTCGTTGAAGAACGGGTTGCGCACTCGCACCACTTGCTTGGTATTGACACTCACCACCGCCGGCATCGCCTGTTGCAGCATCGGCGCCAGCGACGGCACCGGTTGCCCGGCGACGGCGGCCGGCAGTGCGGCGGCCGCGGGCAGGCTAAAGGTGGTGGCCGCGCCGGCCGGTGTGGCCTCGGCGCGGTTGTCCATCCAGGCATTGATGCCGGTGGCGGCAAATCCGCCGAAGGCAGCGGCCAGGGAAAGGGTCAGCAAGGTGGGCAGCGGGCGCATGCAACGAGTCCGGGTTACGCGGTGGAAGAGGAATAGGGCGTCTGACTGCGTAAATCAAGCTGAACGAGAGTGCCAGCGGGCAATTTAACGCCTGGTGAAAGCGCCGCCGAGCCCTTGCCGGCGCTGCGTTGACAGTCGCTTGAGCCCGGCGTAGCGTCCGCTTGATCCGATGCCTGTTCAGCATACGCATGCCGCTGCGCATCGCCCGCGTTTTCAGCACTGATGCCCTTAAGGAGGGTCCTATGAGCAACGGCAATGGTGTGACGGCAACCCTGTCCGAGGCTGTCGATAGCGTCAAGAGCACTGCCACCGAACTGGGCGAGACCATCGCCAGCACCACCAGCGACGCGGTGGCCAGCGTGCAGGACGCGGCCGGCACGGCGGCGGCAGAGGCCAAGATCCGCGTCGCCAAGGCCCGCAAGGCGGTGGTCAAGGTCGAACAGCGCGTTGTCGAAAAGGCCGGCGATGCAGCCACCGCGGTCAAGCGCAGCGTGGCCAAGACCAAGCGCTCGCTGGTGTCGGGCAAGGAGGCCGCCAAGGACAAGTTGACCGCCACCAAGGACGCTGCCAAGCAGAAGCTTGCATCTACGAAGGATGCCGCCAAGCAGAAGCTGAGCAGCACCACCGATGCTGCCAAGAAGAAACTGGCCAACACCAAGGCCAGCGCCAAGCAGAAGCTGGAAGCCGCCAAGGCCAATGCCAAGGCCGAAGCGGCAGCACTGAGTGCCAAGACCGCTGCCAAGAGCGCAGCGCGCAAGAGCGCGGTGGCCACGGTAGGCGCGCGTGCGGCAGCGAAGAAGGCTGCGGCCAAGGCGGCGCCGGTCAAGAAGCCGGTCGCCAAGACCATCGTCAAGCCCGCCGCCAAGAAGGCACCGGTGGCCAAGCAGACCGCCACCAAACAGGCCGCAGTGAAAAAGGCCCCGCTCAAGAAGGCGGTGACCAAGACCACCCTGAAGAAGGCCGCCAAGGTCACCAAGACCCCGGCCACGCGTGCCGTGGCCAAGACCACCGCCGCCCGCAAGGCGGTGGGCAAGAAGGTGGCCAAGCGCGTGACGCGTTGATGCTGCAGCACCAAGATGGCATTGCACGCTGACGATGCGTTGGCCGTGCAGACCGACAAAGGCCGGCGCTGTCTGTACAGCGCCGGCCTTTTTTGTGGTGTGATCGTTAACGAGGCGGTCCCTTGCTTGCTGCGCTCATGTGATCGGGCAAGTGACTGGATCTGACATTTGAACCGGATGGGCATCTGTCCGCACCGCTCGCCAGATGCGGGACATCAAGCCACGCTCCTCACGGAGCGAGAAGGTACGGCTTGCACGCCATGGGCGCGCGTCCTTGAGCGCCTGCGCTGCAAGAATGGGTTGGGTGTGCAGCGGCGGTAGCGTGAAACCGACGAAGCCGCATGTCGTCGCGAGGCTTCGCCCGTACCCTCATCCGCCCCTGCGGAGCACCTCCTCCCGATGGGAGAAGGAAACTGGAAGCCATCGCTTCCGCTAATCCGATTCCCGATTCCCGAATCCCGAATCCCGAATCCCAGCTACTCCATTCCCTTGACCAACTGCTCGGCGCCCTTGCGAATACCGGCCTTGGCGGCGTCGTAGGCGCCCAGGCTGGCCTTGATGTTCATTGCGCTCGGATACTGTTTTTCGACATAGGCGGCGAGCAGGCGGTTGCTCTGCGCGTCGAAGATTTCCACCGCGTAGCTGACCGAGCCGGAAAACGCGCCTTCCTTGCCGCGTGCGGCCTGCACCGCGTTATAGGAACCGCCGCCCAGATCCACCTTCATGAAGGTGCCCAGCACCCGCTTGCTGGGCTTGGCACCGGTCAGGCTGATGCGCACGCGCAAGGTGTCGCGATCGGCCACCGTCGTGCGCTGCCAACGCTGCCCGATCGCATTGCCGAACTCCTGTTGCATGTAATCGGCGAGCATGCGTTTGTCCTGCTCGGGCACGTCTTCGAATTGCGCGTCCGGACCGCGATAGATGCTGACCGGCTCGACCAGTGCGGCGCGGTAGCGCGTCCAATCCACCTCGCCCTGATAGGCGTATGGCATGCGGTCGCCACGGCTGCCATCGTGCGGGCGCAGATAGCTTGAAGACGGCAGCTGGCTGTACGGCATCGGGCGCGTACTGGCACAACCGACCAGCGTCACGCCGACAACCAGCAGCGCGCAGCAGCGGACAAGGGAATGCGACGACATGGGCAGATACCTGGAGAGGAAGCAGATAGGGGCAAGCACGCGCGAACGGGGCCGCGCGCTCAATGCATCAGATAGCTGGCCACCGCCAGCGCAAACACCACGGCGGCGGCAGTGAACAACACCCCGCTCTTGGCCCACTGCTGCAGCCGGCGCGCCTGACGCGCGCTGCGGATATCCGGCAGTTCGCTCCAGATGTCGCGATTGCGCGTGCCGGTGCGGCCGCAGCGAAAGTCCAGCAGGAGAACGTCGGCGACCGGGGCAGGGGCAACGCTGTCGTTGGCAGCCGTATGCGGTGCCAGCAGTGCGATGGCGGCGGGAGAGAGCGGGGTGGAACGGATCGAGTGAAACATCACCATGCATCCTGGATGCGTGCGGTAGTGCACTGTAGGCAGCGGGTGTTGGAAACTTATTGGGTTGGGCGCTGGGCGATCGCCACGCGCCGCCTGCGTTCAGCCGGTGCGGCGCACGCCCTCGCTGGCGAACACCACGCGCACGCACAGGCCGCGGCCCTCGTGGCCTTCGCAGGTTTCGATGCTGGCTTCGTGCAGGCGCGCGATGCCGGCCACCAGCGACAGCCCGATCCCGCTGCCCTGTACCTGGCTGCCGGCAACCCGGTAGAAGCGTTCGAAGATGGACGCGTGGGCACTCTCCGGCACGCCGGGGCCGTCATCGCTGACCTGCACGAACGGATGCAGCGCATCGGCGCGCAGGCAGTAGCCGCAACTCACTTCCACCATGCCATGAGGCCGGCCATAGCGGATGGCGTTGTCGACCAGATTGCGGATCAGGATGCCAACCGCATCCACATCGCAACGCAGCAGGCACGGCGATGCTTCCACCTGCAGATTGATGTGGCGGGCCTCGGCCTGCACGCTGAATTCGTCCAGCACATGCGAGATCAGCTCGCCCATGTCCACCTGCTGGTACGCCGCCGAACTGATGCCTGCATCCAGCCGTGCCAGATCCAGCAATTGCTCGGCCAGCCGATTGCTGCGGCGCGCGGTTTCCAGCAGCTGCTGCAGCGCCGCGTCCTTGGCCTCCAGCGTGGGTGCGCGCAGCGCGACCTCGGCGTAGGCATGCAGTGCAGACAGCGGGGTGCGCAGTTCGTGCGCGGCGTCTGCCACGAAATCGCGCTCGGCCTGCACGGTCTTTTCCACGCGGGCCAGCAGCGAATTGAAGGAGCCGATCAGCGGGCGAATCTCGTCCGGCACCTGCGCCAGCGGCACTGGCTCGGTCTCCAGCCCGGTGCGTTGCGCGATGGCGCTGGAGATGGCGCGCAGCGGTGCGAGCGAGGTGCGGACCGCCCACCACACCAGCACGCCCAATACCCCCAGTTGCAAGGTGTTGAGCACCATCGCAATCAAGGTCTGCTTGAAGCTCATGCGCGAGGACACATTGCCGATCGGGGTGTGCGTATCGACCGCGGCCGGTGGCTCCGGTTGCGTATCGAAGCGGTGCTCCAGCGCATCGGGCAGGGCGCTGATCAACTGGTCGCCGAACATGTTGAGCTCCTGCTCGAACACGCTGTGATGGCCCTGGGTGACCAGGGCGACCAGGATCCACAACGAGGTGGACCAGCTCAACAACACGATTGCGGCCAGCGCCGCCAGCATGCGTGCCTGCAGCGATTTCATTCCGGTGCCTTGCCGACCATGTAGCCCTGGCCATACACCGTGGAGATCAGCTCGTCGCCCAGCTTGCGGCGCAGCTGGTGCACGTACACCGCAATCATGTTGCTGCCGCCTTCAGACGGACCGCCGTAGACGCCTTCTTCCAGTTGATCCTTGGTGACCACGCGCCCGGCGCGTTCCATCAGCGCCAGCAGCAGGCGGTATTCGTGCGCGCTCAGCGCCACCCACTTGCCGTCGCGGGTGACCTTGCGGCTGCTCGGGTCCACGCAGACATCGCCCTGCGTGAGCAGCGGCACCACGCGTCCCTGGCTGCGCCGGGTGATCGCACGCAGCCGAGCCATCAGCTCGTCGAACTGGAACGGTTTGACCAGATAGTCGTCGGCACCGGCATCCAGGCCGCGGATGCGGTCGGTGAGCTGGCCGCGCGCGGTCAGTGCGATCACCGGCGTGGCGTCGTAATGGCCGCGCATGAAGCGGATCACCGTCAGCCCGGACTCGCCCGGCAGTCCGATATCCAGCAGCACCGCGGTGTAGCGGTGGTCCACCAGCACGGTCTTGGCGGCATTGGCGCTGCCGACGTGGTCGATGGTCCAGGACTGCTGGCGGACGCCATCGCAGATCGCGTTGGCCAGCATGGTGTCGTCTTCGACAAGCAGCAGGTGCATAGGTGTTCCGCCGGGCCCAGGGCCAGTCCGAGATCGGCAGCACTGTCGGAGATGGTCGTTAGGCAAATATTAGTGCATGGCCCGCCGGGCCGTTACAGGCGGCCGGCAGCCCTGCCTACCGCGCAAGGCCCAGGGCCCCCGCGCAGGCGCTAGCGCTGCAGGATGGCGCGCAACGCCGCTTCCAGGTGGACGTACTGAAAGCGGAAGCCGGCATCCAGCGCGCGTTGCGGCAGCACGCGCTGGCTGACCAGCAGCAGCTCGGCCATCTCGCCAAAGCCCAGCCGCAGCAGGCTGGCCGGCAGCGCCAGCAGCGCCGGGCGATGCAGCACGTGGGCCAGGGTGCGCGCGAACTCGGCATTGGTAACCGGGGTCGGCGCGGTGGCGTTGTAGGCGCCGGGCTGGCCGTGTTCCAGCAACCACAGCAGCAAGGCCACCATGTCGGCGCGGTGGATCCAGCTCATCCAGTGGCGGCCATCGCCGAACGGGCCGCCGCCGCCGAAGCGGAACGCCGGCAGCATGCGGGCCAGGGCGCCGCCGTCGCGGTCGAGCACGATGCCGGTGCGCACCCAGCTCACGCGCGGGCCGAGTGCGCCGATCTTTGCCGCTTCGGCTTCCCAGTCGCGGCACAGCTGCGCAGAGAAATCGTTGCCGGCGTGGTCCGCCTCGGTCAGGACGCTGTCGCCCCGCTCGCCGTAATAGCCTACCGCCGAGCCGGAAATCAGCACCGCCGGGCGCCGTTCGGCCGGCTGCTGCGCGATCCAGGCATGCAGCTGGCCGGTGATGCCCAGGCGCGAGGCGCGGAAGCGCTGCTTGCGCGCATCGGTCCAGCGGCCGGCCGCCAGCGGCTCGCCCGCCAGATTGATGACCGCATCGGCCTGCACGCCGTCCAGCGTGTCCACCACGGTCACGCCGGGCAGGAGACGCGCCGCGCGCCGTAGGTCGCGGGTCAGCACGCTGACCTGGTGCCCGGCCTGCACCAGTGCCAGACACAAGGCCTGGCCGATGAACCCGGTGCCGCCGGTGATGAGCAACTGCATGGGACATTCCTGCGCCGAATCGATGCGGCACGATAGGCCAGCGCTGCCTGCTGCAAAGTGAAGTCGCTGCTGCACTCGCTGCGATGGCCGTGTGCGACACCAGGACGGCGGCCGGGCGCAGCGCGCGTCCACCAGTAAAGACCAGCAAGGCCCAAACGCCAACGCGCCGGACAGGCCGGCGCGTTGGGTGCTTGCAGACGCTGCAACGGGCTCAGCGCGAGGAGGACACCGCGTGGGCACGCTCGAAGTGCGCCGACACCACGCGCCGGCTTTCTTCCAGATGCTGCTTGACCGGCGCGCTTTCGGCGGCGGGCAGCAGTTCGGCGTCGATGATCTTGATGGTGTCGCCGTGGTCGCTGACCATCGTGCGCAGGAAGGCATTGCGGTAGGCGTCCTTGCCATCGGGCAGGGTCGCTGTCTTTGCCAGTGCGTCCACCGCTGCCTTGCCCTTGGCGCGCATTGCATCGGCGCGCGGGCTGTCGGTGGCACCCAGTGCCTTGCTCTTTTCCAGGTTGGCTTCGTGGTCGTGCAGCAACTGCTTGGCGAAGGTGTCGGTCGCACCGCCCAGATCCTGGGAGATGGCCTGCTTGGCCAGCGCGATCTCGTTTTCATCCAGCGCCGCCAGCACACCGAGCACGGCGGGATCGCCCTTGGCCAGTTCGGCAGCGCCGGTGCCGCTGACCGGTGCGGCAGTCGGTTCGGGCGATACTGCCGGCGCAGTCCGCGAGGCATCGCCGCCGGGGCGATCGCAGGCGGTCAGGGAGAGCACGGCAAGGAGCGATGTCGCGACAAGAAGGGATTTCATGGAGGTCCTAAAAGAATGCGGCCAATACTGCCGACGGTGAAATGCAAAGGAGCCGCTACGCGGCTCCGGTGATGCGTGGATCGGCGCCTGCCGGTCAGGCCAGCTGCGCCTGGGCGGCTGCGCCAAGGCCCAACGGTCTGGCTGGCGGACGCACGCTGTCCTGTGCGGTGCGGCACACGCGCGCCATGCGTGCGGTGCGCTCGCGAATCAAAGCGTGTTCGCTAGCCGGGGCACTGCCCAACAAGCTGGCGACATGGAAGCCTAGGATGTCCTCCGCGCGGTCGCCCTGGTCGCTGACGATGTGCGGAACCAACCGCTCCAATCGCTCTAGCTCCTGCTGCACTTGATACGGGGTTTTCATGATGCTCTCCAGTGAGTAACGGTCTTGCTCAACACATACTGCTCAACTATTGCGTGCACCCAGCCGCTGCCAGCAGTCGGTGGCCAATTGCTCGTAATTGGACTGGGTGCTGGATGAAATGAAGTGATGTTCCAGGCGGTCGCGAAACAGGCGCAGACGTTCCTGATCGCTCGAACGCGGCGCCTGCAGATAGATATCGCAGGCCATCTTGACCACCGGGGACAATTCGCTGAACTTGCCGGCACCCAGGTTGCCCTGCGCGTGCCGCGCCTGCCAATGCGCGATTTCGGCTTGTACATCGATGACGGATGGGTCTCTGCTCATGACTTCGCGTGGTCCGGGTTAAACAAACTTGACATGCAGGGTAACTGCGGCTGTGTCAACGAATGATCATCGAACCCGACTATTCAACGCATTGCCGCGCTGCGTGCTTAACTGGTCAGCTTGCATTTGCGCCTCTACACGCTGCGTATGCAGGCCATGCCGCGCATGACGTGCAGTTGCGGTCGAGGCGATGGCGTCGTGCTGAGCAACAGCCAGCAATCGATTGCATTGGCTGAAATGTCGGCCATCGAGGTGTGAGGCTTGCCATCGCGCATCGGCTGGTAGCTGCGTTGATGAGCGAGAAAACACCTGCGCAATGCCGCAATTTACGGAAGATTCTGAATCGTTCCACACTTGTGTAACGTCTGATGCTTAGGATGTGGGATGACTTTAGGGAGATGAGAGTACTCAGGATGCAGGACAGCGAAAGCAGCCGTAAGCCGCCAGCCGCCAGCGGTACCTCCGAAGCACGTGTGTGGTGGCATGCCTTGGTGGAGCTACGAGGGGGACGTGTCGCCATCAGCTTGATCGTCGTCCTTGCGATCGTATTTGCGTTCTATCTGACGCTGAAATAAGCCGATTCTCCCGGGCATCGCGTAGCGCTGCATCAATGTCTGTGTGCGTCTCAACTGTTTGAACAAGCCAGCAACGGCACGCGGCTCGACACTGCGAGGGGAGACGTGATGGCGCACAAGCAGTACTGCCAGGTCGTGGGGCATGTCACGCGTCCGGTGCCCGAGTGCGGTCACGAGCGCGCCACGCATGCCTGGGTCTGCGGCGAAATCGCACGCTTGCTGGGCGTGCGCGGCGCAGGGCACGCCGGTTACTTCAAGCATGCTGTGGCTGAGACCGTGTTTCATGTGCCCGATGAGACCTTGACCTCGGAACAGGCGCATGGACTCGGTATCGATGACGCGGCGGATTTGCTGGGCGGCATCGTGCCGCATGCCTTCTTGGCGACCAAGGTAATCGGCCACCCGCTCATTGCCGACCATGCAGCCAGCATCACCGGATGGAACAAGGCACTGGCCACCGCGCTGATCCCGGCAACATTGGCGGGCTATACGGTGTTTTCGCGCATCGATGCCCTGCGTGCATTGGAGCTCCTGCTTCCGGATGGCGGTGTGCGACTGAAGCTGCCGACCGGCGTGGGTGGCAACGGCCAATGGCGTATCGCCGGTGCAGCGCACCTCGCGCAGGTGCTGGACAGCCTGCCGGAGCATTATTTGCGCACGCATGGCGCGGTGCTGGAGCGCAACATCCTGCAGCCCGTGACGCATAGCGTGGGCGAGCTCTGCCTTGCCGGTGTCCAGATTGCCTATTACGGCACGCAATGCAGTGTGCGCAACATGCAGGATGAAGAGGTCTACGGCGGCTCGTCGCTGCATGTGTATCGCGGATCGCTCGAGGCACTGGCCATGACCGCGCTACCGTTGCTGCAACAGCGGGTGGTCGAGCAGGCCTGCAGATACGATCGATTCATCACCGCCGCCTATCCTGGGTTGCACATCTCGCGGCGCAACTACGACGTGGTCAGCGGCGACGATGGGCAGGCCGGTCCGGTCTGTGGTGTGCTGGAGCAATCCTGGCGCGTCGGCGGCGCGACACCGGCCGAGCTTGCCGCGATCTCCAGCTTCCAGGATGACGCCAGCTTGCAGTGGGTGCACGCATCCACGCATGAGATCTATCAGGGCGAACCGCCCGCGGATGCGCAGATCTACTACCGCGCAGAGCGCGCCGGGCCGGGTCCGCGCTTCAAATACAGGAGGGTATCCACCGCATAATGGAAGCCAAACTTTCCAGCATCCAGATCCCGGTCGACCAGGACGAACTCAGCGGCACCTTGCTGACGCCCACCGGCATTCCCGCCGTGTTGTTCGTCCATGGTTGGGGCGGCAGCCAGCATCACAGCCTGGTGCGTGCGCGCGAAGTGGTCGGCCTGGGCTGCATCTGCATGACCTTCGATCTGCGCGGTCACGAAGGCTATGCATCGATGCGCCAGAGCGTGACACGCGCGCAGAACCTGGACGACATCAAGGCCGCCTACGATCAGCTCGCTGGCTTGCCGTACGTCGATCCGCAGTCAATCGCCGTGGTCGGGCTCAGTTACGGCGGCTACCTGTCGGCATTGCTGACGCGCGAACGCCCGGTGGAATGGCTGGCGTTGCGCTCGCCCGCGCTCTACAAGGACGAGCACTGGGATCACCCCAAGGTGAGCCTCAACGCCGATCCGGAGTTGATGGACTACCGGCAACGCGTGCTGACCCCCGACGACAATATCGCCCTGGCCGCCTGTGCCGATTACAAAGGCGATGTGCTGTTGGTGGAGGCGCAACACGATGTGATCGTGCCGCATCCGGTGTTGCGCAACTACGCCAATGCCTTCGTCAATGCGCGCTCGCTGAGCGCGCGCGTGATTGCTGGTGCCGATCACGCATTGAGCGTCAAGGAACACCAGCAGGAATACACGCGCACGTTGATCGACTGGTTGACCGAGATGGTGGTCGGCCGGCGCATCGCCCTGGCCAAGGAAGTGGTGGCCGCGCGCAAGCACAGGCTCAAGCAGCAGAGCGATGCGCTCTCCTCGCCGGGGCAGGGCACGAACGAATTCCGTGGCGATATCCGTGCGGTGGAGAACAGTTCCAGCTGATTCGCGCGTTCGCTAGAACGCCTCGTGCATGGCAGTGCTTTCCACAAAGAAGAACGGGCCCGTGGGGCCCGATCTTCTTCCAAGAGTTCAACCTGGCTCGGCGCCGGGCCGTATGAGCTTAGACGCGCGGGTCGGTCGGGTTGCGACGTGCCGCATCACCGTGATGCTCGGAATCGAAGGCTTCGCGCACTGCGTGCTTGGCCTTTTCCCAGCTCAGGCGCGAGTTGGACTTGAACCGGTCCCAGCCGTCGCCCAGGTCGCGTTCCAGATGGTCGTCCCACTGGCGGCCGGCGTGTTGCTGACGCGCCTGCATGCCATAACGATAGGCCGGACGATAATCGTCATAGGAATACTCGGCATCGCGATAGCTCGCGCTGTCGAAGCGGCCTTCGTAATGCGTGTCGCCCTCGCGATAGACGCTATGGGTGCGATCGGCGCGCTCCCATGCATCACGCGCAGCAAGGCGCGCTTCTTCCCATTCCAGTCGCGATTCCCCGCGATTGCGCGGCCACTCGCCGGCCAGGGTCGCTTCGGTTTCTTCCCAGGTGCTGGTTGGGCGCGTTTCGCGCGCCTGCAGGCCGAAGCCGTACACGGTGGCGTAATCGCGATCGTAATCGGTGCCTTCCTTGTAGTAAGGACGGTTCTGATATTCCTGGCGCCAGTATTCGGTTTCCACTGTCGGGTCCAGGCGCTCGGCCACGCCCTTGCCGGCTGCAGCGCCGGCCACCACGCCCACCGCAGCGCCGATCAGGGTGCCCAGCGGGCCGAACACCGTACCGGCCAGCGCGCCTGCGGCAGCGCCGCCTGCAACGCCGCCCACACCCACGCCTACCGGATGCGAACCGGGTGCGCCGGAGATCGGATCACGATTCAAATCCTGCGCTTCGGCCTTGCGTTCCTGCTTGTCGAGAGGGGTATCGTGGTTGCTCATGTCGTCTCCGGGGTGGCTGTAGGTGCGTCTGTCGAGCAGATCGCGAACGTGGCGCCCACCTTGGCCAGCGAGGAGTGAAACGCGTGTGCTTGGACGTGAGTGCCGTCGCGACAAGACTGAACTGTGCATCTGTTGGTATGGATGAGGTCGCTGGCGCCAGCCTGCAATATCGCGCTCAAGCAAGCTTGCACTGCAGGTGTATTGATTTATCGAATGGCCTTACGTGGCTGGTGTGTACGGATCATCTGTACCAAGACGTCAGCCGATAACGCCAAGCGTATTTCCACAAAGCGGTGGCCTTCAGAAGATGCGGCCGTATTGCCCTGCAGGTCATCGAAATGCCTTCGAACGCAGGCACTACAGATGTTTCAGCGATCGCTATTTCTGGCTGGCTGTGCGAAACGCAGTACCTGCGGCCATGTCGATGCACGGGCGCTTGAACGATGCTCGACGCGGCAACGCAGGTGGACGACGCCAGCATGACCACAAGGTCATTGACGCGATGGCAGTGCAGACGTGCGATGCAATCCATCCGCAGCCAGCCGGGCTGCAGCGCTCAACGATCAAGCGTCATCGATGAAAGCAGGGCAGGCACGCCGCTTCCAACGTCAAACCACGCTCACCCGCCGTGCGTGCCCAAGGTACGTGCGCCGGTCAAGATCATGCGCAACATCTGCGAGATCTGTTCGATCAATTCGGGATCTTTTTCCGGCGGCGAGTCCATCGCCACCGCGCCCATCGCAAACACCAGCCGGGTGATCGCCTTGGACACCAGCGCCGGTGCATGCAGCTTGGCGTTGTCGGCGGCGGCCAGGCGGATCAGGTCCACCCGCAGCTCGTCTTCGAAATAGCTGAGCTCGCGCTCCACTGCCTGCTTGAATGCATCCGAGCCCACTGCGCCCTCGCGCAGCAGCACATGCAGCAACTTGTCGTCGGCGCGCAGCTGCTCCATGAAGGCTTCGACCGACACGCGGATGACGCTGCGGTCGGTGGAGGTGGCGCGCTGGCGGGCCTGGCCGATGATGGTGCGCAACGAACGCCCGGCCAGATCGATCAAGGCCACCGCCAGCTCGTCCATGTCGCGGAACTGGCGGTAGAAGCTGTTCGGCGCGATGCCGGCTTCGCGTGCCACCTCGCGCAGGCTCAGCGTGGACAGGCTGCGATGCGGTCCGATCAGCGACAGCGCCGCGGCGATCAGGTCCTCGCGTGAAATCGCCGGCTTGCGTGACGGCGGCGCGTCTTGGGAAGGCAGGGCGATGGAGGTCATGAGGCAGCAGCTAGGCGTGGGCCTGAATCATAGCTCCTCTGATCGATATACAACTGTATACACGGATGTGCATGCATGCGTATAGTGCAATCCATGAACCTGGCATCTCCTCCCAAGTCCAAGTCCCCATTGCCGACGCGTCTGGCGCGCCGGCTGGTGTCGCCGCAGCTGTTCGACTTCTGGGCGACCCGGCTCAACCCGCTGTGGACGCTGGAACGGCCGATGGCCCGCCTGGTCGCGCGCACGGCCGCCAGCCGCGACGCGGTGACCCTGGTGCTGCGGCCCAATGGCCACTGGCAGGGCCTGCAGGCCGGCCAGCACGTCAGCCTGGGCGTGGAGATCGACGGCCGCCGCCTGCTGCGCAGCTATAGCCCGACCGTGCTGGCCGATGGCCGCCTGGCGATCACCGTCAAGGCGATCGAGGGCGGGCTGGTCAGCCGCTACCTGGCCGGTGCTGCGCCGATCGGGACGGTGGTGTCGCTGGATCCGGCCTTCGGCGACATGCTGCTGCCGACCACCCCGACGCCGCTGTTGCTGCTGGCGGCCGGCTCGGGCATCACCCCGATGCGCGCGCTGCTGCAGGCCGCCGCGCAGGCCGGCATGCCGATGGACGTGGACCTGCTGTACTGGGTGCGCCAGCGCGACGAAGCCTGCTTTGTCGACGAATTCGAGGCGATGGCCGCCGCCCATCCGCGCTTGCGCGTACGGCTGCTGACCACCCGCGAAGGCGCCACGCCGGCGGCGCGCATCGATACCTATCCGTTGCAGCAGATCGCCGATCTCTCCAGCCGTCACGTCATGGTCTGCGGGCCGGGCGGTTTCGTGCAGGCGGCGCGTGCGCGCCTGCAGGGCCGCGTGGCCGCGTTCCAGGCCGAAGCCTTCAGTGTGCCGACGCTGGAAGACGGCGAAACCGGTGACGTGCAGGTCCAGCTGTCACGCAGTGGCCGTACGCTCAGCCTGCCGCGCGGCCAGTCGCTGCTGGAAGGACTGGAAGCGCAAGGCCTGCGCCCGAAGTACGGCTGCCGCATGGGCATCTGCAACAGCTGCGCCTGCGCGCGCCAGTCCGGCACCACGCGCCACCTGTTGACCGGTGAGCGCAGCAACGAACCCACCGCACAGGTCCGCCTGTGCATCAGTGCCCCGAGCACTGACCTGATCCTGGATCTGTAAGGAATCTTCATGAGCCGAGTCCATAACCGCGCCCTGTCCGCTGCCGAACTGCAGTCCTTCGGCGACGAGCTCGATGCCATCCGCGCCCGCGTGCAGAGCCAGGTCGGCGCCGCCGATGCGCGTTACATCCGCCGCATCGTGGCGGCGGTGCGCTGGACCGGCGTGGCCGGTCGCGCGCTGCTGTTCCTGGGCGCGTTCGTGCACAGCGTGCTGATCCCGGCCTGGATCGCCGGCGTGGTGCTGCTGACCCTGTCCAAGATCCTGGAGAACATGGAGCTGGGCCACAACGTCATGCACGGCCAGTACGACTGGATGGGCGACCCGCAGCTCAACGGCAACACCTACGAGTGGGACATCGTTGCCACCGGCGACAACTGGCGCAAGACGCACAACTTCAAGCACCACACCTATACCAACGTGCGCGGCATGGACGACGACATCGGCTACGGCCTGCTGCGCATCTTCCCCGAACAGCGCTGGCGCCCGTTCTACCTGCTGCAGCCGTTCGTGGCGGTGTTCTTTGCGCTGCTGTTCGAATGGGGCGTGGCCATCCAGGACCTGCGCCTGGGCCGCTGGTTCGCCGGCAAGATGAAGGCGGCCGAATTGCGCGCCTCGTTCCTGCCGGTCGGCCGCAAGATGGGCCGCCAGATGCTCAAGGACTACATCGTGTTCCCGCTGCTGGCCGGCCCGTTCTTCCTGACCGTGCTGCTGGGCAACCTGGCCGCCAACGTGCTGCGCAGCATCTGGACCTTCGTGATCATCTTCTGCGGCCACTTCACCGCCGATGCGGAAGTGTTCCCGAAGGAGTCGATCCGCAACGAGTCGCGCGGCCACTGGTATCTGCGTCAGCTGCGGGGTTCCTCGAACCTCACCGGCGGCAAGCTGATGAACGTGCTGTCGGGCAATCTGAGCCACCAGATCGAGCATCACTTCTACCCGGACCTGCCGGCCAATCGCCACGCGCAGATTGCGGTCGAGGTGAAGCAGGTCTGTGCGCGCTACGGCCAGCACTACAACACCGGCTCGCTGCCGCGTCAGTTCGGCCAGGTGATGTGGCGGATCGTGCGGCACGCGTTCCCGAGCCGGCCCAAGCCGGTACGCCGCCAACGCGAAGGCGCCTTGCAGAGCGCCTGATCGAAAGGGCCGCCATTGGCGGCCCTTTTTTTTGGGTGCAGTCAGTCCCTGCCGGATCGCCACACGAGATTGCGCCTTGCCGGGTGCTCGGCATCGGTGCTTGCGGCAGGGGTGAACGCAAAGCGGTAGCGCCAGCTCGGGCAACACGCGTTCGGGCAATTTGAGCTTGCGTGCGGGCGAGATCAGTACCTGCGCTGCGATTCGAGCATGCCGTGCGCGCACAACGTTTATCGTGGTGCCTGGATCGCCGTGGCTGTTGGTCGACTTACGCGTCCTGACGGTCCAGGTCAGTGCAGGGCGCCGTCCCGGCGCCGGTCAGTGCGCAGCGCCACGCATTAGTGCGTGGTAGGCGATGAAGCCGGTAGCCGGCAGCGCGCGCGAGAACAGCCAGCCCTGCGCCAGATCCACGCCGTGCGCGCGCAGATAGTCCAGCTGCTCCTGCCGTTCCACGCCTTCGGCAATGGTGCGTAACTGCAGCGTCTTGGCCATGTCGATGATGTGCGAGGTCACCGCGCTGGTGGCCGAATGGGTGCCGATGGTATCCACGAACGACTTGTCGATCTTCAGCGCATCCAGCGGCAATCCCTGCAGGTACTGCAGGCTCGAGTACCCGGTGCCGAAGTCGTCGATCGACACCGTGTGGCCGGCACCGCGCAAATGGGTGATGGTGGTGCGTGCCGCTTCGATGTCCATCAGGCTGCGTTCGGTCGCCTCCACCCACAACTGCCCGCTGTCCACACTAGTGCCATGCAGCGCCTGGGCAAGCACGGTCTGCACACGGCCGCTCTTGATGTCCTCGGCAGAGACATTGATGGCCACGTGCAGGGAGGGGTCAGCCGCCAGGGTGGGGCCGAGGTCGCGGATGACTTCGGCCACCACCAGGTCGGTGATCGGCAGGATCAAGCCGCTTTCTTCTGCCAGCGGGATAAAGGCATCGGGCGGGATCAGCACGCCATCGGGTTGCTGCCAGCGTACCAGCGCCTCGGCACCGACGCAGGCGCCGGTGTCGAGCGCGATGATCGGCTGGTAATGCACGACGAACTCGTTGCGCTGGACGGCGATTTCCAGCCGTGCCAGCGGCGACAACCGCCGCCGCGACACCCAGATCACCAGGCTGACCAACAGCAGCGCCAGCGCAATGCCGACCGGCACCACCTGCAGCCGTGCGGCTGCCAGCGGCCCCCGTAGATAGGCCGCCGGCTCGGTGACGACCGCGGCCCAGTCGCCGCGGCGGTCGCGGCCTGACAACACCTGGGCATCTGCGCCGGTGCCGGAGGCGTCGGTCGGCGCTGCGATCAGCAGCCGCTCGGCGGCAGTGCCGGTACTGCTCAGTATCTGTCCGTCCGGTGTGCCGATCGCCAACTGCAGGCCGGGCGGCAGATTGATGTCGGTCAGCGTGGTCGGATTGATCAGGACGTTGTAGTCGCGCAGTTGCAGGGCCATCAGCGGGTGTTGCGGATTGGCCAGCGGACGCAGCCGCGTGGTGACCGCAATGCCACGCTTGACCACGAAGTCGGCAGCGGTGTGCGCAACCGCCTGCGGCGATGGCCCCCATGAGGTACAGCGCAACCGGCCCTGCTGCATGTAGCCGAGTTCGACGATGTAGTGACTGGCCAGTACCAGTGCGCGCATCTGCGCCAGATGCGACTGCGAGCAGGGCGGCAGCTGCGATGCGCCCATACTCAGGAGCGCGCCATGGGCCTCGTCGAAGGCAGTGTCGGTGCGCCGGATCGACAGCGCCGCGAGCTGCGCGAGTTTGCTCTCCTCGCGGTCCAGCGCCAGCCGCCATGCCAGATAGTAGGACAGGCTGATCGGAAGCATTGCGCCCAGCAATACCAGCAGCACGGTCAGACTGATGATGCGTTGACGCTTCACCTCACCACCCACATCTGCGTGGAGGGGTGCTCACGCACGACAGCCCGTGCAGAGCGACGCTGACGCGTATCGCCCCGCCACTGGCGCAGCATGCCGGTGCCGCACGCGGACGTGCCGCGCGAGGACGCTGGAGACAGTGACGGTGGACTGATGAGGCTGCACGTCGCGAATGTACGACAGACGCGCGGGTTGCGCGCGTCCGCGGAGCGAAGCAGACGTGATTTTCTGCAAACGACGATGCCGGCAGGTGTGGCAATCGGCCTCGTCAACGGATTCACGCGCCTGCACCAGGCGGCGCGCTAGGGTCGAAGTGTCTGTGCTCCCAAGCGGGAGCCACGGCGCCACCCGGCCCCGTGCAAGGCACTCTCCCTGGAGGAATCACCATGACAACGCAGAAAGAACGCGTCGGCGGCACCGATGCGGTGCCGATCTTCAAGATGCAGGAAACCACCCGCGATGGCGAGCTGACCAAGTACGTGGTCGGCGACACCGGCGTCGCCTTCGACAGCCTGGAAGGCGCGCAGGCTGCGGCCAAGGATCTGGGTGCGCTCGACGGTTGAGTCGGGCTGCAGTCCGGTCGCCAGTCGTCCAATATCAGATAGGCGAGGGGGGTAGGTCGAGGGTGCGGCGCCCTCACCGCTTGCGGGACACGCCGTGAATCCGTCCGTATAGGCTCCTTGGCGGCATTGATTCCGCCAAGGGTCCCGCAACCGGCGGGGGTCCCGCACTAGCGAGTTGGTCGGCCGCTTTCTCGAAAGCGTGTTGCTGAGCTTGCGGCGGGCAGACGAGACATTTGTCGGTTGCGTGTTGAACACCTGTGTGCTGCGCGGCTTGGGATGGGAAGCCGGGGGCACATGCAGTGATCCGACCAACCATGTGGGCGGGCAAGGGCCCTGCAGCCAGGCCGCAGATCAGCCGCTCTAGAGTTGGCCTGGCTCTACGGTCGAGCTATCCGCAACCCCAATCCCCAAAAACACAAGCCATTCGCTGGCCGAGGAAGCGTGCCCAGGCGAGAAACGTTGAAGGCTGCTTTGTCGGCTTGGCGTCGCTGTCAGGGAAGTGGCTGCTCGGTCAGTCGCCCGGTGTGCGGGGTGTGGATCAGCGGGGCCAGATCGAAGCCCTGCTCGCGCGCATGCGCCAGATAGGCCTGGGTGGTGTTTTCGTCCAGTTGCGGCAGCCTTGCCAGCAGCCACAGGTACTTGCGGTCGGGTCCGCCGACCAGCGCGGCGGTGTAGTCCGCATCGATGCGCATCACCCAGTAATCGCCTTTGGTGAACGGAATCCAGCGCAGGCCTTCGGGCAGGAAGGTGACCTCCAGTCGTGCATTGCTGTCGTCGATGGCGCGCGCCTGCCCGATCGCTTCTTCCAGCTCGCCCTCGGCGGTCAGGCAGCGGTTCTGCACCCGCACCGTGCCATCGTCCTGCAACGAATAGTGCGCCGACACATCGGTGCAATCGGCATCCTCGAAGCGAATCGGCAGCCGTGCGATTTCGTACCAGGTGCCCAGATAACGATTCAGATCCAGGGACGGGACGGTGACTAGGTCGGGAAGTCGGCTCATGGCGGCCTCTGCGCAATGGGAAGGCGGACGTTGTACGTGCATCGCCATGAAATGGATGTTGCGACGCTGGAGAGAGCGTGTGGACGTATCGGCGAATGCTGTGCCGCCGGATGGAAGCACGCGCACGCGCCCTGCCGACGAACCGGCAGCAGATAACCCTTCGATGGAGACAGCGATCGATCGCATTGCCGTCTGGAATTCCTTAGCGTCCTAATGAAACTGCGCGGCATCGTCGTACGGTGGACCACTGCCACCACGTTGAGACGTTTGGATCGGCGCTGCTACGCCGCGCTCGCCGTGCCGATGGCGCGATCCAGTTTGCGGTAACCGATGGCCTCGGTCAGATGCCGGGTGGCAATGGCCGCACTGCCGTCGAGATCGGCAATGGTGCGGGCCACGCGCAGGATGCGATGCATCGAGCGTGCGGAGAGCTGCAAGTGTTCGATGGCGCGTTCCAGCAGCACCTGATCGTCGCCTTCCAGGCGGCAGTGGTCATCAGTCTGTGCCTGATCCAGGTGAGCGTTGGGTGCGCCGGCACGCGCGAGTTGCCGTTGGCGTGCGGCGACCACGCGGGCACGCATGCTGGCGCTGTCTTCGCCGGGCTCGCCGCTACGCAAGGCCTGCGGAGGCAGTCGCGGCACTTCGACATGCAGGTCGATCCGGTCCAGCAACGGGCCGGAGATGCGGCTGCGATAGCGGCGGATGCTGTCGCTGCTGCAGCGGCAACGCCCGCTACCATCGCCGGCCCATCCGGACGTGCACACGTAAGCTCCCTAATGGACTATTCTCAAATCGCCTACGGGCGTAAGGCAATTTTGGGCGGCGGATCTGTCCATACCCCAAGTTTAATGATGGACGAATTAGAAATGCTCGCCGGTACCGAAGGACCTATTTTTCCGAGGTGTCGCGTTCGGACCTTTGGATTTTGCGTAATTTCTTGTTCGTTTGGGGAGCATGGGGTAAGTCCGCGAGCTCTTCGGGTTGTCTTAGCCGTACGTCCGGAGCATTGACCAATTTATGTGAGTGGCTATTTGTCTCGTGTTGTACATCGGGCTGAATTGGATCGGCTCTGAGTTGGCTGGTCCCTAGTGTGTGATAAAGCCTGGAAATTCTATCGCTGAGCCCCATGGTCAACGGCCCGTGCCGATAGCCTTCACACCAAGCGGACTCAGGCTGCGGCAGAAAGTGTCCGATGACCGATGAAGCAACGGCAATAGAACACCCTGGTGTGGGGTAGTGCCTTGTTAGGCGTGCCGCCTCGCGGCGCACCTCAATAGGCAAACGCTCATCGAGCGCGAGCTCAACCAAGAAGGCGCCGGCTTGAAAGAGATTGCGCGTACTTTCTTCGGCTGTCGTCATTGGGAATCCTAGGGGGAAGAGGTTTAGATCAAAAGGCCTGTGTTCAAGGCGAGATCGCGGTAATCGCGGTAGCTGCTTATCCTTTAGCTTGTTTGGGGAGGGGGGAGCGTCCAAAATTTCTCCCCAACTGGCGCGATTCTTGTCAGGAAAAGTTCCAGCAGTATTGGGCGGCGCCAATGGGCGTCAGGTAGGAAGCTGTACTCGTCATCAGCAAGGTCTCGGTGGGACTGCCTAGCCGCGAGCCAACGTCCTCGGCGTCTTAGATGGGTTTGTAGGGCGGCGTATGTCGCGTCTGTACCAAAGTGCCCTTGGGAAAACGTGGCGGCAGCGTGGCGCACGCTCAACCACGCAAGGTAGCGGCGTCTACCTACAGAATATGGTGCCCATTCTGCTCGGACCGACGATATGAGCGTTTGGACGTCGCCGCTGTCCAGTCGGTAGCGCTGTAAGAGACGAATAAGATACGCCTCGCTATCCCCGTCGGCTAGCAACCGCCAGAGGGCATTGCGAATTATTCCATCGTCCTCGGCTAAGCGAAGTTGTAATGCATCATCAAGAACTGCTTGGATTTCTGTGCTTGGCAGATCGATGTCACAGTAGCGCCAAGCAACAGGCTCGTAGAGGGCCCGGTGGGTTGCATTAGATGGCGACTTACAGCGTATCAGGATGCCAGCCTGCTCTAGGAATTGAAGCAACTGCTCAGTTAAGCAAGGGCGGGACGTGATTGGGTTTGGCTGTTGGGTGGCGAGGTGCAAGGCGCACCAAGCAGCAGTGCCCATCAATCCGACACGCTCGGAAGCACGCAACAGCGCGGTGCGAGAAGTTAAAAGAGTCGGTTGAGTCTGGACATGAGCCACGCATACCTCTGCGGTATCCGGCTCTTAGCGTATCAGGGGAAGGGGGTGGTTGCTACATGATTTTCATGTAATCAGTGGGTGGCGCATAGATTGCTGGTCGCATTCAGCAATCGCGACCATGGCAACTAAGACGATCTATGACGGGCAATACCGTGAGCTGATCTACCAGCTGCGTGCACGCCGTGAGCGATTGAGGCTTTCACAGAGTGATGTTGCCCGGCGGTTGAGCTGGCCACAACAACGCCTGTCGGCGATCGAAGCCGGCGCGCGTCGTCTGGATATCTTGGAGTTTGTTCTGCTCACGCGTGCTTTGGACATGAGTGTAGCTGCTTCCACCAGGCTGCTGTTCCCAAAAGAAGGTTAGTTGGCAGGCTCCCACGCGGCGCTTTTACCAATTCAACGCCTAACTGGAGGGCCGATCAGTTTACCGCGAGGGATGTCGGCTTAGAGTAGGTATAAGTTGCTGACGGCCTAACGTGAGAGGCTGTTTGTTATTGCGAGGCCAGCGACTCAGGGCTTTGCGCTGCTGCCGTTACGGCTAGAACTCTCTAAAATATAGGCGGCACTCTCGGAATGTCGCTGAATGCTGTGAGGATCCCTGCGGTGTTTTCTTACACCGCGACGAGTTCACGGCTGATGGTGCTTCCGGTCTTGTCATGACAATATTTCTCCGTCGTCCAGGCCACTTCACCCACCATGGTTGGGGGACGGAGGTCAGAGCCTCCACTCAAGCGCCGATGACCAGAGGCCTCGCATGCGAGGCCTCTGTTTTTGCGCCCCTGCTTGACCTCAGAGATGGCTGTGCTTGGTGCAAGCTGGGTCACGCAGACGGCCCGAATGGGAGTGAGCGATAGTAGATCTGGGAAATAGTCCGCGTGTGAAACCATCTAACTCCCTTTCATCTGCAAGAATACGTCGATGCCGTTCTCGCCCGCGATGAGCATCACCGCGGGTAATCCGTGCGCACCCAGCCTTGTGCAGAGATGTGACAGAAGGTCCTGATCTTGGATACTGGGAACTGCGTTCACGCCCTTGGGGTGCGAGTGCCAAGCACCTATCCAAAGGACCATACCGGTTGTTCGTCGCTGGGCCTCAGTGATGTCTTCCTGCACGCCGCAGCTACCGCACTGGAAGTCCGCCTCAGTTGAAACACTGTCTCTTGGCGCGGAACGGCCGTCCACGAGATGGATCGTATTGAGCTTGAAATCGACGACGCCCAGAAGGATTCCTCCGGTTTCGAGTGGAAGCGAGCTGGCTCGTTCCCCCAGGAGTTGTTCGCAGAGACCTTCGTCCCAGAGAATCTCCCAGTCTCCGACCTTTTTCGAAAAGGTTCGTCTGGCCGCTACCTCAATGTGAAGAATGCTGCCGTCGCTCGAAGACTCCCATACGTCGATACTTGCACCGGAAAGCATTGACCTATTCCTGATCTGCCTTGCAAGCAATGATGCACTTCGCAGCACCTGGTCGTAGCCCAGGACGACAGAGACATCGCGACAGCCCGCCCCACTTCGAAGTGGGCGACCCTTTGCTTCGAGATGCACAGCTCCCCAATCTTGCTGGATTATCGCCCTGTAGTACTGGGCCTCAAGCGAGGCGCCTCTGATTTCCTGCGCGCTGTCCTCAGCAATAAGCACGCAGCCATCTCCCGACGGCGTCAAAAAGGCCGCCATACCTCGAGGTAGGTCAGCTCCAGACCAAGCCCTAGTTACCTGGATGGTTGTTGATGCATCGATGAGGAGATCGCCCCGTTTCAAGCACGCGCGTACCGGCTCTGTATCAAGGTCCGAAGCTCGATTCTGCAACGCTTTCACGTCTGGGTCGGCAAACCCGAGCGTCCGCCGCGCGTGGCGTTTGGCAACTTCGACTTTTGGTAGCCCAACCTGATCTTGGGTGCCGACATGCCGGACGACGTTGTGCTGAGCCAGAACGTCGGGATCAATGTAGTCCCAGTGGCCCCATGCGGAGCGGGACCATATATCGATTAAGGCACTTCCCAGGGCGCCCACGCCTGCAATTACGCCGCGGAACTCACCGTCTTCAATTCCCGACCATCGCTTCGCCTCGTCTCGATCAAGACTGCGGCTGACGTCGATATGCAGTACCTCGATATCTTGCCAACCCTTCTCTGGCCACCTTGGTCCTTCTCCAAGTATAAGGACTGGCTGGACTGCATCGTTCTCTCCGTACCGGCCAAGTGCCTGTATTTTTAGCCCTAGCGCGACCAGGTCACAATCGATTCTGAAGCCCATCGAGTCGATGCTCACAACTTCACCGTCTCTTAGGCGCGGAAGACGAACGATCAAGATGATTCGTCCCTGCCCCGGCTGGACGTTGGCATTGCAGCATCGCCGGAAAGCCTCTTGAAGCGATTTAGCCAGTCCCGGCATCAGCGAGCTTCCCTTTGCTGCAAGCAGCTCTTCAAGACTGCCAAGCGTTGATGGCGGCGAAGAGAGTGGCAGGTGCGCGATTGGGGCGGCATCCATGATGAGTATGCGATGAGGCGCTCGTGCCGAAGACGCGGACGCGACAATGCGCGTGCGATATGTCACCCCGCGTTCCCATTCCCAAGCGTCCATCAGAGCAAGCTCCTTAGAAGGATCGCTCAAAGCCTCCGCGAAGTCCGGCGGAAGCATTAGGCACTGCCCAAGGCTGTAGAAGACGGGTTCCAAGCCGCGGTCGGCCTCATGAATCGTGCCATCTGCCGTCTTCTCCAACCAGGCTAGAAGGGTCTCGAGTAGCGCTTCTGGTGTGAACCTGTGTTCCGCAAGCTCCCAGTCTCCCTCCATGATGCAGAGCGACGGCGGCCCTTCGTTGCCCGTAGCGTACTGATGCAGCGCTTTCGGGAAGGTCTTCCTGAGGGGGCGAGCTTCGAATGGGAATCGAGCACCAGTGCGGTAAAGAAGTGCCATTCGTTCGATGCGGTGAATACCTGCATCGTTCCCAGGGGACACTGCACCATCACCAACATCGGCCACTATGATCTCTGCAATAAATGGGTCTTCAATGCGTCTTAGCTCGACAACATTGATATCCGCATGTGCATTGCAGGCCCTGAGGAGGGCTTGCATGCGGCCATCACGGAATGGAACAGCCTCATTTGTGGGGATGCTGTCCCCCCAGTCGAGAAAATCAGAAGTCACCGAGGGCTGCCTGCGCGCGGCGCGGCAGCGAGTGCCGCGACCGTAGAAGAGCCTGAGCCTGCCTTCCTAACTCGGACTGCGCCGAATGAGACCTGCAGATCCAGCGGAGCCTGCTCCCAGTATTGCGGATACTCTCCGGTGCACATGAATTTTCCACCTACAGCAGCCAGGATGCTCTCGTATTCCCTCTTAGCGCGAATGCATGGCGGATCATTTTTGTCATCCAGTATCCGCTTCGAGCTAGCCACAATCACGGCACCTGTCTTCGCCTGGCCTAGGGCAGCTCGCGCTTTAGCTGACACTTGGGCCTTCTCGCCTTTTTCTGACCAGCTATCCCATGAAAGTGAATGCCACGAGCAATGGTGCGGTGCCTGGAGAAGGTCGTACTGCAGCTCACCGCTCTTCCCATACTCAGCCCAGAGAAGCTCCCATACGTAAACCTCCGCATCACCGCCAGACAGGAACTTGCAGCGGGGGCGTCCGGCCTCGACGGATTCCAAGGCGAAGTTGATGACGATGCTGGAATTGTTCTTCTTCAGTTCCTCAACAATATCCGGGTCCTCGCAGAGGATGGGCGCGAGCAGCGTTGCCTCAAAGTAGGAGCTATTAGCTCCATTAATGCGGCTGAAGGTACTACCAGGCTTGATGACGATCGGGGCGAGATCGTCCGTCTTGCCGTCAACGTCCTCACCCATCAGAAGTACGCGCTCACCGTCCTTGTTCCCTAGACCATGGCGGTACTGCTTTACCCGCCGCTTTGCCTCGCGATTAAAGGCCAAGGCGTCGTCGCAGAGAACATGCTCCTTTGAACGCCGGCGGAAGACCAACGGAGACGACCAGATTTCCCGTATGACGATCCGCTTGTCCTTGTCAGCTTTCTTGTCATCAGGATAGTCCTCGATCGGACCCAGGTAGAAATGACGGGCCAGGCCGAGACAGTGGTCCTTGTCGGGGTGACTCAACATGAAGACGTCGACATAGGGCCGGCCAAGTCCATCCCGCTGCAGCCTAACCCGCAGATCCGAAGCCACATCACGTACCGAAGTGTCGTCAGCATCGTCCGCCGCAGCGCGGATGTTAACGTCAATCAGGATAGAACTGACCGCAGCATCTGCGAGACGGATCAGGGTCATGTCACCGCAGTCGACTGGGAAGAACGTGATGTTGCTCATTCGAGTTGTGCCTCATCGTGTTGACCACCCCGGTGGCCGTTGGACGTACTATACTACTAAAAACTACGAGGTCATAAAAAATAGTGGTAAGAGACGGAATTTCAACAATGCCTGGTAAATTCAATGACTTGAAAGCCATTTCTGGCCGCAAAGAACGTTGGGGGCAGGCCCGCCGGCTAGAGTTCATTGACTCCCGACTCTTGTGGGCGGGAAAGGTCAATCGTTCCGACCTCGTGGAGTTCTTCAAAATCTCGCCCCCTCAGGCAACGCTGGATTTTGCTGAATACGCTGCACGCGCGCCCCAGAACGCGAAGTACGACGCCAAGGAACGCGCGTACGTTGCAATGCCGACCTATACGCCAGTCTTCACCGAAGGATCGAGCGCCCGATATCTGGCAGAGCTGCATGCCATCACCACTGGCTTGCTGAGCCCCGATCTGAGCTTCTTAGGCAATCCGCCGCCCTCGGAGATCGTGAGCTTCCCGACCCGCCGGGTCGATGTCGGTCTCCTGCGGGAGACCTTGGTTGCAATTCAGTCCGCTAAGGCTCTGGAGATCACCTACCAGACCATGGCACGTGCAGAGCCTGATGTAAGGTGTGTCTCTCCCTTAGCATTAGCGTACGACGGGTTTCGATGGCACATCCGAGCCTACTGTCACCTGCGCAAGGACTACCGTGACTTCCTCTTCGCCCGAATCTTGATGGCGAAGCCATCTGGAAACGCTCAAGCCGCGATCGGTAGCGACGAACAATGGAACCGCATGATCGATGTCGAGATAGCCCCGAACCCCACGCTCTCTGAGGGCGCGCGGCGAGTTATTGAACTCGACTACGGCATGTCAGGCGGAAGATTGAAGTTGAGGTGCAGACAGGCAATGGGCTATTACCTGTTGGCACGCTTGGGTCTTAAGGAGCAAGAGAACGAATCCGCTAGATCGCAGCAGATCGTCCTCGCCAATCGGGCTGAACTGGCAGCCTACCTCCCCACCATTGTGCGTCCGGAGCGGTAGATGGAGGGGCGATCATGCTGAGCCAGGAGCAGCGGAACCTGGCTGAGTTCCCTCAATGGCCAGAACAGTTTGAACCAGACGTACACCGGCTACGCGGGCCACAACACTAGCGCCAAGGTACTGAAGACAGAAGACTGCCGCAACGGGACCGCGGACGAAGCCGAGATCAAAAACAGTGAGCGTGATGGGAGCCGCTACGGTCACCATGAGTGAGACTACTGCCAGATCCCGGAAAGTGAGATAGCGACGATTGGCATCAACGACCGCCTCATCTTTACGATGGTCGCGGTAGATCTTGTACCAAAGGCGTTGTTGGGCATCCGGGTCCGACGGAAGGGGCCCCCGTCGTGCCGCGACTGCGTCGGCGTCTATTCTCGAATCCTCTTTCAGGTGCCTCGAGAATGCCGAATAGCCAGGCAAGTGATACCTAGCTTTCCAGAAAACGAGCGCCGCCTTCAGGTCCGGTGACAGCACTGACGTCATCATGTACAGCATCGGGGGCGACAGCACTGTCGTCAGCCCACCGATGATCATTTTCGGCTGGGCGGCACCCCATCGCCAATCGGGGGTCAATACATATGTCAGCAACGCCATGTCGAAAGCTATAAAGGCTCCGATCCACTTCAGCAGTCCTCCTTTTGCAGACACTTCATTCTCCCCGTCGACTAGATTGGCAGGTGGTCGAGATTTTCTTTCCCCATTACATTATGCCCTCCTAGTAGGGGATGTACGTAAAGCGTCCGAGATCTTTGCCCCACGGTATGGCTTATGCCTCCGCCGTCAACCTCCGCCTACCCAGTCAACCTTTCTCGGAGTAGCCGACCGAGATGCGACGATGCCTGCGCGGGGCCGGGCGACTGCCTGGTAAGCGCCAGATTCCATGAAGCCATGGCCGGGGTTGTAGGGGCTGACTCCGATCAAGCGGTAGTCATACATATCGCTCGCCGCGTGCCAACTGGAGAAAGGCTCACTTTCAACGCAGTGCATCCTTAGTGTTTCGCAGCTTGAAACGACCGGGTCCCGATAGGTGGTGTTCGAGGACCAACTATACGTCTATGACCATACGGGCTCCGGTCGAAGACGGACGTACACTCATCTGACTTGATCCCATCTCCGCAATGTCGCGCCCGGAGTGGAGGGACCTCGATCTTGGATAGCCATCCAACATCTGCCAACATTCCCCCGATAGACAGGGAGGGTCCCATGGAACGAGTGATCGAGATCTACCACGACGGTGTCTTGGTTCGTCTGGTCGACGAAGCTGAAGTCGGTGTAAGAGACAACACATATACGGTTGTTGTGGGGGAGAACGGCGTTGGGAAAAGCCGGCTGCTGTCGGACATTGCTCGGGTACGGATCAGCGACTACAACCTAATGGCTGCTCGGCGCATTGACGCTCCGGTCTTTCCTGTGGTCATTGCAGCATCAACAAGTCCGTTCGACAAATTTCCTGCCCCGCCAAGGCGACTTGCGAAAGCACAGAAGAACTACCGCTATGTTGGAATGCGCGGTGAGGGTATGTACGGCGCTTCTTCCGCTGTATCGTTGCTGTCTTCCGCGGCTCGCGGGTTGCTATCGAAACTGTCCGAAACTCCACCTAGCTTGAACCTACTGGAGGTTCTGGATTCATTGAAGTTCTCTCCAGTGTTCAACTTTGTCTTAAAGCCGCAGTTTGAACGCTCGCGCGAGAATGAGACCTCAAGTCGTCACAGGGGTGACAGATCCTCCTTCACGTCTGGCGCTTACAGGTACAGCTTCGATACCCGCGTCGCATCCATCCTTGAGGCGACCGACAGCTTGCAAGCAGTACTGAGGGACCTCGACATCGCCTCTTCCCTTATGGATGCGCCTGGCGCGTTGCGCCTCACAGTTGATTTCCGAAGTAGCGTCGCGACTCTTGGCGGCACGGTGATAGAGTCCAGCCATCTTGGCGCAATTCTGAGGTTGTTCGAAGAGAACTTGCTTCGGCTGATGGACGTCGAGGTGGAGAAGTATGGACGACAGTCTTTCAGCCTTAAGCGAGCAAGCTCTGGTGAGCAGTGCTTGCTTGTGTTGATGCTCGGCGTCGCAGGGCACATTCAAGACCACTCTCTGATACTGATAGACGAGCCCGAAATCAGTCTCCACCCGGAGTGGCAGGAGCGCTTCATGGCGCTCCTGCAGTCCGCATTTTCGCATTACAGCGGTTGCCAGTTTGTGATTGCCACGCACTCGCCTCAGATCATCTCTAGGCTTAGTGGCCCCGGATCCTTCATCTGTCACCTACGCAAAAGGAAGCTCTATCCTGCGTCGCAGTTTCAACGCCGCTCCGCAGACTTCCAACTGGCGGAGCTCTTTGACGCACCCGGCATGATGAACGAGTACATCTCCAGGGTATGCTTCAATCTCATCGCCCAAGTGCGCGTCGGCCGCCCATTTACGCCCCAAATGAAGAGTGAGATCGACTGGCTGTTCGATGTGCGCTCGAAGCTTGACCCTAGCGACAAGCTAATAGCGTTGATCGACTCACTCTCGGCGCTTCTCAAGGAGGGGCGGTCTTGATTGACGAACCTGTTGTCTTTAGCGCGGATGCGCTCAATAGAATTGCCACCACGCGTGCTCATCCCGCATACGACCACACGATGTGGTCCGACGCAACTCTTGAGCCAGTCCGCGTCGAAGTCAGAGACCATTACCGACGCGTACAGCGCTTAGCGTGCGCTTACTGCCTCAACCTTCTGTCGATTAGATCGGCCATGGGCTCTCCCGTCGAACACATCGCCCCTAAGGCGATGTACCTCGGATACATGTTTGAGCCTCTCAACCTGTGCGTCTGCTGTCCTGACTGTAATGAGTACAAGAGCAACAGAGAGGTTCATGTTGATCCTCCCATTAAGGGTTACTTGCCTGTCGCTTATCCGAATGATCCAGAAAATTTTAGAATCGTGCATCCGCACTTTGATGAGTACTCACAGCACATTAGACGAGCGGGAATCCTCTATATACCGTTGAGCGAGAAAGGCAGCTACACCTTCTATGTCTGCCATCTCGGTCGCTATCTGAGCGAGCTAGGTATGACCGAAGAGCTATTTAACGACTTGAATGCCGTTATGCAGCGCCACCGGTTCCATGAGGGATAGCGCGTGCCCAGCTGTGCAGAAGTTGGACTCACTGGCGTTCGGAGGTATTTCAGCCTGTTCGGGCTGTGCGAGGTGCCGGATGTGGAATGGCCAGGCACACTCAGGTCAATAGCCAGCTCGGCTAGCTGGCTGCCCGACGGCAGCCAGCGTTGAACTTGCTGTTGGCGAGCCGTAAGCATCTCCAATTATTGCCCCTCCCGACACCGCCTTGGGGATACCCCTCTCTATGTTGGCGAGGAATGCCGAGTCGCCATCATCCGAGCGCGCCGGAGATGTGGCGTCACCCAGAACACCAGACACCCATTCTTTCGCGATAGATCGCCATGGTTAGAGTAGAGCTTGTCACCGAGAACTGCGATTCATCCAGCATCTACAAGATTGAGGAGCTAGCCTCGGCCGAGGTTAAGATTCGGCTCGAATTTGATCGAATCGTGAGCGCGCAGTCCCAGAAATCGGCTCGCGACGAGCTCTGCTCGAATATTAGAAGATCTCTACAGGACTTCAATTGGATTTGCGCAGGGCAGGTTAACCTTGAGCTGCTTTGGTACCTGCACGCAACCCAACGACAGGAAACCGACAAGATCGGCGACATCGACAACATCACCAAGCCGATCATTGATGCATTGACCGGCGAGAAGGGTCTGCTGATTGATGACTCACAAATCGGATCGATGCACAGCTTCTGGAACTCGCGTAATCATCAAACTGAGAAGGACGTCCTGATCCTGCGAATTCAGTTTAATAATGACGAGTGCTTGAAGAAGGAGAGCCTCACCTTCATCCAGTATTCCTCTGCTGTCTGCCTTCCGATGAACGTTGATTTCAGAAGCATGCGCGACATTCTTGGTGCGCTCGAAGTGATAATGTTCAGAAGAGGCCAGCGTCGCTTGGCTGCAGAATTCAGACGCCAAGGGAATGACTTTGACCGAGCCCTGGTGAACTCGACGTGGGAATTCCACAGAACCAGGCTGGGTGGAATGGACCCAGCAAGAATCTATAGGTTGAGAGAGTTCCTGGTTAAGTGCTACGAACACGGCCTTACTTGGAGGCTATTGTTGAGCCAATCCAAGTCGCTGAGAAGCTCAATCTCCGCTTCAAAGCGTGAGGATGGATCGACCAGGCCATCGGGATCGGGGGCCGTAAGCGGCTTAATTGCTTGCGGCAGCGATGAGCGCGACGGGAAGGATCCACGCTGCGCCATAGCACGGTGTTGCGACGCCTGTCAGGAAGCCACGGGATGAGGGCGGCGGGTCGATTACTCGGCTTGCTCCTTCAGTACGGGGAGCTGTTTACGGGTCTGGCGCTGCCCCTTACGTGTTATGAGGCCCCGCAGAAACTCAACGCGATGCGCGCACGAAGACGAGTGATACGTCTAGTTCTACTGAATTGAGTAGAATCGCCGCAGGTAGATATGGCTGCCAGCCGGCCATCATCATGCTGCAGCTAGGAAAAGGAGGGCGGCTACGCCGCCATGGGCACAAGGAGATATCAGCGTGTATTTGGCAGAGCTGACCATCACGAACTTCCGCAAAATGAACAACGCAGTCCTGCACTTCCAGAGTGGACTGAACGTCCTGGTCGGTGCAAACAACGCGGGGAAGACCGCCATTGTCGATGCGTTGAGGTCGCTCCTTGCCGGGCATGACGAACCTTACCCGCGGTTGGACTCGGACGATATCCATCGGCCGAAGACAGGATCGCCTAGCGGAAGTATCGTTTTCAAGTACATATTCCGAGGCTTGTGCCCCGACGATGAGGCTGACTTCATGAGTGCCCTGAAGCCTGCCAAAGACGGGCAGATGGAGGCGCATATCACCATCAGCTTCTCCGAGGCAGACAAGACAGGGCGACTCAGAGCGAAGCGCTGGTGTGGAGACAATGACGATGTCGGCTTGACAGCGGACATGATGGAGAATCTTCGAGGGGTCTATCTTCAACCCCTACGCGACGCATCTCAAGCCCTTAGGCCCGGCCGCATGAGCCAGCTGTCGCGACTGTTTCAGCTTCTCGTTGATGACGATGGCAAGATCGAGATCAATGGGGCACTAAAGCTCCTGGATGATGAGCTCAAAAAGAAGGCGCCAATTGTGAGCACCCACAAGGCGATAACCACCCGGCACTCGGAGATGCTGGGTCCGCAGCTTTCTCAGCTGCTTGAGCTCGGGGTTAGCGTCAGTGATTTTCAACGCCTGGCTTCGCGCCTCTCTCTTACCGTTGATCTGTTCGAGCTTGAGCAGAACGGGCTCGGATTCAACAATCTAATCTTCATGGCGGTCGTGCTCAGCGAGCTGACCAAGAACCCACAAGCCAGCTATCGAGGCCTGATCATTGAGGAGCCCGAGGCACATCTACATCCCCAATTGCAGGCTGTGCTCTTGGGCTACTTTGAGACCATCAAGGCAGTGGACAAGGAGAAGCCTGTCCAACTGTTCGTTACCAGCCACTCACCCAACTTTGCCAGCATCGCCAATCTCGACAGTTTGACTTGCCTAGTCGACACCGGCATCAAGGTGGAGACGTTCTTTCCGCGAGACATCAAGTTTGCTGTCGGAAAGCGCGAAAAGCTTGAGCGCTATTTGGACGTAACTCGGGCTGAGCTCTTTTTTGCACGCCGCGCCATCCTGGTTGAAGGCGCTGCGGAGTTGGTTCTTGTCAGTGTGCTCGCAGAGAAGTGCGGCCACGATCTACGCAAGCATGGTGTCAGCCTCATCAGCGTTGAAGGCCTCAACTTCGACTCGTTCATTCCACTGTTCGGAGAGAATGCTCTGAAGATTCCGGTCTCCGTGCTTACCGATGCGGACCCAACGGGTCCGAGCGAAGAGGATGAAGAGGCGGGGAGTGACGGTAGCGTAGTAGCGGACGACCTTGCGTCGACAGATGACGCCTCTGGTGGAAAGAAGAAGGCGGCTCCTGTCTACCCTTCGATTGGTGACAAGGTGCAGCTGTCTGCAAACACCCTGAGTATGATCAAGTTCGAAGATTCATATCTCAAGGTCTTCCATGGGCTGAAGACGCTTGAGTATGACTTGGCCTTATACGCCTGCAACCGCAAGATGATGCTTGCGGCGCTTAGCGAGCTTCACCCGAAGATATCTGCAAGCCTGGCGAAGAAGGTCGACGCCGCTACGGGAGAGACAGAGAAGGCTCGCGTACTATTCAGCGGAATGTTCGAGAGGAAGAACGGAAACGTCCAGAAGGGGCGCTTTGCACAAGCTTTGGCGCACCTTATCGCTAAAGCGAAAGCCGAAGATTTCATTGTCCCCGGGTACATCAAGTCTGCAGTCGAACACGCTTGCCAGCCTGGCCCGAAGAAGGGCGAGGACGAATGAGCACGGATACTCCTTCATTAGAACAGGGTGCGATCATCACGGCACCATTGCAGCCGATGTCGGTCATCGCTTGTGCGGGAAGTGGTAAGACATTCACGGCTGTACGAAGACTCGCTCACATACGTCGATGCCTCGGTGATCACCGGGGCCGGGTTGCGCTCCTGTCCTTCTCGAACATCGCAGTCGAGACCTTCAGGCGCGAGTACCAAGCACTTGCCGTGGGATCGCTCAAGATCCCGTCCCACCAGCGCGTTGAGATCGACACACTGGACGGGTTCATTACGACAAACATTCTGCGACCTCACGCCCATCGGACAATGGGATGTACCACGACCCCGTTCTTGCTATCAGGAAGCGAGTCGTTCCTGCTAGGAAAGGACTATCGCTTTTGGGTGGAATCGCCGAGAACCGGTAACTACCCGGTGCCCCAAGCGCATATCCATCGCGTTGTTATAGGCCCTTCAGGGGCTGGAACGGACTTCTTCTACCAGAACTCCGGCATGCTGACGAGAATCAACAATGGCCCCAAGGCTGCCGCAGCCTTGGGAAAACTGGGGGCTTACACCCACGAGCTGGCGCGCTACTGGGCCGACCTCACCCTCCGCGAACAACCCGAGATCCTGCGCGTACTCGCGCGTCGCTATCCCCACATCCTCATTGATGAAGCGCAGGATATCGGGATCCTGCACCAGTTGATCATTGAAAGGCTCAGCCAAGCAGGCTCTCAAATCTCCCTCATTGGCGATCCCAATCAGGGCATCTACGAGTTCATGGGTGCCACCGGCTCGTTCCTGTCCAGCTACCACAGCAAACCCGGTGTTGCTCCGGCAGCCCTGACACGCAACTATCGGTCCGTACCGGCCGTACTCGATCTAGCCAATGCAATCTCAGCGCGTACGGACGAACCGGATAGGCACGCGCCACTTACGCTCCACGGAGCCTACTTCGTTCCGTACACGACTACCAGTACGCAGAATGTCCTGGCGGCCTTCCAGGCGACACTGATGTCTGCTGGCTTGGACCCTGGACGTTCCGCCGTGCTCTGCCGTGCACGAAAGTGGGCCAACGAGCTGGCCGGGAGTGAGGGTGCCCCTGGTGTTGGAACGACGAAGATGCTTGCCCAAGCGGCGATGGTGCGCGATATCCACTCTGACTACTCAACAGCATTCAGACTCGTGGCAACTGCCATCATAGGTTTGACCGACAACGCACCCAAGGGCATCGTTGCTCGCCTAACTCAGCCAGCCAGGTACCCAGAAGAACGAGCGCTTCGTCGCGCTATTTGGGCTTTCACCAGAGATTCGGTAGCAGGTCTGCCTAGTGCGTCGCTACCCGCCGTAAGCGATTGGCAGCCGACATTGTTGCAACGTGTCAGGGTCCTGATGACGAATCTGAGCACGGCTCATGGACTCAATCACACCTCGTCCAAGCTCGGCAGTCGGCTCTCAAAGAAGAGTTTATCCAGTTCGCCGCTAATGAGCCCGCCGGACCTAGGTGCAGATCAACCCCTGCGGGTCAGAATTAGCACCGTGCACCAAGTCAAAGGCGAAAGCCTGGATGCCGTCCTCTACATGGCAACGAAGGCGCATGTATCTGCACTCCTAGACGGGGGTTCCACTGAGGATGGGCGAATTGGATACGTGGCTGTGACCCGAGCAAGGGATCTGCTGTGGCTGGGTGTTCCGGCGACAGCTTTGAAGATCCTTCGTGCCGATCTTGAAGCGAAAGGCTTCAAGGACGCAACCGCTAAGATTGCGGCCCCTCCTGCCGGGCATGGCATAGGTACCCCCTGAGTGGGAAGACCGGATAAAAGCCCAGCCCGTCACCAGCATCAAATCAACGCCCAAAGACGAAGAAGAATGGGGGCAATCAGAGGTTCTCTCCCATAACGGGCCTGAGTACGCATTGCTTAGTGGAGCTGGTTCTTGCCGGTTCGATGGGAGAACCTAGGAGTGCTCGGCAACCATAGTTGCGCGAATGAGGCGAAAAAATGGCTCAACCTATGGTTGCGGGTGGCGACAAACCTATGGTTGCAGTGGCCTAGGGGCAGAGCTGACGTCCGTGGCTCATTGGCCCTCGCCAACGGCCAAGGAGGCAAGCACCGCCCTGACGTCGGTCCAAACTTGTCGGTCCTTAACAAGTAAGGAGACCCTTTAGGTGCTCTACGAAGATTCGAGGCCTTGGGAGCCGGACGCAGCATGCCGTTGGCGTTAGCGACTCAGGGCCAGTAGTCGTCGACATCGCCAGAGTTTCGTCCGCCACGGGCCGTACGCTGTCGCCCCTCGCTCCTCTTGAATTTCACGGCTGCTTCAGGCCAGAAGCTGACATCGCTAGGTTACCTCCGACGCTTCTTCGAGCCTTAATATCAAGGCCGCCTTAAGGCTTCATGCGGCTAAGACCGGCGGCACTGCATCGACTAACGATGGCGCCCACGCCATCAGTCCCAGAAGTCGAAGCCCAAGGCTTTCCCTCCCCAAGGACTGTATAGATCTCCCCCTCCCCAGTAGCTCACGTCGCCATCTCGCTCCGTGCGAATGGCGCGGAACACCCCCCGGTCTGGCGTTTGGTAGTTCAGGCGCCCATCCAACACGGGCAACACGTATCCGGCCTGCCCGTCGCTCGACGTCGCTTCAGTTGGAATGGGCATAAGCAGCGCACCGGTCGGAGTCTCCCGCAGCACCAGACAGAAGGACGGATAGCGCTTGAGGCAGTACACCAGGGCCGGGTGCGTGCCCGCCGCCCTTACCTCTGCCAGCAGGCGATCAACCGACTCAAGGGCCAGTGCCTTTGCCTTCGCGCTCTGCACAGTAACAGACGCCTCGTGGCACCAGGTCGCGACGTCCGACGAATCTGCCAGCAAGAGCTTCTTGTTTCGACTGGCAAAGCGCTGGGCCACTCGCCGATAGCGGGAGGTCGTTACAAACAGCCCAGACGCCTCTTCACGCAGGCTGTGCGCCTCCAATGCGGCCACGGCCTCCAAGCCAATCAGCCGGTGCTTTGCGTATCGCCGGGCTTGGACCAAGGTCAGTGCATCGCCCAGCGGAGACTGAAGCCACATCCGGACATCCACGCCTTCATCTGCCGTGCCGGGGCCGATCTGTGTTTTCCAACCCCGTGCAGTGAATACGCTGCTGATCAGTACTTCGAAGTCGCGGTGAGGAAGCCGGTAAAGATCTTCCGGGTGTTCCGCAAAGTGTCGGTAGATGTCCCCCGAGACGTCTGCCGTGTCTGCTTCGATCAGGCGGCAAGTCCACTGCCATTGTGCCCATTGATCGAACTGCTTCTGCAGCGCTGACTCGTGGTCAATGAGGTAGTAGTTGGCAGTGACTGCATCGTCCAGCTCGAGGTAGAGACCTATCTGGGCCAACTCTTCCCCTAGCTCATCGGCCTCTCGGGTTCCCTCGTTGAGGCATCGTGCCGGCATGCCATCAGAGCACAGCGTCAGGATCGATACGCCTTCCCCAGGTTCCGTGTCGTAGTGCGCCAAGGGATTCTTGTGAGTGGAGTCCTCCCAAAACTCGTGCCGTTTGGCCCAAGCCTCCGTGATTGCTTGGGCTTGCAACACGATCGCTTCCAAGTGCGCATCCGGCCTGCTTGCCTGTTCCTTCGCTTTTGCCACGCTCACCCTCCCTGTCGACAGTCAAATGCTGCCATCGAGGAATCCGCGGCGCCACCCGCCGACGGCTGGCCGGTGGGCTCGATTCGGGCATGCTCCTTGCCCCGTAGCCTGCCCGAACGAAGATGACTGACTACACCCTCAACGACCACGCCAAGACCGTTCAGGACTTGGCGCGCTTGCACGAGAAGTGGGAGAACTATTCGGGAAACAACACGAACAAGTTCCGTGCAGTGGAACGGTCCACGTCCGCTCGACCCAATCCCGTCACCAGCAGCACGGCGGTCAGGAATGCGTCATACAGATAGGCACTGCGCGCCAGCCTTCCGGCAACAGCCCGATGTACGTTAACCCCCGTCCTGCACCACTGCAGCTAAGCGTCCGCTGTCGGCCAATAGCTGACGTCCGCCAGGGTCTCGGCAAGGGCCCCTAACTTGATGTCATGGCGATTTCCGCATCGGATCGCGATCACGCGCCGCGCTCCCGTTCACGCGCACATGGGAGGACCTTTAAAAAATGAAGTGCGGGTTGATACGCCCAGGGGTAATCCCCCCGCTTTTAGCGTTCGCCAAAAGTGGAGCTACGCGGCCATCGCCAATTTCATTGCTGGGGTGATACCGCCGAGCGCCATGTTGGGGCGCTCATGGTTGTACGTCCATAGCCAGCGCGTGGCCTTGTCCTGAACCTGCTTGATGGTGTCGAACAACGTTGTGGCCAGCCAAGCGTAGCTGACGGTGAGAGCTTCTTCGGCCTGCTCAAACGCGAGCGGATCAGGCGGCGGATCTACCCCACCAAGGATGCCGCACGCGCCGAGGTGTTCGACTACATCGAAATGTTCTACAACCTACAACGCCGTCATGGTTCAACTGGCGACCTATCGCCTGTAGAGTTCGAACGGCGCTATGCGCAACGAGGGTCTTGAGTGCCTTCGGAACCCTGGGCGTATCAGTTCAATTCCCTAGGATGCTTGATACGCGGCTCATGGACAGGTCGCGCAGAGCTTGGCGCATACATTTGCGCCACCCGTCCCCCTCGTAAAGACAAAGCCCCCGGTAGCAAGCTACCGAGGGCAAATTCTAAGGCTTACGGAGGACTTGTCATTGCCCATCCCGCCTGCTGCAGCTAGCGCCTATAGGTACTCTAGGTACCGAGGAATCACATGCAGTCTTGGGAGTCGACTGTTCCCGACAGAAGCAAAGTTACGGTACCAATAAGTAGGTGTCAAGCAAATGCATGCTGACCCCGACCAGTTGCCATTGCGGAATTAGCCGCCGATTCAGGCATCCCCTCTACTGGAACGGCCGCCAATTCCTGCCTCGCCGGTACAAGCTTATCGGCCCCTTCATTCATTTTTGTGAAAGAGGCGGCATGAACTCCCAGGCACTTGGCTGCCGCGACACGGACCGCGAGCAGCACTGCCGGCGGCAGCGCTCCTTTATCAGATGTTCGCTTGGAGTTTTGGCCTTTATGGCCACGCACCAGCTCAAGGCGCTCGATGGACATAGTGTAGACCATGTCGCATTTAGCCCAACGATCCCCTGCCTTATCACGCAAACCCTTTGGCAGGTACATGCGATTGATGTCTACATGGTGAGCGCAGACGGGGGCCGGAGCAGTCATGCTGATCGGCACAATGTTCACAAGCTTCGGCCTGCCATCGATCTTGTTGTTAAGGATGATGACCGGTCGCTTCTTGATCATCTCCCCGTGCAAGTACTCGGACGGGAACTCACACATGAAGATCTCGCCGGGTTTAGGGTGGTAGGAAAGTCCCACGTTGATCAACTCTTTAGATATGCCGTCACTTTACATAAACAATCGCGAAGCGCCATGCAAAGATCTGTGGATAACTCACGTCCGCTTCTCTAGCGACTGCTTGACAAAGCAATCGCTAGATGCGTGAGATCCGGCTTGAGCGCTTAGGTAGCGGGCGAGTTGTTATGGCAACTGTCTTGGCATACCGCCTCTTTGCACTCAACGCAGGCGGCTCAAATGACGCAGGCCGAATCGGTGTCACCGCAGGCTCCGCTCCGTCAGCAGCGCATGCGGGGAAAAAGAACTGACGTCCCCCGCCCTGAGTAGCGGTTGGGTTTAGAGTCCGGGGTTGATGATATCGGTGTTGGCAAGATGTTGGGCGTAGGCAGCTGGCGTCATCCCGCCAATTGCTTTCTTGGGTCGGTCCTCGTTTGTATCCGCGTCGCCAGCGTTCGATCTCGGTGCGCGTGTGCAGCAACGTCGGGAACCAGTGCTCGTTGAGGCATTCGTCGCGTGGCCGGCCGTTGAAGGATTCGACGTAGGCGTTCTGGTTCGGCTTGCCGGGTTGGATAAGCCGTAACTGCACGCCACGGGCATGCGCCCAAGCGACCATTGCTTTTCCGCAAAACTCCTTGCCGTTGTCGGTACGGATCACCTGCGGCAAGCCGCGACTGTGTACCAGCCGGTCCAGCACGCGTGTCACGCCATGGCCGGAGATGGCTCGCTCCACGTCGATGGCGACCGCTTCGTGCGTTGCGTCGTCCACGATCACCAGACACTTGATCACCCGCCCTTCGGCGGAGCGGTCGAACACGAAGTCCATCGACCACACCTGGTTGGCCTGCGCTGGCCGCAGCAGCGGCTGACGCTCGCCAACCGGTACCTTCTTGCGCTTGCGGCGCCGGACTTGTAGCTGCTGCTCGCGATACAACTGCTCCACGCGCTTGTAGTTCACCAGGCGTCCTTCCTGTCGCAGTTTGAGATAGATCATCCCCACGCCGTAGCGGCGATGGCGATGCGCCAACGCAAGAATGCGCTCGCGCAGTTCGCCATTGCGGTCTTGGCGTGGGCAATAGCGCAGCGCGCTGGCGCTCATGCCGATCGCCGCCAAGGCACGACGCTCGCTGGCACCACGCCCGATCCACTCGCACACCAGCGCACGACGCGCCGGTGCGCTCACCACTTTTTCGCAACGCATCCTTGATCAGGTCGTTCTCGAACAACTGCTCGGCCAGCAACTTCTTTAGCCGCGCGTTCTCGGCCTCAAGGTCCTTGAGCCGCTTGGCGTCGGGCACGCTCATGCCGCCGAACTTGCTGCGCCACAGATAGTACGAGGCCTCGCTGAAGCCATGGCGCCGGCATAAGTCCTTGATCGCTATGCCCGCTTCGGCTTCGCGCAGGAAGCCGATCATCTGCTCTTCGGAAAAACGCTTCTTCACGTCCAATCTCCTTGGGGTAGGGAATTGGACTCCAAACTGAGGTGCTACTCAAAATTGGGGGGACGTCGCACCTCACCCAAGCCATGCTGCGGCCGAGACCGCCTGACTCACGATGAAAGGGGCCAAAAATCGCGCAGTACAATTAGGATCTAGGCCGAGCGCTCTGTGGGTTGGCCATACCCAGCCGACGACTTGTCGGGAAAACCGATCGATCGCAAGAGCCAGGTACATTTAGACTGCAAGCTTGAGGATCAAAGTGAAAACTCTCGCCCAGGTCGTATACGGCTCAGTTACGTCGAACTGTCGATCAAGTAGGTTGGCGGCTGCGCACACTCAGCCCCGCCGCAGAACCTCGGCGATCTAATCCAGCTCGTCGCGCTGCAAGCACCACGCCGGGCTTTCAGAACTGGCGCGGCCAGATGTATAGACTGTGCGTAGTGATAACCAGTCGCTCGTAGACCTCTGCCGCTTAAAGCCGCGATCGGTCACTCGCCGGATCGCTTCGATCTTGAATTCATCTAAATATCGCTGGCTGCTCATGGATGCCTTCGAATCAGCGATTTTCCATGCACTTTAGATGTCTAAAGAACCCTGGATGTATCAGTCTTCAGTTTCGTATCTTCCGTTTATCATTGAAAGAGGCTACGGGTGAGCTGTTTTCAACTGCGCGCAATCGCTCACACTCCAAAGTAAGTGCCAGTATTCTGCTGTCCGCGCTGACCAAAAGCGATAACGCGGCATCTCGTTGGCTAGTCAGCGCCTTTATTTTTTCACGAAGAGATCTGCTCATCTGCCGGCCCTCAATTTCAGATACTCTGGGCCTCAATGACGTATCAATTTCGCGCTCCTTGTTCCACTGCTGAATTTCTGCAACCAGCGAAGGGAAACGCTGCTTCTTGAGGGCAGATGGGCTAACTCCTGCCTCGCGTGCTACGTTTGCTTCGAGCGGAACAGTGCCCTTGGGTAAGCGTTGGGGAGTATTAGTCTTCAATCGTTCAAATGCTTCTCTAAAGCTGTTCTCTGCACTTGGCTTACGCGGCATCTTGGTCCTCGCATATCTTAATCGCGGCGCGCACGGCGCGTTCTTGCACAGTAAGCGCATTGTGAAGTGGCTCGCCTGGCGTCGCATTCCTCACTCGTGACTCTATGTCACCCAACAACTCCCGGTAACGGGGGAGTCTTCTTTTGTCGTAGAGGAGCCATTCGCAGGGGCTTCCTTCGCTTCCGCAGGCGGCGACGCTCTCAAAGCCGCCTTTATCGCAAGGCAAAGGGTTGGTGCATCCGCCGAGCAAATGCTCTCGGTAGGCAATGGTCCCCTTCTTCGCCTCTTTGAGCAATTGGGTATGCTCGCGTGCTGACGTCATGCTGAGGATGCGCCTTTTGTGCTCACTACCATATGGACTTACATAAGTGTCATTCCTAAGGCTTGCAAACCCGCGTGCGAGCATCTCATACATGGTTCGCAAGTAATCTTGCTTGGTCTTGTAATTAAGATTTCCGCTTAGCAGGTGATGTCCGCGGCCATAGTATCGAGACATTGCAGCATGGGTATGCTTGAGCTCATATTGAATGCTCGCGTCACTCACAAGGCCGGACGCATGCATGTTGACAGCGCCTGTACGACGCAGTTGATGCCACGCAAGCGGCCATCTCTTTCCGACAGCGAAAATCTCAGGGTTGATCATTGGGTTCATCAAGCGGCTTATTTCAAAATCTTCGTCCGTTATCATTAGCTCATTATCTGTGAATATATTATAGCGTCGCAGTTCTCTATTTAATTCCTGAGCGGCGTGTCGAATCTTTAGGAATGGAGCCAGTGATCGTCCGGAGCCGGTACTCCACGGCTCGTACGATCGCGGAAACAGCGGGGCATCCGCAGCGTCAGCATCTGGTCCGAGCACGCCCGTTGCTTGGCCTGCTTTGAGGCGAAGCCGCGCGATCTTCTGCGCAGCAGACACCGCGCTACCTACAGACTCGGCAACGATCCACCTGGCATCGCCGTCGAGAACCGTCTTGGTGGAGTCGCCCCGCACTGAGAATACCAACTCCCCAGTGCTATCTTTTTCAGTGATGAAGCAGTCCAATGGCAAGCACCATGCTTCCTCTACCCGCATGAGGGAGTAGAGGACGATCTGCACATGGCAGCACAGTGAAACAAGGCTTGCATATGCGGAAATTGTGTTGACCGGAAAGCGGCCGTCGCAATGGTCGTTCAACCAACGGCGCATTGCCCTGACGACGCCGGAGTACTCATTAATTGGCGTAGACGCGGCGGCGCCGTTTGAAATCCTAGCATGCACGTTGGCTAGAAAAACTTTGGAGAACTCATCCGAGTGTTCATGGAATTCTTCGATGATCTCGTTGGTTCTGATGGCTAGCAACTGCCATATGCGCGGAGGAACATATGGGGTTTGCACCTTCACGTGCGTCGGAATTTCAACGATGAGCTCGGCAATTTGCTCCCGCGTCGCCAGAATGAAGCCAAGGTCGTTGCGTGCTTCGAAAACGTCATGCAACAAGCGAACAGCGGTGGCCGCCTGTGATGGCTTCAACGCTGCCTTATAGAGCGCGATAAGCTTCGGGAATCTGTGGAATCGATCTGCGCTTATTCTATGTTGGGTGCATAGCTCAAAGATTGGGCGCAGAGCACGAAATCGTGCTTCTAGCTCCCTGGCTCTGGAAACCGCATGTGGCCCCCACCACCACCATGCCAAGCAAAGCCTAAACAATGCGCCGTTCTCAGGGCTAACCTTCTGAACGCGCAGATGCGCAGCGTCTCGGAAATGCAGTCGATAAGCCCGATTGCAGTGGTGAGAAATATCCCACGTTGAATCGGAATACCTGTTTAGAACAAACCCGTCGGAGTCAAGTGTAACAGGCTGCTCCGCAGTGGGTGGCCATTCGCGTAGTCGAAAGTTGGGTGCGTTATCGTCGATTCCAGGGCTCAGAAATTTCAAGAAGAAACTGCTTTGCATGCACGTTTCCAAGCTAGATCTCCATGAGTTTGATTGAAGCGGACCAACTAGGGTGATAGTTGCCTTCTTTGAGTCGCGACAAGGCTTCCGTAACCCATGTCGAGCGGATGGCACTTGAGCCCGAGATAGCGTCTAGCTTCGCCGTGACTCGGCTGACAATCACGTCCGCAGGAACAAGAGCTGTGCCATTTGCGGGTAGTGTATAGCTTGCCATTTCGAGCACCTTGAGACGGCGGTAGGACACAAGGGACCACACGTAGTCCTGGCTACTGACATCACGGTGGTAGATGCAGAACAAACATCCGGATGGGCTCACGCAGTCAGGGGCGGAGACCGCCTCGGGACTGTCGGGAGCTGTGGCTGGAGTAGCTCCATTGCTAATGCAACGGCCAGGTGCAGGCGGCTCTTGCCAAACTTGGCTAGAACGGTGATAGCGCGCGATCTCTTGCGCGGCCGTTGCGTGATTCGGTTTTGCGTAGATGGTTTGGAGCGTCTGATTCGTGTGTTGGGCGCTCTCCGCAGCGACCGCATCGCTTCCAGTGTAGCCCTTAATCCAATTAACCCGGTGATTCCTAAGCTTGCGAGGACCCACCCACTCGATGCCCAGGCGTTCGAACTTGATCCGAGTTGAACTAAAGTTTGGTGGACAGTCCGGTGCAGGAACAGCTGATGGGTAATAGAATGGGAAGAGACGATCATCCTCATCGGCCGGGACAAAATTCTCAATCCATAAGAGGTATCTTTTGATAATTTTGCGATACTCTCGAAAAATCTGGAACTTTACAGTGCCGCCCCGACGTCCTTTATAGCTTGTCGTAACAATGATCTGATCGCCTTGCGTCTGATATGCGAACTTACGGCGCTTGAGGCGGTGTGCCTGAGCTAGGTTCATTCCGGTCTGCGACAGGAAAACTAGTAATTCGCACTCAATCCTAAGATTGACTACCGGGTACCTGGTTCGGATGCTTCTATCATTCTCCCAAGCTTTGCGTGTTTTCAGAACGGCATTTCTGTCTCCGACGGCTCGGTGCCCACTCAATGCGAGGACATCCTCTGGCGGTCTAAGCTTGCACCACTCCAAGAGCACAGTTCCGTCGCGTAGCTCAATGCGCACGGGCAAAGACCCCAGCGCTTTACTGAGCGTGAGCTCATCGCATATTCTGAGTAAGGTGCTCCCAAACGATGATGCGGAATCAGAAGAAAGCTTGTCCGAATCGCTATATGGCTTTCTCTGCGCTCGTGCCGCTTCTGGTAAGCGGGTGTACCTAATGAGTGGTCGCGTCATGCCTAGCGCTTCAGATATAACCGAAGACACGGATCTTGCAATATCGTCCGCCGTACTGGCTCTAATCACCTCTTTCCGATGCGAGCCTCGTCTAAGAGCGTGCGGCTTGTTAGAGGTTCCCATTTTTGGAGGGGGATTGGCGCGAGTCCGCGTTAGTAGGTACTCAGCCCAAGCGTAGAAATCCTGAGCCGCAGACTCTTTTGTCGCATCTCTATCGTTGGCGTCACACCATGCAAAGAAGTAACGCAAGCATTTACACGTATTTCGTGTCGAGACGATAGGCTGGCCGAGAGCTATGCGGGATCTGATTGCATCGTGGAGCGCGGTAAGTAGGGGAAGCCTATTTAGATCAGGCTTTCCGCAGGTATCCATTTCAATTGCTACGCGTGCTTTATCCGAGTGCTGCTCGGAGATTCCTCTGTATAGATGATGTCGAAGATCTAGGGGGACTTGATTCGTTCCATATGGTAGCGATGGAAAAGTTAAGTCAGGGATCGTGTTGCTCATTCCGATCTGCCAGTTTTAGAAATTCTTTCGTGAAAGCATCAGAGGCGTCTTCAAGAGCGATGCTGCGCTCCGCGAACTTCACGTACATCAATGTCGTTGCGATTTCAGAGTGAAGCATAAGCTCCTGTAGAAGTTGTAGTGCGGAGTCTGTGGGCAACCTCGAGAGAAGAAGGCGTGCGACGTTTGATCCGAACGATGCTCTAGATCTGTGAAAGCGAAAGTCGACCAGGCATCCGTTACCAAGTTGGAGGGCAAGCCTTCTGAGCCGAGAAAGCTCCATCTCTACTGCTCGATAGTTGTTTTGATCGGTCCCTGCATACGGGCGGCCAGCCACTGTGAGGAAAACGAGATTCCGGTCCTTCAAAGCAGTGCGCGCTTGTCGCTTCAGACGACGCGAGGATGCTGCATAACTCAATAGAGCGTCACGATCTTCTTCGTGAATACGGATGGCGCCATTCACACCATTCTTAGTGGCGACCGGTGGATGAGCCTGCGGGCCGACTTGCACTCGGAAGAATCCTGCCATTAGCGGATCAGCAGTTGCACGTTGAAGTGACGCAACCTTTAGATCGGCAATTGTCCCTAGACGCATACCGGTTCTGAACCCGATGCTCAGGATGTGGAAGAGCTCGATCGATCCGTTCTTTTTAACGAATCGCAGGATCTCACGCTCGGTGCTCTTGGTAACCGGGTAGAGCCCATCTTCTAGCTTTTCCCCGACAGCCCGCTTTGAGGATATTGCTAGATTCGTCGTGCGCGTCATCAGTGTGCGCTCAAAGCCAAATTTGTCGGGAAGCCGAATACCAAGACTTCGCTCCTTCCACATCGGCCAATCGGGCGACAAAAGGCCTACCATCGAAACCCAGCTATAAAACTGGACTATCGCACGCATTCGATTGGACGCCGTGTGGGGCGATATTTCGCCGTAATCCAGGGCCGTCTTGAGTGCCCCACGAAACCTATATAGACATCGCTCGCTTTCGAGTGCTGGGAAATGACACCAAGTCACACCCGTTCGTTCTAACCATTTCGCGAATGCCAGAAGATGCGACATGAGGGAGTTCAACGTCGCAAATTTTGTGCCGACAGCTTTTTGCGCGATCCACAAATTCGCCTCGCGCCAAGGCGTGCCATCACTCCAAAAGAGGAGCGGTACCGGTGTGGCTGAGTGCCCATCCGTGGACGGCCAAGATACCTTTTCATCAGTGATCGCCGGGAGGAGGCTGGCTAGCTTCACTAGTTCCAAGGACGCCATATGTCCACTCTATTGTCGTTACATTGACGATCTTAGCACGGCATGTTACGTGTGCACGGGCATGGATTCATGGCAGCAACCAGCTGGAAGCGTGCGGGGAAATCCACGCTGCGCGCGGCGCGCGAGATCGTTACCAGGCCCGATTCCAGGGGCTCGCGCAACACTTCCAGCGTCTGCCGTTGCCATTCGGGCAATTCGTCCAGAAACAGCACGCCGTTGTGGGCCAGCGAGATCTCGCCCGGGCGCGGATGCGTGCCGCTGTCATTTGTCAGAAAAGACGCGACTTCTCCCTTTACAGGTCTTAGATCTTGGGTGATTCTAGCGCTTGAATGGTGCGACTAAATTTCACTAATAACGCGACTGCGTTGCAAATGGCTATATATGATGCGACTGAGTTCCGCTGCGCCCGTCCGGGCGCTGAAAAATAGCCGGCGCGCCCTGACTGGCAAGGTCACTTTGGGCGGTGGCGAGGTTGCAGGCTTCGAATCTTCGCTGGAGCGGGACTGGCTGCGATTGCTTGATTTCGATCCCAGCGTCACCGCGTTGCGAGAGCAGCCCTTCACGATCTACTACGAGGCTGAGGGGCGGCGCACGCGTTACACCCCAGACGTCCTGGCTGAGTTTTTGCTAGATGGAACGGCCAAGACCGTGGTGTATGAGGTCAAGCCGTTGGAGACCCTGCGCGCAGATTGGCAACTCCTGCGACCCCGCTTCAAGGCGGCGATAAAGCATTGCCGAGCTCAGGGTTGGCAGTTCCGTATCGTCACAGAGCGGCATATCCGCACGCCTCTGCTGGCTAATGCCACCTTCCTGCGTCGATACAGAGCCATGGCTCCGCTCCTGGTCAGGCAGGCGCAGCTGAAATACACGGCCACAGTGCTGGGGCCAACTACTCCTCAAGCACTGCTCGCCGCCGCGTATTGGCCTGCCGATGAGCAGGCGCAGGCCATTCCTGCGCTGTGGCAGTTAGTGGCTAGTGGTGAAATCGAAGCCGACTTAGACAAGCCTCTCACCATGGCCACCTCCATCCGGCTGAGGGGTTGACCGGTGTCACTGACTAACTTCTTCAAGGTAGAGCCTGGTGCTCAGGTCTTCGTGGGCCCCCGCAAGTACCGAGTGACCCATATGCTGTCTATCGACAGCGTGCTGGCTGAGGATATGGAGACAGGAGCCAGCGCAAGGCTGAGGATTGAGACGTTGTCCATGATCGTCTCTGCCGAAGATGCCAGCGGGGCTTCGGGCTTTCCAATCCATCAGTATTCCAAAGAAGAATGGTCGGTCGCCCAGAAGCGATTCGAAGCGCTACGGCCGATGATCGAGCATCCGATCAGGAGTCGTACTGAGGTCGAAAAGCTTGCCACTGCCGCCGGCGTCCACGTGGCTACCTATTACAAGTGGCTCGCGGCCTATCATGATGCCGGCCATGTTGCGGCCCTTGTCCCGCGCAAGCGTGGTGCAGCCAAAGGCCAAAAGCATTTGGCCGCTGACCAAGAGCTGGTGATCAGCTCGGTGGTGGAGGACATGTATCTCAAGAAGCAGAGACACTCGCCTAAAGAAGTGGTGGACGAAGTTCTCCAGCGCTGCAAGCGTGCCAAGATCACGGCCCCGGCCCCCAGCACTATTCGCCGTCGCTTGAAAGAGTTGTCGCCAGCAATGACCCTGCGCCGGCGCGGCTTCAAGGACAAAGCCCGGGATGTGTACGAGCCCATTCGCGGGTCATTCCCGGGTGCTGACTTCCCGTTGGCCGTGGTCCAGATCGACCACACCCCGCTCGATGTCATCGTCCTGGACGAGGTCCACCGTAAGCCAATTGGTCGACCCTGGCTAACGCTGGCAATTGACGTCTATAGCCGGATGATCGTGGGCCTCTACGTCACACTGGATAAGCCGTCAGCGACGTCAGTGGCTATGTGTATCTCTCACGCCATGACTCCGAAAGGTGAATATTTGGCGGCGCTCGGCGTGGAAGGCAATTGGCCAGTATGGGGTCAGATTGGCACGTTGCACGCTGACAACGCCAGGGAGTTCAAATGCAAAGCGGTCACCCGCGGCTGTCAGGCCAACCGCATTGACATGCAGTGGCGGCCGGTGAAGAAGCCCCACTACGGGGCACATATCGAACGGTACATGGGTGTAGTGGCGACCGAGCTCAAAAAGGTGCCAGGTGCCACGTTCTCCAACATCCAGCAGCGCAAGGGATATGACTCCGAGAAGGAGGCTGTTTGCACGATGAAGGAGGTCGAGGCGTACCTGGTGGAATTCATCGTCAACAACTATCACCAGCGCAGTCACAGCCAGCTTAAGGATGCCTCCCCGACGCGTATCTGGCAGCAGGGTATCGTAGGCACGTCGGAGCGGCCCGGCATCGGCGCAATGCCGATCGTTGGCGATCCTGAGCGGATCCGAATGGATTTCCTACCGTATTTCGAGATCACCATCCAGCGTTCGGGCGTTCGACTTGAGAACGTCTTCTACTACGATCCTGTTCTGGACCCATACATCGGTGCAACCATGCCCGATGATTCGAACGTGAAGCAGAAATTTATCTTTGCGCGGGACCCGCGCGACGTCAGTCAGATCTACTTTCTTGACCCCAAGGCGGATCGATATACACCGATTCCCTATCGAGATCTCTCTCATCCCCCTGTGTCTGCGGCTGAGCTGAGAGAAATGACGAAGGCGGTTCGAGCGGCGAACAAGGGGGAAGTGGACGAGCATCGGATCTTCAGCAGCATTCAGCGAAATCGTGAGCGGATCAACGCCTCGACCGAGTCCACCAAGGCGGCCCGACGCCAAGCAGCAACACGCCCCAAGGCAAAGCCCATGCCGGTCCCGTCGTTTGAGGCCGCACATGTGCCGACGAACGAGCGTACCGCCGAGCCGGTTCTCAGCATCTTCGACCAGGAACTGGAAGTGTTTGAAGTAGGAGAGCTGAACTGATGGGTGTTTATCCACACCTCCTGCCCCAAGTCGCTGAGCGAATGGAGGACTCGGAGGTCGCGCGCATCGAGTTCGCCCGCAGCGATCGGTGGATCGCCTATCCGGTTGCCAGGGGAGTAATTGACGACCTCGATCAGATCATTGCTTACCCGACGACCCAGCGACCGCCCTGCCGATTAATCGTGGGTCGGGGCGATAACGGAAAGACGGCCGTCCTGCGTCAGTTCCAGCAGCGGCATCCAATCACCATCCGCGAGGACGGCAGCCCCAATGCGCCCGTGATCGCGATAGGCATGCCAGCAACACCGGATCTATCCCAGATTTGGACGGAGATCCTGCAGTCCTGCGCTATTACGCACCGTCGCAGCGACCCTGCCCACGCCAAATACGCTCAAGTGCTTGGGGCCCTGAGATATGTCAAAGCACGGGTGCTATTGATCGACGAGTTCAACAATATCGTAAACGCAAGAAAGGGGGCCTCGGACGTCCTGGCCGGCCTGCGCAAGCTCAGCAACGACCTGAATTTGAGCATTGTCGCCGCTGGTACCGAATCTGCTATCAACTCTCTTTCCTTCGATGCGCAGATGCGATCACGCTTCAAGCCATTGGCTTTGACCCGCTGGAGCTTGGACGTGGCTTACCTGTCGTTCTTGAAGACATACGAAAAGCTCCTGCCTCTGCCTGCGGCATCGAACTTGGCTGGCAGCGAGCTGGCCCAGTTGCTCTTCAAGGCAGGCGGTGTCGCCATTGGGGGCACGGTCTATCTGATCAAGGAGGCCGCGGTTACGGCGATCCGCTCGGGTCAGGAGTGCATTACGCCAACTACTATCCTGGACACCCAGGAGCGCCTGCGCCAGAACTACGAGGGCGTTGTCGCCTCGACCTGACTATGCGCATGGGGTGGCCACCGCTGGTGCACGACGAACTTCTGAGTTCGTATCTGTCCCGCGCCGCCATCGGTCGTGGCATGAGCGCCCAGAGCCTAACCTCGCTGGTCTGCCCCGGACATGCCATCTGGACGCGGGATGTGGACATCAATGCCCGATCGCGCACTTTGAATGCCCTAGCTGTAGCGATCGGCGAGCCCTTGCCCCGGATTATGGGCATGACGCTGATGAGTCTGAGTTACACAGAGACGGCGAGCCCTCGCCGGCAGGGAATCCATCATTGGGTCAATTCTATCGGTGTCTATCATCGGTCCCGGCGACGTCACGGGCTTTGCTTCTGCCCCGTCTGTCTCGATGAGAGTTCGCTATTTACCCGCCAATGGCGCCTGGCCTTCTGGACGGTGTGTCCCAAGCACCACGTGATGATGCGCGATGCCTGCCCTTCATGCGGCGGTACCTTGGAGCCTCATCGCCAGCAGTACGACCTGCGCTTATGTTCAAGATGCAACCGCCCCCTGACCTCTGGAGAGTGTGTGGCTGCGGTTGCATCTCCCCTGCAGAGAGAGCTGTACAGGGCATGCATACTGGCTCCGATCACCCTGGACTGGCCGGTAGCGCGTTGCACTGGCCGGGACTACTTGCGAGGGATGGATGCACTGCTTTCCGGCTTTGGCGTTGCTCGTGTCCCTGAGAATAGCGGTCAGCGGAATTTTCGGGGAAGGTTGGAAATGCGCCGAGTTGAGCAACGTGATGCCGACCTTCGCTTGCTGGAGGCGCTGTGCCAGATATGGCCGCGATCACTACACACGGCGGCCGAGCAGTATCATCTGACGCAGCGCAGCTTCCGGAAGCAGTGTCCGGACTGGCTGACACATGAGATAGGTCAACTGCCGCCTGGACGCATCAGGGGAGAGGGTAACGTGGGTCGAGGAGCCTTGCGGATTGCGGCTGAGGCGCAACAGTGGCGGAAGGCCGGATGGCGCTCGCTGCGAGCGAAAACGCTGCTCAAGTTAATTAAGCCTTTTGATGAGCACTGACGCTTACGGCCGTCGCATCTGCGACGGGTGTTACCTTCCGATCACGAAGGCACATCGAGTTCACAAAGGGTCCGACTATTGCCAGCGATGCTACGGCACCGAATTCGCCAAAGGCGTGTGCCCGGAATGTAGTGGATCGACGCGTTATCACAGGTCTGAGCCGTCGGTACCGCCTTGCGGTAGATGTCTCAGGCAAAAACGGTTGTGTGGCCGATGTGGCCGCCTCACGCCTCGTGCAGCTCTCATCTTCAATGTCGAAGTCACCGGGATAGGAGAAAGTGCGGGTTCTGGAACACTGAGCATGGCAGTCTGTCCAAGCTGCGTTCCATACTTCCGCGCTCCCGAACCCTGCGATGTATGTGGAGAGATGAGCCGTCATCTCTCACGTGCCTCCCATCTAGAAGAAGGCGTGAGAGCGTGCCCAAGGTGTTTTACCAACGGTACCCATAGCACCTGTGGTAGGTGTAGGAAGTACAGGAAAGTTGCGGCCACAGTCGATGGGCGTGGCTATTGCAAGTCCTGCTCAGGTGCAACAGCGGCTTCCCATGCCTGCCCAAGCTGTGGGAGCGCAGTTGCAGGTGGCGGCCAGTCCCGATGCGATGACTGCCTGATTATGTCGCGCCTGACACGCGAGGTGGAGCTGCGCTTGCCGCTTTTCGAAAAGCCTTGGATCGCGCGCCTCTATAAGAACTTTGCCGATTGGAGTGCCAACCGGGGTGTCCGCACACCACAGCTACCAGAGAATGTCGCGAAAGCAGTGGATTTTTTTCTGATCCTGGACCGTGCGAAAGACCTTCGTGAGCCGCTTACTGGCGATGATTTGGTGAGGTCATTCGGCTCCAAGGTGCTCCGTGCAAACTTGAATGCTGGGATGTTTCTGCAGCAGCAGTTTGGCTTTGTCATCGATGGCAAGGTCCGCGCAGAAGCGCAGAGCCGTGTCCTAATTGAGGACAAGCTGGCCGCAGCTACGGGCACTCCGTGGCACACCTATCTGGCGTCCTACCATGCTGAGCTGGCGGGCAAGCCTGCGCGCACGGTGGCTCAGTACGTAGGCGTTGCCGAGGCATTCTGTCGGCAGTTTGAAATCAGTGGCCCGTTCTCGCAGCAGGAGTTGGTGGAATTCTTAGCATTCAAGCCTGGCGCTCGGACCAACCTCGGACCTTGGGTAAGTTTCGTCCAGAAGTCTCTCGGCTGGCCTGTCACCTTGCCTCCAAAGATGATTTCGGCTCCCGCTCTAAGGACGGATGCTGCTCGTCTGGAGAAGCTTCTAGGCACGATCGGGGATGCATCTGAGGCGACCATCCAGGACCTTGAGGAGATTGTAGCGCTAACGTATGGCTTCAACACCCGCGAGCTGTCCAAGGAAGTGCTGGGCAGTCACGGTGCCCATCATCTGCAGACCCGTAATGGGCTGGTTGAAATTCCGGAGGGGATTGCCGACCTGATCGCGACTTGGCTGCAACGACGGGGTGGATCCGCATAAGCCCTCTTGCCTGGCTGGCAAGGCTTCTCCTTTAATGATAGGAGACACGCGAACAATCCGGCCTATTTCACAGCCGCGCCAGTTCCTTGCTTACCGAGTGATACAGACTTGAAGAACGCTATCAGCCAGTCCGTATCCCACTCATCCCTGCGGTCCTTGTTCTCGTCCTCGTCCTTATCCTGTGAAACATAGCGGTGAGTGAAGCAGTATGCCTTCACGGATGCAGCGCGGAAATGGTCATCGAGGTTGCTTCCCTTGGCACTGAAGATAATGTTCAGCGCCCTGGAGATCTGGGCGGCGGCGTCTGATCCATCGTCGATCAAAAGCGGTGACATGGCACCGTGCCGGGTCTGGATTTCGATCCAAAAGCCAGTTCTACCATCCAACAATGTCACATCTACTACCAGCGCGCCGCGCTCCTGGCCTCCGGAACGCTTGCCCTCCCGATGAAGGAATGCCCACCCTTTACGCACTAGCCTGTCGTAGCTGACTGCCCTTTGTGTTTCGTCCAGGAAGTTCCAGCAGACACAGGCTCCAATCGGGACGCGCTGGGTCGAATCCTGTGGATACACCTGGCTGAAGTCAAAAATGGTGCCTGCCTCCCTGACCTGCCTCAGCGCCCTCAAGAGTGCGTTGAAGTTGTGCTCGGATGCACGACTCTTCAGCCGAGCATCAAGTGCGCTATTTGAATCCTTGGCACCATCGCGATCGCCGAATGAACCTTCCTCGGTGCTGGTGTTCGGTCCGGGCACCCTTGGCGCCGTGTAAACCGTAGTGTGGTTCTTGACGAGATCGAAGCGAGGCGGCGGATTGATCCACTCAAACGTGTCGCTAGGCTCGTCGAACGCTTGGTGCACTGTGGAGGCGTTATGACCATCGTCGTCCTGCATTCCATTCGGGCGTTTGCGGCCACGATCCGGCGCCCCCCCATAGGGGTGAGCTTCATCGGTATGTTCGAGGTCGCCGTGGCGGTTGCCATCGTTGACCAAAATGTCGCCCAGTGCCGGGAAGTCATGCGGTAGCGAAAGCCCGAGCATAGAGGTGACAAGGAACGTTCTGCGCGGTCGACGGCTCTTATGGGGTGTCAGGTAGTACCCCATCACCCTACCGCAGTAGGGGCCAAGATCTGGGTCCATGGGGATCTGGGCAGTGGAGTACCACGAGCAGTCACCGCCAAATCCGGCATCGTTCTGCGCCTTGAGCATCGGTGCATATAGCGCGTTGGCCGCCGCCTTGCCGTACGGGTAGAAGTGCAGCAGCGCGACAGATGTAGCATCTGCCTTACGCATCCCTCGTTGCATTACGAGGTGAAATTGACGGGGGTCTGCCAGTTCTTGTGTCCAGTTGCCTGCGAATTCCTTGCCCAAGAGCAGGACCTTGCCGACCACCTCTCGCCAGATGCCGGTGGTAAACACGGACGCCAGATAGGTAGAGTGAGCATAGAAGGTCCTGAAGATCAGGCTGCGCGGGATCAGGAACTCGACTCCGCTGGCAGAGTCCTCTGCAATCAAGACTCCACTACGGAAGCGAACGCTGTGGTCGAGGTGAAGTTGGCTGGTCGGCACCGCCTTGATGGGGAAATCCCCGTCCTTGCCGATCACCGTGTCTAGCTGGATGTTGCGACCATATTTGCCGGACGCCTCTCCATTGGATAAGGCATCTCCCAGTGATAGCTCTTGGCAGGGAAGCACGCCCACACGCTTCCGGTCACGGTAGACGTATCCAATGCGAATCGAAGGAAGGGCGCCGACCAGGACCATTGCCACGAATGGAACCTGGTCCGAATAGCCAAACAGCTTGGCGATCTGATCCGGCGTGGCTTTGGCAGGATCTTTGATGTCATCGGGTAGCGGCACCAAATAGCAGCACACCGACGTCGATGTCGAAGCCTTATGCGGCTTTTTGTAGCGATCGATCCACCGGATGAAATACAACCGCGAGTCGCTGGGGTAGTGCGTGAAGTCCATCGTGCGCCAATCGATACGTAGCAACGCCTCCTTATCGGCGCTCCGATTGTTAACTTAAGCTCGGCTCGAGACTCTCTGCAATGCCACACACCAAACGGCGCTTGGTACACGCAGCGACCCATGAAGGCCAATTGATGCGATGAGGTCTAAGCGGCAGAGTAATTTGGGATTTCCCGCGATGGTGCAAAAACCAAAAGATAAGCACAACCCCCTGCAAATCAATCCAAAGGCTGCTGGATTCTCTTGGAGGTTGACAAGGGCTCGGCGGCGGCGTCGATAGCGTACGGCCCAAGTGTGGCGCCGGGAGGGTGTCTACCGGCACCACTCGATCAGACCCTTCTTTACCCAGAAGTGACAGGAACATGCCCGATGCTGATGGATGGACGGCGACATGGTTGGTCGCCCCCAGAAGTCTGTTTCGAGCGACCATCGGGGCCGTCGGTTTGGGTTAAGCGAAAGCGAGATCTGCACGCCGCAACCGCCCGGGCAGGTCAAGCATGCCCATTTCTTGGCGCCACTGTCCATGACCAGCCAAAGCTCTCCCGGTGGTACGGAAACTTTTCCTGGATGCTGCGCGATGGGTAAAACGAGCAGGTCGTAATGCATCCACCCAAGGCGACGCAGTACGTGCGCGATAAGTCGCTTCATGGTTATCCGATCACACCAAGAAATGGGTTGACATCGCCACGCCCCCAGCTCGCTTGGCTGTCACAAACCGGACAAGAAGGTAGGGGTCGACAGGTCATGGCGCGATCCTCTACGCGGTCGAAGCGGCGAATCCTGTTGTGTGTCATTCCTCCTGGGCCGCGAAAGCTGGTCAGGCCCTGAATGAGCTCATCGACTGCTGCGCAGGCGATGGCCGTGGTGAACGTGACCACAGCTGGCGCGGGGTCTCCCCCGCCATCCACGTAGGCTTCCGCCTTTCGTCGCTCAAACTCGGCGGGATCGTTGCGCTGGAGCCCTTCGGCTGCAGCGCGGCGCGGATCGACCACTCCAAGACACATGAGGCAAGGGTTGCCGGGTCGAATTGTCGATACGCGCCCTGTCATGTCGTAGTCCGCACCACTGCGTGCCGCACGCATGCGCAGACCGACATCGATCAGCGGAATACCGTAGTAGTGCGACAAGCGGTTGAGCGTCAACCGCCCCTGATGGTCGTCAGTACAACCGAAAAGCACATCGCAGGAGCGCAATAGGTCGCGCAGATCAGGGTGGCCCACCCACTCCTTCTTCGTGACGACCTGGGTGCCGAGACCCGCCGCGCCAATCTCGCGCGCAAGGATGTCCACCTTGGCCAGGCCGGCCGCCACATCTGCGGCGTGCGAGCCATGCACGCGGTTGAGGTTGGTGACATCGATGGTGTCTTTGTCCATCAGTCCCAGAAAGCCGACGCCCAGTCGCGCCAACAGCATCGCGACAGCACTGCCTGTGCCCCCGCTTCCTATGACGCCGACCCGCAGCCCGCGCACGACCGGATTGAACCCTCGGCCGAAGAAAGCAGCCTGCCGCGCCAGGAACTGATCTTCGTCAGCCGCGACTTCTGCGCGCGCGATCTTGATCTGGCTACCTACCAGCGAGATGGACGATGCCGTAACCGTCTCGCCGGGTGCTATCCAGAGCCTGCCCGCCATACCGTCATCGCGACCAAACACCATGCTAGCCAAGCCGGAAACGCCCTTGTTGAACGTCGTCCGGGCAAGTTCCGCCTCGTTTCGGTCATCCTGCTCGGAGAAGAACGCCGCTGCGTTCGGATGCGTGTGCACGAGGCCTGCAACCAAGCGGCGCTCCTTCGCAACGCCAAGAACACGCATGAAGCCCCGGGTGGACCATGTGACATGGACTGGCGATGCCGAGACCATCTCATCGGCCGCAACCGGGATGACCTCATGCGAGATCAGCCTGGTGCGAGGTAGGCCCGACCAGGGGTCTGCCGAAATCTCAGCTTTGCCAAACAGCACGTAGGCGGATGCTTCGGCCCCGTTCTCGCTGTGCAGGAGAGATCGCAGGGCCGCCTCGTGCGGCTCTAGCAGAACTATGTCCAGAGCAGCCGGCGACATCACTTAGCCTCCGCCAGGGCATGCTCGATGCGCTTGAGCATGGTGTGCAGGCCGTCGATACCCGGGCGCCACGCCGTGTTGTGACGTGACCAGCGCTGCCAGTTGCGGCCCTGGAATGCATGAGGCTGGTCGGCGCAGGTCGGGTACCGCCCCATACTTTGCAGTGTCAACCAGGGGTCGCAATAGAACATGTCCGGCGCCACATCGGGATAGCCAGGCGGAAGGAGAACGAGAACGTCGGCCGCAGCGTGATTGAATTTCCCGGTGGACAGCGGCAGCTGTTTGAATATGACGCCCGTGTGCGTACCGTCGCTCACCGTCTCGAAGACCACGCCGTGGTTCTTCAGATAATGCTCGTCCGCTTCGGGGAGCGCGAACAGACCTTCCGTGGTGTCGCGGATCAGCGTGATGAAACGCTCGATACCCGGCTTCCCCAGATCGATCAGATCGCCGTCGCGGATCAGGATGTCCTGACCGCCACCGCGAACTTCGAGGTAGACGTCGTAGGTCTCCGGCGGGACGTCAGCCAACGCTTTGAGAACGCGGCCACTGATGCTGGGCTTGCCCCACTCCAACTGGCGGTCGTCGATCGTGAACTTGAACGCGCGATCAGTCTGAAAAATCACGAAGCGCTCGGCGGCGCGACCGCGCAGATCGTAGGTTTCGTCCAGACGCAGGTCCTCGAACTCGCCGGAAGTCAAGATCGCGTAGACGCTATAGCCTTCGGCCGGGCGCAAGCCTGCGGCTTGGAGGATCTGGCGTGCAGTCGGGACCGGATCGGCGAGATCGATATGACGTTCATGGAGCTGTTCGTCCAGGACGACGATCCGGTAGAGCGCCGCCGGGCGAAGGCTGCGGCCTTCACGGATCGCCGCAGCAACATCTTCCACATCAGAGCGGTCATCACCGCTGTTGGTTTGGTTTTGCATTTGATTGCCCTTTGTGGGGTTTTGTCTGCGGGATTGCAGACTCTCTAGCCCCTCACTCAGTCAATCGCAGCCCGGCGCCAAACCGGAAAGGCAGGTCAAATTTTTTCTTGCACCCAAGCCCCTCCCGGCAAGTCGCCGCAGAGGAAGAAGCTCGGGCAGCTTGGGCAGGTGCGTGCCTCAGGCTTGGGGGGGAATTGCCCCGCCTGTATGGCCTGAAGAAATGCCTGCAGCTTCTCGCGCCTGGACTCGAGCTTGCGCAGTGATATTTCCATCGGTTGGATTGTTTCGCTGGTCAGATAGGTCACCTCAACCTGCGCCCGCGAGCCATACGCCTTGACCGCAGCAAGATGAAGAATCGTGTACTCGATGTCATCGAATGCGTTTGAGCGCTGCTTCCCAGTCTTGACGCGGCGCACCATGATGCGCCCGCCGTCTCCGTGAGCTACACCATCGGGGCTGACCAGGATCTCGCCCTCCGCCCAACCCAGTGAGATTGGAGGTGCTGATGCCGGTATTCCATGGCTTCGGCTCTCGATGAGAAAGTCGACAAGACGTTTCCCGATTCGGTGGTAATCCGCCGCATAACCGTGCTCCGTTGGTCCTTTGGAGCGCCAAACCATCTCAAAATGTCCTGACAGTTCATCGGCGGAGGGGGTGCTCGTCTCGTGTTCGTATTTCAGCCAATTAAACACCTCACCCACTACGTTATGCATCTTCATAAACGCTGTCTCAGTCCGCCGACCACCGAGTCTCAGTACGTGCGTGTACAAAAAGCGGCGAGGGCAACGCTCGAAGAGATTGACCTGCACATCGGTCCATTGAGGGCGCCCTTGCCATGTGACGGAAAGAGCCGGGCTTGCCAATGTCGGGCTAGGAAGCGACGGCACCTGAACTGTGCGAACAAGTAGTCTGTCAATCGGGGCGACGAACTTGGACAGGCTGCGCGCACGCCCATCGGCCTGCTTCGTGTATGTATACAGCTGCAGCCTGTCGCGTGCACGCGACAACGCGACGAAGAACAAGCACTCCTCCTCTTCGTCGTGACCAGCCTTTACCGCCTCAATGCCCGTCAGACTCTCCAAACCGTGGATCAGGCCGTCCGGTGGAAGACAGCGGGGCGGTACGTTGTTGCGCGGCAGGCCGGACGTCACCATGCCTGGCAGATGAACAACGTCGAACTCGAGCCCCTTGCTTCCGTGGATTGTCATCAAGCGCACTGCGTCGATACTTTCGGCGCTGTGGGGCAGTTGGTTCAATCCACGATCCTCAGCGAGCAGTACCAACCGCCGGACACGATCAAGCAAACGAAGGACCGGCACACCTTGCCCTACTGGTTGCTGGCGACAGAAGTTCAAGAACTGCCATATGGCCAGACCTTGCATGCGGCTTTGTGGATCACCAGCCAAATAAAGTGTCTTCGCGAGTCCGAGACGATCGATGACCCAGTCGACAAGCAAAGGCCAGGGGTTAGTCGATGGGCTCACACCCGCAAAAAGTGCGGACAGACAAGAAAGCTTCTGACGAGTGCCTTCTGCGAGATGTTTAACCTCGGCGTGCATTGTCAGCCATGCCAGAGGAGCTGGGTCAGCTGCTCGCAGGTGCTCGATGACCCGGATGACGTCCTGCAAGGGCATCTGGTACCGAGCCATGGCTGCCACTCGCACCAACGCGGTCGCCCGTGGGTCGGCTGCCAGTGACAACAAGACCAGAAGATCCTTGATTTCTGGCCTCTCGAACAGGCTGCCCAAGTGCAGCGCCGGCACGCCTCTGGCCTCAAGGCCTTGGGCAATGGTATTAAGACGCGCATTGGACGCGCACAAGACCACCTGATCACCATAGGCAATGCCTTGCGCGCGTAAAGTTTTTATCGAAGCAGCGAGGGTGGACACTTCATCGCCAGCTGACTCGGCGATGTGAAACTCTACCCGTTCTCCATTGGCACCGCGGGCTGCCTTCAATTTAAGCGGTAAAGCACCTACGGATGCTTGCATGCCACGCGCGAACTCGGTGAACACGTCGATGATGTGCTCGTCAGAGCGATAATTGACGCTCAGTTGGGCGGCCTGAGCGCCAGGGAAGTCGATCGCAAAGCGCGCGATGTTCGTTGCAGAGGCACCGCGGAATCGATAGATAGACTGGCGCGCATCGCCGACAACCCACAAATTGCGGCCTTCACCGACGATAGCCTTCAGCAGCCGAACCGAGGCGCGGTTGACATCTTGATATTCATCTACCAGCACATGCTCATGCCGAGCATGCAGGGCGCCCCTCACCTCGGCTCTACTTTCGACCAGTCGGACCGGGAGCGCAACCAGATCGCCAAAGTCTAACGACTGCTGCCTAGTCAGCAATCGTTCGTATGCTTCGAAGAGTGTAGCGACCTCCAGGCATTTCTGGGCGCGAACTACAGCGTCCTGGTTGGCTCCTGCGCTGGTCATCATGGACTGCGCAAGGGCGCGATAACCTACGGAATCAATGACCTCATCCTTGGCGCGTGAGATCGCGCTCAGCATGTCGCTCAAGTTCAGGGCGGGATCCCAGAGATTGCGATAATGCTTCAGATCTAGACGCGGAAACTCGTCCTCCAGAAGTTCAATAGCCTCCGTCCTATCGATCAGCCGCGGGTTCGGGTTAAGTCCCAGTTGGTCATGAAACCGGCGAATGATGTCGAGCCCGAACGCGTGGAACGTTCCGATCCACATGGCTGCTGCTGCGACAGGGTTGCTTGCCGCGATTCTCTCGCATAGTTCATTGGCCGCTTTGTTAGAGAAGGTGAGGACCAGAATCGTCGTGGGGTCGACACCGTCCGCAAGTAGTCCTTCGATGCGGCGAACAAGCGTTCGCGTTTTGCCAGTGCCCGGTCCTGCCTGTAGCTGAAACGCCAAACCACGATGTGCGGCGGCCCGAATCTGACTGGGATCCGGGGCGAGCGGTGTAACAGCGGCACCAGTGCCTACAGGTTGCAGTTCTTCGGCTGGTGGAACCAGCAACGTATCCAGCAACTGTTGCTGCACCACCGCGAGAGGTGCGCCGAAGCGCTTTGCAATCGCGTCCGATGTCAGCCCTTCGGTGATATGTAGTCCGCGCAGCATAGTGCGTGGCAGCAGGAACTCTCGCGCGAAGAGATCCATCTTGATTTCACGTCGCTCACGTGCCCCATAGTCAAGGACGCGGTCGATGCCGACTGGCGCGTCCTCCATCGAACGTTCGGGCTCAACATCCACAGTCACCATGTCCAGCATGCTGCCTTCCAGCACCACATGGCCGAGTTCATGCGCAATCAAGAAGGCACGATCGAAGTCCGATCCAAGGTCCTCATAGAGGATGCCTCCAGCCTGACTGTCGAAAGTGGCTTTGCCCCCCTTGAGTTGCGAATCTCCCGCCTGCAGTGGGTATACATCCAAGCCGCGACATGTTGCTGCTAGAAGCGCAAACGTCAGAGGACGAGTTGGATCACCACCTGCCGCGGCATTCTCGCGGTGTAGGCGTTCTGCCTCTTGCCGGGCGGCCTCGGTGGCGTCCATTGCTCAGTCCGAAAAGGACTTCAGCGTGGCCTGCTGTTCCGGCGTGAGCTGTGAAGTTTGGGCGGCTTGGTCGAACGTAATTTGTTCGCCCACACTGGGCTTCACATCTGACCGAAAAACTTGTCCGGAAACCATGCGCGGTGGACCCTGCAGGTACGCGCCCACAGCTTGGACGGTGGCACCCAACTCCGATGCGAGTTTTTCGACAAATTGGGCAGGAATCGTGGCAGCAAGGATGGCCCGATCGCGCACACGCATCAAAAAGAGATTGCTGACGTCCAAGCTACGTGCGAGCGACTTGAAGCTGCTCCTATCGAGCTTGGCGAAAGGATTCGCTGCCTCGGTGTAGGGCTGCTGGACAGCCCGCTCGAACCGGTGCCAGGCCTTGTCCACCGAACTATCCGGCAACTCAGGCGCCTGAGCATCGCCTGCCGGCGGCTCATGAGTCAGATCGATCGAACAGTCGATCAGCGCTGCCGTATGCTGAGGATACTCTCTGATGTAGCGTTCAAGCGTCTCCCGCCCATGGCTAGACTCCATGGAGAACGCCATCAGCACGGATTCCTCGTCCGTAGCGAAAGGCTTCGGCGTACTCATGCGTCCTCCTGCAGCACAGACTTGAGGGTTTTGTATGCTCTGTCGCGGCGATTGCGCACGGTTCTCTCATCGCACTGGAGCATCTTCGCGATAGTCATGATGTTCGGGTCCTTAGAGTCGATCTGGAAGCCTTGCCTTAGCAAACCCACGACCCGTCTTTGATCGTCTGGTAACTCGTCAATCGCGTTGTCCAACTCCAACCGGAAAGCGGGATCGTCAATTTTTTTCGGATCCCCCCCCATGAACTTGGCTGCCGCTTCCTCGACCTCCCGAGAAATCTCCTGACCCGCGTCTCCGTCCACGGACAGCGGTTCGGTGAGGACAGTCGAAGGACCGATCTGCCTTAGGACAGACCTTCGGAATCGAGCGAACGCCATGTCAAACCGTGCCTCGAAGAAGTCCAACATGGCGAATCGGCCGTTGCAGTCCTTGGCGATTCGCTCGGCAAATCGGCCCAATATCTCTTCTCGAATGTCTTGCGCCCCGTCCATTTGGGAGTCTGAGACCTTTGCAAACAGGGACTGACCTGCTCGTTTCATGAGCAGTCCGAACAACTGCCTAAATTCATCCTCGGCGCCAGTTGAATAGGCCTGCCGCAAAAAATACGTCAGAACTTCCGACGGCACATAGTCAGTGCTCTTCCTTGCCCCGACTGCGAAGGCCTTCAGGCGGACGGCGGCATCGACCGACTCTAGCTTTACCAACCAGGCTTCGATTTCAGGTGGTCGTGCAAATGGCACCCCATTTTTGTCTTTGCTCTTTAAAGGTTCCGGCATCGGTTTTTCCTTTTCCGTCAATCCGCTCTATACATACACTCGCCCCTACACCGTCATCGAATGCGAATCGGCAAGGACACCTGTGGCTGAATCGGCACGAGAGTCTTGGCATAGGCGCGCAGGATCTCATTGTAGAGATCGACGTGCTTCGGTGCCTCGACCGAGAGGATCAATGCATAGCGGATCTTTTCGGCACGATTGGTGGCCCGGCCACCGCCGTCGCGTGCGTTGTAGTGAATGTCGAACACTGGATTCTTGAGGGTGGAGCCACGGAAAGTCTTGGCCCCATGCAGCACGGTCTCCCATTTGCCCTGATCCGAGCGTCGCTCCTGCTCGGTGGCAAACTTCTTCAAGTCGAAGAATCCCTTGGTGTCCGCATTGCTTTTGCCGTCCTTGATCTTCTCGTCATTGGGCCGAAAGACGACTTCGAGCCCAGCCTTGGTATAGGCCGCGGCATCCTGCGGATCAGTGGGTGAGGCGTAGCAGAACGTGGCCCTCAGGCGCACATTCCCCAACAGCCCGTCCTTCGGCAGCGGGAGGGTGGCGCGTAGGTATTTGCTGGGCTTGAGCTCGCCCTGGTACACAACCCGGGCTATGCCGTCCGGACAGGTGATGATGTCGAGCGTGTCCTCGGGGATCTTGCCCCAGCCTACTTCGACTAAATCATGCTCACCGGAATCAGCTGCGTGGACCAGAAGCGCCTTGATAGCGAGTGGCGTCAGGTCACCGCCCAAGATCGCCCGGATGCCGATCGCGCTGCGCAGCAGATACGGCGCAGCGAAGCTAGTACCCAGCTGTGGCGTCAACACCGGCTTAGTGTTTGGTGCTAATACGTGAAAGTATTTGGTTGCTGGGTTGCCACCGAACGCCATCAGGTCTGGCTTGATAACGCCAGGGCTGCGGCCCGGCCCGATCGCACTGTAGGGCGCGCGTGCCCATCCAGCATCAGTATCGTCGGCCGCGCCGACCGCGAGCGCATTAACGCAATCCGATGGAACCTGCACGCGGTTGTAGCCGAGCTCGCGGTCCCGCTCTCCGTTATTGCCTACTGCCACGGTCATGAGGGTGTCGCCGTCGCTCAGCAACTCGTCGATGACCGACGTCCAAGCGTGGACTTCACGGTCCTCCACTTCGAGATCAGGACCTAGGCTCAGGTTGATAAATTCGTAGGAGCGCGATAGCAGAACCTGCTCAATGAGTCCGAGCGTGCGATATAACTCCAGCGGATCTTCGCCGCCCGCCTCTTGGTCAAGCACGCGCAGGTGGTCCACCGGGGAGAAAGGCCTGCCGGCCTTACCGTTGGGCTTGATCGGACCGAACAGTACGGCCGAGGTCACGCCCAAGCCATGCTCCGGACCGTCCGGATCATCGTGGGCGTCTTCATCTAGCTTGCGGTATGAGCGCAGCCAGGGACCTATGGGATGGTGCTTGGGCAGGCCACCGTCCAGGATGGCAACACGAGGTTCTGATGAAAGGGCCTGTTCGGTGGGGAGGCTGCATCCCACTGAGGGCCCACCGCTGCGTTGCAAGGGACGGATGCCGCGCAGCTTAGGCACGGGACGGATAACCCGCACGAAGGTGAAGTTAGCTAGGCGCTCGATGTCGCGCGGTTTGCCTTCGACCGGCACGAACCAAAGGTTGCCAGCGACGAAATCGACTTCGCTGTGAACCTTCACCTCCTGCCGTTTGGCGAACTTCACGAAGGCCTTCTGGATCAGCCCGGGGTCTTCGTCCGGCAATAGATGCAGGCCGACCTCAAAAAAACGATCTTTCGGGCCGCCGAGACTGGCGATCCGCTCTGCTGGATCAAAGACGGCGAACTGTTCGATGTGGGCCAGATCTTCGCCCTCGTCAGACTCTGCCTCGACGGTTCCCGTCCATCGTGAAAGGTTGCGGAAAGACTGGCGCTTGCCGGCGACGAATAGTTCGGTCGTCGTGGTCTCATGCGGCTGCCCCTTGCGGCTCCAGGCCTGCGGTTTGACCTTGACGGAACGACTCCCGATGGACTCCAAGCCGGTGCTACGCAAGAAGCCCATCGGGAAGTAGGAACGAGCGATGAAACTGGGATTCATCATCAGCCTGGCTACCGCAAAATCGCCTGGGCAAGCATCAGCAGGTAGTTCGTCCAGTGCCTTTGTAGCACTGTGGAACTGAGGAACCATTCGCTCCCGCGCCTGTGCGAAGGTGTAAACCTCGGCCTTGCCTGGCATGCGCTTCGGTCCGACGATGTCATGAGTCAGCAGCTCACCACGACCGATTAGGAAATTGGTTTGGCTCATGCGTTAGCCTTTCTCCGTGGTGCGGCCTTTCTTACCGCAGACGTCTCATTGGTGTATTTGCGGATAGTGTCCCGGCTCACCCCGGTGATGTCGGAGATGGTGTGCTGGGACAAGCGGGTCTGCTTGGCCAGCATCACTGCCAAATCGATGCGGCCCTGCCTATCCAGCGCCAAAGCGCGCGCCTTTACGAAGGCTTCGACCAGATCAGCGTCAGTGGTAGTGCCCAGCGCTACGGCACGCCGGAAGCGTTGCACGTCCCGTTCGATGTCGCTGAACGAGTGCCCGGCGAATGCAAACACGAGGATGTCTATCCAACGCGCAAAAAGCGCGTAGTCAGGCCCCAAAAAACGCTTGACGGCATCTTTCACCGCTTGCCCATCCGGCGTCTTGAACTGGATCACTAAATCGAAGCGACGCCACAGCGCTGGATCGATCAGTTCCGGATGGTTGGTGGCTGCCAGCAATACACTGCTGGCGGGCCATTCATCGACTTCTTGCAGGATAACCGTGACCAAGCGCTTGAGTTCGCCCACGTCGGTATCGTCGCTGCGCCGTTTGGCGATGGCGTCAATCTCGTCCAGCAGAAGCACGCAGGGCTCCCTCTTGGCGAAATCAATAGCGGCGCGCAGGTTAGCGCCGCTCTTCCCTAGCAGACTGCTCATCACCGCGGTCAAGTCGAGCACATACAGCGGCACTTTCAACTGGGACGCTAGCCAGCGGGCCGTAAGCGTCTTGCCGACCCCGGGAGGCCCAACAAAGATGGCCGATCTGGTCGGCGTTAGTCCCATGGCCTTCAGGCGTTCGCTCTGCAATCGCTCGGCAATGAGTTGCCCCAGGGTGTCCTCGACATCGCTGGACAACAGCGGCGCGTCCCTTGTTCGCTCGTCCTTAAATACCTTTAGAAGTGAAAGGCGGGATTCGTCGTCTACTGGCAGGGTCTGGGTGCCCGATGGTTGAGACGATAGCTTGCGCATAGGAGATGCGTTGCGCGCCGGCTTCGATTTTAGAAACAGTTCGAGCTGCTCGGCCAAGTCGGGCGCCGTCCCGCGGTACTTGCGCACCAGCCGCGCAGTGAACAGGCGCACGTCCTCATTCTGCTCCGCCAATGCCAAGCGAACCAGCTGGGCTAAGTCTGACTGCTCTTCTCTCATTTCGCCCAAAACTCCATCAAGCTATTGATTTATAAGGTTAAATAAAATTATATTACTGGAATAGACGCATTGTCGCATGGATCGTAGTCAAATTGCAGGCGAAGCTGGAGGCAGTGGTGACCATAGCTCGGATGTGGGCTCATGATTGGCAATTGACCGTGATCTGCAACCGCGTGCCGAGAAGTGCGTGAGGCGCGGCTGGTCGGGCGCTCGTCGTCCGACCAGCCAATCAGGCTTTGGGCGGATATGGCATGCAATCGTTGCGCGCTTGCTCGACCCGGTCATCAGCCGGGCAATGGCTTCATCGCCGGTAAAGGTGGGCGCCGTTACTGAACCATTGTGCTCAGGTCGTTTGAGTTGCGCAGCACCGGTAGGGCCAGATGCGCGGGAACCACATGGCATTACTCAGGAGGGGATGGACGCCGCTGTGAAGGAGAGAGTTCATGGCGTTCCAGGAGATGTACTTGGAATAGACCAAAATCTAGCGGGGCCATTGCATCGTTGCTAATCTCGATCTGCAGCACGGCACGCTCTGCGCAACTCAAAATGGCTGTACTGTTGTCCCACGCCGGTACTCTACTTGGTTGCGCGATACTGTATTTGTAAGTTAAGTCTAATCTGATATTTTTGAATGCCTACGCAAAAATGACGGAATACTCTATGAATCAGCAAGCTGTAGTTCCTGTTACTATCGCAAGTGTTTCTCATAAAAATAAATTTTTTGTCATTGAGCCTAGTTTATGGGGCAATGGGCAAGGGCCAGGCATAGAGATCGCTAACGAAGATAAACTTCTAAATCCGGGTATGAATACGATGGACCCTCCAAACGGCGAAGCTAGCCAGTATCCGGAGAGGCCACACTTGATTCATGTGCCAGAATTAGGCGGGATGCCGAGAGATCTCGAGGAGATTGCAGGCATCTGGATAGTTTCAGCGGCATTGAAGCACGTGTTCGAATCCGTTGATCCTTCCGGTTTTGCATTTGCTTCGTGCGAATTTACGCTAGCGGATGGCTCGCCTGGCCCACAGTACTTTTTGTGCGACGTGATTCGCTCGCTCGACGCACTCAATGAGGACGCGTCGCGGGTCAAAATCAAGTACGAGCATGACCATCAAACTGGTGAAGACCTCAAGTTTTACAGTGTGGCCGGGGGCGCCAGTCTCATTTTTAACGAGGAAGTCGTAGCTGGTGCACATATATTCCGACAGGAGCGTATTGGGGTTGAACCAATTTGCGACCGCGTCTTGTTTGATGCATTGAACGCTGCGAATTTGAATGGCGTGCGTTTGCGCGACGCCGCAGACCTATAACTCGCCAATCCTTAAAAACGGATCTTTAAGTGGGATTTCGCCAATGGCTGACATACCGGCGTTCCAAGGACATCACGTTGTCGAACAAGCGGCTTTTAAACAAAGTCGATTACTTCAGTCGCTCTCAAAGAGCGGTTTGTTCGATCTCCACGGCCCCAGCAACATGCTTAACTTGCCGGCTGATCAGGCGCTGGCTGCGAAGATGGGATTGTCGCCACACCCTGGCGGGCCGCTCGGAGCATATACAGATGAACTCAGAACTGCGCTTAGGGACTTGCAGGTCTCGCCGGATGGCCGTGCGACACTGCGTGGTGACGAAGCGGCAGCGCAGCGCATGGCGGCAAGAGTCAATGGTTTAACCGAGACGCTGAAGGTCGGGTTGGTTAACGGCGATCTTGTAAGTAACACGCCTCAAGGCATGACGCCGGAGCAAGCCAACGCAAAAATTCGAACGTTCTTCGGCGACATCGAAGGCTACCAGCGGAACCATGCTACGCAGATTGCCGAACTCGGCAAGATGTCAGCAGCAGAGGCGCGATGGGCCGCCGTTACCCAGTCAGAAGGCAACGTCAAACTTGCACTGGACGCGATCGATCAGCCCGGAGTCTCCGCGCTCAGTGATCGATGGGGCGGACGGCAGTCTCTCGGCACAGCGATTGCCGATGCCAATCAAGCCGGTCGATTGCCACTCACCGAACCAGTGGAAACGCGTCTACGCCTCGCCTTTGCCCAGGAGATGCCCCCGGTTCTCGCACGGCCACCCGCCGGACCGCGGCTTCCCGGCGCCCCAGGCGAGGGCGGCATCGTGGCAAGCGAAGGGCTTGCAGCAGAGGCTGCCGGAGCGCGCGGGCTCTCTGGTGCTCGTGTCGCGGGTGCGGCCGGCGTAGCGCTGATGGCCTACGACTTCGCTGTGACCGGCCATCGCGTTGTCGAGCTAAGCACGCAGGGCAACGACACTGGCGCCGAGTCGGCAGCCACGCATTTCGTTGGGCGCAATGCGGGCGGCATCGCAGGCGGCTTTCTGCTTGGTGCAGGCTACGGAGCCGTCACAGGGTCGTGGACGGGGCCTGGCGCTCTGGCGACTGGCTTGGCTGGCGGCGTGGCGGGCGCCTACCTTGGCGAACGTTGGGCCGAGAAGCAGGACATCAACCGGATCTACACACAGCCAGACCGCAGCGGCAACGAGTGGACGCGCAACCCGGAAGATCCTCAAGGCACCTGGACGCGCACGGTGAGCGCACCGATGCCAAACGGCGGTTTTCAGGAAACGCGGCTTGTTGCCGCTGGCCGCCTTGCCGACGAACTGAATTACTGCGCGGCGAACGACTCGTATTCGCTCGGGCTGGCAAATCCACCAAAGCCGCAGGATCCATACCGCCTGGATGCCAAGGCCGAAACGCATCCGCCGCGCGAACCGTTTGAAACGGGCCGCGACTACGTGCGCGATGTGCAGACCGGGCAGTGGCAGCTCGAAATCAGGGAAAATATCGACGGCAAGATACCGATCACACGCAATGCCCCGATTAGCACCGAGCGTGCGACCGCACTGGAGAGCCAGTCGCAGACGATCATCGCGCAGAACGCCGCCAACACGCCGGAAGCAATAGCGGCCCGCTACCAGATCGCGTACAACCAGTTCGGCTGGAATGAGTTCGCCAATCAAGAACCAGTGCCGCAGGCCATCACGAACGCGCGCATGCGACCGCAGCCGTTGCAGGCTTCTGACGGTAACTCCTACACCCGCGACGCCAGCGGCGAATGGACCACGCCCGGCACGTTCTATGGCACCAATCCAGCAACCGGCAACACGCGCGAGGAATTGAACCGTACCTGGCAGAGTCAGCAGGCCGGCCTGCAAGACATGGCATCGATGGCGGAGGTCGCCCGCAGCAATCCCACGCCGACGCAGAGCGACTTGCACAGCCAGGTGGCCGGGATGTACGCCCGCGCTGGCATTACGCGCACTGACGCGCAGATTGATGCCGCCACGGCGGCAGTTGCACAAGACCATGCGCGCGATACGGGCAAGCAGATGCCCTTCTTCCTGCAGCTGCAGAAGGATGGCTCAATCGCCACGGTAGTGGGCCAGAACGACGACCGCATGGAGGTCAGGGCGACCACGACGGCAGCAGAGATATTGCAGGCAGAACGGCAGCAGGCTATGCCTGCCAACGTCCCCCAACCCAGTCCCTCTACGCAGTCGCCTCAAACACAGCAGCCTGCCGCGCCGCCCACGCAAACCCCATTGCCCAGCGCGCCGTCGCCGCAGGCAGCGCCGAGACATTCGTCTTCGCTGGACGACGATCATGCGCAGGGGCGCGCAGCGTCCACGGGACAAACAGAACAGGTCGCCGCACCGGGAATGCAGATGGGTGCGCACTCTATTGCATCGCACGATCCTCGTGAAGACGAGCAGCCATCCGTGAATCGCCCGAGCGCGGTTGGCCCAAAACCGCAAGACGCTGCGCTGGTGGAGCAACTACGCTCATCCATCGCAAGGCTTGACGAAAGCGCAAACAAACCGTGGGATGAGTATAGCGATCGCATGGTTGCCAGCGCGTACAGAATGGCTGTGGAGGGGGGATTCAAGCCCGGTGACAAGGTCGACGTTGCGCTGAACCTACCGACGGACAAGCTTCCGGGCGGCGTGAACATGTTCGTGATACGCGCAGGCCAAGGCGCCTCCCCGGATCCTGCCGCCAACCGGGCGCATATGCCCACTAGCGAGGCACTGGCTGCGGCTCCCGAGCAACAGTACCTGGCAGCAAATCAGGCACGCGATCAGCAGGAACAAACGCGACTGCAGGAGCTAGCGCAAGCACGTGATCAGTCCCAGAATGACCCGAGCAGGAAGGGGCCGATAATGTCGTAACCGGGATAGGTAGCTGATTGGATCGAAAGCAGGCATCTGCACCACGCTTTACGCTAGGAGCAACAATGGCAAAGAAATCGGATGCGGCACGAAAAGCGAAGCTCAAGGAGCGTCGCAAGAGAGCTGAAGCAGCGCAGGCGCGATCACTCACAGGCCCCAGTAAGATTGAAGATTGGATGGCCGCTTTTGATGCCGAGCGCAACATCATTGTTGAACTCATTGGGGAAGATGGAGCTCTTCTTGCGTATGTTGAAGGTGACGATGCAAATTTGTGGACAGTCGTAGTGGACGATGATCCTATCGTCGGCACTGATGACGAGATAGCCGCACTTGGCTGGCTCGTCGGCGCAGCGGTCGATGACATCGCAGAAGGCAATGCACCAGTGCTGGTCTACTCGCCTTGGATTGTTGAGCAGGTTGAGGCGCGGTGTGAGGCCGAGAACATCCAGTGGCACGATTTCCTGCGCTCTCTCTTGCCTGCTGAGAAGCGGCACATGCAGCTCCCGCAACAGCGCACGATGTAGCAGCGCCTACACCATCCCTTGCCCAGTCAGCGAAGGGACATCGCGGACGCGCTTCTAGATCGGCGATGTCCCGATGGCTGAGTTCGCTGTTCTGCGAGTTCTAGCGCGAGGATGAGGTCAGTTGGCTTTTGAGGAGCTACTGCTCAGTCCTTGTGCGGCCCTTTTGGGTAGCCATGAAACCAATCATCTTCAATAGTGGAGGTCAGATAAGGCCGGCGTAGGACTGACGGAGCGAGCTGATAGAGCTCTTCTTCGCGTTGGGCGATGACCTCGATGTCGCTGAGTGTCGGATAGTGACGTAGCAAACGATTGGCCTCTTGCCGTACCTCCTCGGGCACAGCCTTGTTACCAGCAAGCTCTTTCAGGAACGCGCCCGCTTGCAAGACATTGCGCGTACGTTCGTCAGGTAGGGTCATCGCTGCTGACTCCAAGAATAGGGAATCCTTAGCTTACTGCGCTGACAAGAAGTCTGGATGAGGATGAGTTCAAGGTCGAGTTGATAGCCTGACCGATTGTAATGACCCACTGATTTCTTGCTCAGGTGTTACTTTCCAAAAGACAGACACCGTTGAGCAACACAAAGGGTGGTCTCCGCCGTATGTGGCGGAACTCACCTATAGTCAGCGCAGCGTCTGAGTGCTGATGAAGCTATGCGAGCTGCCTCTTGACGTCCTCAACAGTGGCACTTTCCAACTCAAGTGTAGCCAGCACTTTCTCCTCAATCCCTTCTTCGTCTAAGGGCTCACCTAAGCGGGCAGGCGAGGTTCCTCGGCTTGCATCTCTAAGGCGGCCTGAGCTAGCCAAGCCGTTCGCTGCTCCACCGCGGATAGAACCATGCGGAGGTCCTTCGAGATTGCCTCAAGGGCGACGGCATTAACCTTTCCGTATTGGTCTGCGTGAGCCGCTGCGGTGACCAACTGGCACGCCAATCCAACGGTAAGCACCAGGTTTCTCCCCGCGACGAGGTTTGCACCTCTTTCACGGTCTTCCGATCCGCGGAAGAGAATTGGAAGCAGGGCCGATGGCAGCGGTTGAGCAGGCATCCAGTCCGCCTCAATTTCAAAGAACTCAACGAACGCTTCAGACCGGGTGAGCAATTGGCTCGGCGAACTTCTAAGAAATGTGTCCCACATCGCCGAGACAATAGACCACCCGAATTTGAGACTTGGTCTATAGCTAGGTGCGTCGCTCACTGTGCCCACGCCTTCGGCCCATGTATCAAAAAACTGCGCCTTCCGATCTAGCTTCGATCTCTCCTTGAGAACTTCTCCCCATAGCTTCTGTCCATGATGCTTTTCCCGCGAAGCTAAATACTTGGCGACTTTGAGCAACCCTAGTTCCAACTCGTATAGCGACGACTTCACCGCATCAACTGCAGCCTCCGGGGCCTCCAGCGAACAGCATCCAATCGAATGAACGTCCCTTGCCACAACCATGATCTCGCGCCCGCCGTACGCGGACAACCAACTTGGAGCGGTAGCAGGAGATGAGGTCTGAGCAACACGCAACTTAGTGCGCGCAATAATGACCAGCCCAAGCGGAGCATCTCGATCGCAGCCTTCACTCGCCGCCTGCACCTTCTCCTTCAGTCCATCGATCACCGACATCGCATCAGCGGCCCAGCTGTTCGGATCGGAGAATAGAGGCTTACGGAGCACATGGGGGACAACACGGGATCCTATGAATAGCGCTGTCAGGTCGCTGCACATGCGATCTCTATCGCCCTGTTCGTCAAGCCAGAAGACTGCGACCTGGAACGTTGTATACCGCTTCATCTCATCCAGAATAGATGATACGACTGTAGTCAGGTTCATGATTCAATTTGTCCTCGGAGTAGCAGCTGCAGCGATCCTGGCAAGAACAGGAATCCCGACGCGTACAAACCCATGCACATCAACTTGGAAGAAGTTCGCATCGTCTCCCGTTCGCAAAAGGTCGAGAGCAGTCACGCCCTGCCTATCAAGGCCAAGCTTGTTGTAGCGCTCAGAAAAATCCGCGGCAGCACAGGATCCTTGCGCTCCGAAATCTCGGACAAACATGCGCATTGCCCTGTAGATGGACCAAAGCCAAGGGTTTGACCTCCTGCCTTGTTCACTCATAGCGTCCGCTGCGGCTTCTAGAAAAAACTGATACTCCGTATTCAACGAGATCCTTTCTGATGTCAGCTCTTCAGTGAAATACCTGGCCAGTAGTCTGCTATCAAAGCGGATTTCCGCTATCTTTACTTGCGTTCGAATGAGCCACTCGACCAAGGAAACCAACATGTTCACCGTAAGGTAAGGATGTCCCCGCGTCTCCTCAAACAGTCCATCAGCAAAGCTTGCAGTGAAGTCAAACCTTTCGGACAGAACTTTTGTAAGAAGGTCAACGAACTCACCGACGGTTGACTTCGTTTGATGATCGAAGAGGGGGAACGAATCTTGCGTGACATATGCACTTAGCTTGTTCTGATCCATGAAAACAAAGTGAGCGTTGGGTTGCTGCCCCACAAGAACCACCATGTTTTCCTTGGCAAAAGCCACAAGCTGATCCAGGAGCGGAAATGCAATGGTGTACTTGAGATCGGCGTTGTAGTTGACAGCTCCCTGTAAACGGCCGAACAAGGTTTCGTACTCGTCAATAACTAGAACGATCCTGCTCGCTGGGGCCGAACCCTGACGAACCTCATCGATGGCGTCTGCCAGGAACGTGCGAGGGATCGGTGTTTTGCTATCCAGGTGGTACAGCAGGGACCCATATAGCCTGCCGGAGACATCTGCGTCCTTGAGAACCTCACATGTCTGAAAGACGGTCTCCGACGACGCTAGTGAGCCACTAAGGTCGTTGCACGCTGTCGTCTTCCCGCTTCTACGCGCGCTACACCAAAGGCGCACGCCGTTCCTGCCTTCAATCTCCTGCAAAAGACTGCGGACAGACTTCCGAACAACATGAAAGTACCTGGATTGAAAAGGATTATTTAGAGGAAACGTCCGCGCAAAGTTGTGCTCAAGCACAGCATCGGCATGGGGTCGTGATAACTTGCTAAATGCTCCTGATAGGATTGCGCACGCCCTCTGTTCAAACTGAGATGCGCTTTGGTTGCTCTCGCTCGTGTCAACGACTCTATCCTGAAGTCTTTCTGCCTGCGTTGACCTTGCCACGTCAGGCTTTAAATTACAGATGACGAGGGATGTCTCACGAGCCTCCGCCTCCCGGAGATCCAACAGAGGGGGATTCTCAGCGTCTAGAAGCGCGAAGATCTCTGCTTTTCCGCCGTTTCTTGCTGCATTCGATGATACCGCAAGCACTTCCAGCCGCTTTTTCTCATGAAAATACTGACTCAGTTGAGGCAAGGGCGCAGATGCGGTCTCCATCTGTGCGCACTTGTCCAACGCACAAGCCAGGGGGCGGATGAGCCGCTTCAAGGTTGTCGATATGGAGCCATCTCCCATGTCGCTCGCTAGACGCGAAATTCCACTCGCGTCAATAAATGTCAAATAGTGAAACCAGCGCACACGACTAGATGCGAGCAGCTGTGCGCCCGTCTTGGACTGAAACTGGCATTTAATAAAGCCGGACAAAATTCCGGTCAAAAGGCTTGATGTGACTTTTCGCAGTGCTGCACGGCGATCAGGCTTATTCTCCTTGATGGTGCCACCGGAGTAGTACTCAATCGCGAGGTCTGCGAACCGTTGGACACCGGACAAAGCTGTCGCCTGCGCAGCCTCTTCCGAACGTCCTTGCTCATGGACCTTAAATCTGAAGCCTTTCTCGAAAATGTGGTTCGAATGGCTCCGGACGCGGTCTTGGAAAGCATCTAGGGCCTTGTGCCTAATAGCAGAAGGCATATCAATAAGTCTTTCGACCGTGGTGCCTACCCAATCTCGATAGTATGTCGGCCATTGAAATATATGAAGCTCAGATAGTTCATCCAACTCCTCCTGCAACTGCGAAAGGAATTGGGCAAGATCCTGAGCCGTTGCTTCGTGGGTTCCGTCCGCTGGCTTATCACCAGTTCGACCCTTCTGGCGCACTCCATCCAACGTCGCATTGAGCTCCTTCCTGCGCTTCTTGAAGAAGAGAGCAATTGTCGACTCAATGTTCGGGAGCCACTTTTCTGCCTCAGTCGGACCCAAATCTATGATGAGCGACTCGAGTTGCTGCTGCGCCTGAGACAACTTTGTCTTCTGGACTTTATCTCTGATCGATTCCAGCACCTCCCCCACGGACGCCATCTTGCTTCCTTGGCCAAATTGGCCTGCTGACAACAACCGAGGAATATAGATCATCGATTTGTTGCTTCCAAGGGATGCGTTCTTGGCAGCGGTTCGGGGTCTGCACTATTCGGGTGCATCGGGTTCAGGCATGGCAGGCACTCCAAGCTTTCCTGACCAGCAGGACCGGTTCACAGCGAGCCTGACGGGAGATACGCCCCGCCCTCAAGAGAGATGGTGTGAATCTGCCTACGCGTTGCCGTCAGTGTAGTGACCCACTGATTTCCTGCTCAGGTGTTAATTTTCCCGAAGGGGATACCGGTGAGCGAAATGATGGACGAAGAGATCAAGCGTTGGACCGCGCGGCGTAGGTCGGCGCTGGTTCTTGAGGTCATCCAAAGCAAGACGACGGTTGCTCCTTCCAGCACCCAGTTCGACCTGATCCCGACCGAGATCGAAAGCCGGGTTGAGGATGTCAAGCGAGGCATGGAGAACGTCTTGCGGGCATAACCCGAGGACGTTCGTGAGCAGTACGAGCGGCAGGTGAAGGATTTGCAGGAAACCTATGGCGAGGCGATGCTGGATCCGCGCCCCGACAAAGCTGGCGTCTCTGCTGGGAAAGGGCGAGAGCTGAAGCTCTCGGTCCATCATGGCCTGAAAGCCGAAGGTACCGTCGTTCCACTGACTAAGCTGTGCCAGTGGTTTGGCGCGTCCCGTCGTATCACGTACTACAAGGATGATCCCCCTATCTATAGCTGTCACCAAAAGTGGAACTAAGCAACCAGTGCAAGCTTCTGCATGGGCGTTAGCGATCACCCGCATTCCTGCCCGGCTTCGGTGTCGCTTGCAGCCCTCCGATCGCCGAGTCGGAGAGCGCCACCGCTGCCGAGCGCGGCCTTGTTGCGGATTCAGAATGCAAATGCCGCGTTGCCCTCCACCTTTAGCCTTGGCGCAGCAGGATCGGACCCGCGATGCCTTTGTCAAACCCAGTCGCTTTTTTCATGACTCAGTCGCGTCAATCGTGATTCGTGACAGCCGCCCCCGACCAATGCGACCGCGCTGGCGGTATGGTGCGGGGCCCGGTAGGGCCGCTGCCGCCAGCGCGCAAGATCCAGCCCGCGGCCGCTGACCGAGGTAATGGCAGCGGTTTCCAGTGCCTCGGCCTCGCTGGATTCCGGCAACAGGCCGGGCAGGCGCGAGGCGAGCAGGGTCTTGCCGCAGCCAGGGCTGCCGACCAGCAATAAATGGTGACCACCGGCAGCGGCGATCTCCAGCGCGCGACGCGCGTGCGGCTGGCCGCGCACATCGGCCATGTCGGGCAGCGCGCGCGCGCCGAGCGCCGGAATCACCACCTCGGCAGCGGGCGCCCGTTGGCTGCCGTTGAGCGCGGCGCAGACTTCCAGCAGCGTACGCGCGGTGAAGGCCTCGACGTGCCCGGCGACAGCCGCTTCGGCACCATTGACTAGCGGCACGATCAGCCGTCGCCCGGCCTGCGCGGCAGCCAGGGCGGCCGGCAGCACGCCATCGACGCCGCGCAATTCGCCGGTCAGCGCCAGCTCGCCGAGAAACTCGTAGTCGGCCAGGGTTTGACGATCGATCTGCCCGCTGGCGGCCAGGATGCCGAGGGCGATCGGCAGGTCGAAGCGGCCGCCTTCCTTCGGCAAGTCGGCCGGGGCCAGGTTGATGGTGATGCGCCGGGCGGGAAATTCGAATTGTGCGCACAGCAGCGCCGCACGCACGCGTTCGCGCGATTCGCGTACCGCAGCCTCGGGCAGGCCCACGATCTGGGTGGAGGGAAGCCCGCCGGAGAGATGCACTTCCACCCGGACCTCAGGTGCATGCACCCCCACGCGGGCACGGCTGTGCACCAGCGCCAGACTCATGGTGGACGGCCCCGGTCAGGGAGCGGCAGGTGGCGCTGTGGGCGGCGTCGCGGGTGCGCGGGCTTCCAGCGCGGCCACGGCCTGCTCCAGCGCCTCGAGTTTTTCGCGCGTGCGCAGCAGCACCGCGCGCTGCACGTCGAACTCTTCGCGGGTGACCAGGTCCAGCTTGCCCAGGCCGGCCTGCAGCGCGCCCTTGAAGGTGCTCTGCAGTTCTTCGCGCGATTGGCGCAGGCCCGGCGGCACCAGGTCGCTGAGGCGGCGGGCGAGGTCGTCGAGCTGGTTGAAATCGATCATGGGTGTTCTCCGCAGGTCCGTAGGAAGCCTAGTGCAGGCCGGGACACGCGGGACATCGGCAAGGCAGTCGGCAGGCGGTAAGGATAGTCCCATTCGACTGTCGGCCGCGGTGACGGGCGCACGCTGCCGGGTGAGTGTTACGGCCGTCCACGGTATGCTGCGCGCCCTGTCATGCCGCTGGATCTGCACCGATGAAAATGATCATGGCCATCGTCAAACCGTTCAAGCTCGACGATGTGCGCGAAGCGCTCGCCGGCTGCGGGGTGGCAGGCATCACGGTCACCGAGGTCAAGGGCTTCGGGCGCCAGAAGGGGCACACCGAGCTGTATCGCGGTGCCGAATACGTGGTCGATTTCCTGCCCAAGGTGAAGATCGAAGTGGCGGTGACCGACGACCAGGCCGAGCGCGTGGTCGAAGCCATCGTAACCGCGGCCGGGACCGGCAAGATCGGCGACGGCAAGGTGTTCGTCTACGACCTGGGCAGCGTGGTGCGCATCCGCACCGGCGAGCTGGACAGCGACGCGCTGTAAGGCGTCAGCGGGCAGCGCCTTTGGCCGCTGCCGCGCCGTTGGTACTCAGGCGATTAGCCGATTGCTGAGATACCGCACCCGTCATCGGCCGATTGCCGCGACGCAGCGCCACGGCGTCCGCCACTGCGTCGTGGGTCACTGTTCGCCGTGGGCAGGCGACATCTGGCATCGATGGCCGACGCGTTTGCGAGACGGTGCCCCGGGCGCAACCTCATCCGGGGCAGTTGGCCCGCGACATGACCCGAGCGGTACCACGCCCACGCGTGTGCTCATACCATTTCAATACCGCAGATCAGATCCGGCGCCTGAGGCCAGCAGCGGCCTCAGCGTTGTGCCGTCACGTAGCCTGCCGTTCTTCCCTGAGGAAATGTCGTGAGGTCGGGCCCGCTTGTCGCCACGCGACGACTTGCCTACTCTAGGGCCTAATACCATTTCAATACCGGAGTTCGGGGATGAAGCGACGCGATAGGAAGTCGGGCTTGCGCCCGCTCTCGCTCTGGCTGGCAGCAGGCCTGGCAGCGGCAACAGTCCCCGCGCTGGCAGAGCCGGTCACCCAGCCGGCGATCTTCCCCGCCCCGGTCTCGATCACGCTGCAGGGCGGCACCGTCACGCTGGGTCAGTCAGTGGTGCTGGTGGCGGCGCCGGATTCGGATCCGGAATCGGTCGCGCTGGTACGCCGCATCCTCGGTACGGCCGGCGTCACCAAGATCGCCACCGCGGCGCGTCTGCCGGCCACGCTCGACCGCCCGCACATCGTGCTCGGCACCGGCGAGGCGGCAGTGGTGCGCGATGCGCTGACCCGCAGCAAGGCGGTGCAGGACACCCACAAGGAGGGCTATACGCTTGCCAGCGTGGCGCTCGGCACCGGCAGCCTGATCACGCTGGCTGGTCATGACAAAGACGGGCTGTTCCATGCGGCGCAGACGCTGCGCCAGCTGGTCGAGCGCCCGGCCATTCCGACCCTGGCGATCCAGGATCATCCGGCGATGCCGATCCGCGGCACCATCGAAGGCTTCTACGGCGCGCCATGGTCGATGGCCGACCGCAGCAAGCACATCGCGTTTCTCGCCCGCAGCAAGGCCAATACCTTCATCTACAGCCCCAAGGACGACCCGTACGCGCGCGATCGCTGGCGCGAGGCGTATCCGGCCGCGACGCTGAAGGCACTGGGCAAGCTGGCGGCCACCGCCAGGCGCAACCATGTCGACTTCGTCTATGCGATCTCGCCGGGGCCGACGGTGTGCTTCTCCGATCCGGCCGATGCCAAGGCGCTGCTGCGCAAGTTCGATGCCTTCCGTGCGCTGGGCGTCCGCAGCTTCTACGTGGCGCTGGACGATATCGAATACACCAAATGGAACTGCGAGCGCGACAAGACCACCTTCGGCGCGTCCGGCGCGCAGGCGGCCGGTATCGCGCAGTCGCATCTGCTCAACCTGGTGCAGGCCGATCTGGTCGCCCGCCACGATGCAGCCTCGGAGCTGATCATGGTGCCGACCGAGTATTACGACGCCAAGGAAAGCCCGTACAAGGAAGCGCTGCGCAAGCATCTGGACCCGAAGATCGTGGTGCAGTGGACCGGCACCGACGTGGTGCCGCCGGCCATTTCCATTCCCGATGCACGCGCGGCCACCAAGGCGTTCGGCCGCAAGACGCTGCTGTGGGACAACTACCCGGTCAACGATTTCGAAACCTCGGCCGGGCGCCTGCTGATGGCGCCGTACGCGCGGCGCGAGGCCGGCCTGTCGGCGGAGTTGTCCGGCATCGTCTCCAACCCGATGAATCAGGAAGTGCCCAGCCGGGTGGCGGTGATGGGGCTGACCGCCTTCGCCTGGAACGACACCGGCTACGACGCCCAGCGCACCTGGCATGCGGCCGCGCGCGACCTGGCCGGTGGCGACGCGCAGGTGACCGCCGCGCTGCTGACCTTCTTCGATACCCAGCATCTGGCGCCGACCTTCGGCAGCCAGCCGTGGCAGGAACAGGCGCCGCGCCTGAAGGCGGTGCTCGACCATGTGCGCGAGGCGATCGCGCTCGGCGATGCGGCAGCGCGCAGCCAGGCCATCGCCGAGCTGGCGCGTACGGCCGACGCGTTCGCGGCCGCGCCGCAGAGCATTCGCGCAGGCGTAGCCGACAAGGGCTTTGCGGAACAATCGCGCCCCTGGCTGGAGGCGATGGAAGGCTGGGGCCGCGCGCTGCAGCAGACCGCAGCCGGGCTGGATGCCGCCAATCGCGGTGACGCGCAGGCAGCAGTTGCGTTTGCCGATGCCAAGCGGATCGCCGCCGAAGCCGCGGCGATCCCCTCGATCCCCGGCGCCACGCGCTTCGGTGGCCCGGTCAAGATCGCCGATGGCGTGCTGGACCGCTTCGTCGCCGACGCACCGCAGTTGATCGCCTACCGCGCGCCGTCGACAGCCAAAGCGGCAAGCGCGCAGTGAGGAGCCGGGGCGGCGACCGGACGACCGGCTAGCCGCCTGGAGGGCGCCGCCGGTGCGCTGCGTCGGCGTATACCCCTGTCCCCGGCGATTCCTCCCGCGCCGTTGCGCACCGCCTGGCGCTTGCTCGCCAGGAAGATCGGCGCACTGTTGGCGTGGCATCGGGATGGCCAGGCTTGCAGCCCGGTGGGAGTGGCCCGCGTCACCGGATCAGCACGCGGGACGCAGATCGATATGCGTTGTTGCGCAGGTGCCAACGCCGGTGCTGAATGCAGGGCGCTGTTGCACGTCACCGGCCAGGCATCGCGCCCGGCGCGCGCTGCATTGGCGGCGGGTGGCCGTGGCCTGCCGGTCAGCGGGTTTCAGTCGGCACTGGTTGGCTGCGCGTCGCGCTTCAGGTGCCGATACAGCCGCTTCCAGCTGCCGCGGATGGTGCGTACCCAGCGCGGCTCGGCGCTGCGTGCGGCCTCGTCGGCGGTCGGCGCGATCCCGGCCAGGCGCTGGCGCATCTTCTGGAAATTGGCCAGGTCGCTGCGCTGCAGTTGCCGCGCCAGCGTGCCGCGCCGCAACCAGCGCGGGAAGCGCCAGGCCGAGGTGAAATCGATCAGCACCGGCACGCCGGCACTGATCACCACATTGGTGCCGTGCAGATCATTGTGGGTGATGCCGACGGCGTGCAGGCGGCGCAGCGCCTGCTGCAATTGTTGGAACACTTCCTGGCCGACCACCGCACTGGCGCTGAGGGTGTCGCCGGGGATGAACTCCATGCCCAACGCCAGCCCGCCCAGCGTGCCGAGCAGGGCCGGCGCGTGCCGCCAGCCGTGCAGGCGGGCCAGCATCTTGGCCTCGTGCCGCACCATCAGCCGCGCGATCGGCGCCAGCAGCGTACGGCGGTAGCGGCTGTAGTCCTTGACCACCGCCAGCTGCCCATCCAGATGCGTGCGATAGACGTTGGGCTCGAGCAGCCGGGTGCCCTGCTTGAGCAGCACGGGCGTGACGATTTGCAGGCTGGAGGTGTCCAGCGGCTGGTAATGCATGGCAAGTCTCCGGACCTTGGCGGCGCGGAGGAATCACGCGTCTGGCAGGTTCACGATGATCGCGGGGGATCGGTCCGGTGAATTTTAGAACTTGCGAGTGCTGAAATTACATTTGTTTAACAAATGAAATGTTCCGGGAGTGGAACGGCTCGAAGAATCAATAGCTTGCCGCGTCAGCTGCGGTCAATCTTGTCGATATGTCCATACGACGCGCTGCCTGCAGCGGGCGTGCGTGCGTGGAGCGCAGCGCACGCCGTACCCGTCGGCAGCAGCGCTTCTCGGGGCAGCTGGCCGCGCACTGTGCGCACCGATGGTCAGCGATCACAGCCCTTCTTGACAGCTGCTGAGACTCGATTCACTGTGCCGGCTGCGGTCAGGGGGCTGCATCACACGTCAGTACCGGCACGTCCACGCGGACGATGCCTGAAGCCGAGTACGCGCACGATCCGGTGATGCTGGGAAAGCCCCCGAATGGGACAGCAACTGCGCCACTTCCGGACGCCGCCAGGTCATGCCTGCGTGCGCATGGATGCGGGGACGATGGAGGACGACTCATTGGGGAATGCAATGAAAAGGACCGCAACATGGCTGTTGGCCTGCACGGCGCTGGGCTGCGTTTCCGACGCGGCCGCACAGTCGTTGTCGCGTGGCTGGGACACCTATCGGCAACAGCAAAAGCAGCAGGCTGGCACCCAGGGGGCCACCGCACCGGCAGCGCCACCGTCCGGCCCGTCGCAGGACGGTACCTCCGCAGGACAGACGGCAGTGCAAGCCAGTGCAGCCGGCGAAACCGGCGGATTCACCACGGTGACGGCACAGACGCCTGCAGTGGCGGCACCGCCCGCACCGGCGCCTGCCTACGTTGCGCCTGCACCACGCGAACAAGAGCCGCGCCTCAAGAGCGGCATGTTCTTGGGCGCGCAGGCCGGCGACGCCAAGGTGTTCGAGGGCAACAAGCAGGACATGGCAGGTTTCAACGTCGGTTACCGCTGGCGTGCTGGTCCGGTCACGCTGGTGGGCATTGAAGTGGCCACCGGAAAGGTCGACGGTTCGAAGGATGCGGATGGCTTTGTCGTCATTCCGACAGTGGACTTCGGCAGCATCGGTGCAACGGCGCGCTTCAACTTCGGCAATACCCCCGTGTTCGCCTTGGTACGCGCGGGCTATTGGGGCGGCGAGGCAAAAGGCGAGGATTACACCGAGCGTGTCTACGGCGCATATCTGGGTGCGGGCCTCGGTGTGGATATCGGCAAGCATTTCAGTCTGAGCGCCCTCTATACCAACTACCTGTACGCCGACGAGTACTACGACGACTACGAAGACATCACCATCAATCGTGCCGAAGTGCTGAGCGTCGGCGCCGAAATCCGCTTCTGAGTCGGCGTTAAAAACAGCGTTGTGCACACAGCAAGGCGGATGGCGACATCCGCCTTGTTGCCGTTGGGGCTGTATGAAGCGCTCAGTGATCCGGTACTGCGCACGCTTGGTCGGAACGCTGATCGGGACCACGAAGGCACGGATGTGGTGTCATACAAGACAACGCTGCGGCGCAGGCGATCACGACGAGGAAGGTATGGAGGTCTTTACGCAATTCCTGACCGATGAGCAGGATCCGGTGGCCGTGGGCAAGATCCTGCCCAAGGTGAACGAGCTGCTGACGCGGGACGAGCAGGTCGAGTACATCGCAGTGCAGAAGAAAATGGTGGTGAACCTGTCGCCGGCCGCGGTGGTGCTGACCACTCGCAGATTCATCGTGGTGCACCCCACGCTGTTCGGGATGACGTTTCGCGATGTCCCCTGGCGCGAGGTGCTCGACGTGCACATGAGCGAGCAGATGCTGGGAGCGACGATCATGTGCCGCACCACGCAAGGCGGCTACCTGTCCATCGACAGCCTGCCCAAGAAGCAGGCCCGGCGGGTCTACGCCTATGCGCAGCAGGTGGAGGAATCGGCCTACGAAAAGCGCCAGCAGCTGGAGTTCGACAAGTTGCGCGCATCGGCAGGTGGCGTGGTGGTGCACGCACCCACCGCGCAGGGCAGCGCGTCCTCGTCACCGCAGAGCACGGCAGCGGCCGCGGACGATCCGATCCAGGTGCTGAGCAAGCTCAAGCAGCTGCTGGATGCGGGGCTAGTGACCCAGGAAGAGTTCGACGCCAAGAAGGCCGAGGTGCTGGCGCGGTTGTAGGGCGCTCGGCACGGTTGCCTGGTCACGGCCCGGCCTGGCCGTGATTACTGGCGCGCCGCCCGCATCCGCTGGCGGCGCGCTACGGTGCGTGAGCCGCGCTTACTCGCCCAGCGCCTTGGCCACGAACGGCGGTGCGACCAGCACGCCGGTATGCAGGTGCGCGGTGTAGTACAGCGTCTCAAAGCCCTTGGCCTGCGCAGCGTCCAGGCGGAAGGCGAAGTCGGCGTTGGCCTGCTTGCTGGCCATGGTCACGCTCCACCAGCCGGTCGGGTAGCACGGCTGCGGGAAGGGCAGGGTCTTGAACGACTGGAAGCCGGCCTTGCCCATTTCGGTACGCATTTCCTTGATCAGCTCCAGCAGCGCCAGCGGCGATTCGGACTGCTGCACCAGGATGCCGTCGTCCTTCAATGCCTTGAAGCAGCTCTCGTAGAAGGCCTTGTTGAACAGGCCCTCGGCCGGACCGACCGGGTCGGTGGAGTCGACGATCACGATGTCCACGCTGCCGGCCGGGCAGTTGGCCATGTAGGCCACGCCGTCGTCGAACAGCAGCTCGGCACGCGCATCGTGGTTGGAATCGCACAGCTCGGGAAAATACTTCTCCGACATGCGGGTGACCTGCTCGTCGATGTCGCACTGGGTGGCGCTTTCCACGCCCGGGTGCTTGAGCACCTCGCGCAGGGTGCCGCAGTCGCCGCCGCCGATGATCACCACGCGCTTGGGCGCGGCGTGGGTGAACAGCGCCGGGTGGCTGATCATCTCGTGATAGAAGAAATTGTCGCGGCTGGTCAGCATCACCGCGCCGTCGATCAGCATCAGCTTGCCCCAGTCGGTGGTCTGGTAGATCTCGATCTTCTGGAACGGGGACTGCACCTCGTCCAGCTTGCCGCTGATGCGGAAGCCGATCGCCGAGCCGGTCGGCTGGAAGTGTTCGATGTACCAGTTGTCGTTGGCGCTCATGCAAGGTCCTGAAAGATGGGGCTGTTCCTTCTCCCACTTGGGAGAAGGTGGCGCGAAGCGCCGGATGAGGGTCGGGCGCAGCCGCGCACAGGCAAGCTGCTGGCGGCCATCCCGAACCCCCGCCAACCCCGCTCCAATCAGGAGCAGGGCGTGAAGTCGGCGCGGATTGTAACGGACCCTGCGCGTGCCAGGCGTTACACTTCACGCCCTTTTTGCCCCAGCCGAGTCAGCGAAATGAGCGATTGGTCCCTCGACCAAGCCCGCAAGACCTATTCGATCCCGCATTGGGCCGACGGGTATTTCGATGTGAACGACGCCGGACATGTGGTGGTCACGCCGACCAGCGACGGTCCGTCGGTGTCGTTGCCCGAGGTGGTGGACGCCGCACGCGCAGCTGGCGCCAAGCTGCCGCTGCTGGTGCGTTTCCCGGACATCCTGGGCCAGCGCCTGGGCAAGCTGCAGGCGGCGTTCGCGCAGGCGCAATCCGAATGGGACTACGCCGGCGGCTACACGGCCGTCTACCCGATCAAGGTCAACCAGCATCGCGGCGTGGCCGGCACGCTGGCCAGCCACCACGGCGACGGCTTCGGCCTGGAGGCGGGCAGCAAGCCGGAGCTGATGGCGGTGCTGGCGCTGTCGCGTCCGGGCGGGCTGATCGTCTGCAACGGCTACAAGGACCGCGAATACATCCGCCTGGCGCTGATCGGCCGCAAGCTCGGCCTGCAGACCTTCATCGTCATCGAAAAGCCCTCCGAGCTGAAGCTGGTGCTGGAGGAGGCGCGCGCGCTGGACGTCAAGCCGGGTCTGGGCGTGCGCATGCGCCTGGCCTCGCTTGGCGCGGGCAAGTGGCAGAACAGCGGTGGCGACAAGGCCAAGTTCGGGCTGTCGCCACGGCAGGTGCTGGACCTGTGGAAGACCCTGCGCGACACCGAGTACGCCGACAGCCTGCAGCTGCTGCATTTCCACATGGGCTCGCAGATCTCCAATGTGCGCGACATCGCCAACGGCATGCGCGAAGCCACGCGCTACTTCGTGGAGCTGTCGCGGCTGGGCGCCAGGATCAGCCATGTGGACGTCGGCGGCGGCCTGGGCATCGATTACGAAGGCACGCGCTCGCGCAGCTATTGCTCGATCAACTACGGCCTGCATTCTTACGCCAGCAACATCGTGCAGCCGCTGGCCAGCGCCTGCGAAGAGCACGGCCTGACCCCGCCGCGCATCGTCACCGAATGCGGCCGCGCGATGACCGCCCACCATGCGGTGCTGATCGCCAACGTGTCCGAAGTGGAGCAGGCGCCGGAAGGCCGCGTGCCGGACGCGCACGACGACGAGCCGGCAGCGATCCGCCACCTGCGCGAGATCCATGACGAGCTCGATGTGCGCCCGGCGGTGGAACTGTTCCAGGAGGCGCAGCACTTCCATGCCGAAGGCTTGAGTGCGTATGCACTGGGCCAGATCGACCTGACCCACCGCGCGCGTATCGACGACCTGTTCTATGCGATTGCGCATGGCGTGCGTGCACGCCTGAGCTTCGACGAGAAGAGCCATCGCCCGGTGCTGGACGAGCTCAACGAGCGGCTGGTGGACAAGTACTTCGTCAACTTCAGCGTGTTCGAGTCGATTCCGGATGTGTGGGCGATCGACCAGGTGTTCCCGATCGTGCCGATCGAGCGCTTGAACGAAGCGCCGCAGCGGCGCGGCATCATCGCCGACATGACCTGCGACTCGGACGGCATGGTCAAGACCTACGTCGAGAACGAAAGCCTGGACAGCTCGATGCCGCTGCACACGCTGAATCCGGGCGAGAGTTATCGCATCGGCTTCTTCCTGGTCGGTGCCTACCAGGAAATCCTGGGCGATATCCATAACCTGTTCGGCGATACCGATGCTGTGGAAGTGGCCGTGGACGGCGATGGCTATCGCATCGCGCAGCAGCGCCGCGGCGATACCACCGATGTGATGCTGGACTACGTGGGCTATCAGCTGGACACGCTGCGTGCGACCTATGCCGAGCGCATCGCCGCCGCGCAGCTGTCGCCCGAGCGCGCACAGGAATTGAGCGATGCGCTGGAAGCAGGGTTGACCGGTTACACCTATCTGTCCGACGAACCGTTGGGCTGAGGCACTGCGCGCTGCGGGGGCCGTGGCGCGCCATGCTGTTTTCACCCTGGCGCGCACTGCATTGACGCGACGGCCCGCAGCATCGCTGCGCGGCCGTCATGCGGCGGGGCTCAGGGTCCGAACTCGGCGCCATTGCCGGACGCCATGGCTTCTGCGCGCCCTGGCCGAGCCCGGTAACGCATTGCCTGCAACGACGGCGTGCCACGATCAACGCCATCGGCCCAGCCAGGGCCAGGCAATCACCAGCAACAGCTGTGCATACGTGATTGCCTCAGCATGGCAATGACAATCAAGTAACCGTGGCGTGACCGCACGGTTGCAGACGGAGTTGCAAAAAATCACTGTATTTTGCGAAGTGGTTGCGCTGGTAATGCAATAACGTCAACGCCGTTGCACATAATGGTCTTAGTGCATGCGGCCATGGGCGCGGCGCAGGCCATGCAAAATTCCCGGAAAAAAAGCCTTCACCGGCTGCGGTGCGATGTGTGGCCGTCGGTTCGGTAGCGCGCAACCGCCGCAAAACGCGCGCTGTGGGCGTATGCATCCAGAACATTAGTTGAAATCACACTTCGGCAAAAAATTTTCGCAGGCGACGCGGATTTCGTGATTTTTGCACGGTTTATCGCGGTGGCTAGTTGTTAGTGTTTGTTTAACTTGTCGGGAAACAAGTGCTTTTAGCAATGTCGTTGCACGTCGTGGTAGCGACGCTGCACGTCGCTTCGTGGTGCGTTCCCATTGTGCGTTTCCATCGTATATCGCCGGCATGCGTTGGCGGTCGTCGGTGTCTCTTACCTCACGTTCTCAAGGCCAGGTGCTGATCCGGCGTCCCACTGACCGCATTGCGGACATGGCGCACCGGGCGACTGCGCGCCACACAAGAAGGATGCACGCAATGCACACTGACGACTCTCCGGTGTTTCCTCTGACCAAAGCGCAACGCGGCCTGTGGGTGGCCAGCAAGTTGCATACCGACAACACCTTGATGTTGTCCGAAGCCCTGGAAATGTTCGGCCCGCTGGATCCGCAGCTGCTGATCCGCGCCAGCATGCAGCTGACGCGCGAATTCGACACGCTGCGGCTATGCATCGCCGAGCACGACGGCGTGCCGCATCAGGTGGTCCTGCCCGAATACACCGCCGCGATTCCGTATTTCAACGTCAGCGAAGATCCTTCCCCGCGCAACGCCGCCGAGCATTGGGTCGACGAAGAAATCCGCAAGCCGGAAGATCTGCAGAACGGGCCGTTATGGCATTGCGCGGTGTTTCGCCTTGGCGAAGACCACCATATGTGGGTGCAATGCGTCAGCCATCTGGTGATGGATGGCTATTGCGCCTCGATCATGATGCAGCGCATGGCGGTGCTGTATAACGCCTACGCAGAAAACATCGAGCCGGAGCCTGCGCAATACGGTAGCGCGCTGTCGCTGATCGAGCTGGAACAGCAGTATCGCGAGTCCGATCGTTTTCAGCGCGATCGCAGTTACTGGATGCAGCAGCTGGCCGATCTGCCGCCGCCGGCGACCCTGGCGCGTCCGGGCAATCACCTGTCGACCGGCTTGTTGCGTGGCACCGGACAGTTCTCGCCGCAGCAGGTGGTGCGGCTGCGCGCACTCGGCAAGGACTATGGCGCCAGCCTGCCGCAGATGCTGATTTCGCTGATCGCCGCGTATTACTACCGTTGCACCGGCGCCGAGGATCTGGTGCTGGCCATGCCGGTGACCGGCCGCATCAATGCGCGCTACCGGCAGACCGCAGGCCTGGTGGCCAATGTGATTTCGCTGCGCCTGAAAATGGATCCGCAGCAGCCGGTGCATGCGCTGTTCGCACAGGTGTCCTCGGTGGTCAGGCATGCGCTGCGCCACCAGCAATACCGCTTCGAGGACGTGCGCCGCGATCTGGGCATGTTCGGGATCGATCAGAAGTTCGCACGCCTGGCAGTGAACATCGAAGCCTTCGATTACGCACTGCGCTTTGGCCAGGCCTATGCGATGCCGCATAACCTGTCCAACGGCCCGGCCGACGATCTGACCATCTTCTGCTACGAGCGCGGCGACGGTGCCGCGTTGCGCTTCGATCTGGATGCCAATCCGGCGCTGTACGACAGCGACGAGCTGGCCGAGCACTGCCGCCGGCTGACCCATCTGGCCGATGCGGTGCTGGCCGATCCGGAATGCGCGCTGGGCCAGATCGATGTGCTGGGCGATGCGGAACGCCGCCGCCTGTTGCAGACCTGGAACGCCACCGCCGCAGCGCTGCCGGAACCGGCCACGCTGCTGCACGGCATGCTGCAGCGTGCCGAGCTGATGCCGGCGGCAGTGGTGGTGCAATACGACAACCGCACCCTGGACTACGCCACGCTGTGCGAACTGGCCTCGCGCATCGCCGCGCAATGGGTGGCCGATGGTGTCCGCCCTGGCGACGTGGTCGCCATCGCGCTGCCGCGCAGCGAGCAATTGCTGGTGGCCCTGCTGGCGGTGATGTGGAGCGGGGCGGCGTATCTGCCGCTGGACCCGGAAAGCCCGGCCGCACGCAACCGGCAGATGCTCAACGATTCCGGTGCCATCGCGCTGGTCTGCGAGCCGGCGTTGTGCGAGCGCTATCTGCTCGGCGGCATGGTCTGGCTGGATCCGCGCCCGGCGGTGTTGCCGGCGGCGATCGCGCCGCTGGCCACGCCGGACGGTACGGCCTATGTGCTGTACACCTCCGGCTCGACCGGCGCGCCCAAGGGTGTGGAAATCAGCCATCGCAACCTGTTCAATTTCCTGCATGCGATGGAGCATGAGCTTGCGTTGCGTCCGCGCGACCGCGTGCTGGCGGTCACCACCATCACCTTCGATATCGCCGGGCTGGAGCTGTATCTGCCGTTGCTGGTGGGTGCGCGCGTGGTCATCGCACCGGCCGGCATCACCCACGATCCACGCAGCCTGTCGCGGCTGATCGCGCAGGAGCAGATCAGCATGGTGCAGGCGACCCCGTCGCTGTGGCGCATCCTGCTGGCCAATCAGGATCTGGCGCTGGACCGTATCCACGCCCTGGTCGGCGGCGAAGCCCTGGTGCCGGAACTGGCGACCCAGTTGCTGAGCCGGGTCGGGCGCCTGACCCAGTTGTACGGGCCGACCGAAACCACGATCTGGTCGACCATCATGCCGTTGCAGCTCACCGACGCTGCCGCCCCGCCGATCGGCAGGCCGCTGCTCAATACCCGCGTCTATGTGCTCGATGCGCAGCGGCAACCGCTGCCGACCGGCGCGATCGGCGAGTTGTACATCGGTGGCGCGGGCGTGGCCAAGGGCTATCGCGGCAAGCGCCAGCTGACCAGCGAGCGCTTTGTGCGCGACCCGTTCGCCGACGACGGCAGCAACATGTACCGCACCGGCGACCGCGTGCGTCAGCGCCGCGACGGCATGCTGGAATTCATCGGGCGCGCCGATGCGCAACTGAAGATCCGCGGCCATCGCGTGGAGCCGGCCGAAATCGAAAACGCCTTGCTGCTCCACTCGCAGGTGGCGCAGGCGGTGGTGGTCGGTCATCGCGATGGCGACCACGACACACTGCAGTTGCTGGCGTATGTGGTGGGCAAGCATGGCGCGACGCCATCACCCGAGCTGTTGCGCGCCCATCTGCAGCAGCGCCTGCCGGCGTCGATGATTCCCACCTTGTGGGTGCCATTGCAGGCACTGCCGCTGACACCCAATGGCAAGCTGGATCGCCGCGCCTTGCCCTCGCCAGGTGCGCTGCCGCAGCGCGCGCATGTGGCGCCGCGCGATGCGCTCGAACAGCAGCTGGCAGCGATGCTGCAGGATGTACTGGGCATCGAAGTGGTAGGCGTCGAAGACAACTTTTTCGAGCTCGGCGGCGACTCGCTGCGCGCGGCGGAAATGGCTGCACGCTTCCCGCAGACGTTCGGTGTCGAACTGCCGCTGGGTACCCTGTTCCATGCGCCGACGATCGCCGGCCTGGCCGAGGTGATCAAGCGCAACGCGCAGATCCCTAACGATCCGCTCGGCGTGCTGTTGCCGCTGCGTGCGGGCACCCCGGGTACGCCGCCGCTGTTCTGCATCCACCCGGTGGTCGGCCTGGGCTGGTCGTATCTCACCTTGCTCGGTCAGCTGGATCCGCAGTGGCCGGTGTATGCCTTGCAGTCGCCGGGCTTGAGCGACCCGCAGCATCGCCCGGAAAGCATCGAGGCGATCGCGCGCGATTACTTGGCGCGGCTGCGCACGGTGCAGCCACAGGGGCCGTACCGATTGATCGGCTGGTCGCTGGGCGGCTTGATCGCGCATGCCATCACTGCCGAACTGCATGCGCTGGGCGAAGAAGTCGAATTGCTGGCAATGCTCGACAGCTACCCGCACCTGGAGCAGGCCGCGTCGCTGCCGGAATCGGAAAACGTGCGTGCATCGGTGCATGCGCTGGGCCTGCATCTGGCACCCGGCCAGCCGATGCCCACCACGGTGGCCGAACTGGCCAGCCTGCTGTGCGATCACTACGGCTTGAACGACCTGCCCGCAGTGCGCCAGCTGCTCGAGCAACGCCCCACGTTGCTGGACGACATGGGCGGCATGACCCAGCACCACCTGCATCTGGCGCGGCGTCACCGTCCCAAGCCGCTGGACCAGGATGTGGTGTTCGTCGAAGCGAGCGTGCGCATGACCTCCGGCGGCGACGATACGGTGTGGGTGGATTACCGGCCGCAGGCCTGGCGCCCGTATGTGCGCAACCTGCAGTTGCATGTGCTCGACAGCGACCACCACTCGATGCTGTCGTCCACACATTCGGCCACGCTCAGCGCACTGCTGCACGCGGCCACCACGAAAGCCGCACAACGCGATGGCAGCATCGCCACCGCCAGCGACGGGGTGGCCGAATATGCCTGAGTCCTCCTTCAACGCGGGACGCCAGCGCCCGGTGCTGATCGCCACCCTGGGTACGCATGGCGATGTACGCCCGATCATCGCGCTGGGCCGTGGCTTGCAGGCGCGCGGTTACCCGGTGCGGGTGCTGACCAGCGCCAACTTCGAAGCGCTGATCCGCGCCAATGGGCTGGACTTCTTCCCGCTCAGCGGTGACCACCAGAAACTGCTGCAGGGCCATCCGGATGTCGCCGAGATGCGCGGTGGCTGGCGCGGCATCTGGGGCACCTTGCGTGCGCAGCTGCTGGAGTGGGCGCGCGACTGGGCCGAGCAGGGCCGCGCGGCCTGTGCCGATGCCGGCCTGATTCTCGGCGTCGGCAGCGCCAGCCTGCTGGCGCATAGCCTGGGCCAGGCCTACGGCCTGCCGGTGGTGTTCACGCAATTGCAGCCGCTGACCGCCTCTCGGCATGTGCCGTTGATGGTGATGCCCACCGTGCGCCTGCCCGGGCTGGTGAGCGTGGCGCTGCATCACGCGGTGCGCTTTGCCGGCTGGCAGCTGATGCGCCCGGCGCTCAACGGCATCGTGCGCCCGGCCTTGGGGCTGCCGGCATATCCGTGGAGTGGCCCCGATCGCAGTGCGCAGCGCGTGGTGTATGGCTACAGCGAGCATCTGTGCCCACGCCCGCCGGACTGGCCGGACCGGGCCCAGGTCAGCGGTTTCTGGCAGTTGCCGCAGCCGCAGTGGCAGCCACCGGCCGCGCTGCAGGCGTTTCTGCAGGCCGGCCCGCCGCCGCTGTATATCGGTTTCGGCAGCATGATCAGCAGCGATGCGGCCCAGCTCACCGCCATCGTCAAGGCGGCGGTGCGTCTGACCGGTCAACGCGCGCTGCTGGCCAGCGGCTGGGGCGGGCTGGCGGCCGCGGAAGATGCATCCGACGATGCCCAGCGCTTCTTCCAGCTGGAGCAGGCACCGCACGATTGGCTGTTTCCGCGGGTGTCGGTGGCAGTGCATCACGGTGGTGCCGGCACCACCGGTGCGGCGCTGGCTGCGGGGATTCCGTCGGTGGTGCTGCCGTTCGGCTATGACCAGCCGTTCTGGGCGCACTGCCTGGCCCAACGCGGAGTCGCCCCGCCGGCGCTTGCACGGGTCGGGCTGCAGCCGGAGACCCTGGCCGATGCCATCGGCCAGGCCAGCGCGCCGAGCATGCGCGCAGCGGCGCGCGCGCTGGGGCAGCGCATCCGCGAGGAGGACGGAATCGGCCGTGCGGTGGAGCAGTTGGAAGCCTGGGGATTGCTGCAACCGGCGCTGTCGGTGGCGCCGGCCGTGCGGATCGAGCAGCAGGCCGTCGCGTGACACAGGCCGATGCGTGATGGATGACGCTGTGGGGAGCCACAGCGTCAACATTGGATTGGCTGCGGCAATGCGGCTGGCCTCACCGAAGCCCCTTGGCTGCTGCACGGGCGTGGCGCTGGCGTGTTGCTGTCGCCGATAGGTGGTCGGCCGGACCATGCCTGCATGACGGAGTGAGGTGGAAACAGCGTCTGCATTGCTGATCCGAGCTGGCGAATGCGGCCAGCGCCGGCATCGTCGCATCGGTAGGATGCGGCACAATCGGGCTCCCTCGCTTTGCATCGCCCGCATGCGCTACCCCGCTCTCGATCTGCTGCGTGGCCTCGCCATTGTCTGGGTGATGCTGTTCCATTCCTTCGTGGTCGGCGGTCTGGGGCCGGACTGGGCGTGGTTGTCGCGCTACGGCTGGATGGGCGTGGACCTGTTCTTCGTCCTGAGCGGCTTTCTGATCGGCACGCAGGTGCTGAGGCCGCTGGCGCGCGGGCAACGCCTGGACTTCAAGGAGTTCTATCTGCGCCGCGCGTTTCGCATCCTGCCGGCGTTCTTGCTGGTGCTGGTGATCTACATGGCGTGGCCGGATTTTCGCGAGTCGCCCGGGCTGGCGCCGTGGTGGATGTTCGTCACCTTCACCCTGAACCTGTTCGTCGACTACGGCCGTGACGCCGCGTTCTCGCACGCCTGGTCGTTGTGCGTGGAAGAACATTTCTATCTGGTGTTTCCGTTGCTGGCGACGCTGCTGCTGCGTCGGCCCTCGGCTACACGCTTTGGCTTGCTCTGCGTGCTGGTCGTGGTTGCAGGCATCGCGCTGCGTGCCGGCATCTGGTGGCACAACACCGCCCTGGACAGCGCTGGCGTCGGTCTGCAGCGCAACTGGTTTATCGAAGACATCTACTACCCGACCTGGAATCGTCTGGATGGTCTGCTGGCCGGTGTCGTGCTGGCGGTGCTGAAGGTGTTTCGTCCCATGACGTGGCAACGGCTGCAGCAGCACGGCAACGCCATTCTGTGTGCCGGCGTGGCGATTCTGGCGCTGGCAATGTGGCTGTTCCGCGAGCGCACCGGCCTGCTCGGCAATGCGGTGGGCTGGCCGGTGCTGTCGCTGGGGCTGGCCTTGCTGGTGCTCGCCGGCACCGCCAGCAGCGGTGTACTTGGCGGTTTGCGCGTGCCGGGCGCGGCATGGCTGGCGGCCATCTCCTACAGCCTGTATCTGACCCACAAAGCCGTCTTCCATCTCACCCAGGACTGGTTCGGCCCGGCGCTGGAGGGGCGGGGCGTGCTGGCATTTGCGGTGTATGGCTTGGTGGAGGTGCTGGGCGGCGCGCTGTTGCACTACGCGGTGGAGCGCCCGTTCCTGCAACTGCGCGACAGGGTGCTGCGGCCAGGCGCGCAGCCGTTGGCTGCCGCCGATCGCGGCTGACCGGGCAAAGCAAAACGCCGCGCAATGCCCGGCGTTGTCATCAGCCCTGGCGGTGCGCCGGTTGCCGCGCCGCACCCAGCTTGGATGCGGCGCGATCTGCTCGCGCGCCGACCGCCACGCCATCGGATCGCGGCGCGACCGAGGCACTGGCGTTGCAGGCCATCGTCACTGCGCGTCGCGCGCCACCTGGAAACCGGCGAACGACTGCGTGACCGGCATGATTTCCAGCCGATTGATGTTCAGATGCGCCGGCAGGCTGGCGACGTAGAAGATCTGCTCGGCGATGTCCTCGGCGGTCATCGGGGTGGCGCCGCGGTACAGCGTGTCGGAGGCGGCCTGGTTGCCGCCGGTGCGCACCAGGGTGAATTCGGTTTCGGCCATGCCCGGTTCGATCGAGGTCACGCGTACGCCGGTGCCGTGCAGGTCCGCGCGCAGGCCCAGCGAAAACTGCTGCACGAACGCCTTGGTGCCGCCGTACACGTTGCCGCCGGTGTAGGGGTAGGTCGCCGCGACCGAGGCGATGTTGATGATGGCGCCGCGGCGTGCGATCAGCGCCGGCAGCAGGCGGTGGGTGAGGGTGACCAGCGCGGTCACATTGGTGTCGATCATCTGCTGCCACTGGGTCAGGTCGGCCTGTTGTGCAGGCGCGGTGCCCAGCGCCAGCCCGGCGTTGTTGACCAGCACATCGATGTCGGCAAACTCGGCCGGCAATGCGTCGATCGCTGCCGACAAGGCCTGCGCATCGCGCATGTCGAAGGCTGCGGTGTGCACCTGGCCGGCAGGCAGCTCGGCCGCCAACGCATCCAGGCGCTCGGCGCGGCGGCCGGTGGCGATGATCTTCCAGCCGGCGGCGGCAAAACGGCGCACGGCGGCGCTGCCGAATCCGGAGGTGGCACCGGTGATCAGAACAGTCTTGGACATGGGGGATAACTCCTGCGAACGAGGGGGTCAGGCAAAGGGATCAGGGGGTGGTGGCAGCGCCGGGTGCGTGGGCCTGGGCACGGCGCGCGCGCAGCTCGGCCTCACTGAGCGGCTCGCGCGTCACTACGCGGCCGTGTTGCACCTGCAGGAGCAGATACGGTGCTTCTGCGGTGCCGGGTGCGGTGTCGCCGGTGCTCACGGCGGTTGGCAGGGCGATCACCAGCTCGCCATCGATCCAGTCCGCGGCGACCGGGGCGGTTCGTCCGGGGAACAACACCTCGAGCGGTAACGCCGGCGGCGCGGTGTCGCAGGCACCGATGACGATGCGATCCAGCAGCACCTTCGTCTGCTCCACGCGCCAATCGGCCTGGTAGCCGCGCCAGTTTGCACTGCAACTGCCCAGCGCCGGCCGCGCATGCGCCACGAACCGTTGCCAGGTGGCTTGGTCGTCCAGCACCGGCGCCAATGGCTCGGCCAGCAGCACCGCGTCCTGCCCGTCGATCCGGATGCGGTCGGGAATCTGCTCGGTGGCGTGCGCCGCGCCGATCAGTCCCCACCACAACCACAGGCCGGCGGTGCGCTGCAGCACGGCGGCTACTGCGCCTTGATCGCAATGGCGGGCAAGCCGCTACCGGTCAGTTTCTGCTTGGCTTCTGCCAGTTCGCTGGCGCTGCCGTACGGCCCCATGCGCACGCGGTAGACGGTCTTGCCGCTGATGTCGGCCGACTCCACGCGTGCGGCCAGGCCCATCATCGCCAGCTTGGCCTTGGTCGATTCGGCATCGCCGGAGGCGCCGAACGAGCCGGCCTGCAGGATGTAGCGGGTGTTGTCGGTCACTGCAGAGGCAGCTGCCGGGGTGGCAACTGCTGCCGTCGCTGCCGGCTTCGGCGCAGCGGTTGCAGCCGGCGTGCTCATTGCCGCAGTGCTGGCCGGGGCCGGGGTGGCGGCCGGGCGTGCCGGGGCGGTCTCGGCCAATGGCTTCGGCGCGCTGGCGGCCGTTTCGGTCAACGGGACCGGCACGCTGGCGGCCGGCGTGGCTGCCGCCACACTCGTACCCGGTGCAGGCGCGACCGCCTTGCCTTCCAGCGCCGCGCGCGCGCGCGCGGCTTCCTCGGCGCGTGCACTGGCCGCCAGTTCGGCATCGGACATCTGCACTTCCTTGCCGGGCAGCAAGGTATAGAAGTCGTACTGGGTCTGCGCATCGCCCGGCTTGGCCTGCGGCTTGAGCGGTTGGGCGCTGGGCTTGGGCAGCTCGGCCGGCGTATCCACGTCGGCATCGGCCACCGGCTCGGGCTGTGCGTCGGGGTTGGCGCGCGGGCCTACGCGCAGGAAGCCGTCGCCGTCCTTCTTGAACAGGTTGGGCGCGGCCAGAAAGATTACTGCCGCAATCGCAGCGCCCGCCACCAACCACACCCAACCGGGGGTGCCATTGCTGGTGTTGCGTCGCGCCTGACTCTTACCGCGTCGTGCTGCCATCTACCACTTCTCCGAATCACGTCGTTGCGGGCCATGCGGCCCGGCTTACATCTTTTCTGGGGCGCTGACGCCAAGCAGTTCCAGGCCGTTGGCGAGCACCTGTTGCGTGGCGACGGCGAGGGTGAGCTTGGCGTCGCGCTCTGCGGCATCGTCCACCAGCAGTTTGGTGTTGTGATACCACGTGTGGAAGGCGTGCGCCAATTCACGCAGGTATTGCGCGATCTGGTACGGCTCCAGCGTCTGCCCGGCGATTTCCACCACCTCCGCATAGCGCGACAGCTCGACCATGACGTTGAGCGAATGCTCGTCGTCCAGGCGCGCCAGCTCGGCCAGTCCGTGCGCCTGCTCGTACTTGTAGCCCTTCTCCTGCGCCTGCCGCAGCACGCTGCAGACGCGGGCATGCGCGTACTGCACGTAGAACACCGGGTTGTCGTTGCTCTGCTGACGGGCCAGGTCGATGTCGAAGGTGAGCTGCGAGTCGGGCTTGCGCGCGATCAGGAACCAGCGCACCGCATCGGCGCTGGTTTCCTCGATCAGATCGCGCAGGGTGACGTAGCTGCCGGCACGCTTGGACAGTTTCACTTCCTCGCCGCCGCGCATCACCGTGACCATCTGGTGCAGCACGTACTCCGGCCAGCCTTGCGGGATGCCCAGTTCCAGCGCCTGCAGGCCGGCGCGCACGCGCGTCAGCGAGCCGTGGTGATCGGCCCCCAGCTCGGTGATCGCGCGCTCGTAGCCGCGCTGCCACTTGGTCAGGTGGTAGGCCACGTCCGGCACGAAGTAGGTGTAGGTGCCGTCGGACTTGCGCATCACCCGGTCCTTGTCGTCGCCGAAGTCGGTGGACTTCAACCACAACGCACCGCCTTCCTCGTAGGTATGGCCGGAGGCGATCAGCTTCTGCACCGCTTCTTCGACCTTGCCATCCTTGTACAGCGAGCTTTCCAGGAAATAGATATCGAAATCGACGCGGAACGCGGCCAGGTCGTGGTTCTGCTCGTTACGCAGGTAGGCCACGGCGAAGCGGCGGATCGCGTCGAAGTCGGCAGGGTCCTTGCCGCCGGTGACCAGGTGGCCTTCCAGGTCGACGGTGTCGCCGGCCAGGTAGGCGGTGGCCACATCGGCGATGTAGTCGCCGCGGTAGCCGTTCTCCGGCCAGCCGTCGCTGTCGGGGGTGAGCCCCTGCGCGCGCGCCTGCACCGACAGGGCCAGGTTCTCGATCTGCACGCCGGCATCGTTGTAGTAGAACTCGCGCTTGACGTTCCAGCCGTTGGCATCGAGCACGCGTGCCAGGCTGTCGCCGATCGCCGCGGCGCGGCCGTGGCCGACGTGCAGCGGGCCGGTCGGGTTGGCCGAGACGTATTCCACGCCCACCGAGCGGCCGTTGCCGGCCAGCCCGCGGCCGTAGTCGTGGCCCTGCTTGAGCACATGTGCCACTTCGCGCTGGTAGGCGGTGGGGGCGAGATGGAAGTTGATGAAGCCCGGGCCGGCGATCTCCACCTTGGCCACGTCGTCGCTGGCCGGCAATGCGGCGACCAGCGCCTGGGCCAGCGCGCGCGGGTTGCTGCGCGCCGGCTTGGCCAGCAGCATCGCGGCATTGGTGGCGAAGTCGCCGTGCTCGCGCGTCTTGGGCCGCTCGACCACAAAATCCGGCGGCAGGGTGTCGGCAGGCAGGGTGCCGTTGGCGCGCAAGGCTTCAATGCCTTGGCCGATCAGTGCGCGGAGTTGGGCTTTCACGTGGGATCTGCTTGGAACGAAACCATCGATTTTACCCGACCGCGCGCCCCGGGGTCGGGCCGACGGTTCAGGTCACCGCCGCGCGCTCATCCCAGCCAGCCGCGCTCGGCCAGAGAGACCGGACGCCCGTCACCGATCACGAAGTGGTCCAGCAGGCGGATATCCACCAGCTCAAATGCATCCAGCAGGCGCCGGGTGACCGCGCGGTCGGCCTCGGACGGCTCCGGATTGCCTGAAGGGTGGTTGTGCCCGACGATCACCGCCGCGGCATTGTGCAGTAGCGCCCGCCGCACCACTTCGCGCGTGTGGATGTCGGCCCCGTCGATGGTGCCGGTGAACACTTCCTCGAAGGCGATGGCGTGATGGCGGGTGTCCAGGTACAGCACCGCGAACACCTCGTAGGGGCGCGCACGCAGCCGCTGCGAAAAGTAGCGGCCGACGCTGGGCGGGTCGCTGAGCGCGTCGCCGCGTTCCAGTGCGCTCAGCAGGTGGCGGTGCGCCAGTTCCAGCGCCGCACTGAGCTTGCAGGCTGAGGCCGGACCCAGGCCGGGCAGGCGCGCCAGGGCGGGCGCCGTGTGATCCAGCAGCACGCGCAGCGGGCCGTGGCGCAGCAGCAGATTGCGTCCGGTCTGGACAGCGTCCTGGCCGCGCAGGCCGGAGCCGACAAAGATCGCCAGCAGCTCGGCATCGGACAGGGCAGGCGCCCCGCGCGCCAGCAGTTTCTCGCGCGGGCGTTCGTGGGTGGGCCAGTCGTGAATGTGCATATGGCGAGATTGCCGGTGCTCATCGCTCACGCCTATCAGGCCGGACGGGGGCATCGGCTAATCTAGTTGTCCTTGTAACCGTAGGACGACTCCGACGTGATCGGCTCCACTCAGGCCCGCCCCCTGGACGGACAGCGCTTGCTGCTGTGCGTCGGCGGAGGCATTGCCGCTTACAAATCGCTCGAACTGGTCCGTCGCCTGCGCGACGCCGGTGCGCAGGTGCAGGTCGCCATGACCAGCGGCGCGCAACAATTCGTCACCCCGCTCAGCTTCCAGGCACTGTCCGGGCAGCCCACCCGCACCACGTTATGGGACAGCGCCGCCGAGCAGGCGATGGGACATATCGAACTGGCGCGCTGGGCCGATCAGGTGATCGTCGCCCCGGCTACCGCCGACCTGCTGGCGCGGCTGGCGCACGGCCTGGCCGACGATCTGGTCAGCACGCTGTGCCTGGCCACCACCGCGCCGCTGACCGTTGCCCCGGCAATGAACCACCGCATGTGGCTGCACCCGGCCACGCAGGCGAACGTGGCGACCCTGTCCGCGCGCGGCGTGCGCGTGGTCGGTCCCGAGGACGGCCCGCTGGCCGAAGGCGAGTCCGGCCCCGGCCGGCTGGCCGAGCCGGCGGCGATCATCGCCGCCCTGGCCGGCGGTGCCGGCAGCGCCGCGCCGCTCGCCTCCAAGGCTGCTGCCGCCCCGGCGTTCGTGCCCAGCAGCGCGCAACTGGACGGCCTGCGCATCGTGATCAGCGCCGGCCCCACCTTCGAGGACCTGGACCCGGTGCGCTACGTGGGCAACCGCAGCAGCGGCAAGATGGGCTATGCCCTGGCCGCTGCCGCCGCCAGCCAGGGCGCCGACGTGGTACTGGTCAGCGGCCCGGTGCACCAGACCACCCCGGCCGGGGTGCGGCGGATCGACGTGCGTTCGGCTGCGCAGATGCGCGATGCGGTGCTGGGCGCGTTCCCCGCCGACATCTACATCGGCGCCGCCGCAGTGGCCGACTACACCCCCAAGCGGGTGGTCGCGCAGAAGATCAAGAAGACCGGCGAGACGCTGACCCTGGAACTGGTGCGCACCCCGGACATCCTGGCCGAGGTCGCCGCGCAGACCGGCGCGCTGAAGCTGGTGGTCGGCTTTGCCGCCGAAACGCACGACGTGGAGCATTACGCGCGTGGCAAGCTGGCCGCCAAGCGGCTGGACCTGATCATCGCCAACCAGGTGGGGATCGAGGGCGGCGGCTTCGAAAGCGACAACAACGCCGCCACCGCCTACTGGCAGGGCGGCGAGCGCGCCTTCCCCAGCAGCAGCAAGACCGAATTGGCCGACCAGCTGTTGGCCCTGATCGCGGAGAGATTGCAGGCATGAGCACCCCGACCCAGTCCCTGCAGGTGAAGCTGCTCGACCCGCGCTTTGGCGATCTGTGGCCGCTGCCGGCCTACGCCACCGACGCCAGCGCCGGCATGGACCTGCGCGCCGCGCTGGAAGCGCCGATGACGCTGGAACCGGGCGATGCGGCGCTGATTCCCAGCGGCATCGCCATCCATCTGGCCGACCCGCAGCTGTGCGCGGTGATCCTGCCGCGCTCGGGCCTGGGCCATCGCCACGGCATCGTGCTCGGCAACGGCACCGGGCTCATCGATGCCGATTACCAGGGGCCGCTGCTGATCAGCACCTGGAATCGCGGCCGTGAGGCCTTCACCATTGAGCCGGGCGACCGCATCGCACAGCTGGTGATCCTTCCGATCGTGCGCGTGGGCTTGCAAGTGGTGGATACTTTCGTCGACAGCGCGCGGGGAGCGGGTGGATTCGGCCACACCGGCGTGCGCTGACGGGGGACGTCACATGAGCAAGGCGAACGAGCGCAGGCAGTCGATGTCCAGCGTGCGTACGAGTGGTCCGGTGTTGGGGGGGGTGTTGGTGCTGCTGGCTGCCTGGTTCGGCTGGAGCAGCTATGCGCAATGGCGCCAGGATGCGGTTGCGCAGGAGCTGGAACAGGCGCGCGACCGCGCCGTACAGGACATCAGCCGGGCCATGGCCCAGCAGGCCAGCCAGCTCGACGCCGTGCTCAAGCAGCCACAGGTCATCGCCGCGTTGGCCAATGGCGACGCGCTGGCGGCCGCTTCGAGCATCCGCGAGCGCTTCAAGGGCGCCGAGGATGTGCAGGTCCTGTCCGGCGACCTCGCTGCCGCCTACGACAATCCCAAGGACTTCGGCTACGCGCGGCTGAGCCTGCTCGAGTCGGCACTGGTGGCCGAGCGTGCGCAGGTGCACGTGGTGCGCGATGCCAAGCAGGTCCGTCTCGGCGTGGCGGCAGCGGTGCGCCTGGGCGCGCAGCCGGCGGTGGCGTACGCGCGGCTGCCGTTGTTACGTCTGACCGGCCCGCTGGATGCGATCGTAGCGCCCGGCAGTGCGTACCTGGCCTTGCGCCAGGGCAGCTACAACGTCGCCCAGCAGGGCGATCTGGTGCTGGCCGATGCTGCCGAAACCCTGGCCAGGCCCCTGGGTAACAGCGGCCTGCGCGTGGCCGCCGCGGTGCCGCAGCGCGATGACGGCCCGCTGGGTCTGGGCGCCGTGGGCTGTGCGATCGTGGCCGCGCTGCTGCTCGTCATCGCCGTGCTGTTGGTGCTGGCCAGCCGTGGCCGCGTCGCCTTGCCGCGTCGCCGCGTGGCCGGCGAGCCGACCGCCGACGAACCCACCTTCAGCCAGAGCCTGCAGCACGACGCCAGCCTCGCCAGCCAGGCGCGCGCGCTGGAGGCAGATGCGCCGCCCGCGCCGCCGGCGCTGGTGCCGGCCGTGCAGGTCGCCACCGAGATGTTCCGCGCTTACGACATCCGCGGCGTGGTCGGCAAGGATCTCAATCCCGGCGTCGCCGCGTTGATCGGCCAGGCCATCGGCAGCGTGATGCAGGCGCAGGGCCTACGCGAGGTGGTGGTCGGCCGCGATGGGCGGCTATCGGGCCCGGAGCTCGCCAATGGCCTGATCGACGGCCTGCGCCGCGCCGGCTGCCAGGTGATCGACATCGGCCTGGCGCCCACTCCAGTGGTGTATTTCGGCGCCTACGAACTGCGCGCCGGCAGCTGCGTGGCGGTCACCGGCAGCCACAATCCGCCCGACTACAACGGCTTCAAGATCGTGATCGGCGGCGAGACCCTGTCCGGAGCGGCGATCGCCGAACTGCACCAGCGCATCAACGAAGGCCGCCTGCACACCGCGGCAACGCCTGGCGAGCTGGAACAGCGCGACATCAGCGACGCCTACATCCAGCGCATTGCCGACGACGTGCAGCTGGACCGCCCGATCAAGGTGGTGGTGGATGCCGGCAACGGCGTGGCCGGCGATATCGCACCGCGCCTGCTGGAAGCGATCGGCGCCGAGGTCATCCCGCTGTATTGCGAGATCGACGGCACCTTCCCCAATCATCATCCCGATCCGAGCGAGCCGCACAACCTCGACGACCTGGTCAAGATGGTGCAGCGCTTCGATGCCGATATCGGCGTGGCCTTCGATGGCGATGCCGATCGTCTGGGCGTGGTCACCAAGCAGGGTGCCATGGTGTTCCCGGACCGTCTGCTGATGCTGTTCGCCGCCGATGTGCTGCAGCGCAATCCCGGCGCGCTGGTGATCTACGACGTCAAGTGCACCGGCAAGTTGTCCGATCACGTGCTGCGCAACGGCGGCAGCCCGTTGATGTGGAAGACCGGGCATTCGTTGATCAAGGCCAAGATGCGCGAGACCGACGCCGAACTGGCCGGCGAGATGAGCGGGCACTTCTTCTTCAAGGAGCGCTGGTACGGCTTCGACGACGGCATCTATGCGGCCGCACGCCTGCTGGAAATCCTGGCCCAGCGCGAGGAAACCCCGTCGGAGGTGTTGGACGCCCTGCCCGAAAGCGTGTCCACCCCGGAAATCAAGGTGCCGGTGGACGGCGATGCGCACGCGCTGGTCGCGCGCATTGTCGAGCGTGCCCAGGCTGGCGAGGAATCGCCGTTCGAATCGGCGCGGCTGTCGACGATCGACGGGCTGCGTGCGGACTTCGCCGACGGCTGGGGCCTGGTGCGTGCCTCCAACACCACGCCGATCCTGGTGCTGCGCTTCGAGGCCGACACCGAAGACGCACTGCAGCGGATTCGCGGGTTGTTCCGCAGCCAGTTGCAGGCCCTGCTGCCGGACCATCCGCTGGAATTCTGATCGACCGGTGCGTCCCGGGCGACTGCCCTGCCGGCTTACCGCCAGGGCAGGTCGCGTCGCCACAGCTGCCGATCACACCGTGCTCGGCGCAGGCAGATGCAGGCCATCACCGCAGCGCGCAGCCCGCTCCGACAGGCGTAGGCGGTCGACCTCAGACGTCGACCGAACAGACGCCGCTCGACGTCAGACGTTGATCGAGCAGGTGCCGCTGGACGTCAAATGTTGATCGAGCAGACATCGCTCGCACAGATATCCCGCAAGGCTGACAGGCGAAGACGCGGGTCGGTCTTTCCGGCTCAAGCCAGACGACTGCACGCGATCACGGTCACCTGCGTCCCGGACCCGGCATGCGTGCGCGATCATCTGGCGCTGCAATCGCGGCGCCGTGTGCAGCGTGGTCATGCAACAGCCAGACCGCATCCCAGTACGGATACCCACCGATCCGCGCGGCCAGCCCTGCGCGTAATGGCAACGCCACCAGCGCGCGCGCGAACTGTCGATGGTCCTCAGTCGGCGCAAGCGCCGACGCCTGCATCTGCGGCTGCCACACCGTCCCGCCACGGCCGCGCGCGCGATTGACCGCCTCGGCAGCCGCCTGACGTGCGACCGCAGCCAGTTGCAGCAGCGCAGCCTTGCCCGGCGCCTGCAACAGCGCGCACCAACTGTCCGGCAGCAGCACCCAGCACAGCAACTGCGCACCCTGCCAATGACCGGCCGCCGCAAGGCTGGCCGCGGCCGCCCGCGCGCAACGCCAGTCGGCAAACAACGGCACCTGCTGATGCGTGTACAGCCGCAGGTGCCAATGCGCCGCAAGCGGCGCCGACCCGGACAACGGACGATGGAGGAGCGCGCTGGACATAGGCACAGCATGCCGATGAGCAAACAGCCGCGGCATCGGCCACGCGCCTCATTCCAGGTCGGTAACCAGCGCATCGCGACGTACGAAAAAACGCGTTGACCCCAGCTAGCGAGCCCCTGCCGTTATCCACCGAAAGCAGAGCCAGTGCAGCACGCTCAATCCAGCTCAGCTACGCAGCCAGCATCGCCTCAAAGCCCGGAAACGTGGAGCGGGAGTGCCGCACTTACGAATCCCCACTCCCCAATCCCAACTCAATGCACCGCCCGATCCCGCCTCCAGCCGCGATGCTTCACATCCAGATACAGGCTGTAGAACGCGGTGAACGCCGGAAACAGGTTCTGCAGCACCCCCACCGAATCCTGCTTGGCCGAGAACACGAAGTAGCTCAGCGTCATCAGGCTGCCGACCACGCTCATGTACCAGAACATGCGCGGGATCACCGGCTTGCCGGCGCGCTTGGAAGCGACGAATTGCACCAGCCAGCGGCCGCCGAACATCAGTGCGCCCACATAGCCGATCAGCTTCCAGCCGGTGACATGCAGCCCGGTCCAGTACAGCCAGGTCAGTGGTTGGTCCAGCCAATGCAGTTCCATCAGCGCTCCTGCACCACGGTGCGCTTGCTGCGGGTGATCAACCAGGCCACGCCGCGCAGGTCGCGGATGCCGACCAGCGCGCGATTGAGGTTGTTGTACTTGGACACGCCGGCGGTGCGATGGCGGTGATGCACCGGCACGCTCACCGTGCGCCAGCCGGCGCGCTGCATCAACGCCGGCAGATAGCGGTGCATATGATCGAAATAGGGCAGGTCCAGAAACGCCTCGCGCTCGAACAGCTTGATGCCGCAGCCGGTATCGGGGGTGTTGTCGTGCAGCATGCGCGAACGGATCGCGTTGGCCCACTTGCTGGCCCAGCGCTTGGACCCCGAATCCTGGCGGTTGACCCGCCAGCCGGCGAACAGCTTCACCTGCGGCTCGGCACTGGCGCGGGCGGTCAGCAGCTTGGGAATGTCGGCTGGGTCGTTCTGGCCGTCGCCGTCGAGCGTGGCGATCCAGCTCGCACGCGCGGCCTTGACGCCGTTGCGCACCGCCGTGCTCTGGCCGCTCTGGGTGACGTGATGCAACACGCGCAGCTCCGGCGTGGTGGTCTTCAGGCCTTGCAGCACCGCCAGGGTGTCGTCGCGCGAGTGGTCGTCGACATAGACGATCTCGAACGCCACCAGCCCGCGCAAGGCGGCGACGATTTCGCCGACCAGGGCGGCGACGTTATCGCGCTCGTTGAACACCGGGACGACGACGGAAAGCTGGGGTTGGCTCATGGATTCGTGGTGCCAGATGAAGGCTGAGCGAAAAAGATCGCGCATTGTGCCCTGACTGTCTGAGTCAGGCATGAAGCGAACCTGTGCCCTAGGCGCGCTCACCGAAATAACTGCGGCACCAGTCCACCACCTGCGGCAGGCCGTGCTCGACCGGGGTGGCCGGCTCGAAGCCGAAGGCGGCGTGCGCGCGCTGCGTATCGGCCATGGTGCGGATCATGTCGCCCGGCTGCATTGGCCGGTAGACCTTCTCGGCCGGGCGCCCGGCGGCCTGGGCAATCACGTCGATGAAGTATTCCAGCTCCACCGGGGTGTGGTTGCCCAGGTTGAAGACCCGGTGCGGCACCGGCTCGCCGCTGGGTGTGTCCAGCGCGCCCAGCACGCCGGCCACGATGTCGTCGACGAAGGTGAAGTCGCGCTGCATCCTGCCGTGGTTGAACACCTCGATCGGCCGCCCCGCCAGCACCGCGCGGCTGAAGATCAGCGGCGCCATGTCAGGCCGGCCCCACGGCCCGTACACGGTGAAGAACCGCAGCCCGGTTGCGCGCAGGCCGTACAGCTGCGCATAGGTATAGCCCATCAATTCGTTGGCGGCCTTTGTCGCCGCATACAGCGAGCGCGGCTGGTCCACGCGCTGGTCTTCGGAAAACGGCGGGGTGGCCGAGTCGCCGTACACCGAACTGCTCGAGGCATACACCAGGTGCTGCACGCCCCGATGCCGGCACAGTTCGAGCATGTTGACGAAGCCGACCAGGTTGCTGTCGACGTAGGCGGACGGGTTTTCCAGCGAGTAACGCACCCCCGCCTGCGCGGCCAGATGCACCACGCGCGTGGGCCGGATCTGATCGAACAACGCGGCCAGGCCGTCGCGGTCGGTCAGGTCCAGCGTGCGGATGTCGATGCCCGGGCACAGCGCCGCCACCCGGTCGCGCTTGAGCTGCGGGTCGTAGTAGCTGTTGTAGTTGTCCAGGCCCACCACCGACTCACCGCGCGCAGCCAGCGCGCGGCAGGTGTAGGCCCCGATGAAACCGGCGGCGCCGGTGACGAGAATGGTCATTGCAGTGGTCCTGGAGATATCGGAAGCGGGCAGGCAGGCAGGCGGCGCTCAGAACAGCCCGAAGCGCTTTTTGGCGACGTTGACGCGATCGAGCGCAATGATGTCCCCAATCCCCTTGGCATCGAAGCGATCCAGCAGCGCATCGCTGCCGTCCTTCAGTTTCAGCGCCATCTCCTCCGGATACAGCGGCACCACCGTCATGAACACGATGGTCTTGTCGGCATCGATGGACAGGCGCGCAAATCCCTCGGGCGTGCTCACCGGTGGCAGCACGATGGCGCCGTCGAAACGCACGCCGGGTGCGTAGGGTTCGGCCGGATGGCCATTGGGAATGGTGTGGCCGAAGCCCAGCCAGGTCTCGAACTTGTGCGGCAGCCGGGCCAGGGTCTTGAGCAGGCGGATCGGCCAGTAGTGGCGCGGGTCTTCGAAGTCGCGCTGGTCCATCGGCCAATCGGCGGGCAGGCTCAGCATCAGCTCCATGTACTGCGGCGCTTCCACACCTTCGGGCAGGGTCATCGGCCGGTCGCTCATGCCCGAGGTCACCAGCCGCAGGTACGGGACATCCGCGGTGGCGGGCACCACATGCACGTCCAGATGCACGGCGTCGGAGATGATTTCGTGCAGGACTCCCGAGATCGGCCCCAGGTGCTGCTCGATATGTGCGCTGATCTGCTCGATGCAGTCGCCGCCGTGTGCCGGCTCGAATGCCTTTTCCTGCGCGTGCAGCATCAGCGTGCTGCCGCCGGGGCTGATCTGGCCGTCTTCAGTGCTCATGGGTTGCTCCGGTTGATGGCCGCACCTGATCGCATGCGCGCACTCACCCCAGACTGAGCGGTGCTTCGCTGGCCAGGGTTGCCTTGCGTTCGGCGCTGAACGCCCACCAGGGCCGTGGCGCCTCGCCTTGCATGAAGCGCGTGATCGACAGGAACACGTCGATCACGCAGGGGTCGTGCAGCACGCCGGTGCACAGACACAGCTGCGCATACATGTCGTAGGCATCGCGACCGCGCAGTTGCGCGGCAACCCGGATGCCGATCCGCTGCAGATCCTTTTCGCAGGCCGGCCCCACGTTCGGCAGGTCGGTCAGATGCAGCAGGTGCTTGCGATCGACCTTGGCGGGATTCATTGCCGGGGATGCTCCTGGTGCGGGTGCACAGGCTCAGCTGCGCTGCAGGCGCAGGCGTTCGAGCACGCCGTCCAGCGTGTCCAGGTCGGTGTAGTGGATCACCAGCTTGCCCTTGCCGCCGCGGCCGTGGTTGAACACCACCTTGGTACCCAGCGATTCGGACAGTTCGGTTTCCAGCGAGGCGATATCGGCCTGCGGTGCAGCAGCGGCCGGCTTGCCCTTGCGCAATGCGCCGGGCACCTTGCCGGCGGCGAACTGCTGCGCACGGTGTTCAACCTCGCGCACCGACCAGCCCTGGTCGGCCGCTTCCTGCGCCAGCTTGCTGGCCAGCTCCGGCGCCAGGGTGAGCAGCGCACGCGCATGGCCCATTTCCAGGCGTCGGGTTTCCAGCAGCACGCGGATCGCCACCGGCAATTCCAGCAGCCGCAGCAGGTTGGACACCGACGCACGCGAGCGGCCCACCGCACCGGCGGCCTCGGCGTGGGTCAGCGAAAATTCGTCGATCAAGCGCTGCAGCGCCTGCGCTTCTTCCAGCGGGTTGAGGTCTTCGCGCTGGATGTTCTCGATCAGCGCCATCGCGATGACGGTGCGGTCGTCCAGCTCGCGCACCACCACGGGGACTTCGCTCAGCCCGGCCAGCTGCGAGGCGCGCCAGCGACGTTCACCGGCCACGATCTCGAATTGCCCCGGTGCCAGCTCGCGCGCCACGATCGGCTGGATCACCCCCTGCGCCTTGATCGACTCCGCCAGCTCGGCCAGCTTGACCTCGTCCATCTCCTTGCGCGGCTGGTACTTGCCTGGCTGCAACTGGGTGACCGGCAACCGGCGCAGGCTGTCGCCCGGCTGCAAGGCCTCCTCGCTGGCCACGCTCGGCGCCGCTGCGGCGGCCGCGCCCTTCGGCCCCAGCAGCGCTTCCAGGCCACGGCCCAGGCCGCGCTTCTTTGCGGGGATCGGCTTGTTCATCAGACGGTCTCCACGGGCCGGTAGGCCTTGTTGCGGTCGTTCTGGCGGCGCACGATTTCGCCGGCCAGCCCCAGGTAGGCCACGCCACCGCGCGAGGTGCGGTCGTAACCGACGATGCTCTGGCCATGGCTGGGCGCCTCGGCCAGGCGCACGTTGCGCGGCACGATGGTGCGGAACACCTTGTCGCCGAAATGCTCGGTCAGCTCGGCCGACACCGCATTGGCCAGGTTGTTGCGGATGTCGAACATCGTGCGCAGCACACCTTCGATTTCCAGCGCCGGATTGAGGTTGGCGCGCAACGCCTCGATGGTTTCCAGCAGCGCGGTCAGTCCTTCCAGCGCGTAGTACTCGCACTGCATCGGCACGATGATCGAATCGGCCGCGGTCAGGGCATTGAGCGTCAGCAGCGACAGCGCCGGCGGGCAGTCGATCAGGATGAAGTCGTACTCGTCGCGGATCGGCGCCAGGGCGCGCTTGAGCCGCTGCTCGCGCTCGCCCTGATCCATCAGCTGGATCTCGGCCGCGGTCAGATCGATGTTGCCCGGCAGCAGGTCGAAGCCTTCCGGCGCGGTGACGCGGATTTCGGCCGCGGTGTTTTCGCCCAGCAGCAGGTCGCAGGTCGAGGCGGCCACATCGCGCTTGTCGATGCCGCTGCCCATGGTCGCGTTGCCCTGCGAGTCCAGATCCACCAGCAGCACACGCTTGGGCGCGCGCGCCAGGCCGGCCGCCAGATTGACCGCGGTCGTGGTCTTGCCGACGCCGCCTTTCTGGTTGGCAATGGCGATGATCCGGGCCATGCGGGAGAGCCTCGTGGGCAGGGAGTAAGACCGGCCATTATGCGGGCAGGGCGTCGGATCGGGAAATGCCGCCCGCCGCAGTGCGCTGCACGGGCGGAAATGACGGCTGCGCCGGTCAGCCGGTGGGCGCGGCGCCGGCCGGCGGCTCCTTCATCGCCCGGTAGCGCTGCAGGATGTCGGCGATCTCGCCGTCCAGCGCCACCCGTTGCTGCTCGAAGCTGGTCTGCAGACGCAATTGCGCCATCAGCTCGCGATGGCGTTGCTGGATGTCGGCGGCCAGCTTGTCGGCCACCGCCTGGCCGGCCAGTTCGCGGTCGCCGGCGCTGCGCAGCATGCTGGCCAGCCCTTCGCGCAGGCTGGTCACGTTGAAGCGCGCGGTGTGGATGTTGTTGTCGACGATGGCGATGCGCTCGTTGAAGACCCGGCGCAGGTCGTCCTCGCTCTGGTAGGACATCAACATCGCCTGGTCGGTGCGCTGCCGCATCTGCTCGGCGGCCAGGTCGGCCTGGCGTTGCTGCTCGCTGGCGGCTGCTGCGGCGCGCTCGTCGCTGCTCATGGCGCGCTGCACCTCGGCGCTGCGCAGGCCGCTCTTGGCGTTGAATTCGTCACGCGCCTGATTGACCGCCTCCGGCGGCAGCGTATCGCTGCACACCCGGGCGCCGTTCTGGTTCCAGCAATACAGCTTCTTCGCGGCCGGCTTGTCCTGCGCGATGGCAGGCGCGGCGGCCACGGCTGCCGCAACGGCGGCGAGTAACGCCAAACGGGTGTGTCTCGGCATCATCGCAGCCCCCTGTCGCCTGCCGTCAGCCTGTGGTGTCGGTACCGTAGCGGCCACGATAGGCCAGCAGCGGTTCCCGGAAGCCCACAAGGTCGGCGTTTCCTGCCGCAAAAGCAAGCAGGTCGCCCAGGTTGGCCACCGCGATCACCGGGATGCCGGCCTCGGCCGCCACCGCCTGCGCAGCCGAGCGGCGATCCTGCTCGGAGGCGATCTCCTGCCGGTCCAGCGCCACCACGATCCCGGACGGAATGCCGCCGGCGGCACGGATGATGCCCAGTGCCTCGCGGATCGCGGTGCCGGCGGTGATCACGTCGTCGACGATCAGCACCTTGCGGCCTTCAAGCGGCGCACCGATCAGGCTGCCGCCCTCGCCATGGTCCTTGGCTTCCTTGCGGTTGAACGCCAGCGGCAGGTCGCGCCCGCGCCCGGCATAGGCGCAGGCCAGCGCGGTCGCCAGCGGGATGCCCTTGTAGGCCGGCCCGAACAACAGATCGAACTCCACCCCGGCCGCATCGATCGCATCGGCATAGCACTGCGCCAGCTGCGCAGTCTTGGCGCCCGAATCGAAGCGCCCGGCATTGAAGAAATACGGGCTGAGCCGCCCGGACTTGAGCGTGAACTCGCCAAAGCGCAGGGCATCGGCGCCCAGGGCCAGCTGCAGGAAACGGGTGCGGTGGTCGGTCATTGACGGGAATGGGGAATGGAGAATCGGGAATGGTAAACGCATCGCGCCTCGGCAGCCTTCGCAGCTGCGCTGGGGTAGGCTTTACGATTCCCTATTCCCGACTCCCCATTCCCGGCCTATGCGCATCATCAGTTTCAACGCCAACGGCCTGCGCTCGGCCGTCACCAAGGGTTTCTTCGAGTGGTTCGCCGACCAGGACGCCGACGTGCTGTGCGTGCAGGAGACCAAGGCCCAGGAGCATCAGCTGGCCGGTCCCAAGTTCCTGCCCACCGGCTACAAGGCCTGGTTCCGCGACGCCAGCACCAAGAAGGGCTACAGCGGCGTGGCCATCTACAGCAGGCACGAGCCCGATGAAGTGCGCACCGCGCTGGGCTGGCCCGAGTTCGACGAAGAAGGCCGCTATGTCGAAGCGCGCTTCGGCAACCTCAGCGTGGTCTCGTTCTATATCCCGTCCGGCTCGTCGGGCGAGTTGCGCCAGGGCTACAAGTTCCAGGTGATGGAATGGCTGCGGCCGATCCTGGAGCAGTGGCTGGCCAGCGGCCGGCAGTACGTGCTGTGCGGCGACTGGAACATCGTGCGCTCGGCGCTGGACATCAAGAACTGGAAGTCCAACCAGAAGAATTCCGGCTGCCTGCCACCCGAGCGCGACTGGCTCAACGGCCTGTGCGCCGATGCGCTGGAAGACACCAACGCCGCCAGCGGCCGCGGCTGGGTCGATACCTACCGCGTGCTGCATCCCCAGGGCCAGGACTACACCTGGTGGAGCAACCGCGGCGCGGCGCGCACCAACAACGTCGGTTGGCGCATCGACTACCAACTGGTCACCCCCGGCCTGCGCGACAAGGTGAAGGCCTGCTCCATCTACCGCGAGCAGCGCTTCTCCGACCATGCGCCGTACATCGTGGATTACGCGGAGTGAGTGAGGTCATCAAGCCACGTCGGCGCTGGCAGCAAGTACTGACTAACCTGCGCCAGCGCAAAGTGCTGGCGATGCTGCTGCTGGGCTTCAGTTCCGGTCTGCCGTTGTATCTGGTTGGCAACACGCTCGGCTTCTGGATGCGCAAGCAAGGCATCGAGCTGGACACGATCGGTTTCCTGTCCTGGGTGGGCCTGGCTTACACCATGAAGTTCTTGTGGGCACCGATTGTCGACAAGACAGACGTGCCGCTGCTGGGCCGATTGGGACGCCGCCGCGGCTGGATGCTGCTATCGCAGGCGGTCGTGGCGACGGGCCTGGTCGGCATGGCGCTGGTCCAGCCCAAGGGTGGCCAGATACTGGTGATGGGCGTCGCCTGGGAACACTTGGTAGTGTTCGGCGTGATGGCGGTGATGGTTGCCTTTGCCTCCGCTACCCAGGACATCGTCATCGACGCATGGCGCATTGAAAGTGCCGACAATAGTGAACAGCTCGGCCTGCTGACGTCTGCGTCGGCACTAGGCTACCGCTCGGCCCTGTTAGTCACCGATGCGCTGATCCTGATCATCGCCGCACGCGTCGGCTGGCAAGTGTCCTACGAAGTCATGGCGGCGCTGATGGTGCTGGGTGTGATCGCCGTAACGATGGCAGGTGAGCCGGCCCGCGAAGTCATCGCCGTACAAGCGCAGGCTGCGTCGCTATGGACGCCGCGAGGGCTGTTCGACGCCATCGCCGGGCCCTTTCTCGCCTTCATTCGTGAGCACCGCAGTGGTGCAATCCTGATCCTGGTGGCCATCAGCGTCTATCGCATGGCCGATTTCGTGATGGGGCCGATGGCCAACCCGTTCTACGTCGACCTCGGCTTGTCCGAGGATACCGTCGGTGCCATCCGCGGCTCGGTGGGTCTGGTTGCCACGTTCGTCGGCATTGCAGCGGCCGGTTTGGTCTCCGTGCGATGGGGAGTGCTTGCGACCTTGATGGCTGGTGCAGTATTGGGTCCCTGTTCGAATCTGGCATTTGCATGGCTGGCCTATGTCGGGCCGGACACAAGCAAATTTGCAGTGGCGATGGCAATCGATAACTTCGCCAACGGCTTTGCCGGAACCGCGCTGATCGCCTACATGTCCAGCCTCACGAGTTTTGGCTATACCGCAACTCAGTACGCTTTACTGAGCTCGTTCTATGCCATGCCGGGCAAGGCCCTGAAAGGCTTCTCGGGCTGGTCGGTCCAGGCACTGTCACAGGGACGAACCCTGCTGGAAGGGTATGCCTTGTTCTTCGTCGGGACAGCGCTGGTTGCGATCCCCGTAGTGATATTGTGCGGGATGCTTATCCTACAGCAGCGTCGGCACGCTGCCGCAGCTTGACGGTTGCAGGTGGACCCGGCGCTGCGGGATGATCATCCAACGCGCCGGAGGCCTTGCGAATAGGGAGTAGGCATGACCGATCTGGTGTTGCGGGACATCGATCCATTGCTGGTGGACAGGATCCGTCGCATCTCCGTCGCTCGCGGCTGGACCCAGCACCAGACCGTGATGCATCTGCTCGAACAGGGCCTGTTCGCCAGCGAATACGAAGTCACCGGCGGCCTGCAACACCCGGAAGTCGATGCCCTGGCCGAAGCGATTGCCGCGCTCAAGGCGCTGCCGGCGGGGAATAGTCCGTAGCTGCAAACGGTCAGCCAGCGCTGCCTCGCGTGCGAATCCGCTCGGCGCGAGGATGCTGCCAATGCGGGCGCTCGCACTGACTCAGGCCTGTCACGCCGGATGGATCGCTCCCAGCAACCGCGGCCCGGCCGCCCCGGTCACCGACGGCAGATTGGCCGCACGGCCTGCGAGCAGTTCCGCGGCCAGCCATGCAAACCCCATGGCCTCCAGGTAGTCCGGATCCAGCCCATGCCGCGCGCTGGATTCCACCACCACACCCGGCAGTCGCGCCGCCAGTCGTGCCATCAACACCGGATTGCGCACCCCGCCACCGCACACCAGCACCCGGCGGGTATCGGGCTGCAGCTGCAGCAACGCGTCGGCGACACTGGCCGCGGTCAGTTCGAGCAGGGTGGCCTGCACATCGGCCGCAGACAGCGCCACGTCTCCCAGCGACCGCATCGCCTGCATCGCCCAGTCCAGATGGAACTGCTCGCGCCCGGTGCTCTTGGGCGGCGCCAGCGCAAACCAAGGGTCGGCCAGCAACGCCTGCAGCAGTGGGGTATCGACGCGCCCGCTGGCGGCGAACGCACCGTCGGCATCGAACGCCGTGCCGCGATGCTGCTGGCACCAGCTGTCCAGCAATGCATTGGCCGGCCCGGTATCGAAGCCCAGCACCGCGCCATCGCGCGGGATCAGCGTCAGGTTACCGATGCCGCCCAGATTGAGCACCGCGCGGTCTTCATCGCCCGTGCCGAGCATGGCCAGATGAAAGGCCGGCATCAGCGGCGCGCCCTGACCGCCGGCAGCCACATCGCGACGGCGGAAATCGGCCACCGTGGTGATGCCGGTGTGCTCGGCAATCCGGCTGGCATCGCCGATCTGCCAGGTAAAGGCCGGATCGGCCTTGGGGCGATGCCGAATGGTCTGCCCATGCGAGCCGATCGCGCGAACGCGCCCACGCGCGATGCCGCTGTCGCGGATCAGTTGATTGGCAGCGGCCGCAAACGCCAGCCCCACCTGCGCATCCAGGTGTCCAAGCGCATCGATGGCGATCACGTCGGCGCCCTGGCCCAGCATCACCAGCGTCTCGCGCAGTTGCGGCTCCCAGGCCACGGTGGTGCCGGCAACCAGTTCGCAGCGGCGATGGCTGTCATCGGCAAAGCGCACCAGTGCGGCATCGATGCCGTCGGCGCTGGTGCCCGACATCAGGCCCAGGTAGAGCGGGGATTCCAGGTGTTCCGGAGCAGACATGCCAGGGCCAGTTGCACAGTGGTCATGCAGCTTGTGCAGCCGGGGTGGGAGAGTCAACCGCCCCGGCATGCCTCGCGGTGAGGCCAATCGGCTCTACGCTCGTCAGTCAGCGCTGCACCGGCAGCGCCGACTGTCGCGTCGGCATCATGGTTTCCACTGGACGCTGGCAGCGATCCGGCGCCGGCCGCAACGTTGCATGAGCTACCAGCTCCTTCGCGAACCGCTGCGCAGCCATCCGACCGGCGATGGCCAGGTCGGCGGCTGAGAAGTTAGCCGCCGTCACTCAACCGCGCGGCTTGCCCTTGGCAGGCTTGCCGGCGTCGGCATAGATCAACTTCTCCATGCCTTCGATACGCGCCAGTGCCGGCGCCGTCTGCGCGCGGAAGGCGGCCAGCTCGGCACCCTGCAAGGGCTCGGGCGGCGGCATGGTCACCGACATCGGGTTGCGCTGCTGCCCGGCAACGCGGAATTCGTAATGCAGATGCGGGCCGGTCGCCAGGCCGGTCATGCCGACATAGCCGATCACCGTGCCCTGGTTGATGCGCTGGCCGGCCTTGATCTTGCCGAAGCGCGACATATGCCCGTACAGCGTGCTGAAGTTCCTGCCGTGGTCCAGGATCACCACATTGCCGTAGCCGCGCTGGGTGCCGACGAACACCACCCGCGCATCGCCGGCAGCCATGATCGGCGTGCCCGAGGCTGCCGCGTAGTCCACGCCCTTGTGCATGCGCATGGTGCCCAGCACCGGATGCTTGCGTGCGCCAAAGGTCGAGCTGATGCGGCTGTAGGCCACCGGCATGCGGATGAAGCTCTTCTTCAACGGCCGGCCGGTGATGTCGAAATACTCGGCCGGCTTGCCGGCACGCTCGAAGCGGAAGCCGGTGTAGGTCTTGCCGCCGGTGGTAAAGGTCGCTGCCAGGATGTCGCCGGTATTGATCCGCTCGCCCTCGCGCCAGGTTTCGTCCATCACCACGCTGAAGCGATCGCCCGGCTGCAGATCCTTGTCGAAGTCGATGTCGTACTTGAAGATCTCGTCGGTCATGATCGCCACCGCTGCCGGCGACAACCCCGACTTGCCGGCCGAGGCGTACAGCGAGCTGCTGATTTCCCCGCTCGCCACCACCGTGCGCGTGGTGGTCGCCCGCTCGGTGACGTTCTCGCGCACGCTGTCGCCCAGCAGGCGCAACTCCACGCGGTGGCTGTCGTCGCGGTCGAAGCGCAATGCGCGCAGCTCGCCCGGCGTCGGCATATCGAAGGCAATCTCGGCGCCCGGACGCAGCTTGGTCAGCGCCTCCTTGGTGCCCGGATGCGCCAGTACCTGGTACATCACCGCGGTCGGGATTCCCAACTCGCCGAACAAGGTGCTCAGCGTCTGCCCGGACTTGACCTGCAGAATTTCCCAATCGGTGCTCGGCGCCAGTTGCTTGCGGCTCGGCACCAGCGGCGGCAGCGGCAAGGCCAGCGTGGAATGGCTGGACAGCGGGGTATCGATGGCGTTGGAGAAGCCCGGCACGATCGTGGCCACCAGCGCACCGATGGTCGCGAACAGGCTGGCATGGATCCAATGACGGCGTGTCCACCGGTCGTTGAACGCCGCCGGGAGATGCGCCTTGAGCTTGCGATGCAGGGCAGTGTCGTGGAGGACGTGGAGGCGTTCGTGAAAGCGCCGCTTGCGTGCACGGCCCTGCTCTGAATTCTGCATCGTTCAAATTCCTCGCTGGCTCGAAGTGCGAGCCCAATCGCCGGTACCATAGACAGCCTG